>CAZKGO010000049.1:0-32535 GCA_964552235.1 uncultured Spirochaetales bacterium | reverse complement strand
CCGCGGGGGGGGCGGGCGGCGCCGGGCGGCCCCCCCCCCACGCCGGCGATAACCCGGAGCGCAACCTGCGCTCCGGGCGTGTCGCGATCTCCCTATCGCACCAGGCCGAGCACCACGCGGGTTCCTTCTCTGTAGATCTGGAAGGTCACCTCCCTGCCGCGGCTCTCGTTGAGGGCCCGGTAGAACTCCATGACGTTCTTCACGTCCTCGTTGTTCACGGTCCTTACGATATCGCCCGGCCGAAAGCCGGCGATCGCTGCCGGGCTGCCTTCGGAGACGGCGGAGATCACCAGCTCTCCCGACCCGCGGCCCAGCTTGAGCTGGTCGCGGATGCGGTCGGTGATGCGCATCACCGAAAGCCCCGGCCACACCGCCTTCTGCCGCGCCTCGATCTTGGCCTCGTCGTCCCGCGCGGCGATGCTCACGGTGACCGTCATGGGCCGCCCGTAGCGGATCAGGTCAAAGCGCACCCGCTTGCCGGGAGTGAGCTCGCCCACCACCCGCAGCAGGTGGTTGGTGTTGCGGATCGCCTCGCCGTCGATGGCGGTGACAAAGTCGCCCGGCAGGATGCCGCCCTTCTGGGCCGGCGACTCGTCGAACACGCTGTAGACGAACCCACCCTGCCTGCCCTTGACCCGCAGGTCCTCGGCCATCTCGTCGGGGATGTCGCCCACGTTGATGCCGAGCCAGCCGTACTCGACGCGGCCCTTGCTGATGAAATCGTCGAGCACTTTTTTTGCCGAGTTGATCGGGATGGCGAAGCCGAGGCCGACGCTGCCCCCGGACGGGGAGGCGATCCAGGTGTTGATGCCGATCACCTCGCCGCGGATGTTGGCGAGGGCGCCGCCTGAGTTGCCCTGGTTGATGGCCGCGTCGGTCTGGATGTACTCGTTGAACCCGCCCTGGATGCCGGGCCCGGACTGCCGGCCGATCGCGCTGATGATGCCCGCGGTCACCGTCGACTCGAAGCCGAGCGGGTTGCCGACCGCGATCGCCCAGTCGCCGACCTGGATGCGGTCCGAATCGCCGAGGTCCGCCACCGGCACCGTCTCCCGGGTCTCGAACGAAACCAGCGCCAGGTCCCGCCTCGGGTCGCGCCCGACGATCTTGGCGTCGAACTTGCGGCCGTCGGTCAGGTTGATCTTGATCTCGTCGGCCTCGCCGACCACGTGGTCGTTGGTCAGCACGTAGACGCGGCCGCTGTCCCGCCGCACGATCACGCCTGAGCCCATGCCTTCGCGGCGGAACTCGCGCTCCTCCGGCTGTCCCTGCTCGGGCTGGCTGTCGCCCCCGCGAGGTCCAAAGAAGAAGAAGAACGGGTTCACCCTCTGCGCCGGCGTCTTGACCACGTCGACGACGTCGATCTCGACGACGCTCGGCATCACCTTGCGCGCCACAAAGCGGAACGCGTTCTGCATGTTGTCGAGGGCCACGATCGCCTGGTCCGCCTGGGCGAACGCCGCGACCGCCGCCAGCAGCAGTACCGACACCGCGACTGACCTCACTCTGTTCATGCTATCCTCCTCGATTTGCCCATAGCATACCGCTCCAACGTGACCCCTCCCTTACGCCGGGATTACAGAGGTGTAATGAAGGAAGAAGGACGCGGGCCGGCGCTGCTATCCTGCGGCGCGGGGCAGCGCGATGCGAAACGTCGAGCCCTCGCCGGGCCTGCTGTCGGCCGCGACCGTCCCGCCGTGAGCCTCGACGATCGCCTTGACCAGGCTCAGCCCCAGGCCGAGTCCCGGCTCGCCGCGGCTGCGGTCGCCGCGATAGAGACGCTCCCAGATGCGCGGAAGATCAGCGGCCGGGATGCCGACTCCCGTGTCCGCCACCACCAGCACAGCCAGCGGTCCGTCGGCCTGCAGCTCGACCCTGATGCGGCCGCCGGCGGGGGTGTACTTGATCGCGTTGTCGAGCAGGTTCGCCATAGCCTGCCGGAGCCTGAGCACGTCCACATCGACGCGCACCGCCTCCTCCGTCGCGGCCTCGAGCCGCAGGCCCTTGTCCTCGGCCGCGTAGGAGTACAGGTCCACCATGTCGTCCACGAGAGGTCCGAGGTCCACGACGGCGCGATTGAGACGCAGGGCGCCGTGCTCCGCCTCGGCGATGTCGAGCAGGGCGCTGATCATGGTCAGCAGCGTCTCGGCCTGCCGCACGCACTCTTCGAGAGCCGGCCGTGCGGCCTCGCCGCCGCCGGCCAGGGCCTGCGCAGCCAGCTCGGCCTGGTTGCGCAGGCGGGTCACGGGCGTGCGCAGGTCGTGGGCCGCGTTGTCGAGGGCGTCGCGCATGCCCTGCACCAGCGCCTCGATGCGCTCCAGCATTCGGTTGAAGATGCGGGTAAGCTGGTCGAGCTCGTCGCCCGAGCCCCTGGCTTGCAGCCGCAGGCTCAGCCGTCCGGTGTCGATGATCGAGCGGATGCCCGCGATGAGCGCCGTGATCGGCGCCAGGGAGCGGCGCGCAAAGAACAGCCCCGCGCCAAAGGCGAGCAGGGCCAGGGGCAGCGATGCGGTGAGCACGATCGAGCGGAAGCGCCGCAGCGAGGCGGCGATGTCGGCGGCGTCGCGGCCGATCTGGGCGTAGAGGCCGTCGCCGAGATCGAGGGCCGCGATCTCCACGGTGCGGCCCTGGGCGAGCGAGCGCAGGAGCACCGCCTCCTCGCCGGGCCGCGGAGCCAGGCGCGCGAGGGCCCCCCGGTCCAAGCCGCGCCACAGCTCGGGCATCAGCAGCGTCACCGTGCGGCCCTCGGCGTCGGCGATGTGCACGAGGTAGTCGCGCCCGGCGGGAAAGGCCGAGCGCAGAGCGGCATCGCTCAGGATCTCGCTGCCGCGGCTGCGGTAGAGCACCCAGAGCTCCAGCAGGCGCGAGCGCAGCTCTTCGGCGGCCTCGCGGCGCAGGGCCGAAGCGAGCAGGCCGTAGGAGATGGCAAAGGTGGCGACGGTGGACAGGATGGTCACCGCGGCCAGCAGCAGGGCCAGGCGGACCTTAAGGGACCTTGAGAGCATACCCGGCGCCCCGCACCGTCTGGATCAGCTTTGGCTCGAAGTCGCGGTCGATCTTGGCCCGCAGCCTGTGCACCAGCACGTCGACCACGTTGGTCTGGGGGTCGAAGTGGTAGTCCCAGACGTGCTCGAGGATCATCGTCTTGGAGACCACGTTGCCCGCGTTGCGCATCAGATACTCCAGGAGCGCGAACTCCCGCGGCTGCAGCTCGATGCGCGTTGCGCCCCGAAGCGCCTCCCGCTTGAGCAGGTCCAGCTCCAGGTCCGCCACCTGAAGGCGGGAGGAGCCGGCAGCGCCGGAGGCGCGGCGCAGCAGGGCCCGCACGCGCGCCAGCAGCTCGGCAAAGGCGAAGGGCTTGGTGAGGTAGTCGTCGCCTCCGGCCTGCAGCCCCCGCACGCGGTCGTCCACCGACCGCTTGGCCGACAGGATCAGCACCGGGGCCCGCAGCCCCTCGCGGCGCAGCGAGTCGATGAGCGAGAGACCATCGAGCCCCGGCAGCATCAGGTCGACCACCAGGGCGTCGTAGGGGCCGCGGCGGGCCAGCGACAGGGCTTCCCGTCCGTCGGCGACCTGGTCCACCGCGTAGCCGGCCTCCCTGAGGCCCCCGGCGACGAACCCCGATATCTCCCGGTCGTCCTCCACAACGAGGATGCGCATGAGCGGTAGTATACGCCTGCCGAGTCTGCCGGTCACCTGGGCCGTCTTGCCGCACGACGGCGATGGTGGGATACTGGCCGCAATGCCGATCAGGTCGCAAGCGAACCCCTTTGGGGGATGGGTCGTCGACGCCGGGTCGCTGCCCGGGGCGCCGTCGGAGTTCCGCAGCGAGATCGTCTCGGCCGTGGCCGCCTGGCGCGCGCAGGGGGCCAAGGTGGTGTGGCTCACCCTCTCCCTCGCCCGGGCCGCCCTCGTCCCGGCTGCCGTGGAAGCGGGCTTCGTGTTCCACCACGCCGACGAGAGCGAGCTCACGCTCGTCCTCCGCCTGCTCGCCGACGCCTACGTCCCGCCCGCGGCGACGCACTACGTCGGCGCCGGCGGCGTCGTGCTGACCCCCGAGCGCGAGCTGCTGGTGGTGTCGGAGCGCCACCGCAGGGCGGGCGTCGGCCGCCACTACAAGCTGCCGGGCGGCGCCCTCCACCCGCGCGAGCACATCGCCGCGGCGGTGGCCCGCGAGATCCGCGAAGAAACCGGGATCGAGACGCGCTTCCGCTCGCTGGTGTGCTTCCGCCACTGGCACGGCTATCGCGACGGCAAGTCGGACATCTACTTCGTCTGCCGCCTCGATCCGCTGTCGACCTGCATCACCTGCCAGAGCGAGGAGATCGACGAGTGCCGGTGGATGCCCGTCGAGGAATACCTGGTCCACGACGAGGTGAGCGTCTTCAACAGGCGCGTCGTGCGCGCGGCGCTCGGGGGTGACCCGATGGTCGTCGAGGAGATCCCCGGCTACGGCAAGCCGGAGACTCACGAGCTGTTCATGCCGCCGCAAGAACGCTGAACGGCGGACTCAAGGAGGCCGGTATGGCGGTCGCAGAAAAGACCTACGGTGCGAAATCGTTCCAGGAGGACACGGTCGCCACTTCGGGGGGACCTCTCGTGATCACCTGTGTCGGCCACGGCACGCTCATGTTCTCGTGGGGCGGCCTGGTGGTGCACGTCGACCCGGTGAGCGCCGAGGCGCCCTACCGGGACATGCCCAAGGCCGACGTGATCCTGATCACCCACGCCCACAGCGACCACCTCGATCCTGCGGCGGTCGCGCTGCTGCGCAAGGGCGACACCGAGATCGTGATGACCGAGCTGTGCGCCGCGCAGGTGCCGGGCGGCCGCGTCGTCCGCAACGGCGATCGGCTCACCGCCCGCGGGCTGCCGATCGAGGCCGTCGCGGCCTACAACATCCGCCACAAGAGGCCCGACGGCAGGCACTTTCACCCGCGGGGCGAGGGCAATGGCTACCTCGTGACCTTTGGCGACCGGCGCGTGTACGTCGCGGGCGACACCGAGGACACCCCCGAGATGCGGGCGCTGCGCTCGGTGGATATCGCCTTCCTTCCCATGAACCTCCCCTACACCATGACGCCGGCCATGGTGGCGGAGGCGGCGCGGGCGTTCCGGCCCGCAGTTCTGTACCCGTATCACACGGGCAACACCGACCTGAGTGCTCTCGCGCCCCTGCTTGCCGACATCCCGGAGGTGGAGGTGCGCCTCCGCCGCCTCGCTTGAGGCGGGCTTCCCGAGCGGCCGGGTCTCAGGTCAGCGGCCTGTGGGTCTCGACGTGGTCGTTGATCGTGCGGGCGAGCCACTGCTTCTCGCTGTCGGAAAGCGACGCGCCAAAGGTCAGCCGCAGGGCTCCGGCCTCGACGCGGCAGCCGCCGCCGGCCACGCTGCAGGAGCCGAGCTCCGCCAGCGGGATCGTCGTAGCGCGCGAGAAGCGGAACAGGCGCCTGGCGATGGTGACGTCGGCGCTCCCGAGCACCACCTCCGTCCTGCCAAAGACGCTGTTGGCGGCCTGGTACAGTAGCACGAAGCCGACGACCCAGAACGGGACCGAGAACAGCGGGAAGATGATCGGTGCGCCCATCGTGATGGCCGCGAAGGTCCAGAACGCCACGAAACCGAGCCAGAACAGCGAAAATCCCCCCAGTGCGGCCGCCTGTCCCATGGCGCCCCGCTCGGGCACGATCACGGTGCGTGCGCCGGCCTCGTCGCGGACCCAGATTCGCGAGCCGAACGGCAGCGCGCCGGCGTCGCGCACGGCCGGGGCCACGGCGGTTCCCTCCAGCAGGGCGATCGCGCGCTCCACGGGCAGCGTCCGCTTTCTCTCGTCGGGCTCCAGGTAGCTGTCGAGCACGGCCCCGAGAGGCCGCGAGACCTCGATGAGCGAGCGGTAGTCGAGCTTGAGATCCTTTGCCGGGACCTCCGTGGGATCGCGATGGGTCAGCAGAAACACGAGGGTGACCGCGACCGCGTAGAGGTCGGAGCGGACCGTGGCGCGGCCGAGCACCTGCTCCGGCGGGGCGTAGCCCGGCGTTCCGATGAGGGTCGCGCCCGAGGAGCCGTGCATGCGCAGCGCGTCCTGCACTCCGCCGAAATCCACGAGGTACACCCGCCCGTCGTCGGCGCGCAGGACATTCTTCGGGTTGATGTCGCGATGCACGATCGGGGGCCGCAACCCGTGGATGTGGGCCGTGATCCGCAGCAGGCGGGCGCCGATTTCGCGGATCTCCTCCTCGGTGCCCCTCCACCCGGAGGCGACCTTGTCCCTGAGACTCGGCGCCGCGATGTACTGCTGCACGAGCACGAACGTGTGCTGCCCGTCGATCTCGGAGGCAAAGGAGTCGACGTAGCGCGGGATCGACTCGTGGTCGAGCTCCTTGAGCACCCGCGACTCGCGCTCGAACAGCTCGATCTGGCTCCACCCCCTGACTTCGCCCATCCTCAGCAGCTTGACCACCACCTGCTCGCCGCTGCGCTCGTCCACGGCCAGGTGCGTCACGCCCTGGCCGCCGCTGCCGAGCGGGCGCACCAGCCGGTACCGGTCGCCGATCAGGGGCTGCTGTTCCATGCCCCCTGACGGTAGTCCCGGCGCGGCCGCGGGTCAAGGAGCCGGCGCGGGGAGGCGGCGCTGGAATCGGAGGCGGTTTCGCCTACAATGGGGACAGGAGGCCGACAGACATCACGGGTGAGCGGTCCCGACCCAAGACGGGACGCGCGAGACGGTCGCACATCGAGGAGGCAACATCGTATGAGCGAAGCCTGGGCCATCCGGAAGGCTGCCGCGGGCGACGAGGCGGCAGTGGCTGCGTTGTTCACGGAGATGTTCGACTACCACCGGCAGCACGATCCCGTGTTCTCCCTGGCGCGCACCGGCGGCGCAACCTACGCCAAGTGGTTCATGCAGCAGATCAACGAACCGAAATCGCTGGCGCTGGTCGCCGAGGCCGAGGGGGCGATCGTGGGCTTCTGCATGGCCGTGATCAAGCAGCGCTCGCGCGTGCACGAGGAGCGCTATCACACCTACGGCGAGATCGACGACCTGTCGGTGACGGCGTCGTTCCGGGGCCGCGGCATCGGCAAGGCCCTGGTCGACAATGCGCTGGAGTGGCTGCGGATGATGGGCATCGAGCGGGTCGAGGCCAAGGTGGCCACCAGCAACCGGCTGTCGGAGGCCTTCTGGAAGAGCCGGGGGTTCAAGCCGTACCTGACGACGGTGTGGCGCAGCGTCTCCGGCTGATCACCGCGGCAGGTACCTGCGCATCTGGGCGAGAACGGACCTCTCCCGCTGCGCGATCGCGGCGTAGTCGGCGGGCACGCCGTAGCAGGCGCCCGCAAGCGCGCCGACCACCGCGCCGATCGAATCGGTGTCGCCGCCGAGCGAGATCGCGCTTCTGAGCGCTTCGTCAAAAGAGCTGGTGGTCTCGAACACGATGAGGGCGGGCGGGATGCTCTCGATGGCCTTGAGCCCCATCGCATAGTCCGCGAGCGCTGTCCTCCGGCCGAGGATCCCCCAGCACTCGGCGAGGTCGCGGGAGCCGTGCAGCGCCTGGCGCACCGCGACAAAAACCGCTCGGGAGCAGGCGACCGCCTCCGGGTGCGTGTGGGTCACCCTGCAGTACGCGACGGCATCATCGATGCTCGCCCGCGGGAACAGCGCGAGTGCGGCCGTCCGCGTCGCCGCCCCGTTGCCCCACGAATCCGAGGCCTCGCAGCGGCCGCGGGACAGCATCGCGTCCATCCTGCCGCCGTAGCCGCGGCCGGCGTCGTAGTGCTCCACGAGCGTGCGCGCGAGCGGCCGCGTACGCGCAAAGGCTTCGAGCACCGAGAGGTACATCAGCGTGTCGTCGGTGTAGGAGCCGATCTGCTTCAGGTAGCCCGCGGCTGCTGCCCTGCGGCTGAATCCCTCGAAGGGCGATCCCAGCATGTCCCCGAGGAGAAACCCCAAAGCGGACGAGAATGCGGGCGAGGCGCGCGTCAGGGCCACCATCGCCCCCTGCGCGCAGCCTGCGAAATCGCGCGATAGAGCTCACGGATCTGTTCGAGGTCCGCAGGCCGACCCTTGCGGTAGGGGCTGACCTGGAGGGCCCGGCCGCCGCGCGCGCGCACGAACGCGCACAGCGCGGGGTCGTCGTCGATGAGCAGGCCGGCCTTCACTTTTCGGATGTCCTTGGGAAGGCCGCGGTCCTCGGGATCATAGTCCTCCCTGAACAGGCACTTCGCGAAGTGCGGCCGCAGCCCGTGCAGGCGCAGGATCTCGGCGGCCCGGGCGCGCGCGGAGTTGGTCCACAGCACGAGCGTGTGCCCGTCCTTGCGCAGCCGCCGCAGCAGCGCCGCCATCCCCGGCCGCACGGTCGCGCCGAACTCGTCGACCAGCGTGTTGTCCATGTCGAAGACGATCGTCACCGCGCTCGACCCCGCTTCCGCGCCATTGTGGGCGATGGCCGAGGCGGGATCAAGCCACGCGGCCCGACCCGCAGAGACGCGGTCACGGCGGACAGGGGTCCTCGTTGCGTCCGAAGCGGCCGACGCGGGATAGTTGCCGTTCCGTTTCGCCTGGAGGAGCACGTCGGGCCAGTGGCACGGCTGCTGGCGAAGTAGCGAGACCGGCGAATACAGCTCGCAGACGCGTGTCTCGTCCGGATGTCGCAGCTGCACCGCGATTGCTGCGTGTTCACGGCCGATAGGAGCGACTTCGGCGTGTATCGCCGCTTTGGACGCCAGACCATCCCGATCGTCGCGCCCTCATGAGCAGGCGCCCGCGCGCAGGGAGCCATCTACGCTTGAGTCGCGACGCAGCGAGGACACCCCATAGCGCGATCGACCAGCTTCTCGTGGTAGAATGGGGTGCAGAAAGCACCTTGTTCGGGAGGCTGACTCATGGCGTGCAAGAGCCCCGGCCGCCTGGTCGTCCTGTTGGCTGCCCTCTCGGCAGCCGCGTTCGCCCTTCCCCCTGCCCTCGACTTCGAGATCGCTCCTGCGGTGACGGTGCCGATCGGCGCGAGCTCCGACTACTTTGGAGTCGGAGGCGGCGGTCTGCTGGCAGCGGGTTACAGGCTCGACGTCGGGCTGCCGCTGTGGGTGAGGGCTGAGCTCGGCTTCAGTGCGCAGCCGCTGGCCGACCCTATAGACCGGGCGCTGAGCGTGTTCTCGCTGGGCGGCGGCGTGGGAACCGAGCTGGAGCTGATGCGCCGTCTCCCCTTGGGCCTGCATGCCGGAGGCGGCTACTACTACGGGTCCACAGAAGGCGAGGACTCCACGGTGGTGGGGGGCGGCAACCCCTAGCTCGGCGCCGGCGCCAGCCTCTTGTACCGCATCACGCCGCGATTCAGCGCGGGCCTGGGAGCCAGCTTCCGGGTCCTTCTCGGCAAGCCCGAGGCGCTGTTCAACGAGCTGGCTGTATCAGTGGCCGCCCGCTACCGCCTGCCGCTGAGGGGAAACGAGGAGGCCTTCCGACCGGCTCCCGTTCGGCCCTCCCTTCTGAAGCTTTCGAACGCGCAGTTCGACGAGATCTTTCCGGCCTTCTACCAGTACTACGACGACCAACCGATCGGCAGGGCGGTCGTTGAAAACGGCGAAACGGTCGATGTGCGCGACCTGAAGATCAGCGTCTTGATCAAGCAGTACATGGACCAGCCCAAGGTGACAACCGTCGAGCAGGGGCTCAAGCGCGGGGAATCACGTGAGGTGGAGCTGTACGCGCTGTTCAACGATCGGGTCCTCGAGATCACCGAAGGGACCAAGGTCGCGGCCGAGGTCCAGGTAGAGTACACGGTGAACGGCGCGGTCAGGAAGGGCTCGCTTCTGGAGACCGTGAGGCTCAATCACCGCAACGCCTCGATCTGGGACGACGACCGCCGGGCCGCGGCTTTCGTCACTGCCAAGGACCCCGCGGTGCTGCGCCTGTCCAAGACCGTGGCCGGTCTCGTGCGCAGCCAGGACAACCAGGCGCTGGACGGGGACCTGCGCACGGCGATGGCGATTCACCAGGCACTCGGGCTCTACGGAATGAGCTACGTCGTCGACCCCAAGACCCCCTACAAGGAATCGGTGAAGAACAGGCAGGCGATAGACTTTCTCCAGTTCCCCCGCCAGACGCTGGAGTACAAGGCTGGAGACTGCGACGACCTTTCGATCCTGACCTGCGCCCTGCTGGAATCGGTGAGCGTCGACACGGCCTTCATCACCGTGCCGGGGCATATCTACATCGCCTTTGCGGCGCGCGTGCCTCCGGACAAGGTCAGGGACTACTTCCTGGAGCCCGAGGACCTGATCCTGCGCGATGATCGGGTCTGGGTGCCCCTGGAGGTGACGCAGATCCAGGGCGGCTTCCTCAGGGCCTGGAGCGAGGGCGCCAGGACATGGCGAGAAAACACGGCCGCAGACAAGGCGGGATTCTTTCCGCTTGCCGAGGCCTGGAAGCTCTTCGAGCCTGTCGGTCTTCCCGGCGACAGCGCACGATTGGACTTCCCTGCCGCCGACGCCGTGCAGAGGACCTACGAGCGGGAGTTCGATCGCTTCCTGCGCCGGGAGACCGAGCCGAGGATCGCGGAGATCCAAAGGGAGATCCAGCAGGGCGGGGCGAGCGCGAGAAGCGTCAACAAGCTCGGCGTCCTGTACGCGCGCTACGGCATCCTCGACTCGGCTGAGAGGGAGTTCCGCAGGATTCTTGCCAGGGAGTCGTATCTGCCGGCCATGATCAACCTGGCGAACACCCTCTACCTGAAGCGGGAGCTGACCCAGGCTCTTTCGATATTCAGCGAGGCCGCGCGGAGATCGCCGGAACACCCGGCGGTGCTCCTGGGCCTGGCAAGGGTCAACCACGAGATGGAGAACTACAACCAGGTCAGACAGAGTTACGAAAGGCTCGCGAGAGTGAGCCCAAGCCTGGCGGAACAGCACAGCTACCTGGCGCAGCAAGGCGATCAGGCCGCGCGGGCCGGGGAGCGCAGCAGAGGAGAAACGCCGTGGCAGGAATGACGCGCAAGAGGATCGCGGTGGCCGTAGCCTTGGCGCTGATAGCTCTCGGCGTGACGGGCTGCGAGAACAAGCTCCTGAGCTTTCTTTTCGACGACCTCTTCTACACGGGCTGGAAAGTCGCCTCCTGGAGCACGCCCGCCCCCGTGGTTGCCAACTACACGCACGAGCAGGGCGAAGCCTACCGCAACGGATACCCCCTCAACATGGCCATGGGGAGCAACGGCAAGATCCACCTCATCGGCTGGCGAGTGAGCGGGCCGCCGCACGAATGGCTGTACACGGTGCGGCAGCCCGGCGCGGCGGTCTTTGATCAGAGCTACACCGGGATCGCCTCAATCACAAATCCCGCCCCAACGGGGGTGATGCCCGGGATCGACCTCATCTCGGACGACGCACCGATCATCAGCTTTGCCAGCAGCAGCAACGTGCTCTACTACCAGGAGTACATCCCCAACGCCTGGAGGAGCGCGGAGGCCCTTTACACGGCGGCAGCCAGCATCACCTACCCCTCGGTCGTCTTCCTGTCGACGGATTTCCGTCCCCACCTCTTCTATGTCAGCGGCGGCAAGCTGTACCACACCGCGCGAACCGGCACGGGGAGCATCAGCCCGAACCCGCCGGCTGTGTATATCGACGACGTCAGCGCGGTCGCAGTCCGAAGACAGGGATCCGGAGAGGTCCATTTCCTGTACACCGATTCCGCCAGGCAGAATCTGTATCATCGCCGCTACACCGGGGCGAGCCCGTCGACGGTCTGGTCTGCAGGCGACAGCTCGCTGTCGATCGGCGAGATCGGGATGACCCTGGATTCGGACGGCGCTCTGCACGCCTGCGTGGGAACCTACAAGACGGCGGACAACCTGAACCCCGCCTTCTACACGCTTCACTATCTCTCCAACGAAAGCGGTGCCTGGGAGGCGAAGGGCAGCATCACCGGTGGGAGCACCTCAGGCCCGCTGCCGTGGGTCTTTCCCGCATCGATCGCCGTTGCGAAGCACAGGCACGGGAACGACCGCGTTCATCTCGCCTATACCGTGTACGTGCCGCCGTTGACTTCTTCCATTTGGTATGCCTACTACGACGACGACGGATGGCAGAAGTCGGAGACCAGCCTGGATACGGTTCACACCACCTCGTCTCTGACTTTTCCCGTGCTCGCGGTCGATGCCGACGGATCCGTCCACGTCGTCTACTCATGGGCTGCAAGCGAGCTGGATCGCACGATGATGTACGTCAAGGGGACACCGACCGAGTCGCAGAACTGAGGCCCAGCAGGCCCCGCTTTCGGATTGTCCTCGATGAGGCGCGGCGCGCTACTGACTCGGGGCAGCCAAGACTGCATGCCGCCCCATGCTCAGCCACGGCGCCGTCCTGTCTCTGCATCCTGCCCCCGCCTTTCTTGCCGCGCGGCCCCGAGAACCTCGGGATTGGCGATGGACCGCGGAGCCTGGCCCTCCAGCAAGCGCCCCATGTCCTCCGCAATGTCGCGGGCTGCTCCGGACGCTGCATCGACGTTCACTCCTTCGGCTGCGACGCCGGCGGCCCTCGCCCCGCACGGTCCGGGTGCCGGCAGCGTCCACCGCCGGCGCCGTGTAGACTCCGGCTGCAGAGGTTTCAGGGGCCGGCTGCGCTCGTGGACACGGCTCGCGCGTCTGGAGCCTGGGTGGTTTGCTGGCGTGCGAGGCTTACGACGGTCGAGCCGTTCTTTCCATAAAGGATGCCTCGCCGATATGTCTAATCTGGCTTGAATCCGCACCCTCCAGGCGCTATTTTGTATGTATGAAGACGACCGTGGATATTCCCGAGAAAGAGCTTGAAGATGCCATGCGCTTTCTGGGCGCCAGATCCAAGCGGGAAGCGGTCGTGACAGCCCTGCGGGAGCTCAACCGCCGGCATCGTATGGCGGAGCTCGTGAAGCTCTCAAACACGTGCGACTTCGACTCGAACGCGGCGATCGAAGAGCGGGAGGCTGACGAGAGCAGGAGATCAGGCTCGTGAAGCTGATCGACACCTCCTCGTGGATCGAGCAACTGCGCAGCGGCGGCGATCGCGTGGTTCGCGAACGCGTGGAAGCACTCCTGCTTTCGGGCGAGGCCGCCTGGTGTCCGGTCGTGCGCCTGGAGCTCTGGAACGGCGCCCGGGGCGAGCGGGAGCGGGCAGCCCTGACTGCGATCGAGAAGGAGATCGTCGCGCTGGACATCGTTTCCGCTGTCTGGAACGACGCGGTCCAGCTTGCCCGTGCGGCCCGCACGCGCGGCGTGAGTGTGCCGGCAACCGACCTCGTGGTCGCAGCCTGCGCCAGGCATCACGGCGTGCCCATCGAGCACGCCGACGCGCACTTCGACCTGATAGCCGCGCTGCAGGCAGAGTAGCCTTCGCGTCGGCGGGGAGGGAGGGCCGCTGACCTGCCTTTGCCTTCACCCTATCCATCAGGTCGAGCCACCGCGCCTGTCAGCCGGCTTTGCTGCGCGTCATCTCCTTGCTGAGCTTCGGCTGGTCGAGCACCGCGCCCTGCTCGCGCAGCGAGGTGACGAGGGCGGCCGTGTCCAGGTCGCCGGCGCTCTGGCCGCGGCGGACGCACTGCACGACCGCGGTGCCCGCAGCCTGGCCCATCATGCCCGCCGCGGGCATCACGCGGATCACACCGTGGGCCTTCGGGTCGCTGGAGGCGCATCGTCCCGCGACCCACAGATTCTTCCACCCCCGCGGGACCAGGATCCCGTAGGGGATCCCGAAGCACTCCCCGCGCTCTATGCGGCCGGTCTGCGAGATCTCCTGCTGGAACCGGCGCCACTCCTCCGCGACGCATCGTCCGCGTCGACAACGCTGGCGAAGAAGCCGACTTGGACTCCGGCTTGGGGCACGAACTCGTCCAGCACGAGCTTGAGCGGCTCGGGGTTGAAGGGCGTCCAGCACAGGTAGCGCCTGTGCCAGTAGTCAGGGGTCACCCGTGGAGGCAGCTCACCCGTCTTGTAGAGCCTCTCGAGGATCTCAAGCGTGATCCCGCCAACGCGGTTCCTTTCGCCGTTGGCCATGGGATCGAAGGAGGCGACGCTGCCGGAGGTTCCCATGCCTCCGAGGCAGCCCATCTTCTCCACCAGCAGCGCTCGGGCTCCCAACCTGCCCGCTGCGATGGCAGCGCGGACGCCGCCAGCGGCGGCGTTCCACCCTCGCGGCGACGTCGCTGCCTGCGAAGACGACCTTCAGCTTCGGATTCTCGGAGATGGCGAAATCGTTGCAGGACAGCATGGACTCCCTGTCGCTGACCCATTCGCCCCTGACAGCCACCTGCCGGCCATTGGGACCCATCCGGGATAGCCGATAGACGCGGTCCAGGCCGACAGGCCCGGGCTCCTCTCGATCTGTCCAGCCGCAGGTCGAAGCGCACCGTACCACGCGCCGTGGTTGCGTTAATCGCTTACACCAGGAGAGATTGCTCGATTTGGGCGGTGCAGGACTCGAACCCGCGACCTTCTGGGTGTAAACCAGGCGCTCTACCAGCTGAGCTAACCGCCCGCGAGTGCCCCCGAAGCTAACACGCCGCCCCGCGGGGGTCAACGGGAGGTGCAGGGGTCGGGCAGAGGGCGTGCAGCCTTCTTCATTTGGACATTTCTCCAAGAGAATCAATTAGTGGAATTTCCCGCGATCGGTGCGCTATACTCAGGGTGTGCCGACAGCGGTTCACTCCTCGCGGATCCTGATCGTCGAAGACGAGCATCTCATCGCCATCGACCAGCACAACAGGCTTGCGTCCATGGGCTACGACAACGTCGGCATGTCGGGCGCGGGCGAGGCGGCGGTGGATCGCGCCGGCGAGGAGTGCCCCGACATCGTTCTGCTGAACATCAACACGACGGGTGACGTGAGCGGCGCGCGGACCGCGGAGCTGATCCGAGGCCGCTGCCGCAGCGCCATCGTCTTCGTGTCCGCGTACTCGGCCGAGCGAGTCGGCGTGCGGCTGCGGCCGAGCGACATCTTTTTGAGGAAGCCGTTCAGCGACCTCGACTTCCGCAGAGCCATCGAAACCGCGCTGCAGCGCAGCGGGGCCGGCCGGCGCCCGTTGCGGCCGGCCCTGCGACAGGGCCCGCGCGCGTCAGGCCCGCCGATCACATCGCAGAGTCCTGCCCCCGCTTGACGCCCTGCAGCAGCTTGCCGCCTGAGTCCTCGAGGATGTCCGCGAGCGTGAGACCGCTCAGGAACTCGTCGATCACGTCCGCGAACTTCTGCCAGGTGCCGCAGATGCGGCAGTTGTCCTTGCGCGAGCAGCGGTCCGGGTCGTTCGGATCGGTGCAGGGCGCCGGGAAGGTCGGCTCCCCCACTGCGGCCAGGATGGCCTTGACCGACACCTCCGAAGGCTTGCGGGTGAGAATGAAGCCGCCCCCGGGACCGCGGACCGACGAGATGATCCCGGACTTCTTCAGCCTGAAAAAGATCTGCTCCAGGAACTCGGGCGAGATCCCTTCGTCGGCCGCGATCGTCTTGATCGAGATCGGCCGGCTCGCGCTGGCGGCTGCGAGGTTCAGGACCGCCCGCACGCCGTACCTACCCTTGGTCGTGAGTCTCATTCGTGCAACCCCGTGCTCAAGTACTTGCCACCCCTTTCGGGGAAGATAGCCTCCACGAGCGTGGAGCGGCTCTCTTGCCGCTGTCCCGCGCGAGCGCCACCATGCCGGCGCGATGCCGGCTGCGGCCCTTGATAACGTCCCCTCGTGTCGAATCTTAGCTCCGACGTAAGATATGTCAAGCAAAAAGCCGGAATTTCCGTCGCGGGGGTCGTCAGAAATTCCGGTTTCGGCGCAGCACCAGGACCCGGAAGCCGCGCCTGCGCTGATCCCGCAGCACGGCGAACCCCGCGGATAATCCGCCTATCCTGGCCAGATCCCCGCTATGACCGCAGATAAGCAGCAATCCACCCGGCCGCACCAGGCGCGCGGCGGCGGCGGCGAAGCCTTCCTGCCAGCGCCAGCCGGGGTCGTCGTCCGGCGAAAGCGCCAGGAAATCGAACGAGCCCTCGATCAGGAAGTAGAAAGGAAGGTGAAGGGTCTCCACGCGCCGGGCAGCTGCGCCGGCAGTCAGGGCGTTCAGCCGCGCCGCCTCCAGCGAAAGCAGGTCGCGGCCCCCGAAGATCAGCCCGTCCGCCGCGCCCCTATGGCGATTGAGGAGCGCAGCTGCAAGGTGCCCCTGCCCCGGCCGCCAGAAGCCCCACCTGCCCGCGGGCCGCAGGCCCTGGAGAGCCTCGAGGGCGAGCTGGTCGGCGTAGCTCACCGTGTCGAAATCCGGCAGGCCGTAGAGCGTCGTCATGTCGTAGCGCGTGCCGCCGGCCTCGAAGCGCGCGGCGTGGCGCACAAAGGCCGCCAGCCAGGCGCCGCCCGCCGCCGGCGGGACGCCCGTCCCCGCGTAGTGAAACACCGCGTGCTCGTGCGTCTGCTCGACCAGCGCAGCCTGCCCTCCCGTTTCCTCGACGGCAGCGCGCACGAGCCTGGCGAGCGGGGCGACCACGACCACGGCGACCACCCCGCCGGGCCGCACCAGCTGCGCCAAGCGGCGCACCAGCGCCCGCAGCACGGGCGCGCCCGCCTTGGCAGGCAGGTTGCAGGCCGCCAGGTCGTAGGGCCCCTCGACGCGGGCGTCGAGAACGAGGCTGCCAAAGGAGCGCACGCGGTCGACGCGGTTCAGCGCGGCGTTTGAGGCGCAGAGGGCCACGGCCAGCGCGTCGCGGTCGACCGCGTCGACGGAGAACTCCCCGTGCCTGCCGGCGAGGGCGAGGGCAAGCACGCCTGTGCCGCAACCGGCGTCGAGGGCGCGGGCCCAGCCCCCGAGGTCCACGCGCTGGGCGAGGCTCTTGAGCAGGAGCCGCGACCCTGAGTCGACGTCGAAGCTGCTGAACAGCGACTGGGAGAGATCGAGAGAGAACCGAGCGCCCGAGAACTGAAAGGAGACTCTCTTGTTGACGATCCCGCCGGGGAGACTGCCGATCGGCGGCGCGCCGGCGCCCGCCGTCTCCTCGGGGGTGACCTCGTTCAGTTCACGCGCTCCACGTACTCGCCGGTTTCCGTGTTGATCAGGACCTTGTCGCCTTCCTTGATGAACAGCGGCACCCGGACGCTGTAGCCGGTCTCTATGGTGACGGGCTTGGTGGCGCCCGTGGCAGTGTCGCCCTTGAGCCCGACGCTGGCCTGCGTGACCGTGAAGACGACCTTGTACGGCACCTTGATGTCGATCGCCCTGCCCTCGTAGACGATCAGGTCGTAGGTCGAGCCCTCCTTGAGCCAGTGCTGCCGGTCTTCGAGGCCTTCTTTGTCGACAGCCACCTGCTCGTAGGTTTCGTTGTCCATGAAGTGGAAGCTCTCGTCGTCGGCGTACATGTACTGGGCCGGCCGCATGTCGACGTGGATGTCCTCTACGGTGTCGGGGGTCTTGAACGTCTGCAGGATGCTTCTGCCGGTCTTCAGACCCTTCATGCGCAGGCGCACAAAGGCCTGGCCCTTGCCGGGGTTGACGAACTCGCGCTCGACCACCAGACAGGGCTCTTCCTTCAACAACAGGAACATGCCCTTGCTGATCTGTCCCGCCTTGATCACGTGTCTTCCTCCAGGGAAAGCTCGGAGAACGAGTACGGTATCACGCCGTCTAGTTGATTGAGGGCGGAATATAGCATGAAG
Organism: uncultured Spirochaetales bacterium; assembly: GCA_964552235.1. GTDB lineage: Bacteria > Spirochaetota > Spirochaetia > SZUA-6 > CAVTHK01 > CAVTHK01. The sequence goes on along the minus strand of CAZKGO010000049.1, from coordinate 14,896 downwards.
AGCCGATCCATGCCAAGAGCCACGCCTGAGCAGGGGGGGAAACGGCCGTCGAAGAGCTCCAGCAGCCCGCTGTCGAGCGGGTGCTGCACGCGGCAGGCAGCCTTGCGCCTGCCCTCCTCCTCGAACAGCGCGGCGAGGCGCTGCCCGTCGGTCTCCTCGGTAAAGCAGTTGGCCACCTCGACGCCCTGGATGTACAGCTCCCAGCGCTCAGCGATGGGGCCGCGGGTGCGCGCCAGAGTCGGCACGCCGGCCGGCCAGTCGGTGAGCAGCAACGGCCGGCCCCGCGGCAGGCGCGGCTCGACCCTGGAGACCAGCAGCCGGTTGAAAAGCTGCTCCCAGGTTTCGTCGTCGGCGGGGGTCTCGCCGCAGGCGCGGGCTGCCTCCAGCAGCGCCCCCCGCTCCTGCAGCCTCTCGAGGTCGAGCCCGGCCAGGCTGCGGAACGCGTCGTTCATGCTCAGGCGCAGGCATGGGGGAGCGACCTCCGCAGGCCCGCCCAGGGACTCATGGAGAAAAGCCAGCAGCTCATCGGTCAGGTCTGCCGAGCCCCGGTAGTCGGCGCCCACCGTGTACCACTCGAGCATGGTGAACTCGGGGTTGTGGTAGCGGCCGAGGGCCTCGCAGTTGCGGAAGCACTTGCAGATCTGGAAGAGGCTGCCGGAGCCGCGGGCGAGCAGCCGCTTCATCCACAGCTCGGGCGACGGGATGAGGAACAGCTCGCGCGAGCTGCGGGTGCGCGGGTCGATCCACTCGGTGCGGAACACCTCGAGGGCCGGCTCGGGGATCAGGGCCGGGGCGAGCAGCGGCGTCTCGACCTCGAGGTAGCCGCGGTCGGCGAAGAACCGCCTCACCTGCCGGGTAAAGCGCGCCCGGCTTCGCAGCAGCTCGATGTCCATGCCTTCGGCCCTACATTCGCTCCAGGGCGAGGGCCGCCTCCTTGCGGACGCCCGGGGTCGGGTCGTCGCGGCAGACGCGCTCGACGCGCTCGCGCAGCTCGCGCACCCGGTTGAGCGCGATGCCCCGCAGCCCCGCAACGCGCACGTTGGCGTTGGGGTTGTCGAGGAAGCGCTCGAAGAGCCTGCGCAGACTCCCCGACTCGCGCGTGGCCAGCCGCGCCGCGGTCTGCTCGACGATGCGGCTGGTACGGGTCTCGCGGCCCCATTCGGCGGCCACCACCTTTTCGACGGTCGCCACGCTGGCCTCCAGGTCGCCCTCGAGCAGCGCCTCGAGCGCCGCAAGGCGGATGTCCTGGCTCGCGCCCGCGCTCGCGTACAGCTCGCGCAGCGTGTCCATCGCCTCGCCGGTGCCGATCTCGCCGAGCGCCGCGATCGCATCCAGCCGCACGCGCGGCACCGGGTCGCGGCGCGCCTTGTAGACGAGGATCGGCACCGCCGACTTCTCCCTGCGCTCGGCCAGGGCCTTGATGCCCGTGCTGCGCACGCGCCAGTTGGAGTCCTTGAGCGACTGCTCGAGGAGCTCGTTCACCCCGGGCTCGTTGAAGCGGCCCAGAGCCGAGGCCGCATGGGCCCGCAGCAGGGCATCGTCTTCGGCGAACAGCTCCCGCAGCAGGGGAACCGCCCGGGGATCGCCGAGTCGCCCCAGGCTCTCGGCCGCGTACATCCGCCAGGTCTTTTCCTGCGACCTGTCGCCGACGATGGCGGCCAGCTCATCGTAGGCGGGGGCGTGGCGCAGCTCGCCGAGCACGAGGATCATGTCCGGCTTCAGCTCGGGGGCTGTGCGCTCGTCCCTGAGCTTGGAAAGAAGAAGGTCGCCCGCGCCCGGGTCTTTCTTCAGGGCCCGGACCGCGGCCCCGGCCACGGTGAGCGTGTCGTGGTCCACGAGAGAGCGCGCGGCCGCGCCCAGGCCCGGGGAGTCGATCGCATCCAGGTAGCGCAGCAGCGCCACGATGAGATCGTCGCCCGGCTGCGGCTCCGCTGCCAGGAGCGCCAGCGCCGCCTGTTCGGCGACCGGCTCCTTGATGAGCCCCAGGTAGTCCAGCGCCTTGACCTTGACGGTCTGGGAGCCGGCCCCCGCGACGATGCGGCCCAGCTCCGGCAGCAGCGCCTTGTCCCTGGCGGCCTGCAGCGCATCGAGCACCTGCAGCACCTCTTCGTCGATGCCGTAGGCCAGGATCTCGCGCCGCTCCCCGACGAGGTCCCGCTCGGCGGGGGCCTGCGCGCGGACCGGCAGGGCCGGCGGGCAGAGCGCGGCCGCGAGGGCGATGGCGATGCGCGCGGACACGACGGTGCGGATCACGAGGCGCGCCTCCTTGAGAGCAGATCGCGGGCCGCCTCCAGGCCGACGGCCCGGTAGGCAAGCAGCGTGACGGAAACAAACAAGGCAAAGGCGGCCAGCACGAGGGCGAGCCGCAGCCCGACCCCGCCGGCCGCGCGGGCGCCCGCGGTCAGGGCGCGGAAGCCGGCCAGCAGCAGCGTCGGCGGCAGCATGGCCGCGGCCACGCGCGCCGCATCAAAGGCCAGCCGCCTGCCGTCGATGCGGGCCAGCCGCGCGCGGGCGGCGGCGAGCAGGAGCGCGAGGCCGACGGTAAAGGCAGCGGAGTTCGCGATCGCCAGGCCGACCACGCCCAGCGCCGTCTCCTTGAGCCAAAGCGAGAGGGCGACGTCGATCGCCACGACGACGGCGGCCGTCCACAGCGGGGTGCGGTAGTCGTGGACCGCGAAGAACAGCCTCTGCAGGAACGTGAACAGCCCGACGCTGGCCAGGCCCACCGAGTAGCCGCTGAGCACCGCCGCGGTCAGCGCGGCGGCCGCGCTGGTGAACGCCCCGCGCTCGTAGGCCACCACGATCATAGAGCGGCCCTCGAGCAGGTAGAAGACCGCGGCGGGGATCAGCAGCGCCCCCAGCAGGCGCAGGCCGTAGCTGGTCGACTGGCGCAGCGCGCCGGTGTCGCCCCCGGCCGCCTGGCGGCTCATGCGCGGGAACAACACCGTCGTCACCGAAGCGGACAGCACCCCGAAGGGAAGCTGCCAGAACACCACGGCGTAGCTCAGCGCCGAGGCGCTGCCCTCGGCGAGGCCGCTGGCAAAGCGCAGCGCGATCAGCTGGTTGACGGCGTAGATCGAGGAGGTGGCCACAAAGGGGATCCAGAGCCGCAGCACGCGCAGCAGCTCGGGCGACCGCCAGCGGCGCACCGGCGCGAGTCGGTAGCCGAGCCGGGCTGCAAAGGGAACCTGGAAAGCCACCTGGACGATGCCTCCGGAGATCACGCCCACCGCCAGGCTGTAGATGCCCAGCGCGCGGCGCAGCAGCAGCAGGGCGGCGATCACACAGAACGAAAAGAACAGCGGGGTGAGGGCCGGCACCACGAAGCTGCCGTGGGTGTTCAGCGCGCCCATCAGCATGGCGCTCAGACTCACGAGCAGCAGGTACCAGGCGATCGACCGGAACAGGCCCGCGGCCAGCTCCAGCTGCTCGCTCGAGTCGAACTCGGTGAACAGCTCCACGCCCTGGCGCGGGAAGAGGGCCGCCAAGGCCAGCAGCGGCACCAGCACCACGAGCAGAAAGGTGATCACCTCGCGGAACAGCCGTCCGGCGGCGTGGCCGCCCGAGGGGCCGCTATCCCTGACCACCAGCTCCGACAGCACGGGGATAAAGGCCGACGACAGGGCGCCTTCGGCCATGAGCTTGCGGAAGGTGTTCGGGATGTTGAAGACGGCATTCAGCACGTCGGCCTCGCCGGTGGCGCCGAAGAGGGCTGCGATGATCGCGTTCTTGACGAAGCCGAGCAGCCGCGTGGTCATGGTGCAGGCCATGACCACGGCGCTCGTGGTCGCGCTGCGGCGCAGCGTCGTGTCGGCTATGGCGCTCCTCCTGCATCAAAGGCGAGCTCGGCGAGCACGTCGGTGCCGGCCTCGACCCGCACCGTCCAGCGGCCCGGCGCCGGCACGAGCCAGACGCCTGTTTCCCGCTCGGGGCTCACGCCCAGGCGCCTCGCCACCATCTCGTTTCCGTCGAGCATAGCGCGGAACGTGACGGTCGACCGCCCGGCGGGGCCCGCCCCGGCGGCCACGGCGAACTCCAGCGGCCAGCCGGCTGCCACCGGCTGCGCGAGCGACGCCTCCACCGGGTGGCCGTCGATACGCACCAGAAAGCGCCCGGGGCCTGGCGGCAGCAGCCGGCGCGCCTCCAGGAAGCGGTCCCTGTAGTAGCGCTCCTCGATCGACGAGACGATCACTCCCGTGACCGGTCCCTCGGAAGCGGCGTGGACGAACGTCGCGCCGTCGATCGCGATGCCGACGTGCGACGGCCCGCCGGTGGTGTCGAAGAACAGCAGGTCGCCGGCCCGCACGCCGCCCTCGACCCGCCGCCCCCTCCCGATCAGACCGGCGACGCTGCGGGGCAGCTCCTCTCCCGCAGCTGAGCGGTAGACCGCGAACACCAGCCCCGAGCAGTCGACTCCTGACGGGTCAGCGCCCGCCTCCCTGTAGGGGACCCCCAGGTAGCCGAGCGCCTCGGTGACGACCCGGCTGCCGCCTTCTTCCAGGTATTCGATGCTCGAACCGCCCGCCATGGCCGCCGCGGCGAGCAGCGTCGCAAGCACCAGGCTCCGTCTCACGCTGCGCCTCCCCTTCGATTGTCGGCACGACCCGCCGGCTCGTGCAGGCGCTCACGGGACGCCGCGGCGGCGTTCGAGGAACCCGTCGCGCCAGGCAGCGAAGCGCCCTTCGCGGATCGACCGGCGCGCCTCTTCCATCATCGCGGAGAGAAAATGAAGGTTGTGGCCCGTGGTCAGCGTTGCGGCCAGGATCTCCCTAGCCTTGAACAGGTGCCTCACGTAGGCTCGCGAGAACGTGCGGCAGGCGTAGCAGCCGCAGCCGGGCTCGATGGGACGCTGGTCGAGCCGGTTCCTCTCCAGGCGGAGATTGAGGTTTCCGTCGCGAGTGAGAGCCATGGCGTTGCGGGCGATCCGCGTCGGGTAGACGCAGTCGAAGAGATCGATACCCTCCTCGATCGCGTGCAGGATGTACTCGGGGGTGCCAATGCCCATCACGTAGCGCGGCCTTTCGGCGGGCAGCAGGGCCGCGGTGAACGCCAGCATCTGCCGAAAGCGTGCGGCCTCTTCGCCGACCGAGAGCCCCCCGATGGCGCAGCCGGGCAGCTCCAGCGCCAGGATCTCCTCGGCGCTGCGCCGCCTCAGGTCCTCGTAAAAGTTGCCCTGCACGATGCCGAACAGCTCGCCGCGGCGCTGGTGCGCGAGCCAGCGCTCGCGGCTGCGGACCGCCCACCGCGTGGTGAGGCCGACCGCGGCCTCGGCCTCGTCGCGGCCGATGCCCGCGGGAGTGCAGACGTCGAGCGGCATCATTACGTCGCTGCCGAACAGCACCTGCGCGTCGACGACGGCCTCGGGGGTAAGCCTGTGGCGCGAGCCGTCGACGTGCGACGCAAAGGCGATTCCCTCCTCCTCGATGCGGCGGTAGGGGGTGAGGGAGAACAGCTGGAAACCGCCGGAGTCCGTGAGAATGTTGCCGGCCCAGCCCATGAAGCGGTGCAGCCCGCCCGCGGCCTCGATCACGTCGAGGCCCGGCCGCAGGTAGAGGTGGTAGGTGTTGGAGAGGATCAGCCGGATGCCGAGCGCCTCCAGAGCGTCGAGCCGCACGGCCTTGACCGTGGCGTTGGTGCCCACCGGAATGAACGCGGGGGTCTCGACCGCGCCGTGGGGGAGCTCGAGCAGGCCCGTGCGCGCCCTGCCGTCGCCCCCGGTGACCTCGAAGCGCATCGACGGGGCCTCAGGTGCGGGCGACCCGGAACAAGCCCACGCCGACGCCCAGGAACAGCACCAGACTCGCCCACGCCCCGGTGATGGGCGACAGCAGCCCGTTGCGAGCCATGGTCAGCGCCACCAGCTGCAGTACGTAGTAGCCAACCACGATTCCCAGGGCCGCCAGCAGGCTCAGGAACAGGAAGTTGCGCTTGAACAGGCCGCCGACCGAGCCGGCGATCAGGACCACGACAAAGGGGGTGGCGGCAAAGGAGAACTTTCTGTGGTACCAGCTCAGCGCCTCCTGGTACGGAAGACCTGCCCTCTGCAGCGACTGCACGTACTCCCGGGCGTCGAGGGCGCGCATCTCCTCGACGCGGTCGGCCATGCGGCGGAAGATCGAAGGCCGTTCGGCCAGCGCCGGCGAGTCGTAGACGGCTACGTTCGACTCCAGGACGCGCCCGTCGGCGTCGCGGCGGAAGATGCGGCAGTTGCGCAGCACCCATCGGCTGCCGTTCCATTCGCCGGAGTCGGCCTCAATGCGCATCAGCATCGCGTCGGAGGCGTCGCGCTCCACCACCGTCACCCCGCTGAGGCTCTGGGCGCGGTCGTTGAAGTAGGCGGCCTGGTAGATGAGCCTGCGGTCCGCGCTCGTGATAGTCACGTTGGTGTTGCTGTAGGAGACCGACTGTTTGAGCAGCGTGCGCACCAGCTGGTTCTTGGCGCGGAAGCTGCCGATGACCACCGCGTCCTCGAAGACAAAGGCGGCCACGCTCATTACGGCGCCGAGCACCAGCAGCGGCGTGACAAAGCGCACGAGCGAGATGCCGGACAGGAACACCGAGACGAGCTCGTTGTTGGTGTAGTAGGCGCCGAGGCTGTACGCCACCGAGAACAGCAGCGCCACCGGCAGCGCGTAGGAGACGCACTTGGGAAGGTACAGCAGGGCGACCCGGGCGATGTCGGCGAGCGGCACCTCCTGGCTCACGTAGCGCCAGAGGTTGGAGAACACGTCCATCAGCTGGAACACCAGCACGAACATCAGGAGAAAGACCAGCAGGACGCGGACAAAGTAGGCGAGCAGCATCACGGTGAGCGTCTTCACGGGTGGGACCTCGTGGCGAAGAGGACGGCCCCGAGGGCGAGCACGGCCGCGTTGGGCAGCCACATGGCCAGCATCGGATCGAGGGTCGCCCTCGCGCCGAACCGGTAGCTGACGATCAGCATGCCCCAGTAGAGCCCCGACATCACGATGCCGAGGGCGAAGCCGAGCGTACGCCCGCTGCGGCGCGCCAGCAGCCCCGCGGGAAAGGCAAAGACCACGAACACCACGCACGACAGGGGGCTGGCGAACTTGCGGTGGAACTCCAGCAGGTAGCTCTGCAGGGTGCGGTCCGCAGCCGGCGGCGCCGCCTCCTTGGCGATGTCCGCGGCCAGGCGCGCCGCCTCGTCGCGCTCGCTCGCCGACAGGCCCGTTGCGCGCTCGGTCGCCTCCAGCATCAGCAGGGCGAGCCGGTAGCGCTGCTCAGCCGCCCGCCGCGCCGCCTCCGCTGCCTTCTCGGCCCGGCGCAGGCGCATCAGGGTGATCTCGCGGAACACGTCCACCGAGCTCTTTTCCGCGGGCCCGGGGTTCACCAGCGACACGCTGATGTCCTTGAGGAGGATGTTGTAGACCATCCGCTCCGCGGTCGCGTACTCGAAGTCGCCCTGCTCCCTCGTCTTGGTGCTGTGGTCGAAGACGCCGCGCAGCTCCAGCGCCACGGCGCCGCGCTCGTCGGTGGCCGGCACCAGAAGGGCCTCGGAGGCCGTGATCACCCGGCGCCTGTTCTCGTCGTCCTGGTCGATGATGGCGATCGGCCGGATCCTGCGGCCCCGCACGTCGCCGGTGACGATCACGGTCCTGTCGTAGCGCTTGACCGCGTAGGGCTCCAGCTCGATCGCCGGATTCTGCAGGATCACGCGGCGCAGCATGCTCTTGAGCCCGATGTTGCCCAGGGGCAGGAACAGGTCGTTGAACACGAAGGCCGTGGCCGACAGCAGCACGCCGGCGATCAGGATGGGGGTGAACACCTGCAGCAGCCCCACGCCGGAGGCGCGCAGGGCCATGATTTCCAGGTCGCCCGCCAGCCGGCTCACCGCCATCAGGGCGCCGACCAGGGTGCCGAAGGGCAGGGCATAGGTGACGATGATCGGCAGCGAGTACAGGACCAGCAGCGCGACGTCGCCGAGGGGAACGCGCTTGGACAGGATCCGCTCGGCCATCAGCAGCAGCTGGTTCACGAAGAAGATGAAGAAGAAGAACAGAAAGGCCACCAGGACCGCGGACAGCAGCTCGCGGGTCACGTAGAAGTTGATCGTACGGGTGCTCATGCCGCCGCCCCTCCCGGCCGCCCCCCGGCGGCCGGACTAACGTCCGGTCGAGCCGAATCCCCCGGCTCCGCGCCGCGAGCCCTCCAGCGCGTCCACCGGCGTGAACACCGCCCGCTCCACGGGCGCCAGCACGGCCTGGGCGATGCGGTCGCCCGGCCTCACGGTGAACGGCCGCTCGCCGAGGTTCACCAGCACCACCTTGATCTCGCCGCGGTAGTCGGCGTCGATCGTTCCCGGCGAGTTCAACACCGTCACGCCGTGCTCGAGCGCGAGCCCCGAGCGCGGCCTGATCTGCAGCTCGTAGCCCCGCGGGATCTCCACGCGCAGCCCCGTGGACACCAGGCGCCGCTGCCCCGGCTGCAGGACCACGGCAGCGTCGAGGGCGGCCCCCAGGTCAGCCCCGGCGCATCCCTCGGTTCGGTAGACCGGCAGAATCCCCGTGGCGCTCGTGCAGCGGATGGCAACCATGCTCAGTAGCTGAACCGCAGGCGCTTCCAGTTGTTCGCCCGGCGGCCTCCGTACACCGTCAGGTTCATGGGGCGTCCCTCGAGCAGGTGGCGGGCGATCCCGTGGACCTGCTCGGTCGTGATCCGCGCAAAGTGGCCGACGGTCTCCTCGTGCTCCTGGGGCTCGCCGAAGAGCACCATCAGGCGCACGAGGCGCTTCATCCGGTTCTCGATGTCGGCCTTGGACAGGATCAGGCTTCCGACCAGGTGCGACTTGGCGTCCTCGACCTCGACCTCGCTGAGGGGTTCGGAGAGCAGCCGCTGCATCTCCTCGTCGACCGCCGCGAGCAGCGGCGCGGCCTGCTCGGGGGCGGCGCTGGCGTAGACCGACCACAGCGACACGTCGCTGTAGAGGGTGCGAAAGGCCCCGATAGTGTAGCACAGCCCGCGCTGCTCGCGCAGCCGCTGGAACAGCCGCGAGCTCATCGACTCGCCGAAGGCGGTGCTCATCACCAGCGAGCCGTAGATCAGCCCCGGGTTGCCGTAGGAGCTCTCGAAATCCGTGCCGACGTAGACCTGCTGCTGGTTGACGTGCTTGGAGACCGCGCGCCGCTCGACGCGCCTCGGAGGCGGCAGCCGGGCCGGCACGTCGTCGCCGCCGTCGCCGCGCGGGCCCAGCGCGCGGTCCAGGGAGACGGCCAGCGCGTCGGCGTCCACGTCCCCGGCCACCGAGACCACCAGCCGCCGCGGGCTCCAGCGGCTGCGGAAGAACTCCACGAGAGGCTCGCGCTCGATCGCGCGCACGTCGGCCATGTCTCCGGTAATCTTTCGCGCCAGCGGATGGCTGCCCCACAGCCCGCTGGCGTAGGCTTCGAAGGCGCAGTCCTCGGGTGAGTCCAGGTAGCCGCGGATCTCGTTGATGACGACGGTCTTTTCCCGCTCGATCTCGTCTGGGGCAAAGGATGAGTCCAGGAGCATGTCGCAGAGCACGTCGAGGGCCAGATCGAGGTGCGCCCGCGGCACCGTGGCGTGGACGCACACGGTCTCCTTTTCGGTGAACGCGTTGATGAGGCCGCCGACCCTGTCGATGTCGCGGGCGATGTCGAACGCCGAGCGGCGCCCGGTGCCCTTGAAGAGCATGTGTTCGATAAAGTGCGAGTAGCCGGCGCGATCGGGCTGCTCGTCCCGCGAGCCGGCGAGGCTCCAGAACCCCACGGCGACCGCCTCCGCCCCCGGCACGATGTCCAGGAGCAGCCGCGCGCCGCTCGCCAGGAGCCTTGACTGAACCAATCCTATCTCCGCCTGGACCTCGAATCGGATCGGGACCCCCGGTCGCGGCCGCCGCGCTCGTGGGCTCCCCTGCCCCGATGATGGTCGTGGGACCCCTCGGCCCCCGGCGCCGGGGCCCCGGTCTCACCCCCGCCGCTTTCGGGGGAGATCGCGTCGATGTAGCTCAGGTTCAGCCGGCCCATGCGGTCGATCTCCACCAGCTTTACGGGGATCTCCTGGCCTTCGTGCAGGACGTCGGTCACCTTTTCGACCCGCGCCCGCGCGAGCTTCGAAATGTGCACCAGGCCCTCGCGGCCGGGCATGAACTCGACGAACGCGCCGAAGTCCATGATGCGGCGCACCGTGCCCTGGTAGACGCGGCCGATCTCCGGCTCCTCGATGAGCCCCTGGATGGTCCGCATGGCCTCTTCGGCCCCGGCCTTGCTGCGGCAGTAGATCGTGGTCGATCCGTCGTCCTCGATGGAGATCTGGGCGCCGGTGCGCTCAGAGATGCCGTTGATCATCTTGCCGCCCGGGCCGATGATCAGGCCGATCTTGTCCTCGGGCACCCGCAGGCTGATCACCTTGGGCGCAAACTCCGACACGTCGCCGCGCGGAGCCTCGATGGTCTGCCCCATGATCGACAGGATGTGCAGCCTGCCCTCGCGCGCCCGGGTCAGGGCGGTGCGCAGCACCTCGGAGGTGACCCCCTGGACCTTGATGTCCATCTGGAACCCGGTGATGCCGTCCCGTGTGCCGGCCACCTTGAAGTCCATGTGGCCGAGGTGATCCTCCTCCCCGAGGATGTCGCTCAGGACCACGAACTTCTCGTCGCCCTGCACCAGGCCCATGGCAATGCCCGCCACCGGCTTCTTCATCGGCACGCCGGCGTTGAGCAGGCTCAGCGTCGAGCCGCAGACCGTGGCCATCGACGAGGAGCCGTTGGACTCCAGGATCTCCGAGACCACCCGCACGGTGTACGGGAACTCCTCCTTGGTGGGCAGGACGCGCTCGATGGAGCGCTGGGCCAGGTGGCCGTGCCCGACCTCGCGGCGTCCGGTCCCCAGCCGCCCGGTCTCGCCGACCGAGAACGGCGGGAAGTTGTAGTGCAGCATGAAGTGCTTGCGGTAGTCGCCCTCGATGTCGTCCATGATCTGCTCGTCGTAGGGGGTGCCGAGGGTCACGACGACGAGGGCCTGGGTCTCGCCCCGGGTGAACAGGGCCGAGCCGTGAGTGCGCGGCAGCACGTCGATCTCGCAGGAGATCGGCCGGATGTCGCTCGGACCGCGGCCGTCGGTCCTCACGCCCTTTTCAAGGATCGCCTTGCGGACGATCTCGGTCTCCATCTCCTCGAAGAGCCTGTCGAGGTCCTGTACCCGCTCCTCGGGCACCAGGTCCGGGTGCGCCGCGCTGAACTGCTTCCTGACCTCGCGGATCGCCTTGCCGCGCTCGAGCTTGCCCCTGACGAAGCAGGCCTGCTCCAGGCGCGGATAGGCCCACTCGCGGATCCGGGCCTCGGCCTCGAGGGCCGGCGGATCGGGCTTGAGGCTCATCTTGGGCTTGCCGGCGACCTTGCGCAGCTGCTCCTGCAGGGCGCACAGATCTCTGATGGTCGGCTGGGCGCGATCGATCGCCTGGATCATGAGCTCCTCGGAGACCTCGTTGCCTCCGCCCTCGACCATCGTGATGCCCTTTTCGCCTCCGGCGACGACGATCTCGAGCTCGGCCTTCTTGATCTCCTCGAAGGTCGGGTTGACGATGAACTGGCCGTTGACGACGGCCACGCGGACGGCGGCCACGGGCCCGGTGAACGGGATGTCCGAGATGTGAACGGCCGCAAAGGCCGCCATCATGCCGAGGATGTCAGGCGGGTTGACCTGGTCGGTGGCGACGGTCGTCGGCACGACCTGGATATCGCGTCCGAAGCTCTTGAAGAACAGGGGGCGCAGCGGCCGGTCGATCAGGCGCGAGACGAGGATCTCCTTGTCCCGGGGCCTGCCCTCCCGTTTGAAGAAGCCTCCGGGGATCTTCCCGGCTGCGTAGTACTTCTCGTTGTAATCGACCATGAGGGGGACGTAGTCGATCCCCTCGATCTCCCTGTCGGAGGCGCAGACGGTGGCGATGACCGTGCTGCCGCCCGCGCGGGCGACGACCGCTCCGTTTGCCTGCCTGGCCACGTGGCCGGTTTCCAGGATCAGGTCGGTTTCGCCGATCCGGTATCTGACTTGTTGCGTCATCCCTTCTTCTTTCCCTGATGTCTACTTTCTCAGGCTGAGCTTTTCGATGAGCGCGCGGTAGGCCGCGAGGTCGGTTCTGCTGAGGTAGTTCAGCAGACGACGCCGCTGGCCGACGAGCTTCATGAGGCCGCGGCGGGAGTTGTGGTCCGCCTTGTGAACCTTGAAGTGCTCGGTCAGGTGCTGGATCCTGCCGGTCAGGAGCGCAATCTGGACCGCGGTCGAGCCCGAGTCCTTCTCGTTCTTGCCGTGCTCGGCGACGATCTTTTCCTTGTCCGCCTTGGTCAACTGCATCAGATCAATCTCCTTAGTCGGTGGCCGATTCGAGGTCGAGCAGGCCGCGGGCGAGCCGCGCTGCACGTACCGGCCCATTTGATTCTACAAAAAAGCCCGGAAGCGCGTCAATCGACCTGCCGGGCCGTCCGATCGCCGCCGGGCTCGTGCGGTCGAAAGACCGCCCGCAGGCGCCGCGATCCGTCGGCGGCGCGCTCCACGATCGCGAGCAGGCTGCCGTCGGCGCCCAGGAGCGCGGCCAGGCGCGGGCCCGCGGGCCAGGGCCCGAGCTGCCGCTCCGGCGGCAGGGTACCGACGGCCAGCCTCCTCGCCGCCTCCTCGCCGACGGTGATCGCGGCGATTCCCCCCAGGCGCGGGAGGAAGCGCTGTGGGCCCAGCAGGTCGGCTTCGGCGAAGGCCTCGGGCGTCACCGCCTCCGACAGGGAAAAGGGCCCCACCTCGGTGCGCACGAGTTCCACGACAGTCGCCCGCGAGCCGCAGGCGAGCGCGATGTCGCGGGCCAGCGCCCTCACGTAGGTGCCGGAGCCGCAGCGCACGCCCAGGTCCGCCACCGGAGGCTCGAAGCCGAGCAGCTCCAGGGCCAGCACGCGCACCTTTCGGGGCCGCAGCTGCGGCCGCTCGCCGCGGCGAGCGAGCCTGTAGGCGCGCTCGCCCTGGTGATGCACGGCGGAAAAAACCGGAGGGACCTGCTCGATCTCGCCCTCAAAGGGCCGCAGCGCCGCTTCGAGGGCGGTCCGCGAGGGCACCGCCGCAGCGGCGATCACCTCGCCCTCGGGGTCGAGGGTGTCCGTCTCCTCGCCGAAGCGGACCCTGGCCCTGTAGCTCTTGTCCAGACCCGACAGCAGCGGAGCCAGGCGCGTGAGCCGTCCCGTGAGGACGACCATCAGCCCGCGCGCGAACCGGTCGAGGGTCCCGGTGTGCCCGACGCGGCCGGTTCCCAGCGCCCGCTTGACGGCTCCCAGCGCCTCGAACGAGGTCATGCCGGAGGGCTTGTCGAGCAGCGCGAGCCCCTGGGGCCCGTCGCGCCCGCCGGGCGCGCGGCTCAATGCGCCAGCTCCTCCAGCTTGCGGCTCATGGCGAAGCCCCTCTCGATCGAGGTGTCGAGGACGAAGTGCAGACGCGGCGTCACCCGCAGCGTGAGGTGCTCGGCCACCAGCCGCTGGACGTAGCCGGCCGCGTGGTTGAGCGCCTCGATCGCCTCGGCGCGCGACTGCCTGGCGCGCGGATCCTCGCCCTCCCTGCCGGTGGCGCGGTCGACCATTGAGATGTAGACCTTCGCGTCGCGCAGGTCCTTGGCCGCCTTGACCTCGGTGACCGTCATCATCCGCTGCAGCCGCGGATCCCTGATGCGGCCGCGCACAATGATCTCGCCGATCAGCTCGGCGAGCAGGCTCTCGAGCCTACGCTTCCTTAGCTCCGCCGCCACGCCTGCCGCCCTCGTCGAGTTTCTTGGCCAGCTCCCTGATCTCGAAGGCCTCGATGACGTCCCCGACGTGGATGTCCTGGTAGCCCTCGATGCCGATTCCGCACTCGAAGCCGGCCTCCACCTCGCGCGCGTCGTCCTTGAAGCGCCTCAGCGACGCGATCTTGCCCTCGTAGATCTGCACCCCCTCGCGGATCAGGCGCACCTGGGCATTGCGCCTGACCTTTCCGGCGGTCACGTAGCAGCCGGCGACGGTACCCACCTTGGGCACCTTGAAGACCTGCCGCACCTCCACGGTCCCGATGGTCTCCTCCTTGAGCTCGGGTGCGAGCAGACCCTCCATGGCTCTGCGGATGTCCTCGACGGCGTCGTAGATGATGTTGTACTTGCGGATCTCCACCTTCTCGCGGTCGGCGAGCGCCTGGGCGGTCGCCGTCGGCCGCACGTGGAACCCGACGATGATCGCGTCGGAAGTGGCCGCCAGCAGCACGTCGCTGTAGTTGATGGCGCCCGCCGAAGCCTGCACCACCGACAGCTTGACCTCGTCGGTCGACAGCTTTTCCAGGCTCGACTGCAGCGCCTCGACCGAGCCGTGCACGTCGGCCTTGACGATGACCTTGAGCTCCTTGACCGCACCCTGCTGGATCTGTTCGTAGAGATTGTCCAGCGTGATCTTGCTCACGTGCTGGGCATCCTCCATCCGCCGCAGCTCCTGGCGCTTGGTGCCGATCTGGCGGGCGCTCTTCTCGTCCTCGGTGACGTGGAACGGATCTCCCGCGTTGGGCAGGCCGTCGAGGCCCAGGATCTCGACGGGCGTGGCCGGCGCCGCCTCCTCGAGGCGGTTGCCCTTGTCGTCGAAGAGGGCCCGCACACGGCCGGCAAAGACGCCCGCCACAAAGGGGTCGCCGACCCGCAGGATCCCGCGCTCGATGAGCACGGTGGCCACGATGCCGCGGCCGAGATCCACGCGCGACTCGACCACCCGGCCCGAGGCGCGCACGCTGTAGTTGGCCTTGAGCTCGAGCAGCTCGGCCTGCAGCAGGATCGCTTCGAGGAGCTTTTCGATGCCCGTCTTCTTGAGCGCCGAGACCTCCACGTAGAGCGTCTTGCCGCCCCAGTCCTCGGGCATCAGGTCCTGCTCGGA
>CAZKGO010000048.1:0-37112 GCA_964552235.1 uncultured Spirochaetales bacterium | reverse complement strand
TCGCGGGCCCCTGGAACACCTTGAGGAGAACGAGGAGCAGTGTGACCCACGCGACGCCGCGGCCGAGCGGGAGCAGCGCGATGATGACGATGTTGGCCGCAAGCAGCGCCCACAGCAGGCGGTTCTTGACGCGCACCCGATCGCCGAGCATCCCCCACACGGGCTGCACCAGAAGCGCCACCACGGGCGACCAGCCGAGCAGAAAGCCGATGCCGCTCTTGTTGAAGCCGACGTGATCCAGGTAGCGCGCGAGGAAAGGTCCGAACAGGGCGCTGGAGAGGTAGGTGAAGAAGAAGAAGAGCACGTGGGGCCGATAGTCCGCAAACGCGGACCGCAGGGTCTTGGCACGCCCGCTCTCGTCGTTCATCGGCCGCTCGCCTCAGCCTCCCGGCCGCAGGATCACCTTGCCGCACCGGCCGGTGAGCTGCAGCTCCCAGGCTTCTTTCACCTCGGTGAGCGGAAAGGCGTGCGTGATGAGCAGGTCGAGCTTCGCAGCCGAGCCTTCGATCACTTTCATGAGAGCGGGAAAGTCGCCGAGCCGGTAGTGCCATGCGCCGCGGAGAGCGATGCCCTTGCGGATGAGGTCGGCGCTCACGCGCACGGTGAGATCGCCTCCTTCGCCCACAAAGGCGACCTCGCCGCGGCGCCGCACGGCGTCGATCGCCAGGCGCTGCGCCGCGGGCACGCCGCTGCAGTCGATCGCCTTGTCCACTCCGACGCCGGCGGTGAGCTCGCGGACGCGCTCGGTCACGGCCGGGTCGGCGGGGTCGAGCACGGCCTGGGCGCCCAGCTCGCGCGCGAGAGCGGCGCGGTAGGGGTTGGAGTCGACGCCAATCACGCGCGCGCCGCGCCAGGCGGCGTTGATGACGCCGCCCAGGCCAACGGGGCCGAGGCCTGTGATCAACACGGTGTCGAACCGGTCCACTCTCATCCGCTGCATCGCGCCGAAGGTCGGGCCGAGGCCGCAGCAGGCCATGGCCCCGTGCTCGATCGACACGCCATCGGGAATGGGCAGCAGCAGCCAGTCGGGCTTGATCATCAGCTCGGCGTAGGTCGCCCGTCCCGTCGTGTTGCCGGTCGCGGCGAGAGGGTCGACGTTGCGCTCGCAGTGGATGCAGTCTCCCGCAAGGCAAAGCGGGCACCGGCCGCAGGGGTACTGCGGCATCACGACGACCCGGTCGCCGACGCGCACCCTCCCCGGCTGCGCCACCTCCACCACCTCGCCTGCGGCTTCGTGGCCCAGCATCTCTGCCGGTTTGCCGTCGCGGTAGGCCTTGTACTCCGTGCACATGGGGGCGGCGAGGATTCTGACGACCGCATAGTCCCCGCTTGCATGCGGGTCCGCCACGTCCACGACCTCGCAGCGGCGAGGCCCGGTGATTCTCACGTTCTTCACGACAGCGCTTCCTTGAGCCGGGCGATCAGGTCGTCGGGCGGCTCGCACGGTAGAGCCACGGGCCTGCGCTCCAGGGTGCTGACATAGGCGCCCAGGATTACGTTGAACTGCACCAGGGAAAGCTCGAGCCGCGTCGGGTGCGGCTCGCCTTTGCCCTGCAGCAGCCCGAAGGCCGAATCCGTCAGTGCCGCCTGGCCAAGCTCGTCCTGCTCGTCGTAGGAGTGCGTCCCGCTCTCGTAGCCGCCGCGTTCCGTGCGACACTCCCAGCCGGCCATCGTCCACTGCACAAAGCCCCCGGTCCCGTACACCGCGATCCGCTTGTGCCGGTAGATGATTTCGTTGTCCTGGGCCCGCGGCGCGAAATCGCCCGTGACCATGTGAGCCCGAATGCCGTTGGCGAACTGCATCGAAGCCTCGGCCGTGTCGGGCGACGGCTGCTTGCTGGTCAGCGTCCTGGCGCCGGACGCCTGCGCGAATACGGCGGTCGGAGCAGAATACCCGTTGTAGGAGTGGGCCAGCTCCAGGACGTGCACTCCCTGGTCCAGAATGGTGGATCGCGCGCTGACGTCGATGAACCGGATCTCGCCGATCTCCCCCCCGGCCACGACTCTCTTGAGCTCGAGGTTGCGGGGGTGGAAGTGCAGCTGGGTGTTCACGACAAATCGCGTGCTCGACCGCGCATCGAGCTCGCGGAGCTGTCGCCAGTCCTCGCCTTGAACGGCGATCGGCTTCTCGACAATGACCACGGGCACCTTGTGCTCCGAGGCGATCGTCATGAGCGGAACGCGCAGGCCCGGAGGGGTGACGACATGGAGAAGGTCGGGACTCACGCGGTCGAGCATCTCGTGGATGTCGGTGAAGCGGGCATCGATGCCGAACTCATCGCCAAACGCCGCAAGCCGCTGCGCATCCACGTCGCAGGCCGCAACAGGCTTGCCCCGCTCGACGTGCCGATAGGCCTGCGCGTGCTTCTTTGCCCGCGGCCCGCAACCCAGGAACGCCGACTTGTACACGGGACCACCTCCCCTGTCGCCGCCTCAGTTACGGACGCGGCTCACGCGCCTTCCGCTTCCAGCCGCTTCACGCACACGTAGTACGGCGCGATGCTGCGCTCTTGGTCGTCGTAGAAGCAGGCGAACAGGTCGTTCGCGCCCTCGTCGAGCGCCACATCGAAGGCCACTGCCCGCGCCCCGTCAGCCGCCTCGGCGTGGTAGCTGCGCCCGCCGACCGAGAGTTGGGCCCACCGGATCGCCAGCGCCACGCCTCCCCGGTACTGCGGCACGTCTTTCGCAGCGACGCAGTCTTGCCGCCAAGCAACGTCATCTCCTTCGATGCCGGCCTGCAGGGCGTGACCCGCCTCTTCGGGCCAGCGGCGCAGCTCGATGCGGTAGCGGCCGCGCCGCCTCACATCGATCGCCCACGTGCCGCTGACCACGACCCCCTCGCGAACCTGGCGCTGGTTCCAGGCGACGTCGCACGCCTCGTTGCGCAGGTCGTGGGTCGTGAGGCGGACGGGCTCCTCGCTCGAGCCGATGACGATCGGCGTGTCCCGCTCAAGCTGCTGCGAGACCAGCCTCCACCATTCCTCGTAGCCGGCTCGCAGCCGCGCCACCTCCTCGGGGTGTTCAGCCGCCACGTCACGGCGCTGCCCAGGGTCGGCCGACAGGTCGTACAGCTCGGTTCCGTTGACCAGGCGCCACCTCGCGCTCATCACCGAACTCTTGCGCCACTTGACCGGCCGCGCCACGCGCTGCGTGTCGCTGACGATCACGCGCTCGTTCCACCCGTCACCGCTCTCGTCGGTCGTCAGCGGGACCAGACTCCTGCCGTGAAACCTGCGTCCCGCAGGAACCTCCACCTGACACAAGTCCAGGATGGTGGGCATGAAATCCACGTAGCTGGCCAGCGTGTCGATGTCCCGCCCGCCGACCAGGCCCGCCGCGGGATACCGCAGGAGAAACGGAACGCGGTGGCCGCCTTCGTACGGCCAGCCTTTCTTGCCGCGCATTCCGCAGTTGTGGCTCCCCGGCCCTTCGAGAGGAAACCCCATCGGGTCGACCTCGATGCCGGAATCTGTACCGTTGTCGGTCATGAAGACCAGGATCGTCTGATCGCTCAGCCCCAGGTCATCGAGCCGGGCCTGCAGCCTCCCGAAGCATTCGTCGATGGCCGTGATCATGCCGTAGAACCTGGCCCGCTGCTCGTGTGGTGCGGCGTCGCGGTACGACTGCCAGTAGCGCGGCTCCACGTTCAGCGGCACGTGGGGCGCGTTGGTCGTGATCATGCAGAAGAAGGGCTCGCCGGCGTTCTTCTCGATGAACCGCAGCGCTTCGCGGAAGAACACCTCGGTGCAGTAGCCCTCGTAGCGGGTCGGCACGCCGTTGGCGAAGTACGTGTCATCGAAGTAGTCGTTGCCCCACGGGTCGCCCGTGTTGCCGATGCCGCCGCCAGCGTGGGTGATCGCCACGTCGAAGCCGCGCTCGTGCGGGCGGAACGGCTGACAGTCGCCCAGGTGCCACTTGCCGAACAGGCCGGTGCGATAGCCCGCTGCCCGCAGGGCATCGGCGAGGGTCCACTCGTCCTCGCGCAGCAGCGAGTGGCCTCCGATCGTGTGCCACACTCCCGTGCTGTTGCAGTAGCGGCCGGTGAGCAGGCCCGCCCGGGTCGGGGCGCAGGTCGTGCCGACGTGAAAGTCGGTGAAGCGGACGGAGTCGGCGTGGTGGCGATCGACGTTCGGAGTGCGGATCACGGAGTTGCCGTGGCACCCGAGATCCCCGTAGCCCTGGTCGTCAGTCAGGACAAAGACGACGTTGGGTGTTCGCTTCGCGGAGCCATCTGTTGCCATCTATCCCACAGCGTGCCATGGCGGGCTCCCCGTCGGCAAGCGCGCTGCGAACCGGCCGCCTGCGATTCGCGCGCATGTTACCTGCCCGGGCGATCACGGTCGTCAACTCCTCGCGCTCGCTGATGTCCGGGACCAGCCAGCCCGTGCAGGATGTGTCTGGCGCGATACAAATCGCGGAAGTTCTCCTCGAGCTCCTCCAGACTCTGGCCCTGTGTCATGTAGTCGCGGTGCTCCTCGATGCAGCCGAGCCACATGTGGCGCTCCTGACCTGCGGCCCGGCTCAGCTCCTCGCGCTCTCCTCGGCGATGACAGCCGTCAGCCTCTCCCTCTCGCGGGCGGCCTGCGGCTCGCCGATCAGGTCGTGGAGCTCCTCGGGATCCGCCCGCAGGTCGAACAGGTGAGCCGGCACCCCGCCTCGCTCGACGAGCTTGAAGCGACCATCCCATGCGAGGAACCAGTCGTTGAGCCCCGAGCAGGCGCATGCGCGCGGCGAGGCGTCTGATCCCCCGAGCAGCGGCACCAGCGACCTGGCATCGGACTTCGGCAGCGGCTCGGCTCCGGCCAGCTCGAGGCAGGTGGGCGCCAGGTCGTGCAGCTGAACCAGCGCGTCGCTCGTGCGCGGGCCCGCGACACCCGGACCCGCGAGCACCATCGGGATCCCGAACGACGGCTGGTACCAGATGCTCTTGCCCCATCGATCGTGGTCGCCGAGCATCTCGCCGTGATCGCTCGAGAACACGACGAGCGTGCGCTCGAGCTGCCCCGACTCCTCGAGGAATGCGACCGCCTCGCCGAGCGCCCGATCGATGTTCTCGCACATCGCCGCGTAGTTCTGCCGGATCTCGTTCAGCAGCTCGGGGTCATGCTTCGTGTTGGCCACCGCGGCAGGAAAGCGCACCCCTTTCCACCGGTCCTTCATGCCCTTGGTGACGTCCTGCGGGTTGTGCGGTCCCGTGAAGTTCGCCACCAGGTACCAGGGCTGCTGCCGGTCGTAGCTGCGCAGTACGCGCATCATGTTGGCCGCGATCCAGTTGTCGCAGTAGGCGTCGTCGGGCAGCGGCGTCACGCCGACGCCCAGCCACTGGTCCCGCGTCCCGAAGTCGTGGGCGTGGGCGTCCGCGAGACCGCGCTCGGCGAGAAAGTGCATGTAGGGCCCACGGGGCGTCCTGCCGTTGTCCAGGTAGCTCTTGATCGCGTCCAGCTTGCCTTCGCTGTCCATGCCGTGGGTGAAGCCCCACTCCTTGAGGCGGCGCTGCCCGTCGAGGCCCCAGTCGAGTGTGCCCTTGTGAAGGTCGAGCTTGCCGAGAGAGCCG
Organism: uncultured Spirochaetales bacterium; assembly: GCA_964552235.1. Taxonomy (GTDB): domain Bacteria; phylum Spirochaetota; class Spirochaetia; order SZUA-6; family CAVTHK01; genus CAVTHK01. The sequence goes on along the minus strand of CAZKGO010000048.1, from coordinate 31,558 downwards.
ACCTGGTAGCCGGCCTTCCGCAGGCCCTGGTAGAAGGTCGGAAGCTCGAGCGGCAGGTCGAAGCTGTTGTTCGGCACCCCGTTGCGGCGGTAGTCGCGCCCGGTCGCGAGGCAGGCCCGCGCCGGGGCGCACAGCGGCGAAGGCGTGCTCGCGCGGGCGAACACCACCCCCCTCGCCGCGAGGCGGTCGATGTTGGGCGTGCGCGCGGGCACCTTGCCCGGAAAGCCCAACCAGTCCGGCCTCCACTGGTCGGGAAGAAACATGAGGATGTTGGGCTTTCGAGAGCTCATCAAGAGGTCCTCCGGTGCGGGAAATCGAGAGGGGCGGGGCCGTCGGGACTCGGCGTCCCGGCGGCCCTCCGCATCGCGCCGCTCACTTGGCTCCCCGGTGGCGGTCGTAGACCTGCTGGTAGATCGTGACCAGGTCGGCGAGGCCCATCTTCTGCAGCTGGTCCTGGAACGCCTTCCAGCTCGCGTCGGAGAGCTCCTCCTCGCCCACGATCCAGCGCGCGACCATCCGTTCCACGTAGGTGTGGATGTCGGTGCGCAGCACGGACATCCGCTTTTCCTGCTCGGCGCTCAGGAGCACCTTCGGGAAGACCTGCTTGGGGAAGAACGGCTTGTACATCGGGTAGTGCACGTCGAGCTTGCGGCGCTGCCCCGTGGGCAGGCCCATCTTCGCGTAGGTGTCCTGCAGCACGACACCGGGATACGCATCGCCGGGGCAGTTCTTGAAGCGGAACTCGCCGTAGCCCATGCCTTTGGGATTGGGTATGAATTCGACGAATCCATCGGCACGCTCCTTGAGCGTTACGCCGAAAGGACCGCGCGCGATTTCCAGGGCCAGCCGTTCTTCGTAGAGCTCGTTGACCCACCGCATCGCCACTTCGGGGTGCTTGTTGGCTTTGGTGATCACAAAGGCGCCGAGACCGAGGATGAACTCGCCGTCGTAGCGGTTCCACTGCCTGTGTCCCTTCGGTCCCTTGAGCGGCGGCACGGCCTCGTAGTCGTCTACGGCCCTCGGGAGGCCCGCGGTGTTCTCGTCGAGCCAGTCAAGGAACGAACCGAGCACTATCGTCTTGGCGCGTCCCTTCGCGTTGTACTGCTGCAGGTTCTGTGTGAAGCCCTCGGGGTCGAGCAGCCCCGCGGCGTACAGTCGGCGCAGGTACTGCACCGCGTCCCGATACTCGGGCTGTGTGGGTGCGAAGATCACCTTGTCGTTGTCGACGTTCACGTGGTACCGCGGGTTGTCGAGCACGCCAAAGGCCCCGAAAAACGACCAGAGCCCCTTGTCGAGGTCTTTGAAGATGAAGGTCAGAGGAATCTCGTCGCGCTGCCCGTTGCCGTTGGGATCGCTGTTCTTGAACGCCAGCAGGACGTTGTACAGCTCGTCCGTGGTGGTCGGCGCGGACAAAGCGAGCTTCTTGAGCCAGGTCTTGTTGATGAAGTAGACGTCGGGGCTCTCTCGGTAGAGCAGCTCGTTGATGCTGGGGATGGAGTACATCTTGCCGTCGGGAGCGATGACCGCCTTCTTGTACTCCGGACGTTTCTCATAGAGCTTGGTGACGTTGGGCGCCCACTTGTCGATCAGGTCAGCGAGGGGCAGGAAGAGCCCCTGCGGTCCGTAGATGACGAGGTCCGAGGCACTGATCGCTGCCGACCCGAGAAACAGCTCCGGCAGGTCGCCGCTGGCGAGCAGCAGGTTTTTCTTCTCCTCGCGGCCGCTGGGATAGAGGAATTCGCCGCGGATCAGGACGTTCGTCATGCTGTCCAGGCGTTTGGTGATCTCCATCGACGGGATGTCGCCGTTGAGGCCGTGGAGCGCGACAAAGGAGTTGAACGTGACCGTCTCCTTGACGATCGGAAGTCCCTCCACGTACATGTTGCCCATCATCTTGCGTCCCGTCGCCGGGTCCGTCGTGACAGGCGTCGCCGCCGCCGCCTTTCCGCTCTCTTCGGTGCCGCTCGCCGTCGCGAGGGCCGCCGCAAAGAGGAGCAGCAGGAACGCCGCCGCTGCTCTGCTCGCGCGCTTCATGGTCTGCCTCCTCACTGGCAACTGTTCGAGCCGGACGCAACGCGCCCGCATGATCCGGCGCTATCCCTTGATCGCGCCGATCAGGATCCCCTTGACGAAGTAGCGCTGCAGGAACGGGTAGAGCATCAGCACCGGCACGCTCGCCACGATGATGAGCCCGTACTTCACCTGCTCGGCGATCCGCTGCATCAGCGACGCGGTCTCGGCGTCGTCCATCATGGCCGCCTGCATCTGGGCCGAAATCAGGATGTCCCGCAGGATGATCTGCAGCGGATAGAGCTCGCGCGAGCGCAAGAATATCAGCGCGTCGAAGAACGCGTTCCAATGACCGATGCCGTAGAAAAGGATCATCACCGCGATGATTGACTGCGAAAGAGGCAGCACGACGCTGCCGAAGTAGCGCGTGGTGCTGCTGCCATCCATGAGGGCGGCCTCATAGAGCTCGTCGGGGATGCTGGTCTGGAAGAACGTGCGGGTCACGACGAGGTTCCAGACCAGCACGGCGTTCGGGACCACGAGCGCCCACATCGTGTTGAGCATCCCGAGACCCTTCACGACGAGGTAGCGCGGGATGATGCCGCCCTGGAAGAACATCGTGAAGGCCAGCAGCCCCGTGAACAGCGTGCGCCCCACAAAGTCGCGGCGCGAGAGCGCATAGGCAGCCGGCAGGGTGAGCGCCAGGTTGATGGCCGTGCCTACCGTCGTGTAGATGATCGTGTTGCGGTAGCCGGTCCAGATGTTCCGGTCTCGCACGAGGCGGCGATAGCCGTCGACCGTGACCTCCTGCGGCAGCAGCCAGACGCGGCCGTCGTTGACCGCCTCCGGGCTGCTGAACGAAGCGATCACGACGAAGTACAGAGGGTAGAGAACCGCAAGCAGGACCAGCGCGAGAACGGCGAAGTTGAACAGGTCGAAGACGCGGTCTCCCGTCCCGCGCGCCAGAGCCGCCATGCCTCCCCCTACCACAACGCCGTCTGGCCGAGCGACTTGGCCAGGCGGTTGACCGACAGCAGCAGCACCAGGTTGATGGCCGAGTTGAACAGCCCGACCGCTGCCGAAAAGCTGTACTGGGCGCCGAGCAGCCCCACCTTGTACACGTAGGTCTGGATGATCTCCGAGGTCTCCAGGTTCAGAGGCGTCTGCATGAGAAACGCCTTCTCGAACCCGAGCTGCATGAGGCGCCCCACATTGAGGATCAGGAGGATCGTCGCCGTAGGAATGATGCCGGGAATGTCGATATGAAGGATGCGCTGCCGCTTGGTGGCTCCGTCGACGATAGCCGCTTCATGGAGGTCCGGGCTGATTCCGGCCAGCGCCGCGAGGTACACGATAGTGGCCCACCCCGACTGCTGCCACACCGTGGACCACACGTAGATGTGGCGGAACCACCCCGCCTTGGCCATGAATATGATCGGCTCGCCCCCCAACAGCCGGATGGCGTGGTTGACGATGCCGCTCCTGGGCGAGAGAAACGCGTGGAGCATGCCGACCAGCACCACGATCGAGATGAAGTGAGGAGCGTAGGTGACCGACTGCACCAGGCGCTTGAAGCGGTCGCTCGGCATGTGGTTGAGCATCAGCGCCAGCAGGATCGGAATGGGAAAGGTGGCTGCGAGCTGGTAGATGCTCAGCGCCAAGGTGTTGCGCAGCAGCGCCCCGAACTGGAAGGAGTTGAACAGACGCTCGAAATGCTCAAAGCCGACCCACGGGCTGCCGAGTATGCCCCGCGAGGCCATGAAATCCTTGAAGGCGATCTGCACCCCGTACATCGGGCCGTAGTGGAAGATGAGAAAGTACAGCAGCGTCGGCGCAAAGAAGAGGTACAGCTCGTAGTTGCGCAGGATCCGTCCCGCGGTGGTTCTGCCTGCCGCCATGATCGCGCCCCCCGAGTCGACAAGCCTATTGTGGCGCACGGAAGCTGCGCTGTACAGGGAGAATTCCAAGAGCGAAGGCCGGGCGCCATATGGCGCACCCATCCGGAAGGCCGCAGGGCCGTGCGTGCAGGCTACTGGACCGAGATGCCGGTGCTTCCCGTCTCGGCAGTCCAGACGAGGCTGTCGGTGTTGTTGTCCTCGTCGGTCTCGTCCATTTCTGAGAGCGAGTCGACTTCAGCGCTGATGGTTCCGCTGGTCAGGCTCGTCGAGAATTTGACAGAATCGCTTATGGTTCCGGGTGCGATGCTCCTGTGTGTCTTCGAGGCTCTGCCCGAGCCGCCATCCGAAAAGTCCACCTGGAAGCTTTCCGCGGTGTCCACGCCTGTATTGGTTACACTGTAGTCGACAGTCACCTTGCCGGCCTTGTAGGTCACCGAATCCACGGACACGGTCAGGTCCATCGTGGTGGAGGCGAACCTGACGCCGAAGGTGGCCGCTGTGCTGGCGTAGACCCCGACGTAGAAGACCTGGCCGACGGTCGTGTCGAAGTGGACCATGTCCGTTTCTGCCCCCGCGGCGTAGTCCTGGTAGATCCCCGTGACGCCGTCGAACACCCAGATGTCCGCGGTGCCGATGTAGCCGCTGGCCGCAGAGGTGTCGCAGTAGAAACGCGTGTCCGTGCCGGCGGCCGTAGCGGTGAACCACTGCTCACCGGTGGCGGCCAGGGTGCTCGCCGTGGTCACGTCTTCCGCCAGCGGGGTGGGAGCCACGGGTTTGCAGGTGACCGTCACGTAGGTCGTCCCCCCGGAGGTGACCGAGAACGGTTGAGAAATCCCCGTCAGCAGCGGGCTCGGCGACGCGTTCGCGTTGGTGATGTCTACCAGAAGCCAGTACCCCTCGCCGACGGGCACTGTCCAGTCTGCCACATATGTCGATCCGGCGCCCATCTGTTCGTCCGGTTCCGGATTGACGGTTGCGCTTGCGATCACATCGCCGTCTGAGTCGTGCAGCTCCAGAGCGACAGTGCTGATCAGCAGGTACGCTCTCGAGCGGTCGAGGGCCGAGGCGACCCACGGAGCGATCCAGGGAATCGTGATCCGCGCAGTTCCGATCGTCGAGTCGGAATGGAAGTCCTCAGGAGGCACCGAGAAGAGGTCGCACCTCAAGACCAGAACCGCCGCCAGCAGCGCCAGCACCAGAAACAGCAAGCGCCTTCTCACCGGGATCCTCCGAATCCCGAGCCCGTGCGGGAACAATGATACACCCTCGCGACGATGATCACGGTCCCCGGTCAACCACTCTATTCTGGAGCACAAAAGCTGCACTGTACAGAAGAAATTCGACGCACCAAGAGGGGCGAGGGGCGCCCCGTTGGGGACGCCCCTCAGGGGGGCGGCCGGGCCGGAGGAGGGGGCCGGCCCGGCCCGTGCACGCTACTGGATCGTGATGATGATGGTTCCGGTTCCGGCAGTCCAGTCCGAGCTGTCGGTGTTGTTGGTCTCGTTCGACTCGTCCACAGCCGACTGCGAGTCGACCGTGGCGGTGAGGGTTCCGTTGGTCGCGGCGGTCGCGAATGCGACCGTCTGGAGCGCCGTCGTCGCGCCTGCATCAAGGCCCGAGTAGTCCACGACGGTGCTGCTGCCCTTGCCATCCGAAATGGCGACACGGAAGGGTCCGGCGTCGTCCGCGAGGCTGTTATTGGTCACGGTGTACTTGACCGTCAGCACTCCCGCGTCGTAGGTGACCGGCGCCACTTCGTCTAGGGCCACCGTGAGGTCCATCGTCGTGGAGGCGAACTTGACGCCGAAGGTGCCCGCAGCGCTGGCGTAGACCCCGACGTAAAACTCCTGACCGAGAGTCGTATCGAAGTGGACCACATCGGTGTCCTGGCCGACCGCGTACTTCTGGTAGATCCCACTGTTGTCGAATACCCAGATGTCGGCCGAACCGGTATAGCCGTTGGCTGCGGACGTGTCGCAATAGAAGTACGTGTCCGAACCTGTGGCTGCCGCAGTGAACCACTTCTCACCGGTAGCGGCCAAATCACCCGCCGAGACGAGGTCTTCAGTCAACGGAGTGGGTGTCACGGGCAGACAGGTCAGCGTCACGTTCGTGGTACCGCCGTTGACGTTGATGCCTGTTGCGGTTCCCGTGAGCACGGGGTTGGTGTTCGACACGGCCGTGTTGTAGATCCTTACCTCCAGCCGGTAGCCGGTGCCGTTGGGCACAGTCCAGGTCGCCGTGGCTGGCTCGGGATCCTCCACTTCGGGATCGGTCACGCTCAGCGTGTCGCTTGCGATCAGAACATTCGACGAGTTGTACAGCTCCGCGCTTACCGCGCTGGCCCGCAGGTACGCTCTCGAGCCATCGAGCGCATCGGTGACCCACGGGGCGATCCAGGGAATCGAAATTTGCAGCGTCCCGATCGTCGAGTCGGACTCGAACTCCGTCGAGGGAACCGAGAAAAGGTCGCATGTCGACAGCGCAATCACGAGCAACACTGCCGGCACCACGAGCACGAAGAGCCTTCTCATTGACATCCTCCAAGGTACGAGTCTATGACCGAATGACGGCGCCCGGCGACTGCCCACCTCGCCCCGTCCTCCACAGCTATAGATCATCTGGGGGCCCCGCACAGTACGAACGGAGCATCAATTGCTCCCTACAGAGGAGTGTTACCGTGGTCTGCGGGAAGGTCTTACGTCCTACTACTCAACCAGGGAGGCGAGTACGAAGAAGGTACTACCCCGGCGAGCGCGCCGGAGTCAGCTGCCGGCCGTCGGGAAGGCGAGGCGCACCAGCGGACCCACCTGGATCACGCCGTCTGAGCCGGTGGTCGCAACCACGTCGGTGGTCAGCAGCGCGCCGCTGGAGAGGAGCACTCCGAGCCCGACAAAGGCGCCGTACGTGAGGTCACCTTCGCGCGACGTGGTGCTGGCCGGAGGAGACTCGGTGTCGGTGGTGTAGACGTACGACCGGTAGTCCGAGGTTGCGCCGAGCCTGAAGCTCATCCGCTGGAGGCGGAACTCGCGCAGCAGCGTCAACCCGGCAGTGAAGCCCTGGCCGCGCATGCTCTTGCCGTTGTCATCGAGGTAATCGGAGTGGGTGCGGGTCAGGCCGTAGGAGCCGCGCAGCAGCAGCGAAATCGGCACGCCCGCTCCCTGCCGCAGGGGGGAGACCGCCAGCGTGATCCGTCCGCCGACCTCCCGGGCATCTTGGTCGGCGACCTCGTCGCTCTTGAGATCCATCCCGACGCCCACTTCCAGAACGCCGCCGATCGAGAACCCGGCGGCCACGCCGGCGGAGGCCACGGATCCAGGCATCTCCCACAGGGCATCGACGGAGACCGCCGCCTGATTGGAATCAGCGGCGGACCAGGGGCTCTGCGCCGCCGCCTGGCCTGGGCTGAGCGCGAGGGCTGCACACAGGACCAGCGGGCAAAGGTGAGCCAGGCGCCGCACGGGATGGGTCTGCCTGCGGGGCTCTCTACTGGCAACGCGGTGCATGAGGCGTTCCTCCCATGGACGAGGCGGCGGCCGGCCGCTCAACGCCTATTGTAGCCCACCGGCGACCGAAGCAACAGCCGCGGCTGCCTGCGATGTCGACCGGATAGTGCAGCAGATCGACGAAAACGATCAAGCTCGCCTGACGTATGCGGTCCATGATCGTCTGCATGGGGAGATCCGGCGCGAGCCTGGGCGCAGCGATACTGGTTCCCAGCTATCTCGTTCTCTACCTGGTCTGGGGCGCAAATCCCCTGTTCATCAAGCGGGCTGTTGCCACGATCCCGGTGGAATGGGTGCTGGCGATCCGGTTCACGGCAGCCGGTCTCGTCTTTTTGCTGGCGCGCCTGAAGAGCCTCCGGACGACTCCCGTCACCTCCAGGCAGGTCGGTTCCGCGCTCCTGATGTCGCTCCTGCTCCTCGTGACCGGAAACGGAATGACCACTCTCGCGCATCGTCACATCGACAGCTACGCCGTGTGCCTCATGGCCACGACCATCCCGCTGTTCGTTGCCGCCTACGATCGCCTGCTCTTCGGCATCCGCATCCCCGCGCTCTCCAGGGCCGGCATCGTGCTGGGCGTGGTGGGTGTGGGCCTGCTTCTCTACGATGGACGAGACCTGGTGAGGAGCTTCTTCGCCTGGGGCAACGTGCCGGTGCTTGTCGGCAACCTGAGCTGGTCCCTGGGCGCGTCGATCGGCAAGCGGCTGCCCGCGTTCGAGGATGGCGTCGTCAACGCGGGGCTGCAGATGCTCGCCTGCGGGGTGCTGGCTCTGCTGTTCGCACTGGCGCGAACGCCCGACATCGGGGCGGTCGCAGCCGGGGTCACTCGCTCCTCCGTCGTGGGGCTTCTCTACATAACGGTTCTCGGCGGAACGGCCTTCGCCGTTTTCAACTACCTAGTGCCTCGCGAGCCGTCGGTGCGCCTTGCCAGCTACACGCTCGTGAACCCGGTGGTCGCCGTGGCCATCGGCATCGGGCTCGGCGGCGAGCGGCCGACACCGTACCTGGCGCCGGCCATCGCGGCAACGCTCTGCGGTGTCGCGTGCATCCTGTACGGCGGGTGGTTGTCGCAGCGCATCCTGGGCCTGGTCGGCGGGGTGCGCCGAGGAAGTCTCGGACAGGGGGAGCCGCACCGCGGCCGCGGCTGCCCGGCCGGCGCCAGGCCCGTCCGAAGCTCTCGGGGGCGGGCAATATCTGCTATACTCAGCCTGCATCGCCTCGACCGCGCAAGCGGGGGGCGACGGGCTCCATGACGCCGAGGGAGACGACCGTGGCGAGCGGCACTCGCGCGTTCCGGGATGCACTGCGGAGAGACAGGCTGCTCTACCTGCTCCTGGTTCCCGGGATCGTCTACTTTGTCGTCTTCCACTACATGCCGATGTACGGCGTGCTCGTCGCGTTCAAGGACTACAGCATCTTCAAGGGCTTCGCCGCGAGCCCCTGGGTCGGGCTCGGCACGTTCCAGCGGCTGTTCTCCATGTTCGGCTTCTCGAGGGCCCTGGCGAATACGATCATCCTGAGCCTGCTCAAGCTGTTCTTCGCGTTCCCGGTGCCGATCATCATCGCCCTGCTCCTGAACGAGGTGTGGCACCCCCGCTACAAGAAGGTGGTGCAGACCGCGATCTTCCTTCCCCACTTCATATCGTGGATCGTGATCGCGGCGCTCCTGTATACCCTGCTGTCTCCGACTTCGGGCGTCCTGCCCACGGTTCTCGCCAGCCTCGGCTACCGGGGACCTGTGGTCAACCTCATGGGCAGCAAGGAGCACTTCCGGGCCCTCCTGGTGATCACCCACGTGTGGAAGGAGGCCGGCTACGGGTCGATCGTCTACATCGCCGCCATCTCCGGCATCGATATCGAGCTCTACGACGCCGCGAACGTCGACGGCGCGGGCCGCTGGAGACGGCTGTGGAACGTGACGCTGCCCGGCATCAGGACGACGATCGTGATGCTGCTGATCCTGCGGCTGGGGCAGCTTCTGAACGCGGGCTTCGAGCAGGTTTTCGCCCTGTACAACCCGCTGGTGTTCGAGGTGAGCGAGATCCTGGACACCTACGTCTACAAGATCGGGATCGTGGAAGCGCAGTTCTCGCTGGCCACGGCGACGGGGCTCTTCAAGTCCGCCATCGGGCTATGCCTGGTGCTGGCCGCGAACACCCTCTGCCGCCGGATCGAGCCGGAGACCGCGCTCTTCTAGGAGAATGTCGCCGCCATGCGAGTGAAGGCGAGCGAGCGAATCGGCGTCGCGATCGTGCACGCGGTGCTCTTCCTCATGATGGTGTCGACTCTCTACCCGTTCTGGCACGTCCTGATGTACTCCGTGAGCGAACCGATCAAGGCACTCCACGGCGGCCTGTTCTTCTATCCCCACGGATTCTCGTTCATCTCCTACCGCATGGTCCTGAATTCCAGCGGCATCTTCGTGGCCTACGGGAACTCGGTCTTCCGCACTGCCGTGGGCACGACGGTGAACATCCTGCTCACGGCCTCACTCGCCTATCCGCTGTCCCTCAGGCGGCTGCGGGGCAGGAAGACACTTTCCATGCTGATTTTCTTCACGATGCTCTTCTCCGGGGGGATGATCCCCCTATACCTCCTGGTCAAGTCGCTGGGCCTGCTGAACTCGCGGTTCGCCCTGATCCTGCCGGGGGCGATCAGCGCGTTCAACATGTTCGTGCTGAGGAACTACTTCCAGTCCCTGCCTCCGAGTCTCGAGGAGTCGGCGAACATCGACGGCGCCAGGCCCGTGCGCATCCTCTTTTCTATCATCCTGCCGATCTCCATGCCCGCCATCGCCGCGGTGATGCTGTTCTATGCCGTCGACCACTGGAACGCCTTTTTCGACGCGATCCTCTACATCAACTCAACGGGCAAGCAGGTTCTGCAGGTGTTTCTGCGGGCCATGTACCAGGGCAGCGCGCTCAACTCGATCGCCGGCTCCGAAAGCTACGCGTACGTGCAGGAGATCACGGAGGATTCGGTGAGGATGGCCATCATCTCTCTTTCGATACTACCCATGCTCGCGCTCTACCCGTTCCTCCAGAAGTACTACGTCAAAGGAGTGTTGATCGGCTCCGTGAAAGGTTGATGGGTTCCCAGATCCTCCGTCGTTGCCGGCGGGGGGCGACAATCAAGCTCAGGAGGTTCCAGATGAAAGTGTTGTTCCAAGCAGTCGTGCTCACGCTTGCCCTGGCGGCAGCGGTGAGCCCCGTCTTCTCGGCAGGCTCTCAGGAGGCCGCGAAGGCCCAGGGGCCTGTCACGGTGACGGCCATGGCGTCGGTGTCCGACCAGATCCCGCCGGAGGTCAACCCGGTGCTCCAGGAGATCAGGAAGCAGTCGGGCGTCAATTTCACGCCGCTCATGATCCCGAGCACGGAGTACCAGCCCAAGCTCAACGCCATGATCGCGGCAGGGGACCTGCCCGACATCATCGAGGTCAGAGGGTACCAGGCGATCCAGTACGCTGAGAATGGCGTCACGATCCCCCTGGACGACCTGATCGCGAAGCACGGTCCGGACATCACGGCGAACAAGAAGCACCTGTTCACCGGCAATGCCGTCTACAACGGCAAGCTCTACATGGTCCCCACAGGGATCACCTACGGATCCAACCTGTCGGTGCGCAGGGACTGGCTCGTCAACAAAGGATACACGCCGCCGGCCAACTGGGGGCCGATGAACCTCACCCTGGACAGCTACTACAAGCTGCTGAAGGACTTTACCGAAGGCGACCCGAACAAGAGCGGGAAAAAGGACACCATCGGGCTCGGAGCCGCCATCGCAATGCCCAAGACGCTCTATGCCGCCTTCGGCGCCTACGGCATCCCGTACGGTCTTCCGGTCCTCGTGGACGGCAAGGTGGTCCCCTTCTACATGCACCCGCAGTTCATCAAGGCCATCGAGTTCTACAGGAGGCTGTACGCCGAGGGCCTGATGGAGTCGGACTTCGCGACGATTCCCAACATGTCCTGCTTCGAGAAGCTGTGGAGAGGGATCTACGGCGTGTTCGACTTCCAGGCCGTGGGCACCACCAACAACTGGATCGGCCGCTACACGGAGAAGCCGATCCCGCAGTTCGTCTTCGCGGTGGTGAGCGGTCCCGGCGGGGCGCACGGCTGGCCCAAGGAGCGCCTCACTCAGGGCTTTGCCGTGACCTCCAAGAGCAAGAACCCGGCGGAAGCGGTCAAGCTGCTGAACTACTTCCACACCGAGGCCGGCGACATGCTGATCTACCACGGCATCCTGGGGGTGCAGTACACCATCGATGCCGCCACGAAGAAAGTGACCTACCTCGATCCGTTCACGGACAAGGCCAAGCACCGCAACGCCGGCGCGTGGGTCTACTGGCGCTTCGGCAACCGCGACAAGGGAGCGGAGATCCAGAGCCTGACCCCGCAGACCCAGTTCGGCCTCGACCTGTACAGGCAGAACCAGCTCGAGGACGCCTACATCGTCGGGACTCCCGAGATCGAGAAGCAGTACGGCCAGCTCTTCTCCGATCTCGCCAAGGAGATCGTGGTGAACCTCATCACGACCAAGGGCGACTACGTCAAGGAGTACGAGGCCTACAAGGCCAAGTACCTCGCCAGCGGCGGAGACAAGTGGATCGAGCAGGCCACGGCGATCTACAAGAGGGAAAACAACATCAAGTAGCCTGATCCGGCGGGACGGCGGGTGCGGGACACCCGCCGCCTGCGGCGGAAAGCGCACAGCTCGACCGGGCGGATGGTGCGGCACGCTCCGCGAGGGCGGTGTCACCGCCCTGCGAGCGAGGTTTCGACTCAGGGAGAAGCGCATGATCGAGATGGGGGCCCCCGAACGGCTGACGGCCGCCTTCAGCAGAGAGGGGTCGCTCCTCGCCCTGCGGTCCGCGGGAATCGAGCGGTCTTTCGTTCAGCCTGCCGCCGGCTTCTCCGTCACGGTTCTGCGAGGAGACAGCCGACTCGTTCTGCGTCCCCAGGCTCGAGGCGCCAGGGGCGAGGTGGACGAGGGCCGCGCGGTGACCTTCTCGTTCCGCGAGGCGGCCTCGGACTCAGGCGAGTCGCTGCCGCTGCGGTTGTCCGTGCGGTGGTGGATCGACGATCGGCTGCTCCACGCGACATGTCGGATCGAGCGCCTGCCCGAGGGACTCGTCCTCGATTGCATCAGCATCCCCGACGTGACTGTGGAATACGCCGGCGAGGTCAGCATCGTGCTTCCGGTGGACTCGGGCGTCGTGATCGAGAGAGCGCAGCGGTACCTGCTCGAGGGAGAAGGCGACGCAAAGGCGCTGGAGAACCTGCGGCTGCACATGCCCTTCGCAGGCTGGGAGGAGGGCGGGTGCGGGCTGTACCTCGACTCCAGGGACGCCGACGGATGGATCAAGCGCTGGTGCTTCTCGGCCGCAGGAGCCGGTCGCGCGCGCATCCAGACCCAGCACAAGGCTCCGCGTCCCGACCGGCCGCTCGAAGCCTTCACCTTGCCCTATCCTGTTTCTCTCACCACCTATGGCGGCGGGTGGTATGAGTGCGCGAGCATCTACCGGTCGTGGGCGAAGGGGCAGAGCTGGGCGGCGCGAGGGCCATCGCTGCGCCGCGGCTCCTACATCGGCGAGCTTTCCTGCTGGCTGTGGAACCGAGGGGCTGCGGACATCGTCGTGCCTCCGACCAACGAGCTGTCGCGGCGCATCGGGCACCCGGTGGTGCTCGACTGGTACTGGTGGCACAGGCATCCCTACGACACCGGCTATCCCGAGTACTACCCCCCGCGTGAGGGAGAGGCACGCTTCCGCGCCGCGGTCAAGGAGCTGCACGATCACGGCAACTACGTGCAGGTCTACACCAACGGCATGTCGTGGGACGAGGAGCTGCCGAGCTGGAAGACCGAAGGCAGGGCGTGCACCCTCGTCAAGGAAGACGGCCAGTACTGGGGCGTGGTTTACAACACGTGGATGAACCGCCGGCTCATGCACACCTGCGGGGCGAGCGAGCGCTGGCACCGCACGGTGCTCGAGAACGTGCGCAAGGGAAGAAAGCTCGGCCTCGACGGCATCTACATCGACCAGATCGCCACGGTCGGCGGAACCGTTCCCTGCTTCAGCGCCGAGCACGGGCACGTGCCCGGCGGAGGCGCCTACGGCATCGAGGGCTGGAGGCGGCTGCTCGCCGAAGTGCGCAGGCGCTTTCCCGGCTTTGTGATCTCCAGCGAAGCGACGCGGGAGAACTTTCACGATCTGCTGGAGGCGAACATCATCCTGAGCACGAGCGCGGAGCGCATGCCCGGCGGGCCGGCGAAGCCGGGCACCAGGCCGGTGCCGCTGTGCAGCGCCGTGCACCACGGCGCCGCCGTGTTCTTTGGCAACTACGCCATCGTCGACGGCATTCCACCGTTCGATCCGCTGTGGCCCGCCGAGGCCAGGCCCGACCCGGCGAGGGAACGCGACTGGCACTCGCTTTGTCCCGATCAGTTCGCTCTCGAGATCGCGAGGACCGTCTGCTTCGGAATGCAGCCGACAGTGGCCAACCTCACCATGCGGCACCTCGAGGAGCAGCGCTTCGCCGCCGACGTGGCCTACCTGGTCGATTTGTGCCGGCTCTACCACGAGCATCGCGAGCACCTGCTGTGGGGCGACATGCTCAGCCCCGGCGCGCTCGCGTGTCCGGAGCACGACGTCGACTGCCTCGAGCGCTTCGTCTTTACCGACCCTCGCAAGGCGGTCATTCAGCCGTTCCGCCACCCGATGGTTCTGCACTCGGAGTGGCAGGACGGCGAGGGCAGGGCGAGGGCGTTCCTCTTCAACTACTCGCGCTCGGACGTCGAGGTGGAGTACGGGGCGCCCGCCGGGTTCCGCGTGGTCGGGTCGCCGCTGGACGCGGCGGGCGCGCCAAGCGCGCCGTCCGGGGCCGGGTGGCGCGCGACCATCAAGGCGCGCAGCACCGCGGTGCTGGATCTCGCGAGGGAGTGAGGGTCTGAACCGCCTAACAAGCTGAAGGCGACTGCGGCGCGCACAGCCCGGTCCGCCGCATCTGCTGCAGCAGTGTGTCCGCGACGTTCTCGGAGAGCGCTGAGCCCGCGTGCAGCGCCAGAAGCGCCGAGCCGAAGACCGGCGGCGCTTCGCTTTCATCCACGCGACACTGCGCTTCCCGCAAGTCGCTTCGGAGCCGCTGCAGGAGCAGCGGGCGGATGTCGCCGCCCGCCCGCAGGAGTCTCCCTCCCTCCAGGCTTCGAGCACCAGGGGAACGAGCCTGTCGAAGGGCGGCAGCTCCTGCTCGTAGACGAAAGGCACCAGGTCGATCGGAGCGGACAGACCGTGGGCTGCGGCGATCCTGTCCCACAGGATCGTCGGCTCGCCGAAGCCGTCGAAGGAGCGGCACACCGCGCGCACCGCCTCGCGGCCGAGCGCGTAGCCGCTGCCGTCGTCGCCGAGCAGGTAGCCCCAACCTCCGGCACGGTGCCGCCCGCCCCTGCCGTCCTCGCCGTATGCGCACGCCCCCGTGCCCGCGATGAGCGCGATGCCCGCGGCGCCGCGCGTCCCGCTCCACAGCGCCGGCACGGTGTCGCTCACGACCCGCACCAGCCGTGCGCCGGGCACGGCAGCCGAGAGCGCGGCGTGCACGCGGGCGTTGTTGCGGGGATGGGAGGCTCCGGCCGCCCCGGCCAGGGCCACGGCGAGGTCACCCTGCCCCTGCGGCCCCCGGCCCGAAACCAGCGCCGCGCACTGCCGGAAGCTGCGCAGCAGCGCGTCGTCGTCGAGCCTGTTGGGGTTGCACCCGGGGCCCACGCCGCTGCCGAGGAGGCGTCCTTCGCGGTCCACGAGCAGCACGTCCGTCTTGGTTCCGCCCCCGTCGAGGGCGAGGTAGGTCCGCACAGCTCACCGGCCGGCGGTCACGGGCGCGGCCGCCCGCTTTCGGTACTCGGTCGCCGACATCCCGACCTGCGCCCTGAACCTGCGGCAGAAGTATTCGACGCTGTTGAACCCGACTTCAAAGGCGATCTCCGTCACCGACAGATCGGAGTCGAGCAGCAGCTCGCAAGCGTGAGCCACGCGAAGCCGCACCAGGTGGTCGATGGGGGAGCAGCGCATGGCCGCCTTGAAGTTTCGCAGAAAGGTGCTTTCGGACATGTGGGCGCGCGCCGCCAGTTGGCGCAGGCTGACGCGGCGACCGGCGTTCGCTTCCATGAAGTTGAGCACGGCGCCGATGCGGCTCAGCGACCGCGGCTTGTCGCTGCTCATGCGCGAGTAGCAGCGGCCCAGGTAGCCGCACAGGTGCAGGAACCCCGTGCGCGCGAGGAATTCGAAGCCCTCGCGGCGTTCGGCGAGCTCCCGCTGCATCTCCTCGAGCACCGTAGTCACGTAGCGCAGCTCCTTGGGCAGCAGGCGCAGCCGGCTCTCGAAGCGGTGGGCGCTGCGGGCCTCGGGCTCCAGCTCGAAGAGGGCGCGGAATCCGGGCTCCCTCTGCAGCTCGCTCCTGTCGGCGCCAAAGGCGTCGGCCGTGAACTGAATGTTGGCGACGCGGAACTCCTGCTGGTCGAAGAAGCAGTGGCTGCGGTCCCCGACAAAGAGATAGACGTCGCCGGCCGCGGCCACGTATCGCTCGTCCTCGATCCTGTGTTCTGCCTGCCCCGAGAGGATCACGACGAGCTCGTCGAAGTTGTGCTTGTGAAACGGATAGGGGTGCGTGACGTCGAGGATCTCGACGTGCAGCGGCGGCCAGGTCCAGCCAACGAGAGCCTCTTTCTGGATCAGCATCGGCTCGAGGCGCGGCATTGGCGGGATAGTGCAGAAGTTCGCGGCAAAAGGTCAAGCGGAATTGACCGATGCCGCTCATACTGGGATGCGATGGGTGGGGGGCTCACAGAGGGCGCATGCAGGAGTCGCCCGCCGTACACGCCTTGCTTTCAGCGTTTCCGCGACGCGCTGACCGGGCGGCTGCCGGATCGGGTGCCCCTGTTCGACTTCGTCATGTCGCGCGAGGTGATGCAGGGCTTCCTCGGCAGGCAGATCCGCACCGCTGCCGACGAGGCGGACTTCTGGATGAGCGCGGGCTACGACTACGCGGTGGCGAACGTTGCGGTGCCGCTCGGCAGCAGGCGGTTGTCGTCGCCGCACAGCCAGGGCATCCAGTGGCGCGACGATCGTCGCGGGGTCATCCGAGGCTGGGACGACTTCCGCGCCTACACCTGGCCCGATCCGGCCAAGCTGGACTACGGGCCGCTGGAGCGGATGGCGGCGGTCCTCACCGCAGGAGTCAAGCTGGTGACCGTAGCCGGCAACTTCTATGCTAAGGTAGAGGAACTGTTCGGTTTCGAGACCTTCGCCCTGCTTCTCTTTGACGACTACGAGCTGGTCGAGGCGGTCGTCGAGCGGATGGCCGATATCACGTTCGACATCCTCGACCGCGTGACGCGCATCCCCGAGGTCGGCGCCGTGGTGACCGGAGGCGACATAGCGCACGCGGGCGGCACGCTGATCGACCCGCGCACTCTGCGGGCCCTCGTGTTTCCGAAGTACAGGCGGGTGACCGAGCTGTGCCATGCCCGCGGGATACCGGTGATCCACCACTCCGACGGCAATCTCTGGGACGTGATGGACGACCTGATCGACGCGGGATTCGACGGCTTCCATCCGTTCGAGCCCAAGGCCATGGACATCGTCGAGGCGAAGCGCCGCTACGGAGACCGCGTCTGCATCATGGGCAACGTCGATCTCGACCTGCTCGCGCGGGGAACGCCCGCTCAGGTGCGAGCCGCTGTCCGGCAGAAGATCGTGGATCTCGCCCGGGGAGGACGCTACTGCCTGAGCAGCTCGAACTCGATCGCGCCCTACGTTCCCCCGGTGAACTTCGGGGCCATGATCCAAGCGTCGTGGGAGCTCGGCGGCGTCTACGGTGATTGAGGGAGCACGCGAGTTGGGACGCAGGTTTGGGGTAGGGAACACGAATCACTCAGGCGAGGTGACACGATGAAGCTCGAGAACGGATCGGTCGAGGTCGATTTCGGCCGTACGGGAGCGATCAGCTCCCTGCGCAACCGCAAGACGGGCACCGAGTACGTCACGGCGCCGGCGCCGCGGCTGTGGAGCCTGGTGGTGCGCGGCGGCGACAGCTACGAGACGGTCGGCTCGGACCGGCAGGAGTGCGAGGCGAGGACGGCGGCAGACGCGATTACGCTCGTGTACCCGCGGGTTCGAGGCGCCCACGGCGACCTCGGTCTCGGCGTGACCTGCGTCGTACGGCTCGTCGACGACGAGCTGCGCTTTGCCGCGACGCTCGAGAGCAGCGGCGGCCGTCCCGTCGAGGAGCTTCAGTACCCGATGCTCGGCGGCTGCGCCGGCCTGGCTGGAAAGCCCCACTGGCTCTACTGGCCCGAAGGCGGAGGCCAGCGATTCCCCGATCCGGAGCTGAGCCCCGAGCGCCGGCGCATCCGCTACCCGCGCGCCTCGATGCAGTGGATGGAGTACGCGGGGAAAGACGAAGGGCTCTACATCGGCTCGCACGACAGCTCGCTCGAGACCACCTTTCTCGAGGCCACGACCTGCGGAAAGAGCCTCTTTTTCGCCGTCACGAAGCATCCGTTCCTCCGGTCGGCAGGCGCCTGGAAGTCCGCCGAGTACGTGATCTCGCCCCATTGCGGCGACTGGCACGTGGGAGCCGACAAGTACCGCCGCTGGGCCGAGAGCTGGATGCGCATGTCCGATCCGCCGGAGTGGGCCCGCGACTGCGTCGGGTGGCTGCTCGTGATCATGAAGCAGCAGAACGGCGACATCATGTGGCGCTATCGAGACATCCCGCTCCTCGTCGACATCGCGCGGCGGAGCGGCCTGGATACCGTGGGGCTGTTCGGGTGGGCCACCGGAGGCCACGACCACCTCTACCCCGACTACGTACCGGACCCCGAGATGGGCGGCGAGGAGCAGCTGCGCGCCGGCATCCGCGAGGCCAGAGCGCGCGGCGGCCGCGTGATCCTGTACACCAACGGACAGCTCATCGACACGATCGGCCCCTGGTTCGAGCGCGAGGGCAAGCGGATCGCGGCCCGCCGTCCCGACGGCAACCACTACTTCGAGCAGTGGCGCAAGTACTCCGACCACCCGGGCTACCTGCACGCCGTGGCCTGTCAGTCGACGCCGCAGTGGCGCGCGCGGCTGCTCGAGCTTGCCGACCAGATGCGGGACCTCGGCGCCAACGGCCTGCTCTACGACCAGCTCGGCGCGGGGTCGGGCGCCGATCTCTGCTTTGCGACCGATCACAGCCACGATCGGCCGTCGAACGCGATCGGGCCCGGCATAGCCGCGAACCTGGCCGCTGTGCAGGCCCACGTGCGCGCCCGCGATCCGGAGTTCATCGTAATGACCGAGCACGTCGGCGACGCGATGTGCCAGTCGATCGACCTGATCCACGGCTGCGGGCCGAGCCACCGCTGCCTGCCGACGAGCTTTCCGGGGATGTTCCGCTACGCGTTCCCCGAGTACGCGCACACCAACCGATGGGGCTCCCAGTCGGCTCCGGTGCTCGATACGACAGAGGCCAACTTCGCGTTCGTGCACGGAATCCGCACCGACATCGAGTGCCGCTACCCGGGCGACGCGGAGTGGCTGCGCAGCGGGCGGCGGCCGACCGACGCGGACTACGCCGCGATCCCGACCTCGCCCGACGTGACGATGATGCGCGAAGGTCCGCTCGAGGATTACCAGCGGTACCTCAAGCAGCTCAACGACCTGCGCCGCAGCCACCCGATTCTCCTGCGCGGCCGCTACCGCGACGACCAAGGCTTCGCCATCGACAACCCCGAGCTCGTGGCGAGGCTCTTCGTGGCCGAGGGAGCCGAACCGCAGGCCGCGATCGTCGTGTGGAACCCCGGGCGCAAGGCGCAGAAGTTCGCCGTGACGCTGCCGGGCCACCGGCTGGTTTGCGAGCTGCGGCCCGGAGGCGGCCGGCCCGGCACCGCACTGCGCGCCAACCGGCTGGCCGTGCTGCTCTTCGAGAAGGCGTGAGCGCCGTGGACAAAGACAGAAAGCCCAGGATCGGGCTCTTTCTCATAGGCTGTGACCGCTTCGTGGGCCTCGGAGCGGGAACCTCCGGGGGCCTCTACGAGGGGCGCATCGGAGAGCAGGCCCGAGGTCTCATCGCAGCGCTGGCGCCTCACGCGCAGCTACACAACGGCGACCGCATCGTGTTCGGCAGGCCGCAGGTTCAGCCTTCGATCCTCTCGTTCGTCGAGAACCAGGTCGACATGGTGCTCGTCGTGTTCCTCTCGTGGTCTCAGGACGCGGCCTGGGTCCGGCTGCTGCGCGATCTGCCGCCGCTGCCGATGCTGCTCTACTGCCCGGCCAGGGAGAACGTGGGCTTCGACGCCCACGCCGACGACGAGCAGTTCGTCGAGTTCCTTGCCTCCGGCGGCCTGGTGGGCGCGCTCGAGGCCTCGGGCTCGATCCGCCGCCAGGGCCGGCCGGTCCGTGTCGTCGCGGGCACGGTGGAGCAGGCGCTGCCGCGCCTGCTGGCCTTTGCCGCGGCGGCCCGCACCGCTGCGCTGGCCCGGGAGGCGCGCTTCGGCCTGCTGGCCGGTTCCAATCCGCTGATGTGGTCGACGTGGGTCGATCCCTACCGCTACTTCACGGAGGTCGGTCCCGAGATCCACACCGTTTCCTACGGCACGCTGGCCGCAGCCGTCTCGCGGGTGTCGGACAACGAAGCCGCGGCCTACCGCGCGCAGCTCGCCTCTCGCTGCCCCCGCGAGCCCGGAGTCGACGACCGCCTGTTCCTGGAGTCGGCGCGCGCGTCCCTCGGCCTCGCCGCTGTGGCGCGGGAGCTCGACCTGGACGCGATCGCGCTCAACGACGTCGACCGGGAGCTGCTAGACCTGATCGGGCTGCGGCCCGGCTTCTATCCCCAGTCGCTCAACGACCAAGGGCGCGTCGTGGTGGCCGAGGCGGACCTCGGCGCGGCGTTCGCGGTATTCGCCCTCAGGCTGCTGACCGGTGGACCTGTCAACTTTGTCGAGCCGTTCTACGCCGACGCGGCGGCCAACCGATTCGCGGCCGGCCATGCCGGCCCCAACGACCACAGCGCCCCGGGGGCGCGCGTGCGGATCGCGCCCGACGTACGCTTCCGCAACCTGCCGATCAGGTTTCCCGGAGCGCCGTTCGCGTGGCAGCGCTTCGCGCCCGGCCTCAAGACCTTTGCCCACTTCTCCGAGTGCTCGGGCAGCTACAAGATCGTCTGCTTCCGCGCCCGCTGCATCGACGGGCCGCACCTATTCCCCAGCTTCGCCCATGGCGAGTTCGAGACCGACGGCCCAGTGCCCGAGCTGTTCGAGACGGTCCTGCGCTGCGGGACGAACCAGCACTTCGCCGTGGCGGACGCAGACGCGTGCTTCGCGCTGGAGGCGCTGGCCGAGATCAAGGGATTCGCCTTCCACAAGGCAGGCTGAAGGAGCGCGCATGAGCTTCATGTTCAACCCCCATCCGTACGACGACCCCCGGCCGGTCAACAGGCCGCGCCTTTCGGCGGCGGCGGCGGCCGCGATCGCGGTCGGCACCGCAGCGGCTGCGAGGCGCATCGCAGAGGCGGTGAACGAGAGGCGCGGGCGCGGCGGCCTGGTCGTGACGATCGACGGCTACCCCACGGCACCGCTGGCCGCATTCGCCGCGGCGCTGGCCGCCGAGTTGCGCGCTTCGGGGGTGACCGCGACCGTGCTCGACACCGCCGCCTGTTTCCGCAAGCCGGGCGATCTGGACCGCCTCCTCGCCCCGTGCCTGCCGCAGGACAGGGAGCAGGACCCTGTCCTGCTGTTCGGGCGTCTCTTCGAGGGAGAGATCGGGGAGTTGATGCAGCCGCCGGCGATCGCCGAGATGGCCAAGGCCGCAGCCGCCGCACGGGCGCGCGGCGAGGTCGCCCTCCTGGCCGGCTGGGGAGCCGCGTCCGGGTCCTTGCGCGGAAGCACCGACCTCGTCGTGTGGATGGACGTGACGCCCAAGCAGGCGGTCCTGCGCCTCAAGGGCGGCAGGGCGCGCAACCTGGGCGACGACCGCAACCGGCCGTTCGCCGAGACCCTGCGCCGCGCCTACTACGTCGACTTCGAGGTGGCCGCGCGCCTGCGCCGGCAGCTGCTGCAACAGCGAGCGATCGACTTCTACGGCACCATCGACGCTGCCGACGAAGCTACGCTCCTTCCGGCCGCGGCCTTTGACGAGCTGTGCTCCTCGCTGGCCCGCTCGCCCCTGCGCTGCAGGCCGGTCTACATCGAGGGCGTGTGGGGAGGGACCTTTCTCAAGCGCATGCGCGGCCTTCCGGACGCCATGCGCAACTGCGCGTGGTCGTTCGAGCTGATCCCGCTGGAGGTGAGCGTCGTCGCCGAAGTGGGGACGTGTCTCTTTGAGATGCCGTTCTTCACGCTGGTGCAAAAGGAAGGCGAGGCCCTGATGGGCCGCCGCTGCCTCGAGCGCTTCGGCGGCTATTTCCCCATCCGCTTCAACTACGACGACTCGTTCCACAGCAACGGGAACATGTCGATCCAGGTGCACCCGACCGAGGAGTACGCCCGCGAGCGGTTCAACGAGCACGGCCGCCAGGACGAGAGCTACTACATCGTGGCCACCGGGCACGGGGCCAGGACGTTCGTCGGGTTTCACGACCGCGCGAACGTCGACGAGTTCCTCGCCGCGGTGCGCAGATCGGAGACGCATTCCGAACCCGTGGACTACGAGCGCTTCGTCAACGCGGAAGCGAGCAGGCCGGGCATGCAGTTCCTGCTGCCGGCGGGCACGATCCACTCCTCGGGGCGCAACCAGATCATCCTCGAGATCGGCTCGCTCACCGTCGGCTCCTACACCTTCAAGCTCTACGACTACCTGAGGCTCGACCTTGAGGGCAAGCCGCGCCCGATCCACACCTACTATGGCGCCGCGGTCCTGCGGCGCGAGCGCACGGCCTCGTGGGTGCGCGAGAACCTCGTGCCCGCCCCCAGGCTTGTGCGGCAGGGACCCGGCTGGTCCGAGCAGATCGTCGGAGAGCACGACCTGCTCTACTTCAGCCTGCGCCGTCTCGAGCTCGAGAAGGAGATCGAAGGCGACACCGAAGGCCAGTTCCACGTGCTCACGCTGGTCGACGGGGAGAAGATCCGCGTCGAGAGCGCCTCGGATCCAGCGGCCGCCTACGAAGCGTCGTGGCTCGACGTCGTGCTGGTGCCGGCCGCCGTGGGCCGCTACGTCGTGCGCAACCTGGGCGACCAGCCGATCTGCGTGCACAAGACGCACCTCAGGCAGGAGAGGCGGGCGTGACGGGAGGCGCGGCGGCGGCCGCTGCCGGCGCGGGCGGGGCCGCACGCCGGGCGTGCGCCCTCGCCGTGGACGCCGGCGGCAGCGCGCTCAAGTACGCCGTCGTCGGCGAGGACGGCACCCTGATCAGCGAGCCGCGCGCGGTGCAGGTCGATTCCGGCGGCGAACGCGAGCCGGTGCTCCAGTCCTTTGCGCGGCTGCTGAGCGACGGGTGCGCCGCAGCCGCGGATGCCGGCGCGACGATCGCAGGGGTCGGCGTCGGCTTTCCTGGCCCTTTCGACTACGCCGCAGCCACCAGCCTGATGACCCACAAGCTCGCCTGCCTCCGCGGTCTTGATCTGCGCGCGGAGCTGCGGCGCCGGGTTCCCGCCCTCGCCTCGGTTCCGATGCACTTTGCCCACGACGTGCACACCTTTCTCCTCGGCGAGGCCTGGCGAGGCGCGGCCCGGTCTCACGGACGCGTCGTGGCGATCACGATCGGCACCGGGCTGGGGATCGGCTTCATGGCAGACGGAGTGATCGTGCACGACGGGCGGGGCGGCCCGCTGAAGAGCCTCTACCGCACCCCCTGCCGCGGCCGCATCCTGGAAGACTTTGTCTCACGGCGCGGTCTCACCGAGGCCTATCGAGGGAGGCGAGGCGAAGCGATCGACCCCCGTGAGATCGAGCAGAGGGCGCGCGCGGGCGACAGAGCAGCGCTGCGCGTCTACGAGGAGATGGGCGACGTGCTCGGCGAGCACGCTCGTCCGCTGCTGGAGGAGTTCGGCGCCGAGTGCCTCGTGCTCGGCGGGCGAATCTCCAAGGCGTTCGACCTGTTCGCCGGCACGCTGCGGAAGCGGCTCGAAGGCCTGCCCGCGCTGCGCGGCGCAGCGGGGGCCGCGCTGATCGACGAGGCCGCACTGCTGGGGGCGGCGCGGCTTGTGTTCGACCCCGCGGCGGCTGTCGGAACGGCGGCCGCGGCAGCGGCCGGCGCTGCGGCGCCTCACCCCGCCCCCGCCGACCCCGCACAAGGAGGCAAGCGATGAGCCAGCAGCGCGTTCTCGACTTTTTCCCTTTTGGGGGAACCTACGCTCCCGTGGTCAAGTCGCGCACGGTCCCGATCGAGGAGTGGCCCGCGGACCTGCGGCGCATCAAGGAGCACGGCTTTAGCGCTGTACGCGGCTGGGTCGGGTGGGATCGCATCGAGAGGCGCGAAGGCGCCCGTGACTGGACCGAAGTCGACACGCTCCTGGAGGCCGCCTCCGCAGCGGGCCTGCGCGTGATGCTGAACGTGGGAGGAGTCTTCGACTCCCTCGTCGGCCTGTACCCTCCCCGCTGGCTGGTGCGGGATCACCACTGCCAGCACTCGATCCCCGATCCGTCGAAGCCCGCCAGGCCGGTCGGACCGCGGTGGGACATCTGCATCCACGACCCGCTCTATCGCGAAAAGGCCGCGGGATTCCTCGGGGCTCTCGTGCGCAGGGTCGCCGCGTCGCCGGCCCTCTTTGCGTGGGGCGTGTGGAACGAGCCGCAGTGGCCCGGCTGCTACTGCCCGCACACGCAGGAGCGCTTCCGCGGGTGGCTGCAGCGGCGGTACTCCGACCTGCGGGTCGTCAACGACCGATGGGGCACCGAGTTCCCGGTGGACTTCACCTGCTGGGACGAGATCGAGCCGCCTCTCGGCGTCGGATTCCGAGCCGGCGGCTACGCGGCCTGGCTCGACTGGGAGCTGTTCTGCGAGGAGTCGCTCACCGAGGCGATCGGGTGGGTGGCCGAGATCGTGCGGGCCAACGACCCGCAGCGCCGCCCGACCACGCTGAACCTGACCCCGGGCGACGTCGCGGGAGGGGCGGTCGGGCGGCACACGGACCTGCACGCGATCGCCTCCCGCGTCGACGTGCTCGGCTACTCCCACTACACCTACCGCGGGTCGACGCCGGCAGACAGGGCCGCCCGCCTCGACCGCGTGCGCTGCGCCTCCGCAAGCGGCGACGCGTGGATCATCGAGACCGAGTCAGGTCCCGTGTACTGGGTGCACGGCAACCTGCCGGGCCACACGCCCACGGCCGAGCGCATCCAGCGCTACTGGCAGGCGGTGGGCCACAACGTGACCGCGATCTTCTACTGGCTGTACCGAACGCGCGTCACCGACGCCCAGGCCGGGGAGTTCGGGCTCACCGCCTGGGACGGCTCGCCCACCGAGCGCTCGCGTGCCACGGGCGCCATGGCCGCGCTGCTGCAGGCCAACGCAACGGCGCTGCGCGGCCGCGGCGTGCGCGCCGAGGCGGCGATCCTGGTGTCGCAGGGCTCGCTGCGCCTGGGCTCGGCCGAGGGCTACGAGGGCGCCTCCGACCCGCGCAAGAGCTGGTGGGAGCGCTCGTGGCTGGCCGCCTACAAGCTGTTATTCGATCGCGGCGTCGCTGCGGACTTCGTAAGCGACGAGCAGGCAATCGCGGGAGCGCTCGGGCGCTACCGGCTGCTGCTGATCCCCTTTCACCCCGACTCGAGCCCCGCGCTCGCCGGCGCCCTGCGCAGCTACGTGGCCGAGGGCGGCCGCGTGATCGCCGAGTTCCCCTTCGGCTTCAAGGACAGCGGCGGGATCCTGCAGCGCGTCGCCCCGGGCCACGGCCTCGCGGAGCTGTTCGGCTGCAGCGCCGTCGACGCGCTGCCGGCCACCGGCGAGACGCTGCGCATCGAGGGCGCCGCCGGGCCCGCGCCGGCGGCCGCGGTCTTTGTGCAGCAGCTGCGCCCGGCCGCGGGCGCCGAGGTGCTCGGCCGCTGGGCCGACGGCACGGCCGCGATCGTCGGCCGCAGCAGCGGGCGCGGCCGCGCGACGCTCGCCGGCACGCTCCTGTTCCTCGGCTGCGGCGAGGACGGGCCCGGCGCGGCGGGCGTGTTGCTCGACCGCGAGCTGGCCGCGGCAGGCATCACGCCTGTGCGTGTCGAGGCCCCCGAAGGCGCGTCGATCGAGGTACGGCGCATGGATGCCGACGATGGCCGGCCGCCGTTGCTGCTCGTCCTGAACCACACCGCGAGGGCAGTGTCGGTGCGTGTCCGACTTCCAGAGCCGGCCGGTGCGACCGCCCGCGAGCTGGTCGCCGGCGCAACGCTCCGCCTCGCGCGCGATGCCGGCGGCGCCGCGGCGGCGCTCGAGCTCGCTCCGTGGGGCGCCGCCCTGCTGGACCCGTCGTAGAGGGGGCGAGGCGGTCGCAGCCCGCGTGGGGCCTTCGTCGTTGTTCTACTCGGGCATGTCGCTGAGGCCGCCGGCGTTGATCACGTCCTTGAAGCCGGCCTGCTTGAGCAGGCGGGCGGCGTAACCGCTGCGCGCTCCTGTTTCGCAGTACAGCACGATCGGCCTGTCCTTGGGCTCGAGCTCGTACATGCGCACCGGAAGGACGGCCAGCGGGATGTTGATCGCGCCGTCGTATGCGCCGTCCTGGAACTCGGCGGGGGTGCGCACGTCGATGATGCGCGCGCCCGCGGCGATCTTCGCCTTGATGGTGTTGCCTGCCATTCGCTGTCTCCCCTTGTCTTGTCGCTGCCGCGCGGCCGGCGATTCGCCCGCCGCGCCCTACGATTCCTCGGTCTCGAAGCCGCCGAGCGCCTGGACGCACATGTAGCCGCCGTTCAGGTTCCTCACGTCGCGCCAGCCGTTTTGCCTGAGGATGCGCAGCGCCAGGTGCGAGCGGAAGCCGGAGCGGCAGTGCACGACGATCGGCCGCTCGCGCGGCACTTCGTCGAGCCTGAAGCGCAGCTCGTCCACGGGTATGTTGACCGCGCCCTTGAGGTGCGAGAGCTCGTACTCGTTGAGATTCCGCACGTCGAGAACGACCGGGCGTTCGCCGGCCTTTTTCGACGCCAGCAGGCCGCGCAGCTCCTCGGCGCTCACCAGGGAGCTGTAGCCCGAGATGTCGTTCAGGCCGATGAAGGCGGCCACATTGACCGGGTCGTTCGCCGAGGAGTAGGGCGGGGCGTACGCCAAGTCGACCTCGGCGAGGTCGTTCAGATCCATCTTGCCCTGCAGCGCCACCGCGACCGCGTCGATGCGCTTTTCTACGCCCTCGTCGCCGAAGGCCTGTCCGCCGAGGATGCGTCCGGACTTCCGATCGTAGACGAGCTTGAGCACGATCTCTTTTGCGCCGGGGTAGTAGCCGGCGTGGTGGTCTTTGATCGCGACCGCGGCCCCTACGTCGAAGCCGGCGGCGCGGGCCGCGCTCTCGGTGAGCCCGGTCGACGCAGCCGTGGCGTCGAAGATCTTGACCACGCACGAGCCGAGCGCGCCGCTGTAGCTCATCGAGCCGCCGAGGGCGTTGGTGGCCGCGATCCTTCCCTGCCTGTTGGCCGGCCCGGCGAGCGGCACCCTGACCTTGCGGCCCGACACCTTGTGCACGATCTCGTTCATGTCGCCGGCTGCCCAGATGCTCGGGTCTGAGGTGCGCAGGTGATCGTCCACCAGCAGGCCCCCGGTCTCCCCGATGGCGAGGCCGGCCTTGCGCGCGAGGGCGAGCTCCGGCCGCACGCCCACGGACACCAGCACCAGGTCCGCGCGCAGCACGCGCTCGTCGGACAGGCGCACCTCGCGCGTGTCTTCGAGAACAGCCTTGAGGCCGACGCCCGTCAGCACCCGCACGCCGTGCGACTCCAGGCGCCTGGCGATCAGGCCGCCGAACTCGGGATCCATGATGGACATGATCCGCGGCAGCAGCTCCACCACCGTCGTGGCGATGCCGCGCCGCGCGAACGCCTCGGCCATCTCCAGACCGATGAATCCGCCTCCCGCGATCACCGCGGAGACCGGCCTGTCCTTCTCGATCCGCTCGTGGATCCGGTCCATGTCGGGAACCGTCCACAGCCGGAACACGTTCGCAGCGTCGATGCCCGGGATCGGCGGCATCACGGGGTTGCCGCCCTGGGCGAGGATCAGAGCGTCGTAGCCGATCCACGACTCGCCTTCCGGCCCCCTGACCCGCACACGCTTGCCTGCCCGGTCGATTTCCAGGGCTTCGGTCTCGACCAGCACCGTGACCCCGTAGCGGCTGTCGAAGCCTTCTGGAGTCTGCAGCAGGAGCCGCGAGCGTTTCTGGATGTCCCTCGAGATGAAATAGGGCAGCCCGCAGTTCGCGTACGAGACGTAGAGACCGCGCTCGATCACGGTGATCTCCGCGGTCTCGCTCAAGCGACGCGCCCGTGCAGCGGCCGTGGCGCCCCCGGCGACTCCGCCGATGATGAGGAGTTTCACTTGAATTGTTCTCCGGCGCGATTCTACGCCGAGGGCTTCTTGTTGGTCGAGAACCCGATCAGCGTGTACAGCGGGCAGAAGCCGACTGCAGACGTGACAACAAAGATCGCCGCCACGATTCCGAGAATCACCCCAAGAGTCCCCCCGAGCTGCCCGGTGAGCAGCAGCACGGCCGCGACGACCGCCAGCAAAACGCGAATGACCCGATCCGCGGCGCCCATGTTCTTCTTCATGATGGGGGAATATAAGAAAAGGACGAAGGCTGCGTCCAGGCGATTCCCGCTCCCATCGGCGGCGCCGGCTGCGCCGCCGTCGAACGCAGTCGCCCTCAGGCCGCGAGCGCCGCCTCGATCATGGCGCGCACCCGCTGCAGCTCGCTGCCGCGGATCGTGTGCTGGCCGCCTGCGGCGATCTCCAGCCCCACCTCGGCGCCCAGCCGCTGCAGCGCCTCCGCGGTCATGCGCAGCTGCGCCTCGCTCACCCACGAGTCGCCATCGCATCCGGCCACGAACACCGGCGTGCGTGCCAGCGAGCCGGGATAGTCGCGCGGGCTGTCCGGCGGGCCCATCAGCGCTCCGCTGAGCACGAACAGCCCGCCGTAGCGCCGGGGATGGCGGGCCGCGTACTCCGAAGCGAGGCAGGCGCCCTGCGAGAACCCGCCGATCACGACCCGCTCATCCGGGATGCCGGCGTCGCGGGCGCGGGCCAGGAGCGCGTCGAGGACGCCGAACGCCGAGGACATCCAGGGCTCGTTCCGCTCGATCGGCACGAACCCGGAATGCGGATACCACGTGCGTCCCCCTGCCTGCGGGGCCAGGTAGGCGACCTCGCCGCCGGGCAGATTGCGCACGAGCTCGAGCATGTCGCCGGCCTCGGCGCCGCGGCCGTGCAGCAGCACCACGGCGGCCTTGGCTGACTCCAGCTGCGCGCCGCGGCTCAGGACAGGCTGTCCCGCGTGAGGATCCCCGGCCGCGGTCGACTGTCGGGCCTGAGGTCCCTCGGCCGCGATCGTCCGCGCTGCGTGAAGCCTTCCCATTGTCATTCCTTGTTCAGGACCTCTGCACCACGATGGGCTTGAGGCCCGCCTCGATCTCCCTGCGGCGCGGTTCGAGGAACGGCGGGAGGGCGAGCTTCTCGCCGAGCCGCTCGGGCTCCTCGTCGGCCGCGAAGCCGGGCCCGTCGGTGGCGATCTCGAAGAGTATTCCGTCGGAGATCCTGAAGTAGATCGAGCGAAAGTAGAACCGGTCGATTACGGGCGAGACGTCGAGCCCCGCGCCGGCGACGCGCTCGCGCCACTGCCGCTGCTGCTCCGCGTCGGCCACGCGGAACGCCACGTGGTGGACGCCGCCGGCGCCCAGGCGGGCTATGCGGGCGTCGGTCTCTTCGGCCACCCAGAGCTCGCGGCCGGGGCCTCCGGCTGCGGTCTCGTAGACCACCAGCCCGCCGGGACCGGCGGGCGTCGAGGCAGCGCGAAAGCCGAGCGCCTCGGTGAGCAGCCGGTCCACCCGCGCGAGCGCGGGCACCGAGAGCGCCACCGCGTGAAAGCCGCGGATCGCGTGCTCAGCGGGTACGCCGCTCCTCTCCCAGACCTCCCCCTCGAAACGAGCGCCGCCGTCGTCGACCAGCAGCAGCCTCTGTCCCTCGGGATCCTCGAAGCGCAGCGCGTCGCGGCCCGCCGTGCGCTCCGGGCCCTGGACCGTGATGCCGCGGTCGGCCAGCCGCCGCGCCCAGTACTCGAGGGCCCCTGCGCCGTTGACGCGAAAGGCGGTGGCCGAGATGCTGTCTGTGCCCCGCCTGTCTGCGCCGGCCCGCGGCCAGTCGAAAAAGGTCATGTCCGTCCCGGGACTTCCCAGCTTGTCCGCGTAGAACAGGTGGTAGGCGCCCACGTCGTCCTGGTTGACCGACTTCTTGACCAGGCGCAGCCCGAGGACCCGCGTGTAGAAGTCGAGATTGCGCCCCACCTGACCGGTGACCGCGGTCACGTGGTGGATTCCATTGAGGTCCATCGGCCCCTCCTCTAATCGTTTTAACTAGAACTATTGGACAGGGCGAAGATAGAAAGGTATTCTGCCCTCGTCAAGGGGGAGCGCATGGCTGCTTCGCGGCCGCGGACCGCGGTCGAACGACGGGCTCTCGACGCCTACGTCAAGCTGCAGCGGGCTGCCGAGACCGCCCTGGCCCGCACCACGGGCCATCTCGGCCGCTACGACCTGACGGTGAGCCAGTTCGGGGCGCTGGAGGCGCTCTACCACCTTGGCCCGCTGCACCAGCGGGACCTCGCCCGCAAGCTGCTGCGCAGCGCGGGCAACATCTCGATCGTTCTCGGCAACCTCGAGGCGCGCGGCCTGATCTCGCGCAGGCGCGACGCCGACGACAATCGGCGCGTGACGGTGCGCATCACCGAGAGCGGCCGCCGCCTGATCGGCAGCTTTTTCCCCGCCCACGTGCGGGGCATCGTCGAGGAGATGAGCGCTCTCGGCGCGGCCGAGCAGGAGGAGCTGGCGCGCCTGTGCCGCAAGCTGGGCCTGCGGCGGCCGTAGGGCGCGCGCGGGCCGGGGGCCGGCGCGGCCGCCGGCGGGGTGCGTTCTATAGCCCGTGGAACGACAGCGCCGCCTCCCGGTCGATTCCCCGCGTCATGTCCGGGAGGCCGAGCGCGGTCAGGTGACCGGCGAGCCGGCGCAACGGCTCGACACGCGGCAGCGGCGAAGCGTGGGCCCTCATGGCCCGGATGCTCGAGCACCTGGCGCTGCGCGGGTCGGTAGCATGATGCCCATAAGGGCGATCAGCGGCCGCGAACGCGTCCTGGAAGCGCTGGCGCACCGTGCCCCGGACCGCGTGCCCTTGTCGTGGGGCTGCGGCCCCACGCCCGAGATGTGCGCCGTCCTCGAGCGCGACATCGCCCGCGAAGGCGTCGGCTGGCAGGCG
Organism: uncultured Spirochaetales bacterium; assembly: GCA_964552235.1. Classification (GTDB taxonomy): domain Bacteria; phylum Spirochaetota; class Spirochaetia; order SZUA-6; family CAVTHK01; genus CAVTHK01. The sequence continues at coordinate 748 of CAZKGO010000048.1, read as the reverse complement.
CTCCGCTTCGTGACCGAAGACATACTGAAAATCACGCCGCGGTACGTAGGCCCCGCACCCGACGCGCATCGTTGGAGGGGGTTGTGCATGACCGGCTCGAATCGGCGTCTCATCCGGATCGGTACTTCCGCCTTTGCACTACCACACCACCGGGATCAGCCCCGACTCGCGGATCGCGGCGTCGCGAGTCACGAGCTCCGCGCGAAGCTCGATAGCAGTGGCGACAAAGACACGGTCGAACGGGTCGCCGTGCGGCAGCGGCAGATCCATGGCCCGGACGGCAATCATCGAGCTGAGCGGAACGACCTGGAAGCGCCTCGCGAGGCGGTCGAGGAACGCGGCCGGCGGGGTCTTCACCGCAACGCGCCCCTTTCTTACCAGCATCGCGAGCTCGAGCAACAGAAGGTCGGAGATTAGGAGGTCACTCTGCGAAGCGCGCTCGATCCGCTTTCGCGCAGTGTCGCCCAGCCGACCGTCGCCCTGCACCAGCCAGACCGCGGCATGCGTGTCGAGAAGCAGGCTCACAGCGATGCGCCCCACTCGGAGGTCGGAAGCGTCGGGGTGTCGATGTCGTCCGCGGATGACTCGATCTCATCGCCCATCGAGCCGTAGAGGCTTCCTGACGGCGGCTTCTCGGCGACGATGCGCAGGTTGCCCTCCCGGGTCTCGACGAGCACCTCCTCCCCCGCCAGGACCGCCCTCCGAATCCGCGGAAAGTCACGCAGCAAACAACTGACGTTGGTCTTCA
>CAZKGO010000047.1:0-37406 GCA_964552235.1 uncultured Spirochaetales bacterium | reverse complement strand
CAGGAACATCCCCACGCAGAAGGATCTGGACGTGCCGTTCATGGCGTGGGACTACCGCTTTTTCCTGGCCCTGAGCCCGGAGCAGTGGTTCTTCGCCAAGTAGAAGACGCGTGACAGGAGGCGGCCCGGGGTGCGCCGGGCAGGCTTGCCGGGGAGGGGCCATGGCCAAACCCAACATCATCCTGATCCTCGCCGACGACATGGGCTACTCGGACATCGGCTGCTACGGCTCGGAGATCCGTACGCCCAACCTCGACCGGCTCGGCCGCGGCGGCGTCCGGTTCACGCAGACCTACAGCTGCGCCCGATGCTGTCCGTCGCGGGCCTCGCTTCTCACCGGCCTGTATCCGCATCAGGCAGGCGTGGGGCACATGCTGCGGGATTTCGGGCTGCCCGGTTACCACGGGTACCTCAACGACCGCTGCATCACCCTCGGCGAGGTCCTGCGCACGGCAGGCTACGAAACCTGCTATTCCGGCAAGTGGCACGTGGGCGGCCAGTGGGTGCGGCGGCCGGAGGCGCGCTCGACCTGGACCGTGGGCGATCCCCGCAGGCCTCTTCCTTTCGACAGGGGTTTCGACAGGTTCTACGGCAACCCGGCGGGCGGCGGCAGCTACTTCAACGTCGTTCCGCTCTTCGACCAGCAACAGATCGTCGATTCGCCCGATGGTTTCTACTCGACCGACGCCTACACCGACGCCGCGATCCGCATGATCGACTCGGCGCGCGCCGCCTCCAGGCCCTTCTTCCTGCACCTCTGCTACAACGCGCCTCACTGGCCGCTGCACGCCCTGCCCGAGGACATCGAACGGTACAGGGGGACCTACAGGAAGGGCTGGGACAGCATCCGCACGGCGCGGCATGAGGAGCTCAAGGGCCTCGGGATCCTCGATCGGCGATGGCTGATATCGCCTCGGGACGAGCACGCTCCGCCGTGGTCCTCGGTCACCGGCCAGGACTGGGAAGATAGCCGTATGGCGGTGTACGCGGCGCAGATCGATCGGATGGATCGGAACATAGGACGTCTCGTGAAACACCTGGAAGAGGAGGGTGTGCTCGACGACACCCTCATCCTCTTTCTATCGGATAACGGGGGCTGCGCCGAGTTCCTCGCCGAGGACGGCCGCAAGGACGACGAGCTTCCCTTCACAAGGGAAGGACGGCCGGTCCGCGTGGGCAACATCCCGGGCCTGGAGCCGGGCGGAGCCGATACCTTTATGAGCTATGACCTGCCGTGGGCCAACGCGTCCAACGCGCCTTTCAGGCTCTTCAAGCACTGGGTGCACGAGGGCGGGATCTCGACACCGCTCATCGCGCACTGGCCGGCCGTCACGCCGGCCGGCGCGATCTCGCACGAGCCCAACCACCTGGTGGACATAGCCGCCACTATCATTGACATCGCCGGCGCGGCCTATCCGAGGGTGTACGACGGTCGGTCCATCGTCCCGCTCGAGGGTGAAAGCTTCGCGGCGCTGCTGCGGGGCGGGAAGTGGGCGCGGTCGCAGCCGATTGGCTGGGAGCACGAGGGCAACCGGGCGGTGCGCATGGGCCAGTGGAAGCTGGTCAGCAAGTACCCGGGCCCGTGGGAGCTCTACGACATGGAGCGCGATCGCACCGAGCTCGACGACCTGGCCGCTAGGGAGCCGCGACGCGTGGCCGAAATGTCCCGCTGGTACGAGGACTGGGCCCGGCGGTGCGACGTCGCCGACTGGCAAAGCCTGCGGGCGAAGTTCCGACTGCCTGACTGAGCCGCACGCTCCGTTGCGCCGCCGGTCGCCATGAGTTAGGATTCGGCAGCAGAGGTCAACGGATGCTGCGTTTCTTGACCCGGCGCCTGGGCTACATGGCGGTGACTCTGGCCTTCGTTTCCGTGATCGCCTTCGTGCTGATCCAGCTTCCGCCCGGCGACTACCTCACCTCCTACGTGATGCAGCTTCAGGCGCAGGGGACCGAAGTCTCCGAGAGCGAGATCGCCGCTCTCAGCCGCCAGTACGGTCTCGATCAACCGATCTACGTCCAGTACACCAAGTGGATCTGGGGGATCATCACCAGGGGCGACTTCGGCCGTTCGTTCCAGTGGAACAAGCCGGTCAGGGACCTGATCTGGGAGCGCTTTTTCCTCACGACGACCATCTCGATGACCGCCATGGTCTTCACGTTCGCCGTGGCGATCCCGATCGGCATCTACGCGGCGCTGCACAAGTACTCGGCGGGCGACTTCGTGCTGACGATCATCGGCTACATCGGGGTGGCGACTCCCGGTTTCCTGCTGGCCCTCATCCTGATGTTCACAGCCTACAAGTACCTCGGGATGAGCGTCGGGGGGCTGTTCTCGCAGCACTACATGGAGGCGCCCTGGAGCGTCGGCAAGGTTCTCGACCTGCTCTCGCACCTGTGGATTCCCGTCATCATCCTGGGCACGGCGGGCACCGCGAGCCTGATCCGCGTCATGCGCGGCATGCTGCTCGACGAGCTGCGCAAGCAGTACGTCGTGACGGCGAGGGCCAAGGGCGTCGAGGAACGGACGTTGGTCTTCAAGTACCCCGTCCGCATAGCCCTCAACCCGATCGTGAGCACCATCGGTTGGCGGCTGACCGGCATCATATCGGGGGCCCCGATCGTCGACGTCGTGCTGAACCTTCCGACCAGCGGGCCGCTGCTGCTGCGCTCGCTCCTGAGCCAGGACATGTACCTGGCCGGAGCCTTCATCCTGCTCCTGTGTCTCCTTACGGTCGTGGGCACCTTCGTTTCGGACCTGCTGCTCGCGTTCATGGATCCGCGCATCAGGATGGAGGCGTGAGGATGGCCGCGCGCAAGGACGAGACCGCCGACCGCGAGCAGTATTACATGGCGTCGCAGTACCGGCTGATGTGGGCCAAGCTGAAGAAACACAAGCTGGCCCTCGCTGGCGGCGTTGTGCTCGCCCTCTTCTATGCCGTGGCGATCTTCTGCGATTTCGTGGCGCCGTACACCACCACGGAGCGGTTCACCGACTACCTCCTGGCCCCGCCGCAGCGGCCGAGGTTCATCGACTCATCGGGCTTTCATCTGCGGCCGTTCGTGTATGGGCTGACGCTGACCGAGGATCCGATCACCTGGAGAAAGGTCTACAAGTTCGACCGTGCGAAAAGGCTCCCGGTCGTCCTGTTCGCCCGCGGCTCGCGCTACAGGATGTGGGACCTCGTGGAGTCAGACGTGCACTTGTTCGGCGTCGAGGGAGGGCGGGTGTTTTTGATGGGCACCGACGCCCTCGGCCGCGACGTGTTCAGCCGCATTGTCTACGGCTCGCGAGTGTCGCTCTCCGTCGGCCTGATCGGCGTGCTGCTGAGCTTTGTGTTCGGACTGTCGATCGGGGGCGTGTCCGGCTACTTTGGCGGTCGCACCGACAATGCGATCCAGAGGATCATCGACTTCATCCGCAGCATACCGACGATCCCGCTGTGGATGGCGCTGGCCGCGGCGCTGCCGCCGCAATGGCCGTCGCTGCGCGTCTACTTCGGGATCACGATCATCCTCTCGATCGTCGGGTGGACCACCCTCGCGCGCGTCGTGCGCGGCAAGCTGCTCGCTCTCCGCGAAGAGGACTTCGTGATGGCCGCCCGCGTAGCGGGGGCACCCGACTGGGCCGTGATCGCACGCCACCTGCTGCCGTCGTTCCTGAGCTACGTGATCGTGGACCTGACCCTGCACGTGCCGGGAATGATCCTCGGCGAGACGGCGCTGAGCTTTCTCGGCCTGGGGCTGCGGCCTCCGGTCGTGAGCTGGGGTGTGCTGCTCGCCGACGCGCAGAACATCCACACCGTGGCCCTCGCGCCGTGGCTCCTGCTGCCGGGCCTGTTCATCATCGTGACGGTGCTCGCGTTCAACTTTGTGGGCGACGGCCTGCGCGACGCGGCCGACCCCTACACCTGAGGCAGACGACATGGATCGACCCAACATTCTGTTTCTCCTGACCGATCAGCAGCGCTTCGACGCCGCCGGCTGCAACGCAGCGCCGGTCGTGCGCACGCCGGCGATCGACAGCATCGCCGCCGGCGGCATGCGCTTCACCAGCGCCTACACGCCGATATCCCTCTGCTCGCCCGCGCGCGGCTGCATAGTGAGCGGCCTGTACGCCCACAACCACGGGCAGCTCGCCAACATGGGCAACTTCAACCGCGTGTTCGACACCCAGGTGCTCGACAAGCCCGCCTACCCGCGCCTGCTGCAAGCCGCCGGGTACAAGACCGGCTACACCGGCAAGTGGCACTTGCCGAAAGAGGGCGCCGCGGACGTGTGGGGCTTCGATCGCTGGCACGCCACCGGCGAGTGGCACAGGGACCTGAAGTCCGCAGGCATCGATTTCGACTCCGGCCGCGACGACGTTCAGCGCCTGGAGTGGGGACGCGGGGCGCCCTTCTGCGGCAGGACCGTGCTGCCGGCCGAGCGCACCCACGATGCGTGGGTGGCCGACAAGGCCGTCGAGATGATCGGCGCGTTCGCGAAGGCCAAGGCGCCGTTCATGGTCTGCGCGTCATTCTTCGGGCCGCACTTCCCGTACGCCGTCCCGGAGGGTTACGACACGATGTACGACCCTTCGCTCGCGCAGCGGCCGCCGAACTTTGACGAGAGCTTCGACGGCAAACCGCTCATCCAACAGAAGGAATCGCTGCGGTGGAACGCAAGCCAGCTCACGTGGCCCGACTGGCAGCGCGTGATCGCCCACTACTGGGGAGGCTGCACGTTCATCGACGAGCAGATCGGCCGCATCCTCTCGGCCTTGGACGCCTCGGGTCGGGCCGGCGAGACGCTGGTGGTCTTCACGGCCGACCACGGCGACATGCTGGGGAATCACCGGCTCTTCAACAAGGGATTCCACGGCTACGAGGAGACACACCACATTCCCTTTGTCGTGAGCGGGCCGATGGTGTCCAGACCCGGCTCTGTCTGCGAGGAATTCGTGAACCTCGTCGATGTGATGCCGACGTTCCTCGACGTCGCGGGCGTCGCCCCACCCGAACCCGTCGATGGCCGCTCGATCGTGCCGCTGCTGGCGGGTCGCAAGCCCGACGACTGGCCGGCGGAGGCCTTCAGCGAGTTCCACGGATACGAGTCGACGCTGTACTCGATGCGCATGTTGCGGAACCGCCGCTGGAAGTACATCTACAACCCGGCCGCCGAGGACGAGCTCTACGACGTGGTGAGCGATCCGGGCGAGCTGCACAACCTTGCCGGCAAGCTGGCGTACAAGCATGTGCTGCGTCGCATGAAGGCGGACCTGCTCAGGTGGCTGCGCGGGACCCGCGACGGCATCGTGGACGAGGGCACCTGGCAGAGCAACTCGTACGACCTGTACGTCTCCGGGCGGGAAGCGTAGGCACGACCGCCGTCGGCGCGAGCCTGGCGGCGATGAGAAGACAATCAGGAGGAGGCGCTGCGATGAGAAGACTGCTGACATGGGCCCTGGTGCTGGCGATCCTGTCGCCTGTGGCGTTCGCCACAGGCACCGGCGAGGTCAAGAGCGAGACTGCGGCCCAGGGCGGCGAGTGCAAGCTCGCCAACTACGCCACGCTGGCGGAGTACGAGCAGAAGACCGGCAAGAAGATCGCGAAGTTCAACGAGGCGCCGGCGCTGGCCGAGCTCGTCAAGTCCGGAAAGCTCCCGCCTGTGGAGAAGCGGCTCCCGGAGGAGCCCGCTGTCGTGCAGCCGCTCTACAGAGTCGGCCGCTACGGCGGAGAGATGCGGGGCTCGACCGCTTCGCCCAAGATCGAGGGCGCCGACATCTCGACGCTGCACCTGCAGCCGCTGTTCCGGCTCTCCGAGGACCTGCAGACCGTCATCCCGAACGTGGCAAAAGGGTGGGACCTTTCCAGCGACTTCAAGACTCTGACGGTCTTCCTGCGCAAGGGCATGAAGTGGAGCGACGGTGCTCCGTTCACCGCCGACGACATCATGTTCTGGTACGAAGACGTGCTGTTGAACAAGGAGATCACCCCCGTGATGCCGCGAGAGTGGGCTCCCGGCGGCAAGATCGTCGAGGTGACGAAGATCGACGAGACGACGGTCAGGTTCCAGTTCGCGGCGCCCTATCCGACGGTGCTGGACCTGCTCGCGATCTGGAACGATCCCTATCTGCCCAAGCACTACCTCAAGAAGTACCACATCAAGTACAACCCCGATGCGAACGCCGCGGCCAAGGCCGAAGGGTTCGAGACGTGGTGGAAGGCCTTCGCGTTTCACAAAGTCACGGGGTCGACCGAGGAGCAGCAGGACGTGAACATTCCCGGGGTGGCTCACTGGCAGCTCAAGCGGATCGACACCAATGGCACCAAGTACTTCGAGCGCAACCCCTACTTCTGGATGGTCGACACGGCGGGCAATCAGCTGCCCTACATCGACCGCTTCGTGGGCGTGGTCTACGAGAACGCGGAGCTGATCGACCTCGCGGTGATAGCGGGCGAGCTCTCGGTTGGCAGCGTCCACCTCGTGCTCAAGAACTACCCGATCTACAAGGAAGGGGAGAGCAAGGGAGGCTACAACACGCTGCTGTGGCAGGACGGCCGCGGCTCGGAGTGGATCTACAACTTCAACATGACCCACAAGGACCCGGTGCTGCGCAGGATCTTCGGCGACGTCCGCTTCCGCCAGGCGATGTCGATCGCCATCAACCGCCAGGAGCTGAACGACGTGCTCTTCTTCGGAAAGGGCGTCGTGCGGCAAGCTACGATCACGCCGGTGGCCAGCTTCTACGAGGACTGGATGGGCAAGTCCTGGGCCGAGTACGACCCTGACAAGGCGAACATGCTCCTCGACGAGATGGGGCTCGCCAAGAGGGACAAGGACGGCTTCCGCCTGCGGCCCGACGGCAAGACGCTGTCGGTCGAGATCCCCTACTACCCGGTGACGGGCCCCGTCGAGAAGATGTCCGAGCTCGTGGCGGAATACTGGAAGAAAGTCGGGGTCAGCACGACTACCAAGAACCACGATCGCGCCTTCTACAACCAGAGGCAGAACGCCAACGAGCTCGACGTCAGCGCGAACCCCATGGGCGGGTCGACGGAGTTCGCCATGCGCACGAACCCTGTCCGCTACAGGCCGCCCTGGGGCGGAGGCGCCGTGCCGTGGTGGACGTGGTACAGCTCCGGCGGCAAGAGCGGCGAGGAGCCGCCCGCCGAGGTCAAGAGGCTCTTCACGCTGCTGGAGGAGTTCCAGGTGTCGAAGCCCGGGACCGATCAGTACAAGAAGCTCGGCAGGGAGATCATCAAGATCAACCTCGACAACGTCTACACCATTGGAACGGTCGGCCAGTCGCCGCACCCGCTGATCTTCAAGAAGACGCTCGACAACGTGCCGTCGGCCGAATTCGTGGCCAAGACGCCCTGCTGGGTCTGGGACTACCGCTTCTACTTCACGTGGCAGCCGGAGCAGTGGTACTACACGAAGTGACCTGTCGCGAACGTGCATGAGCAGCAAGGCCGTCGGGGGATCGCTCCGGCGGCCTTTTTCCTGCGGCTGCCGCGCCGAGTGTCGATCCGCCGCGCGCCCGCTGCGATTCGCGGCGCTACTCGCGGATCTTGTTCAGCTGCTTCTGCACGTCCTGCCACGGCGCGACTTCGGCACGCGCAGCCCAGTCCGCGTAGAGGCCGCTGAGCCTGCGCACGACGTCGGGATAGCGCGAGGCGAGATCATCCAGCTCTGACCTGTCCTTGTCCATGTCGTAGAGCTCCCAGTCGCCCGGGTGGCGCGTGACGAGCTTCCACTGCCCGTCGCGCACGGCACGGTTGCCCTCGTGCTCCCAGAACAGCAGACGCCTCCCGATGTGCTTTCCGCGCAGCAGCGGCTCGAGGCTCGTGCCTTGGGCTTCCTTGAGGCGCACCCCGTTGCGCTCCTTCGGGTAGGCGGCGCCGCAGACCGAGAGGCACGTGGCCATGATATCGGGAAGCTGGGCGGGCTCGTGGCAGACCCGCCCCGCCCCGACGATCCCTGCGGGCCAGTGCGCGATCAGCGGCGTGGCGATCCCTCCCTCGTGCACCCAGTGCTTGTAGTAGCGGAACGGCGTGTTGGACAGATTGGCCCAGGGCACACCGTAGCTCTGGTAGGTTTCCTCGCCGCCGGGCAGCTCGTGTGGGCCGTTGCCGTAGGCGACAGGGCGGCCGTCGCGAGTGCGAGCGGGCACGGCCCGGATTCTGGTGAGCGACTCCAGCCAGTCGGGCCGCAGCTCTTCGGCGCAGCCGCCGTTGTCTGCGAGAAAGAGGATCAGCGTGTCATCGAGCTGTCCCGTGTCCTCGAGAGCCTTGACGATCGCGCCGATCCCCCTGTCCATGCGGTCGATCTGCGCTGCGTAGACCTCCATGCGCCGCAGCTGCCACGCCTTGTCCGCGGCTTCGTCCCACGGAGGCTGCGTCTCATCGCGCGCAGACAGCCCCCACCTCGGGTCGAGCACCTTGAGCGACCGCATGCGCTCCAGGCGCTCCTCTCGCAGGCGATCCCAGCCGGCGTCGAACCTTCCTCTGTATCCTTCGATGTCCTCGGGAAGAGCGTGCAGCGGCCAGTGCGGAGCCGTGTAGGCGACGTAGGAAAAGAAGGGCGTCCCGGGCTTCGCCGCGGCGTGCTGCCTGACAAAGGCGGCCGCACTCTCGCTGATGGCGTCCGTGTAGTAGAAGGCCCCCTCGGGAGTCGCGATCCGTTCGTTGTCCCGCGTGAGCGTGCCCGGATCGAAGTAGCTGCCGGCGCCCGTTATGGTGCCCCAGTAGCGATCGAATCCTCTCTGGCACGGCCAGTTGTCCTTGGGCTCGTCGAGGTGACGGCACACGTGCCACTTGCCGCTCATGTAGGTGCCGTAGCCCGAAGGGCGCAGCACTTCGGCGATCGTGACGCATTCGGGGACCAGATCCCCGCGGTAGCCCGGCAGCAGGAGGTCGGCCATCATGTGGCCTACGCCCGCCTGATGTGGATGCAGGCCGGTGAGCAGCGAAGCTCGCGAAGGGCAGCAGCGCGCTGTGTTGTAGAACTGCGTGAAGCGCACGCCCCCGGCCGCGAGCCGGTCCAGGGCAGGCGTCCGCACCTCGCCGCCGTAGCAGCCGAGGTCCGAGAATCCCATGTCGTCGTTGAGGATCAGGACGACGTTCGGCCGTCGCGCCGGTTCAGGCATGGCTCTTCCACCCTGGCATCAATCGTAGGCAACGCGCACGACCGGATGCTCGCGGTCCCTGCGCGTGAGCATCGTCGGGTGCGCGACGCGCCCCGCGGGTCGGCAGTTGCGCCCGCGCCGCGCAGTGCGCGCATCGCCCAGGTCGTCGCGGCATCGGTTGGCCAGGTCGCGCAGGTCGCCGGCGACCTGCGGCAGATCGCCGTGGAGGTTATTGCTCTCGCCGGGATCAGCCTCGAGGTCGTAGAGCAGGTTCTGATGGAGGAAGAGCTTGTAGCGTCCCGAGCGCACAGCGTCCAGGTTAGGCCCACTATAATAGTAGAAGGCTTCGTACGGGCTACGGGCTCCCTGCGCGCCGAACAGCAGCGGCCGGATATCCCTGCCGTCGATGATGCGGTCCTGCGGAGCCGAGGTGCCGGCCAGGGCCGCCAAGGAGGGAAGCAGGTCCATAGAGGTGGCAAGCTCGCGACACGTGGAGCCGGCGGCGATCCTGGCGGGCCAGCGGGCGATGCAGGGCTCGCGCATGCCGCCCTCCCACGTGCTGCCCTTGGTCCCTCGCAGCGGCGCGTTGCTGCCCCCGTCCCGACCGTTTGAGCCGTTGTCCGACGTCAGGATCACCAGCGTGTCCCGCTCGAGCCCGAGAGCGGCCAGCTCGTCGAGCAGCCTTCCGGTGCACCAGTCCAGGTGCTCCACGCAGGCGCCGTAGGCTCCGTTGCGCGACCCCTCCAGGAACCGCTGGGGCGCGTACAGCGGCAGGTGCACGTACATATGGGCTAGATACAGGAAGAAGGGCCGGCTGCGGTTCGCCCGCACAAAGGCGAGCGCTTCCTCGGTGTAGCGATCGGTCAGGCTCGCCTGGTCGGGCTCGGTCTCGGCCACGCGATCATCGCGCAGCAGCGGCAGCGGCGGGAACTCCTTGCGCCTTTCGATCTGCACCGACGTGAGGTTTTCCGCGGCGATGATCTCGGGCGTGAGCATCCTCATGTCGTTGCTGTAGACCAGACCGAAGTGGGTGTCGAAGCCGTGGCGCAGCGGCAGGAACTCCCGCTGGTCGCCGAGGTGCCACTTGCCGATGATGCCGGTGGCATAGCCTCGCTCTTTCAGCAGCGTGGGCAGGGTCACCTCGCTGGTGGCGAGGCCGATGGCGTCGCCCGGAAACAGCACCTCGAAGCGCTCGCCTCTTTCCAGGCCTACGCGCTTGGGGTAGCAGCCGGTCAGCAGCGCGGCTCGCGACGGCGAGCACAGCGGCTGCGCCATGTAGAAGTCGGTAAAGCGCATCCCCTCCGCGGCCATGCGGTCGATTCGCGGCGTGCGGTTGGCCGTCGAGCCGTAGCAGCCGAGATCGCCGTATCCCAGGTCATCACAGAGGATGACGATGAAGTTGGGGCTGCGTGACGTCGAGCTCATAGACCGTGCTCCCGCGCGGCAGCGAGAGCTTCTCCTTCGTTCTCAGATGTAGAGTGCCCCCGGTTCGGGCTGGAAGACGCCCTTGGCGCGTCCTTCGAGCAGCTGAGCAACCGTGAGGGTCTGCGTGTAGTCCTCGCCGTTGGGCCCGATGAGCCCCAGATCGCGTTTGGCACGCTTCGACACCTCCTCCGGATCCACGATCGTCCGCAGCGTCGCCTCGAAGTCCCGAAGGACACCCGCGTTCTCGGGACGGCCGGCGATATCGTCGTTCTCCAGCGGATCGGCCACCACGTCGAACAGCGACGGCCGCTCCCCCGAGTAGTAGGTGTACTTGTACCTGCCCCGCACCAACATGTACCAGTCGTGCTTGAAGAAGTTGCCGTGGAATTCGCTGAAGGCGTAGTCGGGCCGCTCGTGAGCCTGGCCGCGAACCAGGGGAAGCCAGCTCACGCCCGGCCGGCCGGTGCGCCAATCGAGCCCCGCCATGTCGAGGACCGTCGGAAACAGATCGACCAGGGTCACGAGGTCGCTTACCTCCTTGCCCCGCGGAACATCGGGGCCACGGATGATCAGGGGGACGCCCACTGACCCTTCGTAGGAGCACTGCTTGTAGAAGAGGCCATGCTCGCCCAGGGATTCGCCGTGGTCTGAGGTGTAGATCACGTAGGTGTCGTCGGCGAGACCTTGCCGGTCGAGCTCGTCCAGGATCTGGCCGATCATGTCGTCCATGCAGGTGATCATGCCCTGGTAGGCCGCGATAGTGCGCCTGAGCATCTCCTCGGTCACCTCGCCGAGGTTGAGGCCCCGCTGGAAGTGCCGCAAGGCGGGGTGGAGGCTCTCGTTGGGAAACGAAGCGTCGTGCGGGAGCCTGAGGTTGCTGGGGTAGTACATGTCGAACCACTTGCGCGGTACGCAGAACGGCCAGTGCGGGAACAGCAGCCCCACGTAGAGGTGCCACGGATCCCCGCCGCCCTGAGCCTCCGTGCCGCCGCGCGCCGCGCTCCGTCGCTGCGCGCCTTTTTCGCGCAGGTACTCCAGCGCCCAGTCGGTCACGTGGCGGTCGTGGTCGTGGAACCCGAGGGAGTCGTCGTGGCCGTGGTGACCGTCGGTCTCGACGTCGGCGCGGACCCCCGCGTGGAGGAGATGCGCCCGCTTGTCCTTGCGCGTGTAGCCCTCGAGGCGCGCTGCCCACGGCGTGTTGCGCGGGTACACGCTCCACGCCGGCCGGCGCTCGATGATCCTGTAGCTGCCGAATCCTCCGTCCTGGTAGGGCCCGCAGAAGTCCATCTTTCCGAGCATGGTCGTGGGAATGCCGGCTTGCTCCAGCGCCCGCGCCCACGTCATCTCCGCCGGGTCGAGCGGCACGCCGATCATCCAGCTTGCGATTTCGTGGACGTACTTGCCCGTGATGAAGCTCATCCGGCTCGGCGTGCACACGGGGCAGTTGCAGTAGGCCCGCGTGAAGCGCGTGCCCTGCTCGGCCAGGCGGTCCAGGTTGGGCGTGCGGACAAAGGGATGGCCGCGGTAGCCGGCAAAGCCGGGGTGGTGCTCGTCGCTGCAGATCACCAGGATGTTCGGTCGGCTGCCGCTCGCCATTCGTCTCTCGCTCCCTTATTTCTTGAAGTACCACTGATCCGCCTGGAATGGGACAAAGAATCGATAGTCCCAGCTGTAGGTCGCTTCCTCGCCAGGCGTGTTGCCGAGGCTGGTCTTGAAGATGACGGGCTTCGGGATCTGCCCGACCACCCCGATGTTCCACAGGTTGTTCAGCGACATCCAGACCAGCTCCTTGCCGATCTTCGTGTACTCCTCGCTACCGAGGGGAACCTGCATGAACTTCTCGCTCAGGGCGAAGTAGTCTTTGACTTCTTTCGTCGGCTCCTCGCCGCTCTTGCCGCCGGTGTTCAGCCACAACGTCCAGGCGGTCGCGTACGGCAGGAACGCCAGCGGATTGCGGTGGTACCCGATTTCGGTGGTGGCGTCGAGGTTCCACATCGTGGTCTCGAGAGCGCCGGCGTTGGCCCGCTGCGCATACAGCCCCTGGTCGATCTGCTTGAGCGCCACCTGGATGCCGACCGCCTCGATCGTCTCCTTGATGAGCTCCAGCATCTTTGTGCGCGGCCCCGCGTACTGCGCGAACTCCACCGTGATGACCAGCGGTCTGCCGTCGGGGCGCAGCCGCACCTTGCCTTCCTTGTCGTACTTCAGGCCCATCTCGTCGAGCAGCCGCTTCGACTCTTCAGGGTCGTATTGGGCGTAGTGCTCGCCCATCGCGGGTTCGTAGAAGCTGACGCTCGGCACCACCGCCCCCTGCCGCGCTATGGCCCGCCCGTTGAAGATCACCTTGTTGATCTCGGCGCGGTTGATCGCGAGGGAGAAGGCCTGCCTGAACCGCAGGTCACGGAATATGACGCGCTGAACCGGATCCTCGATGGTCTGGTTGAACTTGAAGTTGACCATCTCGACGCCGCGGTCGAACTGCCAGATCATGGCGTGGTAGCCGCCCTTGGCCTCGTTCTCCTTGAAGACCGGGTAGGTATCCACTGAGGTATGCTGAGCCGCGTAGTCGTACTCGCCCGCGATCACCTTGAGGTTCCACAACTCGGTGCTTTCGACGATCATGCGGATCTGAGTGTCCGCGTAGGGCAGCTGGTTGCCCGCAGTGTCCACCTTCCAGTAGTAGGGGTTCCGCTCGTACGTGCGGTTGCCCGCGGCATCGGTCTTTGCGGGAACCCAGGGATTGATTTCAGGATATCCGGGCTTGCGCTCGTTTTGCGCCATCACCCAGTTGGCGCCGAACCACTTCCACCAGGAGTCGAAACCTGCCTGCTTCGCCTCGGCATCGGCGTTGGGGTTGTACTTGGGGTGGAACTTCTTCAGGTAGTGCTTGGGCTGGAAGGGATAGCGGTTGACCTGCTCCACCGTGATCGCCAGCTGATCCAGGATCACGGGGTAGGGTCCGCCAAAGGTGAACCGGACCGTGGTCTCGTCGATCTTGTCAACCTTGACCAGTTTGCCGCCGGGCGCCCAGTCGCGGGGCTTGACCGGTGTGAGCTCGTCGTTGAGCAGGATGTCCTCGTACCAGAAGACAAAGTCGTCGGCCGTGAAAGGCGCGCCGTCGGACCACTTCATGCCCTTGCGCAGGTAGAGGGTGAAAACCGAGTTGTTCTCGGAAAAGCTCCATCCCTTGGCGATGTTGGGCACGATGCTCTTGAGATCGGGCGTCAGGATCACCAGCGGCTGACAGCGCGAGAGGTACTCGTCCGTGCCTCCGGCGCCCGGGTTGATCGAGCCGACGCGGAAGGTCCCGCCGTACCTGCCGATCTCGTTCTTCGGCTGCACGACCAGGGGTTCCTCGGGCAGACGCTTCTCGACCGGCGGAAGCGTCCCGGCGGCCACCTTGCTCTTGAGAACCGGGGACTCGCTGAACGCCGAGATCTTCTTGCCCGTCGCTTTCTCGTATTCCTGAAGCGTAGCGTAGGACTTGAGCTGTCCGCCGCCCGCGGCCGCAGCGACAGCGCCAGCCTTCCGTCCCGCGTCCGCCTGGCCGGTTGCCGCCGCGGGCGCGGCCATCACGCAGAGAGCCACTACAGGTACCACAAGCATCCGCAGCGTTCTCATGACAGTACCTCCTTCGCGGGGGCTGCCCCGCGAGAGGCCAGCGTAGCACCCGCTGGCCGGGCGGTCAAAAGGGCATCTCTCAGTGCACGCCCAGGGCAAACAGGTCTCGCGGCGGCTGCGGGTAGTCCTGCAGGATCACTAGGTCGAGCAATCGGTCGCGCAACGCCATCCTCGCCGACGAGTACGCGGAGTCGCGCGCGAGGTTGACCTGCTCGTCGGGGTCGGTGGCGATGCGAAACAGCTGCTCTCCCTGCCCCTCGGGATACATCGTGTAGCGCCACTCGGCTGTGCGCACCGAGCGCGCCCAGTTGCGCGGGGTGGCGGTCGTGATGTTGTTGTAGCTCTCGATGTAGACGTCCTGCCTCCAGTCCGTGGGCCGCTCGCCGCGGCACAACGGCAGCAGCGATCTGCCGGCGAGCGCTCGCGGCCTCTCCTTGAGGTAGGGCCCCATGATCCTGGGCGCCGGCACCCCGATGCCCGCCATCTCGAGGATCGTAGGGAAGATGTCCTCGAGCTGCACAAAGCTGTCTACGACGGCGCCGCGCCGTAGGCCCGGCCCGCTGATGATCAGGGGAACCCGAACGGAGGCGTCGTAGTGCCTCTCGCCCTTGCCCGTGAAGCCGTGGTCGAGCAGCAGCTCGCCATGGTCAGAGAGGAAGATGACAAAGGCTTCACGCCCTGCCGCCTCGAGCGAGTCCATGACGAGGCCGAGCTGCCTGTCGAGGTGCACCAGGTCGGCAAAGTAGTAGCGCCTGGTCTCGCGCCAATCGTCGGGAATGCTCCTGTGCGCGCCCTCGCTCGTGCCGAAGCAGGCCGGCGCCGCTGGATCCTCGAGCCACTCGATCGGCGCCGGAGGCGGGATCCGCGAGGGGTCGACCTCCTGCATGTAGCGTCCCGGAGGGCAGAAGGGGCCGTGGGGCTGCACATAGCTCGCTTGAACGAACAGCGGCCTCGCGCGGTCGCTCTCGCGGATCGCCTCCAGGGCATGGCGCGTGATCCATTCGGTCTGGGACACCTCGTCGGGGAACGGCAGCGTGTACTGGTGCGGCGTGTTGTGCGGGAACTCCTCTGTCGCCCACACGAAGCTCTTCTTGATGCGCGCGATCCGCTCGGTCAGGTTCACCCGGCCCGGCCCGTAGCTCTTGAAGTCCGGGATCTCGGTCGGCCAGATCGTCGCGAGGACCGACTCGTAGTGCTCGGGGTGCTCGCGCTCGACCCAGTCGAGCCACTCGCCGCCGCGGGCGTCCTCGGTGATGTGGGCGACGTCAAAGCCGTAGGGCCGGTAGTCGGGATGAACGCCGGCGAAGTGCGGCCTGAAGTGGAGCTTGCCCGAGGCTGCCGTGCGATAGCCGTCGCGCTGCAGCAGCTGCATGAAGGTGGTCAAGCCCGGGTTCAGCTCGTACCCGTTGGTGAGCAGGCCGTGCCCGCGGGTCGAGAGGCCCGTGGCGATGGTCGCGCGGCAGGCCATGCAGATCGGATTGCTCGGGAACACGCGCGAGAACGAGGTGCCCGCGGCGCGCAGCCGGTCCAGGTTGGGGGTGGGGATGATGCCGGCAGAGCCGGCCTCCAGCCATCTGGCCGAAAGCTGATCCACCATGAAGAGAACGATGCTCGCTCGGTCCGACGGCACGAGGGCCTCCTCAAAACGAGGGGCTCGCGCGGGCGAGCCCCTGATGTCTGTGCGGCCGGATCCTACTCCGGAGTCTCCCAGTACCACTGGTCCCCGTTGTAGATCATCCAGAAGCGATAGCCGCCGTACATGCGGATGCCCTTTTCCGGAGTGTTGCGCAGCCCGGCCTTGATGATCGTCGGCTTGGGCATGTTTCCGAATACGCCGACGTGCCAGAGGCTGGTCACGTGCTGCGTCACCAGCTCCTTGGCGACTTTGCGGTATTCGTCGGAGCCGAAGGGCAAGGCCTGGAACTTCTCGCACAGCGCGTAGAACTGCTTGACGTCCGCGGGAGGCTCCGTGCCGGATTTGCCGCCGGTGTTGTACCAGCGCCACCAATCGTTGGCGTAGGGCCGGAACGTGAATGTGTCTGCATGGAACCCGATCTCGTTGGTCGCGTCCAGGTTCCAGATGTCGATGTCCAGTTCGCCCGCGTTGTTGCGCTGGTTCCACAGGTTCTGCTCGAGCTGCTTGATCGTGGTCTGGATGCCGATCGCCTGGAAGTAGTCCTTGAGCAGCTCGCATATGCGGCCGCGCGGCCCTTCCATCTCGACGTACTCCAGCACCAACTCCAGCGGCTTGCCGTCAGGCCGCAGCCGCACCTTCTTAGCTGCGTCCAACTTGAGGCCGATCTCGTCCAGCAGCTTGTTGGCGCGGGGGACGTCATACTCGGCGAAGTGCTTGCCCATCCAGTCCTCGTAGAAGCTGACGTCGTCGCGGATCGTCGCCTGCCGCGGCGTGGCCAGCCCGCTGAAGATCGCCTCGTTGACCTCCTGCCGGTTGATGGCCAGCGAGAGAGCCTGGCGGAACTTGAGGGTGTTCATGAGCTGGCGCATCACGGGGTCCGGATGGTTCAGGTTGAGCCTGAGGTTCGTGAGCACCTGGCCGCGGCCGTCGAACCACATCGTGACCTTGTACTTGCCCTGGGCCTCGTTCTGCTTATACATGGCGAAGTTCTCGACCACTAGGTCTTGCTGCGAGTAGTCGAGCCCGCCGGCGATGGCGGTCAGGTTGATGGATTCGACGTTGGCAAAGAGCAGGCGGTCCTGCCTGTCGATATAGGGAAGCTGGTTGCCCGCCGTGTCGATCTTGAAGTAGTAGGGATTGCGGTCGAAGTACTTGTTGCCCTGCTTGTCCACCTCGGTCATCGTCCAGGCGTCGACCGTGGGCACCTTGACGTCATACCGTCTCTGCACCTCGTCCGGGTAGACGTACTGGAAGTACTTCTCCCAGCTGTCGTAGTTCTTTTCCTTGGCCGCCTTGCCCGCGTCCGGGTTGTACTTCGCGTGGAACTGTTTGAGGTAGTGCTTGGGCGCAAATGGGATCGAGTAATACATGCGCGCCTCGTAGGCGAGGAACGTGATGATGCTCGGGTAGGGCACGGCAAAGTCGAAGCGAACCGTGAGGTCGTCGACTTTGCTGATCTTCACCAGCTTCCCGCCTGGCGTCCAGGTCTTGCTCGGAATCGGCACGACTTCCTTGTTGCCGATGATGTCCTCGCCCCAGAACACGAAGTCGTCAGCGGTGAAAGGCGCTCCGTCGCTCCACTTCATGCCCTTCCGAAGATAGACGGTCAGCGTCTTGTAGTCCGGCGAGAGCTTCCATCCCTTGGCGATGTTGGGCACGATGAGGTCGCCCTTTTCCGTGGGCACCGTGCGGAACAGTGGCTGCGTCCGCAGCGTCCATGCTTCGGCGCCTCCCGTGGTGGGCGAGGTGGCCGAGCAGCGGACCCGGCCGCCGTACTTCCCGATGCTGTTCAAGGGCTTGAGGACCAACGGCTCCTCGGGCAGGCGTTTGTCCAGGGGCGGCAGCTTGCCCTCGGCCACGAGCTTGGCCAGCATCGGGGCTTCGGAGAACTTCGTGATCTTCTTGCCTGTCTCCTTTTCGTAGTCGGCGAGCGTCGCGTAGAAGATGACCTTGCCCGGCTGATCGACGGTGGCTGCTGCGGCGCCTGCAGCGCCCGCGGTCTTTCCCTTGTCGGTCTGGCCGGCTCCAAAGGCGAAAGCCGGAATCAACAGGACAACCAGTGCGAGCAGTAGCGCTCTTCTCATATGCCCTCCTCCTGTTAGCTGTCAGCCGGGCGCTCCGATGCGGAGTTCCTGGTCGCGTGTAGGAGTCTAAGGTCAGGTCCCCCGCAAGTCAAACACGCCGTTCTCGCGCCCGGCTACCAGGTCACCTCGATCGAGCGCTCCACCGAGCTCCTGCGGCCCTGTCTGTCCGTGACCGTCATGCGGATGGTCTTGGTGCCTGGAGCTAGATAGATCGTTCCCGACGCCGGTCCGATCCGCGTCGACGGCCTGAGCTTCTCGATCAGGTTCCCGAACGACCAGGTGATCTCTTCGGGGCGAGCGATGTCTCTGCTCACGAAGTGGCTTCGCCACACCAGCACGGGAGAGAGGACCCGCGCACGCTCGGGCACGACTTCGAAGAGCAGGTCCTCGGGAGGGCCGTCGACCCAGGGGCGAGGGTTCGGTGGGAAAACATCGATGCCGATGTCCGGCAGCCGGGGCGGTCCAGCATCCTGCTTGCGGGAGGGGTTGGTGTTCGTCGCGATGTAGTAGCCGGGTTCCGATGCGAGGAGCCGGCCGATGACCTGGCGATTCACCTCCATGCGGCGCAGCAGAAGCCGGGGCGGGATCCGGTCGGGGGTGTCCAGGGGGGTGTGGTAGAACAGATGCTTGCTGATGATCAGCAGGGTCGGGATGCCGAGCTCGGACAGGGCGCCGGCGAGATCGGCGACCCGCGCGTTGTCGTAGAACTGGATGCTGAAGATGTCCTGATCGTAGAGCGCCTCGTGGGCGAGAAGCGACAGGGCGTTGCTGGAGGACACGATGCCGCAGACGTCGTTGCGCCCGGTCTCGACGATTCTCCCCCTGTGATCCACCTCCCACCCGGTGGAACCCGACCCGTCCAGATCGTAGAAGCACGTGATGCGGTCCTTGATCGGCGCCAGGGCAGCGGCGAGCGCTCCGTGACCCTGGTTGCCGATCTCGTGGCCGAAGATCCCGGCGAACAGCATGTTTCTCTTCCGCTGCCTGCCCGGCAGCGAAGCGAAGTGACGCGCCAGCTCGATCATCCCCGCCTGGGAAGCCAGGTTGTCGAGGGCGCCGCCGAACCAGGTGTCGTAGTGGCCGCCGACCAGCACCGTTTCGTCGCACTCGCCGCCGCCGGGCAGCTCGCCGAGGACATTCGACGCCAGCGTCCGCGTGACTGAAACCGCCAGGCGCGCCTTGACGCACGCCCGCCCGCGGGCGGCCGCATCGGCCAGGCGCAGGCCGTCCGACATGCCGATGGAGAATGCCGGCAGCGGATAGAGCGGCACGCCGATTCCAGAACACTCCATCACGGTCTTGGGGCTCACCGCGAGCATCCCGGCGGGCGCATCGTGGAGAACGTTCACCACGATGACCCCGGCAGCTCTTCGTTCCGCAAGCCTCCTGAGCGCACCCGTCCTTTCGTGGGTAGGCTGGAAGTGGAAGATCCGCTTCATGCGCAGCAGGGCCGCCCTTCCGCGGACATCCTTGCCGCGCAGCTCCCCCGCGGTGCCGTATCCCACATCTACGACATCGAGCGTCACGGGTTCGGTCGGGCTGCAGTACCACAGCGGGAATGCCTCGAGAGGTTTCTCGTCGCCGCCCTCCATCGCGGCGAGCGACCAGCGCTCCGGCCACCAACGGTCGAGCACCACTGGCTGCTCGCGTACGTCCTCCAGCCCTGCCCGGCGCAGGTGCTTGAGCAGGTAGTCCGCAACGAGCCGGCCTGCCTGGTTGAGGCGCACGCCGGCGTCCAACCCTCCTGCGCGAGTCGAGATCCCATAGAGAGCGAGCAGATGATCCCAGATAGACCGTTCCGTGAAGGTATACACGTCGCCTCTCATCATTGCTCCGTCGAGCCGCAATGCGCCGCGAGATCCTAGGCTCGTGCGACGAGCGGAGTCAAGCTCGGCGGCGTCGTTCCCTGTTTGACATCGACGCAGGCCTGTGCCAACCTCTGGAGCGGCGCCGAGGGACTGCGCGTCTGGCAGCGGAGGCAGGGGTGCTCAGCTACATTCTCCGTCGACTCCTCTACGTGGTGATCGTCCTTGCTGTGATCACCGTGGTCGGGTTCATCGTCATCCAGCTTCCGCCGGGCGACTTTCTCAACTCCTATATCGTGCAGCTGAGGGCCAGCGGCCAGGAGGTCGAGGAGGCGACGATCATCAACCTGCGCCGCCAGTACGGGCTCGACCTGCCGCCGCACCTCCAGTACTTCAAGTGGGTCGGCAACATGCTCCACGGCAACTTCGGTCTGTCCTTCCAGTGGAATCGCCCGGTTTCGGATCTGATCGGCGAAAGGCTGGCCTTGACCGTGATCGTGTCGGTACTCACCCTCATTGTCACCTACGCGATTGCCCTGCCGATCGGGATCTACTCGGCGACGCACCAGTATTCCACCATGGACTACGTGGCCACAGTGGTGGGGTTCTTCGGCCTGGCTACGCCGGGCTTTCTCTTCGCGCTGTTGCTCATGTTCTCGTTCTACGCCCTGTTCGGGGTGAATGTCGTCGGCCTGTTCTCCCCGGATTTCGTCAATGCGCCGTGGAGCCTGGCCAAGGTGCTCGACCTCATCAAGCACCTGCCGGTTCCCCTCCTGGTGATAGGCCTCGAGGGCACGGCCGCTCTCGTGCGGGTGATGAGGGCATCTCTCCTCGATGAGCTCACCAAGCAGTACGTAGTGACGGCGCGGGCCAAGGGAGTCGAGGAGACACGGCTGCTTTTCAAGTACCCCGTGCGGGTGGCCATCAACCCGCTTGTGAGCACCGTGAGTTGGATGCTGCCGCAGATCGTCTCCGGGGGCACGATCGTGGCCATCGTCCTCAACCTTCCGACGATCGGGCCGCTGCTGTTCAGCGCGCTCCTCAACCAGGACATGTATCTCGCGGGCTGCGTCATCGTGTTCACCAGCTTCCTGGCCATTCTGGGTACCCTGATCTCTGACATCCTGCTCGTTCAGCTCGACCCGAGGATTCGGCTCGAGCAGGGGGCACAGCGATGAAGCGGCGGGACAAAGCGCTGCTCGACCAGGAGCGCTACTGCCTCGCGTCGCAGCGGCAGCTGGTGTGGTTGAAGTTCAGGAAGCACAAGCTGGCGCTGGCGGGCGGCGTCGTGCTCGTGCTGATGTACCTGATGGCGATCTTCTGCGAGTTCTTCGCCACGCAGGACCCGTACAAGCGCTACACCGAGTACATCTATTGCCCGCCCCAGAGGATCAGGTTCTTCGAGATCGGCGGCCGCCTCCGCCTGAGGCCCTTCGTCTACGGGCTCAAGCGCGAGGTCGACCCGAACACGTTGATGCGCATCTACAAGGAGGACCCGTCGCGGCGATACCCGCTGTCGCTGTTCGTGCGCGGCGACACCTATCGGCTCTGGGGGCTGATCGAGGGCAACGTGCACCTGTTCGGAGTCAAGGACGGTCCGTTCTTTGCTTTCGGCACGGACAAGCTCGGGCGTGACCTGCTCTCCCGCACCCTGTATGCGATCCGGATTTCGCTTTCGATCGGCCTGATCGGCGTCGCGGTGAGCTTTGTCCTCGGGTGCACCCTCGGGGGCCTCTCGGGTTTCTACGGCGGTACGACCGATCTCTTGATCCAGCGGGTGATCGAGTTTCTGATCTCGATACCGGTGATCCCGATGTGGATGGGCCTGGCCGCCGCCCTTCCGAGCAACTGGCCCACCCTCAGGATCTACTTTGCCATCACGATCATCCTCGGCATCATCAGCTGGCCGCGCCTGGCCCGCGTCGTGCGCGGCAAGCTCATCAGTGTACGTGAAGAGGACTTTGTCATGGCGGCGCGCGTCGCCGGAGCGCCCGAAGCGACGATCATCGTGAGGCACATGCTGCCTTCGTTCATGAGCTACCTCATCGTGAGCCTGACGCTGTCGATTCCGCAGATGGTGCTCGGCGAGACCGCGCTCAGTTTCCTGGGGCTCGGCCTCCAGCCGCCCGTGGTGAGCTGGGGAGTGCTGCTCCAGGACGCGCAGAACCTGAGGACCGTGGCCCAGAGCCCCTGGCTGCTGATCCCGAGCCTCTTCGTGATGGTCACGGTGCTGTCCTTCAACTTTGTCGGCGACGGGCTGCGCGACGCTGCCGATCCCTACAAGTGATATCCATGCAAGGAGGGACTCTCGTGAGACCGAACGTGGTCTTTCTGTTCGCGGACCAGTTACGGGCCTCGTCTCTGCCGGTCTTCGGTGAGAGACAGATCAGGACGCCGAACATCGATCGGCTGTTCGCCGAGGGCACCAGCTTTCCGAACATGATCTCCACCTGTCCTGTGTGCACGCCGTACAGGTCCATGCTCCTGACGGGGCGCCACCCGCAGACCACTGGGCACCTCGTCAACTTTGTCCGCACGCGCCACGATGAGATCGGCCTCGGGGATGCGTTCGCCCGCGCGGGATACCGGACCGCCTGGGTGGGCAAGTGGCACCTGCACACTGGCTCCTTTCCCGAGATTGGGGGCCAGGACTTCGTGCCCGAAGGACGGGACCGCCTCGGGTTCGAACACTGGCGCGGCTACAACTTTCACATGCAGTACTTCGATGGCTGGGTCAACAAGGGCGACTGGCGCTGCGAGAAGTGGGAGGGCTACGAGACCGACGCGCTCAATCGCTACGCCTTCGAGTTCCTCGAAACGGTGGGCGATCAGCCGTTCTGCCTCTTTGTCTCGCCTCACCAGCCTCACTTCACGCCGTTCAGGATGGCGCCCGACGAGTACTACGAGCGCCTCCCGGAGCACCTCGAGCTGCCCGCCAACGTGCCCGAGACCGCGCGGGCCGAGGCTGAGCGCGCCTATCGCCACTACCTGGCCATGACGCTCACCATCGACGACATGCTTGGGCAGATGCTGGAGTATCTGGAGCGGAGCGACAAGCTCGACAACACCCTCTTCATCTTCACCTCCGACCATGGAACGGAGATGGGCGCCCACGGATTCTCGGCCTGGAGAAAGATGATTCCTCACATGGAATCGATGAGGGTACCGTTCGTGGTTCGGTTTCCGGGGGTCTTTCCTGCCGGCGCGACGCGGGATGCTCTCGTGGCGCCTGTCGATCTCTTCCCCACGCTCTGCGGGCTCTGCGGCGTCCCCGTGCCTCGCACGGTCGAAGGGCACGACTTGAGCCAGGCGTTCCTCGGCGTTCCCGGAGCTTTCGAGCAGGATGCGCTGTTCACGATGAACTTCACGGCGACCTACGACTACCTCCAGGGCGGACAGGAGTGGCGGGGTGTCGTGACGAAGCGCCACTGCTACACCCGCTGGCTCGACGGGACGGTCGAGCTCCACGACCTGGAGCGGGATCCGCTGCAGATGGAGAACCTTGCCGGCAACCCGGCTCACGCGGCCGAGGTTCGCGAGCTGGAGGAGCGCCTGCAGCGGTTCATGCGGCAACGGGGCGACCGCCTGACCCCCTGCACGGATCTCGCGTGCTGGTTCGATGAGCAGCGGCGCGTGGTCCGCAACGGCTACGGCGCTCTGCGCGACCCCGAGGCCCCGCCGGACTGGTCGCTGCTCACCCGGTAGCCCGCCGCTACCGCAGCCCGGGTCCCGGCTCGCCTTCCTGCTCACCGGTCTTGAATCGGAGATGGTTGTCCTTGATCGCAGCGGCATATGCCGGCGGCGCCTTGGCCAGCCACTCGCGCGTTACCAAGGCCTGGCCGAGGTCGAGCATCTGCGTCACCGGCAGCCGCCGGCCGATCTCGAACGGATCGCCTGTCCTGTGCATCCACTCCTGCAGCAGGGCCTCCATACGCGCCTCCAGCTCCGCGTGGCCGGGTTCGCCGGCAAGGTTGTTCATCTCCGCATGGTCGCTCGCGAGGTCGAACAGCAGACGCCGGCCTCCCAGGTCGTGCCAGCGCGCATACATGTGGGTGCGCGTGCGCACGCCGCGCCACAGGCCCAGCCACCTGTCGCGGTCCGGCCATCCGGTCCCGAGAATCTGCAGGTAGACCGAATCGGGGTTCTCGCCCTCGAGTCCCAGAGCCGCGTGTGCGATGCTGCGGCCCTGCACGTCGGCGGGCGGCCGCAGGCCGGCGAGGTCCATCAGAGTGGGGAGTACGTCGACCGAATTGAAGAAGGTACCGGTCCGCCGATTGCCGCCGACCCTTGCGGGGTAACGAAGCAGGAACGGCACGTGGCATGACTCAGCGTACGGCGTCGCCTTGGAGCCGCGGAGGCTGTGGTGCATCCACCTGTCGCCAGGGGTGCCGTAGCCGTGCGAATTGAGGTGGTCCCCGTGATCCGAGGAGAAGCACAGGATCGTGTCTTCGGCCAGGCCGCAGCGATCCAGCTCCTCCATGATACGGCCGAGGCTCGCGTCGAGCGCCGTGACCATTCCGTAGTAGTCGGCCGTGTCTTTTCTGCTGTAGTCGCGGAACTGGATCGGCACGTTCGGTGAGAGCTCGATCTGCTCGGGCCTGTAGAGGTTGTACTGCTGAGGATAGTCGCCGTAGCGTCGCGGCTTGCTGAGGGCGTTCCAGTGGGGCGGTCCCCAGCTCAGCACCAGGCAGACCGGCTTTGCGTTGCGCCCTGTGCCGTGCTGCTTGAGGTAGTTCAGCGCCAGCTCGGTCTCGACCACCGGGGCGAACTGCACCATGGGCGTCGGGCCCTTCTCATTGTGGTAGTAACTGACCTGGTAGTAGCTGTGGATGCAGTTGTAGGCGAACATGTCGTCGAACCCGTAGCGCCGATGCTCGGCATACGGAGGGTAGCCGAGGTGCCACTTGCCCACGTAGGCCGTGCGGTAACCGTGCTCCTTCATTCTGTGAGCCAGCGTCCTCTGGCCGTCGAAGAGCCGGTATTCGTTGCACATGACGCCGTTGACGTGGGAGTAGTTGCCGGTAAGAAGCTGACCCCTGTAGGGCGAGCAGATCGGGCAGGAGGAGTAGGCCTGGTCGAAGGCGACGCCCTCGCGCGCCAGCCGGTCGATGTTGGGGGTGCGAATGACAGGGTTCCCGTTGCAGGCCAGCGCGTCGTAGCGCAGCTGGTCCGCGAAGACGAAGAGGATGTGGGGCTGTTTCATCGGTTTTCGAGGATAGCACCGCCTGCATGCGCCAGCAAGCTGGACCGCACCTCGACGACGCCCTGCGACAGGCACTTGACTTCCCGACAGGCTCGACTATCCTTCTTCCGTACGCTTGCCCGCAAGGGAAGGAGGACCCCATGAAGAGACCGCTCGCTGCATTCCTGGTTTTCGTTGCCGCGTGGAGCTTTGCCGGCGGTCAAGGTGAGCCCAAGGGAGCCGAGGGCCAGGTCAAGCTGGTCACGACCTTCTGGGGCGGAGGCGTCAAGGCCAAGGCCTTTGAAGACACCGCCCGTGACTACATGAAGGAGAATCCCAACGTCAAGATCGAGCTGATCATGATTCCCGGCGATTACGCCAGCAAGGTCCTCGCGATGATTGCCGGCGGCACGCCGCCCGATGTGATCAACATCAACGCACAGCTTGGCTCGCCGCTCAAGGATCAGCTCGTCCCGTTGAGCAAGCACATGGCCGAGCTTGGCTATTTCGACCCGAAGGACGGGTTGTGGGACGGCTGGTGGGACATGCTTGCCCTCGAGGGGGCCTACAACAAGGGCGACGAGATCTACCAGGCGCCGCTGGGCACGGGAAGCGACGTCCTCGCCTACAACAAGAAGCTCTTCGACCAGGCGGGGGTCGCGTACCCGACCGAGAAGTGGACATGGGAAGGCGACTTCCTGACTGCTGCGCAGAAGCTGACGGGGCCCAAGGACAAGTGGGGCATCACCGGCTTCCCGTACCGCGGTCGCAACGTGATCCAGCCGATAGCCAAGGCGTTCGGAGGCGACCTCTACGACCTGAAGGCCATGAAGCTCCTGAGCGACGATCCGCGGGTCGTCAAGGCGTTCCAGTTCGGGCAGGACCTGATCTACAAGTACAAGGTGCACCCGACGCCTGCCGAAGAACAGGCATTCGGCGGCGCTTCGGGCGGGCCCTTCACGACCCAGGTCGCGGCCATGTACATTCTGCCGACCTTCGAGTTCCCGCCTCTGTACACGGCGGAGTTCCCGTGGGACATCCAGATGCTGCCCGGAGGTCCCAATGGAAGCTGGTCGGACATCTACGGAGGAAAGCTCGCTGTGCTCAAGACGACGAAGGCGCTCAGCCACTCGCTGAAATTCGTCAACATGATCAACGGCCCCATCGGCCAGGGATACTTCAGCATTTCCTCGGGCTTCAACAACCCGCCGCTCAAGAAGATCGCCTACTCCGAAGCCTTCATGAAGGGCCCCAAGGGCGCGCCTGCCAACAACGCGGTGCGCGTCAGGGTTCTGGAAAAGGCGGTTGTCGTGGAGCCGTCGCTGCCCAACAGCAACAAGGTGGCGACCGCGTGGGGCAAGAAGCTGAGCCTCTTCTGGGAGAACAAGCTGAGCGCCGCGGACATGATGAAGGAGCTCAAGGCGGAGATCCAGCCGCTGCTGGACCAGAGGTAGAAGGGCCACGGCAGGACGCCCCGCAGCGTCCTGCCGTACCGCTTTCCGGAGTCCGCCCATGAGAGCAGAGCGCCGCGGCGAAACGATCGCCGCCTACGTCTTCCTCGCGCCATGGATCGTCGGGTTTCTCGCGTTCCTCCTTGGACCTATGCTGGGCGCCGTGAGCTTCAGCCTTCTCGAGTGGCGCGGCATCGGCGCCCCGTCGCCCAGGGGCCTCTCAAACTACACACAGGCACTGCACGACCCGGCCTTCTGGCAGTCGCTGCGCGTGACGGCGACCTTCGTCTTCACCGCGCTGCCGATCCGCATGGCGGTCGCTCTGTCGCTCGCCCTGCTCGTCAAGAGCGTTTCGCGCATGCGGGCCTTCTTTTCCACTGTCTTCTACATCCCTGCCGTGATCCCGGGTGTGGCCATGGCCCTGCTCTTCACCTTTGTCCTGAACCCTCGCGCCGGCCTGCTGAACCGGCTGCTGGCCGTCTTCGGAATAAAGGGACCGATGTGGCTGTACAGCGAGGAGTGGGCGCTCGTTGGGCTGATCCTCATGTTCGTCTGGCAGTCCGGCGCCGCGATGATTCTCTACCTCGTCGGGCTGGAAACGATCCCCGACGAGCTGCACGAGGCGGCCAGGCTGGACGGCGCCGGGGCGGGACGCGTGTTCCTGAGGATCACGCTGCCTCTGCTCAGCCCCATCATCCTCTACAACCTCATAGTCGGGATCATAGGCAACTTCCAGTACTTCGCCCCGGTCTACGTGATGACCGGCGGAGGACCGAACGATGCTACGCTGTTCTACGTGTTCAACATCTACCGAGTGGCGTTCCAGTACTTCGAGCTGGGCTACGGCGCTGCCCTGTCCGTGATCCTCTTCTTCATCATCGGTGTGATGACCCTGCTGACGTTCCGTTCCTCTTCGGCCTGGGTGTACTACGGGGGTGCCCGATGAGCGGCCGGGTCGCGGAGGCGCGGCGGCGCATGCGGCCGATTGACCTCCCGGTCTACCTGATCCTGTCGGCCGTGGCTCTGAGCGTGCTCGTGCCGCTGTTCTGGATGGCCATGGCCAGCCTGAAGAAGCTCACCGAAGTCTACCAGTTCACGTGGCTTCCCAAGGTTCCGCAGTGGCGCAACTACATCGACGGCCTGACGGTCATGGGCTTCAGCCGCTATTTTCTGAACTCAGCGGTCATCACGATCGTGAACGTGGCCGGCGAGAGCGCGGTAGCGGCGATGGCAGGGTTCGCCTTTGCCAGGCTGGAGTTCCGGGGCAAAAAGGTGCTGTTCGCCCTGGTTCTTTCGACGATGATGCTGCCCTTTGCCGCGATCATGATCCCCAGCTTCGTCCTGTTCCGCTACCTCGGCTGGATCGACACCTACACAGTCATGACCGTTCCGGCGATCCTTGCCGCCCCGGCATTTCACATCTTCCTCATGCGGCAGTTCTTCATGACTATCCCCCGGGAGCTCGACGAGGCGGCCAAGATGGACGCCTGCGGGTGGTACCGCATCTTCTGGAGCATCCTGCTGCCGCTCTCGCGGCCGGCCCTGACCACCGTCGCCATTTATGCCTTCATGGGCCACTGGGGTGAGCTCATGCGGGCTGTCCTCTTCCTCAACAGCGCCTACATGAGGACCGTGCCCGTCGGCCTGGCCCTGCTGAACATGCAGCGCGAGGAGCCGACCCTCGCCTTGCACCTGATGATGTCGAACTCCGTGCTCTACACCGTGCCTCCGATCATCCTCTACGTGACGTTTCAGAAGTACGTCACCCGGCTCGGCGGCGAGCTGCGGAGCATCAGTGTGCGTTGACGACAGGATTCGGTTGCGCGGCGGGCGCGAAAGCGAGGCACCCCATGAACGTCGTATTCATCATGGCGGATCAGCAGAGAGCCGATTCGGTTGGCCCCGACCGGCACCCGTGCGCTGACTACCCGGTGCTCGAGCGGCTGCGCAGCGAGTCGATCTCGTTCGACCGCTTCTACGCATCCGCCATCCCCTGCGTGCCCTCTCGCCAGACCATGCTCACCGGCAGGCAGGAGTGGATGTCGCGCGGCTGGGGCAACAGCAAGTTCAACATGTGCGAGGACACCACCTGGATGAGCCTGCTGCGCGACCAGGGCTACCGGTGCGTCTCCGTCGGCAAGACGCACATGTGCCACGCGGGCAGCTTCCACATGCAGGTGCCGATCCGCGAGACCTTTGCCGGGCGAGGCGGCTGGAACCACTTCGAAATCGTGGAGAGCCCCGAACCCGAGAGCACCTACTTCGACACGTGTGCGGCAGACAGGGCCTGCGCCGCCCTCGAGCGCCTCAAAGGGAATCCCTTCGCGATGTTCCTGGGCTTTCACGCCCCGCACGAGCCCTATGTCATGCCGCGCGGCTACATGGACTTCGTGAGGCCCGAAGACGTGCCCCTGCCGGCAGCGCGACGCGAGGACGAGTACCGCACCAAGAGCAATGCCTACCGCGCCCGCGTGGAGCACTTCAAGAAGATGTTCGGCGGCACCATCGACGAGAAGCGGATGCGCACCGGCATCGCCGGGCATCACTGCCTGGTCAAGATGGTCGACGACTGCGTCGGCCGCCTCATGGACAAGCTCGAAAGCCTCGGGCTGCTCGACGACACTCTGGTGGTCTACTGCTCGGACCATGGCGACCTGCTCGGGGAGCACGGCCTCTTCAACAAGGCGGCGACTTTTTACGAGAGCGAGATCCGCGTGCCTTTCATGGTCCGCTTCCCCGACGGCTACCGCGCGGGCGAACGGGTGGCGCGGTTCGCTTCCGGCATCGACGTGCTGCCCACCCTCATGGAGATCCTCGGCTTCAAGCCCGACGTGTCGCTGCCTGGAATCTCGCTGCTGCCCGCCATGCGCGGCGAGGGAGCCGCCCGCGACCTGGTCACGTGCACCAACACCCGCGGGATGATGATCCGCACCGATCGGCACAAACTCTGGTACAATCCCGTCGATGGCGACGGGGAGATGTACGACCTGGAGCGCGACCCTATGGAGCTCGACAACCTCTTTGGCCTGCCGGAGCACAGCGAGATGAGGCGCGAGCTCTTCGAGCGGATGCTGCACGAGCGCATCAGGGACGACCAGCGCTTCTCGCAGCCGACCGAGCGCGACAAGCGGCTGCACGCCGAAGTCAATTCCTCGTACGAGCCTGAGACCTGACGCGCAACGCGCCGCGAGGCTCGAAGGAGGTGTGGGACCCCAGCACTCGATTCCAGCTCAGATCAAAGGAGAGGAGGCGAAGGATGAAGAAGGCACTCGCAGTGTCGCTGTGCGTTCTGCTGTTCGCTGCGGCAGCGGTCAGCGTGTTCGCTGGAGGAGCGACAGAGGACAAAGCCGCGGTCGCAGCCGCGGCCCCGGGCGGAAAGCTCGCGATCTACAACAGCCCCGCTGACTACCAGAAGGCGACGGGCAAGAAGCTGCCGTCCTACAGCGAGGCCCCGGCCCTGAAGGCCCAGGTCTCGGCAGGCAAGCTGCCGCCGGTCGACAAGCGGCTGCCTGCTGAGCCGGTCGTCGTATCTCCCCTCGAGGAGATCGGCAAGTACGGCGGCGATCTCGTTGTCGACAGCCTCGCGCCGGAGCAGGGGTGGGATGCCTACCCGGTCCGCGTTCAGCACCTGTTCAAGCTGGCTCCGGACTTGGCCACGATCGTGCCCAACATCGCCAAGGGCTGGACCATGAGCGAGGACGGGAAGACGCTCACGGTTCAACTGCGAGCCGGTATGAAGTGGAGCGACGGTGCTCCTTTCACGGTAGACGACGTGATGTTCTGGTACAAGGACATCGTGCTCAACGAGAAGATCACGCCGGTCAAGCCGCGCACGTGGTCGCCCGGCGGCCAGATGGCCCAGGTCGAGAAGATCGATGACCTCTCCTTTCGCGTCCGGTTCGCTGTGCCCTATCCGCCGATCGTGACGCGGCTCGCGCTGAGCGATATGCCGTTCGCCCCCGCCCACTATCTGAAGAAGTGGCACGGGGACCACAACCCGCAAGCCGACGCCGCGGCCAAGGCCGAAGGTTTCGACAGCTGGTGGAACGCCTTCGCGTTCCACTTCCCGAGCTGGTCGGGCAACATCGAAAACCGCCTCGACCCGAACCTGCCCGGCCTCGACGGCTGGGTGGTCAAGCAGATCACCACCGAGGGGAAGGTCTTCGAGCGCAACCCCTACTTCTGGAAGGTCGACACCGCGGGCAACCAGCTCCCCTACGCCGACCGCCAGGTGGTTCGGTTCTACGCGACCCCGGAGATGATCAACCTCAAGGCGATCGCAGGCGAGCTCAGCTACACGACCTTCGTGCTCTACCTCAAGGACTACCCGCTGTACAAGGAGAACGAAAAGAAGGGCGACTACCGTGTAACGCTGTGGCAGAACCAGCTCGGCTCGAACCTGGGACTCGGGTTCAACGTCACCCACAAGGATCCCGTGCTGCGCGCGATCTTCTCCGATCTGCGCTTCCGCCAGGCGATGTCGCTGGCGATCAATCGCGACGAGATCAACAAGGTCTTCTTCTACGGCCGCGGCACGCCGCGCCAGGCCACGTCGACTCCCGACACTTCCTTCTACGAGGAGTGGATGGGCAAGCACTTTGCGGAATACGACGTAGATCGCGCCAACAAGCTGCTCGACGAGATGGGGCTCAAGTGGGATACGGCCCGCAAGAGCCGCCTGCGGCCCGACGGCCAGCCGCTTGCGTTCACCATCGAGTACACCCCCGCCGAGGCGGCTCCGGAAAAGCCGATCCTCGAGCTGATCCGCGAATACTGGGGTAAGGTCGGAGTGCAGGTGGCGCTCAAGGAGGAGCAGCGGAACCTCTACAACCAGAGGGGCAACGCCAACGAGTTCGACGCTTCGTCGTTCCAGTTCGGCGGCAACGGCGGCGAGCTGCAGATGTACATCTCCGGTGCTCCTCTCCACAGGCCAGCGTGGGGCGTGCTGAGGATCGGAACACCGTGGGAGAGCTGGTACAACACGAGAGGCAAGAGCGGTGAGGAGCCGCCGGCGACCATCAAGCGGCTCTTCCAGGCGGTCGAGGAGTGGCAGACGCACCAGCCGGGGACCGCGCGCTACAAGGAGCTGGGCAAGGAAATCCTCAGGATCCACGGCGAAGGGCTCTACTATATCGGCACGGTCGGTCTGGTGCCGCGTCCGGTCATCATGAAGAGCAACCTGCGCAACACCCCGGGCGACGGGGCGGTGTGGAGCGTAGCCTACGGGTTCTTCGAGCCCCACATGGCCGAGCAGTGGTTCTTCAAGTAGCAGAGGACGTTCGCGAGGGGCGGCGCTGCCGCCCCACGCCTCAGCCTTCGGCGACCATGCGGATCGCGTTGTAGGGACACAGCTCCACGCACACGCCGCAGCCGAGGCATAGCTGGGGGATCACGCGGGCTGCGCCGTCCTCTTCGACGATCGCGTCGCAGTGGGCGGGCTTGAAGCAGCGTCCGCACATGCGGCACAGCGCCGGGTCGACCCGCGCGGCGCCTTCTTTCATTTCTATCTCTGCGGTCGGGACCAGATAGGGGAGCGAGAGGCCGACGATCTGCTCGTAGGAGGAGCAGCCCTGCTCCTCGAGAAACCGGTCCAGGCCCTCGAGCATCCGTCCGATCGCCTCGAAGCCGTGCCACATGAGCGCCGTGCACACTCCCACGCTGCGGGCGCCCCACATCATCATCTGCGCCGCGTGCTCCCAGGTGTCGACGCCGCCGGAGGCGGTGATGGGCAGCGAGACCTGCTGGGCCACCTCGGCTACGACCTTGAACGTGGCCCAACGGATGGCCGAGCCGGTGAGGGCTCCGAAGGACGAGCGGCCCATGAGCGGGTACAGCGGCTTTCCGCCGTTGCGGATGTCGACCGGCGGCGCCCCGAGGGAGGGCCCGCCCACCAGGGAGAGGGCGTCGGCGCCGGCGGCTTCGCAGGCCCGGGCCACCGCGACCACGTCGAGGGCTGTGGGCGTCAGCTTCGGGATCACGGGGATTCGAACCGCGCCCTTGACGATGCGCACGATCGCCGCAGCGAGCCTGGGGTTCTGTCCCGTCAGCGCGCCTGGCTCGACGGGCCCGACGTCACAGGTCCGGCTGCCGAGGCTGAAGTTCGGGCAGCACATGTTGATCTCGACGGCGTCGGCTCCCGCCTGCTCGAAGCGGTGCGCCAGCTCGCCGTAGGATTCCAGCTCGGGCTCCTGGCTCGAGTAGTTGACCATCACGACGAGGCCGGTGCGCTCCTTGGCCTCGCGGATCAATGCGAGCCCTTCGTCGATGTCGAGCCGACGGTCCGAGGGAAAGACCATCACGCTGTCGTGCACCGAGTAGCAGCGCAGACGGCCCGGCCGCGCCTGGCGGCTCATGACGTGCTTGATGCTCACAGCTGCCGCGCCGTTGCGTTCGGCCTCGACGAGTTGCTTGATCTTGCACGAGGCCGGGCCCGAAGCGACGACAAAGGGGTTCTTGAGCGCGAGAGGTCCAAAGTCCACGGAGGGGATCTTAGCAGCGCGCAAGCGAGCTCGCAACGGCCGCGACTACCGGCAGGCGGCGGTGCGCCAAGCCGCGGGCGTGAGGGTCTTCGGCTCCGACGAGACGCTCCAGGCAACGTGAGCGGCCGCGCGGCGGGTTCCCTTGCGCGGGAGGCGCAGCGAGCCCATACTGCCGCCGATGGCGTTCGTGCGAGAGGCCGCGGCAGCCGATGCTCCCGCCCTGGCGCGGCTGCATGTGGCTGCCTGGCGCCTGGCCTACGAGGGGATCCTGCCGCAGCGGGTGCTCGCGGCGCTCAGCGAGCGCGAGTTCGAGCGCGTCTGGGAGCAGCTGCTGCGCGACGCGGCGCGCGCCACTCTCGTCATCTGCCCGCACGACGCCGCGTCGCCCGCGGGTTTTGTCGCCTGCCGCAGCGAGCCCGAGGCGGAGATCATCGGCCTGTACGTGGACCCGTCGCGCTGGCGCAAGGGGCTGGGCACGCTGCTGATGAGCGCTGCGCTCGAACGACTGGCAGCTGCGGGCGCGCAGCGCGTCGTTGTCTGGGTGATGCGGGACAACGGGCGGGCGCGCGCTTTCTACGAACGCCTCGGCTTTGCGCCGACCGGCCGCAGCCGCGAGTCGACGCGACAAGAGGCGCGTTTCGAGGAAGTGGAATACGCGAAACCCGCGACCGCCGGCGCCTGAGGCGCCGGCGGCGCGCGACCTTCTTCTATCTTCGTTTCTTCTTTGCGGGCCGCTTCCTGGAGGCCGCCTTTGCCGCCTTTCGCGTGGGTCGCTTCGTGGCCGACGCCTTGGGTGCAGGTCGTTTCCTCGACGCCTTGAGCGGCTTCGAGGCCGCGACGCGCGCTGCCTTTTTCGCGCCCGCCGCGGAATCCGCGGCTGCCGGGAGCCAGACGGCCATGGGCGCTTTCCCGCGATTGGCCCAGGCGTAGTAGGGGATGCCGGTGAGGTTGACCGCGCGGCTGCGCGGGACCGCTCCGGAGCCGAAGGCGCGGTAGAGCCGTCCGTTCCAGCCGGGCCGCTCGAGCAGACGGCCCTCGGCTCCGACCGTGACGACGCCGCCGAGCAGCGCCGGCTGCCACGCCGTCTTCATGGCCGCGCCGGGAACGAGGGCGCTGTCGAGGATGCGCACCCCCTTGGGCTGGTCGTGCTCCTCGAAGCAGTAGACCAGAGGCCCGCGCGTCACGGCTGCGCAGCCTCGGGTCGGCTCGATCCACGGGTGCGCTTCGTGCACGGTGAGAGCGAGCGGCAGCTCGAGCGCGACAGCGTCGCCCGCCCGCCACCGCCTGCGGATCTCGAGGTAGCTGCCTGGCTTGCCCGCCACGCTCTTCTCGCCGTTGATGCGGGCGCGCGCTCCCTTGCACCACGCGGGGATGCGCAGGGCGAGCGTCCATTCTCCGCTGCCGGGAGTCTCGACCGCGATGCGGACCGACGGCTCCCACGGGTAGCTGGTGGTCACCGCCACGGACACTTCGCCGGCTCCGGCAAGCGAGGCTCGGATGCTCGCCGTGTCGTAGAGGTGCATCTGCAGTCCGCTCTCCGAAGCGGTGGCGAAGTAGTTGTGCAGTGACGAGAGCGTGCGCATGACGTTGGGCGGGCAGCAGGCGCACTCGAACCACTCGCTGCGCTCGACCGCCCCGCGCGAGAGCAGCGGGTTCATGTAGAAGTAGCGTTTGCCGTCGAGCGACACGCCGCTGAGCACGCCGTTGTACAGGGTCCACTCGATCAGGTCGGCGTACCGCGCCTGGCCGGTGGCCAGCAGCATGCGCCAGCTCCACATGACGCTGCCGATCTGGGCGCAGGTCTCGTTGTAGGCGCGGTCGTTGGGCAGCTCGTAGCTTTCGCCGAAGGCCTCGCCCTCGTACCTGGCCCCGATGCCGCCCGTGAGGCTCATCTTGCGTGTGGTCATGTCGAGCCACAGCCGCTCGCAGGCCTCGAGCAGGCTCCGATCGCCGGTCTCTAGGTACACGTCCGCCGCGCCGGCGAGCAGGTAGACCTGGCGAACCGCGTGGCCCGCCATCTCGGGAGCCTCCCGAATGGGACGATGGTCCTGGTGGTAGGGTGAGCCTCCGATGGTGCCGCGGCCACGGGTGTCGATGAAGAAGCGCGCGGTGTCGAGATAGCGCTTTTCGCCGGTGGCCCGGTACAGCTCGACCAGGCCCATCTCGATCTCGGGGTGTCCCGGTGCAGCCTGCTTGCGGCCGGGCCCGAACACCGTTTCGATGTGATCCGCGAGGCGGCGGGCGACATTGAGGAACGAGCTCTTGCCGGTGGCCCGGAAGTGGGCCACCGCCGCCTGGAACATGTGCCCGGCGCAGTACAGCTCGTGGTCCTGCATGATGTTGGTCCAGCGCTTTTCGTAGTCGCCGAGCTGGTAGAAGGTGTCGAGATAGCCGTCGGGCTTCTGCGCAGCGGCGATGAGCGCAATCGCCGCGTCGACCTTACGTTCCAGGGCGGCGTCGCGTTCGTTGGCAAGCTCGTAGGAGGCGGCCTCGAGCCACTTGTAGAGATCGGAGTCGGCAAAGCGCTTGTTCCGGAAGGCGCCCTGCGTGCGGCCCGCTGCCACCTCGAAGTTGGAGATGACGCCGCTGCCGATGAGCTTGTCGTAGCCGTAGGGCAGGGCCTCGCGCCTGTTTGTGGCGCGCCAGCTCGACCAGAAGCCGGCGCCCGGACGCACGGCGTCGAACGGCAGGGACAGGAGCTTGCGATTGGGGCTGTGCGACGTGTCTACAATCGCCGTGCTGCCGCGTGGACGTTCTGCCATGGCTGCCTCCTTGACTCGGTCCCGGTCCTGCAACCCTTCGCGATTTTGAGGAAGAGCCGGGTCGCTGTCAACTTGGCTGTTGCGCCGCGTCCCGGTTGCGCCGCCGGGGGAGCCGAGGTAGGGTTGAGCGGCGAAACGGAGGTGAGTGATGCGAGTCGCCGTGGCGGGCCTGAGGTTCGGCGCCGAGTTCGTGCCGATCTACCTGCACCACCCGACTGTCGAGCAGGCGACGATCGTCGACTCGGATCCTGGCGTGCTCACGACGATCGGCGGCCGCTTCCAGGTCGAGCGGCGCTCCAGCGATCTGGCGGAAATGCTGCGCAGCCCTGACATCGACGCTGTGCACCTGGTCACGCCGAACCCCCTGCGCACGTCACTGCCTCTTCAGGCCAGCCTGCCGGAGGACACTGGCGAGTGTCCGCTTCATGACTTTGTCCCCAAGGCGGCCCGAGATCGTCACCAGTCCCGGAATCGTCGAATGCCGGGACTGCCGGTGACTCCCTCGCGTCCTCACGGACCTCCATCCATGACTTTCGATCAGTCCATTCAGGTTTCTGACCTTCACGCAAGGGCTCCCGGTTCGGCCCGGCTCGAAACGGCGCCGTTAGGGTCGGGCCATTGATGCGCCCTCAAACGGAACCAACGGGGCGGCGCGATCTGGCGCTTTTCCGGAGAACCGCATCCGCTCTCACGGTCGCCGCTTGCTGCCGGCTCTGCCGGCGGGCGGGCTTCTGGGAGAGCCCGGCCCATGCTAAGGTGGCGCCGGGGAGGACAAGATGTTGGAGAAGAAGGGCAGCCGGCTCATCTGGAAGGGCGAGCGCCACCTGCTGGAGGTGCAGCCCTGGGGCGCTGACGTGATCCGCGTGCGCGCCACCCCGAATCGCGACTTTGCCGCGGTGCCGGGCGCGCTGGTGGCCGACAGCGGCACCGAGGGCGTGATCGAGATCGGCGGCGACGGCGCGGTGGTGCGCAGCGGCAGTCTCGAGGCGCGCGTCACGAGCTATGGTCGCGTGCGCTTCTTCCGCAAAGGCGGGGAGGAGCCGCTGGTCGAAGAAGTCAACTGGCGCGCCGAGCAGCCGGTCCTCTACGCGGCCAGCCGCGAGTTCAAGCCGCTGGAGAGCGACCTGCACCGCGCCGAGCTGCGCCTCGTGGCGCGCGCGGGCGAGCGCTTTTACGGCCTCGGCCAGCACAGGCACGGGCTGCTCGACCAGAAGGGCGCCGTCATCGACCTGGAGCAGAGAAATGCCGAGGTGGCGATCCCCTTCACCCTGTCCTCCCGGGGCTATGGCTTTCTGTGGAACAACCCCGCGGTCGGGCGCGTCGAGCTGGGCACGAGCCTCACGCGCTGGGTGGCCAACGCGACCCGGCAGATCGACTACCTCGTGATGACGGGCGCAACCCCCGCGGCCATCATGGAGCGCTACGCCGACACCACGGGCCATCCGCCGATGCTGCCCGAGTACGCCGCCGGCTTCTGGCAGTGCAAGCTGCGCTACAGGACGCAGGAGGAGCTGCTGGAGGTGGCGCAGGAGTACAAGCGCCGCGGACTGCCCCTGTCCATCATCGTGGTCGACTACTTCCACTGGACTCGCCAGGGAGACTGGGCCTGGGACCCCAAGTGCTGGCCTGACCCCGCGGCCATGATCCGCGAGCTGGAGTCGATGGGCGTCAAGCTCATGGTGTCGGTGTGGCCCAGCGTCAACGTCAAGGGCGACAACGGCAAGGAGATGAAGGCCAGGGGCTGGCTGATCGGCACCAACCACGGGGTCGACGCCCTCTTTCCCTTTGTCGATACCTACGAGGAGCGGCCGGCCCACGTCCACTACTACGACTCGACCAACCCCGAGGCGCG
>CAZKGO010000046.1:0-37976 GCA_964552235.1 uncultured Spirochaetales bacterium | reverse complement strand
GGTGCACCGCAGGTACGGTCCGCCGCCCTTCGGCAACCTCGTCTCCACCAACGCGGGACCTTCGACCCTGTGCCAGTTCGGCCACGTGAGCGACGATGCGCCGTGGCTCACGATGCACCAGATCGGCAACATGCGCGAGCATGACTACTACTGGTACCTCACGGAGATCTACCACAAGGAACCGCCGGTGCCGGCGCTGCACGGGGAGCCCTACTACTCGGGCTGGGGGACGCAGGTCGAGTACTACAAGGACTTTGCCGTGCCGGGCAACACACCCAAGGATGACCGCTACGTGCGTTCGGGCATGTACGGGAGCTTTCTCTCCGGCGGGCTGGCCGGCTACATCTACGGATGCACCGGCATCGTGCGCGCCGTGGTCGAGCCCGAGTGGCCCATCAAGATCTGGACGGGTCTCCAGTGGAGCAGCGCGACGATGATGCCCATCTTTCGCTCTTTCGTCTTCTGCGAGGGAGCCCGCTACCAAGACCTGGTGCCGAACACGGACCTCGTCTCTCCGAACCGCAACCACGAGCTGCGCAGCTACGACGGGTGGGCCTACTGCGCCCGCACCCCGGAGCGCGACCTGTTCCTGCTGTACTTCGAGAAGGGCGTCCCCGCAGGGTACGTGCGCTCGGCGCGCCACGACAGCCGCTACAAGGCCGACTGGTACGACGTGCGCACCGGCGAATGGATCGACGCAGCGACGCTGCTTTCGGACGACCTCGAGATGATCAGGCTGCCCGCCAAGCCCGACGACGAGGACTGGGCCCTGCGGCTCAAGCTGATGTAGGGCAGCGGCGCGGCCCCGGGACCGCAGCCTTCTTCTACTTCCCCTTGATCTCGCCCAGGGCCTTCTTCCAGGCCGAAGCGACGAGGGCGATGTCGTGGCCGAGCTCGACCATGCGGAAGCCGATGTCGGTATAGTGCTTGTATTCGTTGGCAAAGGGCTCTCCGAGCGGGAGGGAGACCCACTTGTTGTGCTTCGCCGCGATCCCGCAGACGCGCTTCATCGCCTCCTGCACCTTGGGGTCGTTCTTGCGCGGCTCGCGGTAGCCGAGCGACATCGAGAAGTCCGAGGGCCCGAAGAACAGGTAGTCGAGACCGTCGAGAGCACAGATCCTGTCGAGGTCTTCGACCACTTCCTGGTTCTCGACCATGATGCCGACCATCAGCTGCGAGTCGCACCACTCGACCCAGCTCTTGCCGCCGACGAGGCCCCAGTGGCCCGCGGGGGTAAAGGTGTTGTAGCCGCGCACGCCCTTGGGGGCGAAGCGGGCCGCGCGCACGATGTCGCGGGCTTCGTCGTAGCCGGTGACGTCGCAGACGAGGATCGCGTCGGCTCCGGCCTGCAGGGCCTTGGAGATCAGGTAGGGCTGGCCCTTCTCGACGCGCACCAGAGCGGCGGTGCCGCCGATCTGGCAGCCGCGGATCATGTTCTCCAGCGCCTCGTCGCGGCGCCAGGAGTACTCGGTGTCGATGCGGATGAAGTCGAGGCCGACGTAGCCGGCGACCTCGGCGACGGCCGGGCTGAAGGTGTCGACGCACGTACCGATGGCGACGCGGCCTTCCTGGAGGGTCTTTCTGAGCTTGTTCACGCGATCCATTGTTTCTCCTTGCCGGGCCTGCCCCGGCGTCCGCCCGGGCTGAC
Organism: uncultured Spirochaetales bacterium; assembly: GCA_964552235.1. GTDB lineage: Bacteria > Spirochaetota > Spirochaetia > SZUA-6 > CAVTHK01 > CAVTHK01. The sequence goes on along the minus strand of CAZKGO010000046.1, from coordinate 36,328 downwards.
CTTGGGTTGCGGCGCACGCGCAATTGACAGCACCACCGGCTCGCGCTATAAGGACACCGCTTGCCGAGCGTTATAACACCACGGGGCCGCCGGATCAAGGCCGGGCGAGGGGAGATGCGATGGCTGACATGCTCCTGAAGGTGGAGCCGGCGCGGGAGTTCTGCCGGCGGGCGTTCGAGGCCGCCGGGCTGCCTCGCGCCGACGCGGCGCTGGTGACCGAGAACCTGATCCAGGCCGACCTGCGGGGGCTCGGATCCCACGGCATCTCGCGGGTGCTGGTGTACGTGAACCGGCTGCGCGGGGGGTGGGTGAACACCCGGCCGAACGTGCGGATCATCCACGAAAAGGCGGGCCTGCTGCACATCGACGGCGACAACGGCATGGGGGCCGTCGTCGGCGCGCGGGCCATGGACATGTGCATCGAAAAGGCCCGCGCAGCCGGTTCGGCCACGTGCTCGGTGCAGAAGGCCAACCACTTCGGCATCGCCTGGTTCTACACGCAGCGCGCAGTGGCGGCAGACATGGTGGCCGTGGCTGCCTCGAACAACCCCCCGAACATGGCGCCCTGGGGCGGGATCACGCCGATGATCGGCACCAACCCCTTCAGCATCGCGGTGCCCGCCGGGCGCCGCAAGCCGATGGTGCTTGACATGTCGAGCAGCATCGTGGCCCGGGGCCGCATCAACGTGGCCGAGATCGAGGGCAAGCCGATCCCCCTCGGATGGGCCATCGACCGCAAGGGCAGACCCACGACCGACGCCGTCGAGGCGCTCAAGGGCTCGGTGCTGCCCGTCGGGCAGCACAAGGGCTACGGCATCGCGCTGATGGTGGACGTGTTCTGCGGCGTTCTGAGCGGCGCCGCCTTCAGCAACCACGTCGGGCAGCTGTGGGGCAACACGCAGAGCGTCCAGGACATCGGCCTCTACTTCTACGTCGTGGACGTCGGCGCCACGATCGGCGCCCAGGCGTTCAAGGCGCGGGTAGACCAGCTCATCGACGAGCTCAAGGCCACGGAACCCGCCGAGGGCTTCAAGGAGGTGCTGGTGCCCGGCGAGATCGAGTTCGCCAACGAGGCGGCCAACGCGAAGCGCGGCATCGCCATCGGGCCCGGTGTGCTGCGCGACCTCAACAGCCTCAAGGCCGACTATGGCATCGACATGAACCTCGAGGAGCACATGGTATGACGTCCCGGCAGCGCGTTCTCACCGCCCTCGCCTTCGAGGAGCCGGATCGCGTTCCCGTCGACTACCGCCTGCGGCGCGACGTGGCCGAGCGCCTGGCTGCCCACGTCGGCGCGCGCGACGAGGAGGAGCTGCAGCGGCGGCTCGGCATCGACTTCCGCAGCGTGGGGGTGCGCGAGCATCACCCCGCGTTCGAGGCCCGCACCAGCGGGGCGCTGGGCGGCAGCATGGAAAAGCGCGGCAGGCGCTTCGTCTTTCATCCCGACGGCTCCTACGAGGACGCCTGGGGCATCGTGTTCCGGCCCGGCGCCGACGGCATCTACGAGCAGTGGATTTCAGGGCCGTTCAAGGAGACCGACGACCTGGGGAGCTTCGCCTGGCCGGGCATGGAGATCTTCGAGTCGGTCGATGCCGTCCGGCGTCGAGTCGAGGCGTGGAAGGGCGAGTACGCCCTCGTCGCGTCGGTGAACTATCCCTTCAAGATCTGCTGGCAGATGCGGGGGCTGGAGAACTTTCTCTGCGACATGCTCCTGGAGCCCGACTGGGCCCGGGCCTTGTGGAAGAAGGTCGCCTCCTACGAGGTGGAAAAAGCCGTGCGCGCGGCGTCGGCCGGCGTCGACATCGTGGCGTTCATCGGCGACATCGCGATGCAGAACCGCCTGCTGCTGAGCGTGCCGGCGTGGCGCGCCATCGACAAGCCGCTGTTCGCCGCCATGATCGCCGCGGTCAAGAGGGCCAACCCCGCCGTGAAGATCATGTACCACAGCGACGGCGACCTGAGCGAGGTGATCGACGACCTGATCGAGATCGGGGTGGACATCCTCAACCCGATCCAGCCGGAGTCGATGGACCCCGCGGCGCTCAAGCGCCGCTACGGAGGCAGGCTCGTGCTCAACGGCGCGGTCTCGATCCAGCGCACGCTGCCCTTCGGGACCGTGGCCGACGTGCGCGCGGAGATCCGCCGGCTCGTGGCCGACTGCGCCCCCGGGGGAGGATTCATCCTCGCGCCGTCCAATCACATCCTCGCCGACGTGCCCCTCGAGAACATACTGGAGATCTACAGGGCCGCGGGCTCGATGGCGGAGTAGAGCAGGGCGCCGCCCGGCGCGGACGGCGTGGGCGGGCGCGGGCGAGGGCCGAGCGCGCGGGGCCGCGCGAAGGCCCGACCCTCGACCGCGGGGCACGCGTGCTATAGTATGAGCGAACCTGCTGGTCGGGGAGGCGTTGATGAACTTTCCATGGCGCATTTTCATTGATCTCGGCATTATCTCGCTGGCTCTGCTCATCTCGACGGTCATCCGCGCACGCGTGCGGTTCTTTCAGCGTTTCCTGATCCCCAATTCCCTCACCGCCGGTTTCCTCCTGCTGTTCTTCTACAACTACGCCGCCCCCAGCTTCGGGCTCGGCATGGACGGGCTCGGCGCGCTGGCCTACCACCTGCTGAACATCTCCTTTGTGGCCATGACCCTGCGCCACCCCGCGCCCTCCGGCGGCCGCGTGCGCAGGCGCGCCTTTGGCATGGCGATCGGCCTGATCTCGCAGTACGCGGTCCAGGCAACGCTGGGGCTCGCGCTCACCTTTGTCTTTATCTGGACGATCATGCCCAGACTGTTCCCCACCTTCGGCTTCTTCGTGCCGCTCGGCTTTTCGCTCGGTCCGGGCCAGGCCTACGCGATCGGCGAAGGCTGGGAGCGCTTCGGCTTCAAGGGCGGCGGGAGCATCGGCCTCACGTTCGCAGCCCTCGGATTTCTCTGGGCGTGCTTTGGCGGAGTGCCGCTGCTGAACATCGGCATCCGCAAGGGGTGGATCAGCGGCGAGCGCCTCCAGGGCGAGGTGGCCAAGAAGGGTGTCTACCCGCGCGGCAGCCAGCTGCCGGTCGGCTCGCGCCTGACCACCGAGAGCGAGGCGATCGACACGATGGGCATCAACCTGGCCGTCGTCATGTTGGTCTATCTCCTGAGCTACCTCCTGCTTCAGGGCATCACCTGGCTGCTGTCGTTCGCGGGCAAGGCGGGTCAGGACCTGGCGGTGAGCCTCTGGGGCATCCAGTTCATCTTTGCCGCGATCACGGCCATGGTTGTGCGCGCCGTCATGACCGGCACGCGCACCGACCACGTGCTCGACGACGGAACCCTGACGCGCCTTTCCGGCGCCGCCGTGGACGTCATGGTGGCGGGCTCCCTCGGGGCCGTATCGATCGTCGTCGTCATCGAGTACTGGCTTCCGATCCTGATCATGTCGACCCTGGCCGGAATCCTGGCGTTCGTGATGCTTCCGTGGATGGGCTCGCGTATGTTCGACGACCATCACTTCGAGCGCATGATGCTCATCTACGGCTGCGCCACCGGCACCCTCGCGACCGGGCTGGCGCTGCTGCGGGTGGTGGACCCGGACTTCGAGAGTCCGGTGGCCACCGACTACATGTACTCCTCGGCCCTGGTCTTTGTGCTCGTGATACCGATGATCCTGATGATCAACATGCCGGCCTACGGCTACACTCAGGGCAACCCGGTCTGGTACTGGATCTCCTTCGCGATCTGCGTCGCCTACGTGTTCTTCTCGGCGGTCGGCTACCGGGTGCTGGCCAAACGGCATGCGTACAGCAGGCCGGCCCAGCTGTGGCTTCACAAGGCCGACGGCCGGCTGAGCAAGGCGAGCTGAGCATGGCCGACCGCCTGCTTCCGCCGAGCACCCGCAACGCCGTCGCACCCGCTGCCGCCGCCCGCAGCGAGCCCGCTGCTGCGGTCGTAGGCGCCAAGTTCTTCGTGCGCTGCGATGTGGAGGGCGCCAGCGGCGTCGTGAGCGCCGAGCAGGCGGGGGGAGCCGAGCAGGCGTTCGGGCGGCGCATGCTCATGGCCGACCTCAAGGCTTTGCTCGACGGCCTGCGCAAGGGCGGAGCGCAGGAGGTCCTCATCTACGACGGCCACGGCCAGGGCCTCAACGTGGACCCGGCCGAGCTGCCCCCCGGCGCCTCCGTGGTCAGCGGCAGGCCGCCGTACCGCGCCGACTGGGCCGGAGGCCTCGACGACTCGTGTGCCGGCCTGATCCTGCTCGGCGCCCATGCCGCCGCGGGAACGCAGGCGGCGCTGCTGGCTCACACCTACGACCCGGACATCGCCGCCCTGCGGCTCAACGGCCGCGAGCTCGGCGAGATCGGGCTCGAGGCCGCCGTTGCCGGCGAGAAGGGAGTGCCGCTGCTGATGATCAGCGGCGACGAAGCGGCTGTGTCCGAGGGCTGCGGCATCGCCCCGCAGGCTCTCGGAGTCGTGGTCAAGGAGACCGTGGACGGCCGGGGCGCGCTCTGCTACTCGCTGGCGGTCACCACCGACCTGATCCGGCAGACGGCGCAGCGGCTGCCCAAGCAGCCCCCCGCTGTCCAGCCCTTTGTCATCGAGCCTCCGGTCAACCTCGAAGTGGAGCTGGCCGACGGGCCGCTGCTGGACCGCATGCGCGAGCTGTTCCCCCGCGACGTCAAGGCCGAACGGCGCGTGCGGCTGCGCGGCGGCAGCGTCACCGAGGTGTGGGCCGGCTTCCAGGGCCGCTGGCTGCGCGCGCGGGGTGTGCATCGCGGGTGAGGGGGCCGGCGCCTGGCTGCCCGCGCGGGCGCCCCGGCAGCGCCGGGAGGGCCGAAAACCAGCGCGTGGGGACTGGGCAGACAGGGCCCGGATGACGATAATGAAAAAAGTACGTGCCAAGGAGCTTTCACCGATGAAGAAACTGCTGGTTCTGATGATGCTCGCGGTTGCGCTGCTGCTCACCAGCTGCGGCAAGCCGCCGCAGGCCGAGATCGACGCGGCCAAGGCCGCTGTCGACGCGGCGCTCAAGGCCGGGGCCGACGTGTACGCCCCCGACGCCTTTGCGCGGGCCAAGGCGTCGCTGGCCGAGATGGAGGCCGAGCTGGCGGCCGCGGGCAAGAAGGTGTTCAAGAGCTTCGACAAGGTCAAGACGATGGCCCTCGCCGTGCGCAAGGCCGCTGACGACGCCCGCGCCGCGGCCGAAGCCCGCAAGACCGAGCTCAAGAACGAGCTGCCCAAGACGCTCGCCTCGCTGGCCGAAGGCCTTAAGGCGGCCGAAGCCAAGCTGGCGGCCGCGCTCAGGATTCCCGGCGTCCGTCTCGACACGACGGCGCTCAAGAACGACGCCGAGAGCGTCAAGCGGCTCCTCGCCCAGGCCCAGGCCGACCTCACCGCCGGCAAGCTGGCCGACGCCTCGGCCAAGGCCAACCAGGCGCGCGACCTGCTCGCCCGCGCCAACAAGACGATCGACGACGCCCGCGCGGCTGCGACGGTCAAGAAGAGGTAGCCTTCGAACCCCCCGGCGCCGCCGCCTTGGGCTGCGGCGCCGGCTGCGGGAACAGGTTCTCGAAGTACTTGGGCTCCGCCCGCTGCAGGGCCGTCCTGAGCAGGCGGAGCCGGGCCACGATGCTGCCCTTGTCCGCCGGATACCAGAAGTAGCGATGCCCGTCGGTGCGCCAGTACCGCGGCTCGACTTCGCCGCGGAACGGCGGCCGCACCTGCTGCAGCCACTTCAACGACGGGTCTCTCAGCGTCACCTTGGGGTCCCCGAAGCGTATGATCGAGTCGTGCACCCCGCGCTCGTCTTCGGGCGCCCAGTCCGTGGCCTGGATGTAGCGCAGCGTCCCCTGCTCGAAGTCGATCGACTGCACCATGGCCGAGTGCTTGAACAGCCCGTCGCTGCCCCGGAACAGGATCAGGTCTCCGGGCCTCAGGTCCTCGATGCGTTCGCTCACCGCCTCGGTGTAGCCGCTCTTGGGATCTAGAAACGAGAGCCCCACGAACAGCGCGGTCCGCGACGGCGCCACGCGCCAGGCCCGCCCGTACTCCCGGTCCGCGTCGACCCCGAGCCCGAGCAGGACCGCCTTGGCCACGTTGTACACAAAGCCCGTGCAGTCGACCCCCACGCCGGCGACAGCGTAGAGGTAGTTGTAGACGTCGACCGGGCTCACGTGCCCGCCGAACCGCAGCACGTGCACCCTGGTCTCCGTACCCGGGTAAGGCCCCTTCCCCAGGAGTTCGAGCAGCTTCGGGTCGTAGGAGACCGTGTACGCCCTGCGCTCGAGGTCAAAGATGATCGCCTGCTGCCTGGGCTCCAGCAGCCGCGCCACGTAGACCTTGAAGGCGTCCGACGCCAGGACTCTGTCGATGATGGGCCACAACTGCTCCGGGGTGCCCTTGCCGCCGAGGGCGAACTCCTGCGTGTAGCCCGGCGAGCCTTCGCGCTCGCCGTTCATGCCGAACGGCAGGCGCAGCGGCATCATCCTGCCCGCGATCCGATAGGCGCGGAAGTGCTGGCGAAAGGCGGTGTCGATCAGCCGCTCGACGCTGCTCTCGAGCGGGCTCTTGATGCGCGCGGGAGCACGGGCGCCCGGCGCGTCGGCCTCCGCCCGTGCGAGCAGCAGCAGGCTCAGTGCGAGCCCGCCGGAGATGCGCAGCATTCGTCTTCCCATCGCGCCCCGGCATTATGCCGGCGGCCGCCGGCTGAGTCCACAGCCCGGCTGCAGCCGGGCCCTGCCCGCAGTATCGCAGTATCGGTTAATGTTGACTATAGCGCTTAGGTAATGCTGCTTTGCAGCGCTGAGGGGAGGACGAAGGCTTCACGCCAGCGCCTGTCGCTGCTGCCGCGGTCCGCGTTCGCGCGGGCCACGACGCTGCCGCCCGGGCGTGGGTGCTCACTGCGCGCCGCAAGGAGGTTCCCATGGCGCCCCGCTCCAGCTGCAAAGGCTTCCTCAAGCTAAGCCTGGTATCGGTTTCGGTCCAGGCGTACACGGCTACGGCCACAGGCAGCGACATCGTCCTGCACCAGCTGCACGCGAGGACCCATACGCGCGTCCAGTACAAGAAGGGGGCCCCGGGTGGCGGCGAGGTGTCCGGCGACGAGATCGTCAAGGGTTGCGAGCACGCCAAGGGGCAGTACGTGGTCATCGACGACGATGAGCTCGACAAGCTGCGCACCGACAGCGACAAGTCCGTGCGCATCGGCCGGTTCATCACGCCGGAGCAGCTCGACGGCATCCACCTCGGCGGCCGCACCGACTACCTGACCCCGGACGGCGCGGTCGGGCAGAAGCCGTACGCCCTGCTCGTGCAGGGCATGCGGGCCAACAAGGTGTGCGCAGTCGCCGAGGTCGTGATCGCGCAGCGCGGGCAGGTGGTTCTGCTGAGGCCGGTCGACGGGGTGCTCGCGATGACGATTCTCAACCGCCACGATTGGGTCAAGCAGGCGTCGGCCTTCAGGGACGAGATCCAGGGCTTCGATCTTGCCCGCTGCCGCGACGCCTACAAGGACAAGCTCACCCGGCTGATCCAGCTCAAGGTCGAAGGCCAGGAGATCGTGCAGGTGCACGATCCCGAGGAGCCGAAGATCATCAACCTGATGGAGGCGCTCAAGCGCAGCGTGGCCGAGGCGCAAGCGGCGGCAACGGGCGCAGAGGCGGCAGCCGGAGCCGAAGGCGGCAACGGCAGGTCGGTCAAGGCCGGGCTCAGGCAGGCGCCGAGCGCGCGCACGCCCAAGGCCGCGGCGAAGAAGAGGAAAGCGGGATAGCCCGGGGTGAAGGCAGACGAGAGCCGTGACGCGAGGGCGCTCCCGCGCTTCGTCGCCCCGATGCTGGCTGTCTCCGGCGCGCCCTTCGACTCCGACAACCACTTCTACGAGATCAAGGGGGACGGTATCCGCGCGCTCGCCCTCGTCGAGCGCGGCGGCTGGCGTCTCTGGAGCCGGAACGAGGTTCCCCTGGCCGCCCGTTTCCCGGAGCTGGAGGAGCTGGCCGGCCTGCCGCCGGGAACCGCGCTCGACGGCGAGATCGCGGCGCTGCGGGACGGCGTGCCCGACTTGGGCCTGCGGCTGCGCCGGATGCGGGCTGCGCGCCCAGGCGCGCCTCCCGTCGCCTTTGTCGCCTTGGACATCCTGTACCGCGACTACGCGCCGCTTCTGGCCCTGCCCCTGAGGGAGCGGCGCCTCCGCCTGGAGGAGACGCTGGCTGCCGCGGCCTCGCCGCGCACCGTGCTTTCCGAAGGCGCGACGGGCAGCGGGCGGGCGCTGTTCCGGCAGGCCTGCGGCCGCAGGCTCGAGGGCGTGATGGCCAAGCGCGTGGGCAGCACCTGTACACCGGGCCGCCGAAGCGCCGCGTGGGTCAAGATCAAGCGCAGGCAGCAAGCGGTGTGCGCGATCATAGGCTACATCGAGAAGGACAGGGGTCGCGACTTCCAGAGCCTGCTCGTGGCCGTCAACCGGCTGCCCGGCGCAGAAACGGAGCCGCGGCCTTTGCGCTACGTCGGCCGCGTGGGCAGCGGGCTCTCCGAAGCGGCGCGCGCGGCTGAACGGACTGCTGCGCGCGCGTCCTGCTCTCGCGCCGCTGGTCGCCTGCCCCGAGCGGGGGCGGTGGATTGAAGCCGGGCTCTATTGTGCGGTAAGCTTCGCCGAGCTCACCGAGGACGGACTGCTTCGCGCCCCGGTGTTCGAGGGACTGGTCGAAGCGTAACCCATGGAGACGGACAACTCTTTGGCCGGCCGGGAGCTGGCATTCACCGGCCGACTCGTGTCCATGACCCGGGCCGAGGCGATCGAACGGCTGGCGCGCGCGGGCGCCCGGTGCGTCCGCACGCCGGGGGAGTCGACGGACCTGCTGGTCGTGGGGCAGGGGCGGGGGCCGCTCGGCGAGGATGGCGGGCTGACCGCGAACCTGGCCCGCTTCCGCGAGCTCAAGCACAAGGGCGTGGACATCCGCCTGCTGGAGGAGACCGACCTCCTCAGGCTGCTCGCCGATGACGACGACCTGCAGGACCTGACCCGGCTGTACACGACAGCCCAGGTGAGCCGCATCGTCGACGCCCCGGCCGCCGAAGTCCGCGCCTGGCTGCGCCACGGCCTGATCCAGCCCGCTCGGGTGTCCAAGCGCCTGCCGTGGTTCGAGTTCAAGGACATCGTGTACGCACGATCGCTGAGCCGCCTCACCGCGAGCGGCATCCCGGCGGCCCGCATCCGCCGCAGCCTGCGCGAGATCTCCGGCTGGCTTCCCGACGCCGAGCGCATGATCGGCCGCATCCAGGCCTGGGAACGCGACCTGCGGGTGCGCCTGGAGCACGGCGGCTGGGCCGAGTCGAGCGGGCAGATGCTGCTGGACTTTGCAGCCGACGGCGCGGCCCCGCAATCGCCCGCGCGCTGCGTGGCCGACTTCCCGTTCGCCTCCGGGCCCCGGTTCTCCGCCGGCCTGGCAGCCGAGGAGCGCGGCGACCTGGAGGACGCGGTCCAGGCCTACCGCCGCGCAGCCGGCGCCGAGCCGGAGCCTGAGGCGTGCTTCAACCTCGGCAACGTGCTCTACGATCTGGGCCGCGAGGTCGAGGCTGCCGAGCGCTACCTGGAGGCGATCGAGGCCGATCGCGAGTTTGCCGAGGCGTGGAACAACCTCGGCAATGCGATGGCGGCCATGGGCAAGCTCGCCGACGCGGTGCACGCCTACGAGACCGCGCTTGCCCTCGAGCCCGCCTACGCCGACGCCCACTGCAACCTGGCGTCGGTGCTCGAGCGGCTCGGCAGGCCCGCGCAGGCCCTCGAGCACAGGGCCGCGTGCGAGGAGGCCAGCCCGAGCCGCCGGCACCTGGAGCTGCTGCGGGGAGCCGACGACGCGGAAGAGTAGGCGGCTGGCAGCAGGCTGCCGCAGGTAGGCCGAGAGAGCCGCGATGGCGGGCGCCGGCTCCTGCGGCCGATCGAGGGCCGCGCGGAGCCGATCGCCGTCGCGCGAGAGCCGGGCGGGTGCGTTGGCCAGCGTGAAGTCCTCGACGCGCAGCTCGCCTTCCAGCTCGTCCCAGGCGAGCGGCATCGAGACCGAAGCGGCCTCGACCGGACGCACCACGTAGGGCGGCGCCACGGTCTGCTCGCGCCGGTTCTGCAGGTAGTCGACGTACACGCGGCCTTCGCGGCGGCCCGCGGTCCGCTCGACGGTGGCAACGTCGCCGTGGTCTCGCACCAGGATGCGCGCGACCGCCTCGCAGAACATGCGGCTCTGCTTGTAGGTGTAGCCTGCAGCGAGCGGCACGAAGACGTGCAGACCCCCGAGGAGCCCGAGGCCTTGACAAAGGGCTCGAGGCCCAGGCCGCGCAGCAGCTTGCCCGCTTCGCGCGCGAGCTCGATCACATGGCGGAACGGGGCGTCCTCGGGGTCGAGGTCGAGCACCGCCCAGTCGGGCGAGTCGAGCGATCCGCGGCGCGAAAGCCACGGGTGCAGGTCGATGCTCCCCAGGTTGATGAGGGCGAGCAGCCTCCTGCGGTCGTTGCAGACGAGGCAGCGCGCGGGCTCCTCGCCGGCTCGCGCCGCGTCGACCGTGTCGACGCCCTCGGGCAGCTGCTCGGGAAGCTGCTTCTGGTAGAACGACTTGCCGCGGATTCCGTCGGGCCATCGATAGAGGTGAAGGGGACGCTCGCGCAGGTAGGGCAGCAGGGCGTCGGCGATCCCGTCGCAGTAGGCGACCGGGTCGCCCTTGGCGGCGCCCTGCTCCGGCCGGCAAACCTTGCGGGGATGGGTGACGGCCGCGGGCGCGCGCGTCTGCCCGCGGCTTTCCGGCGGCCGCGGCCGGCCCTGACCGCGATCAGGCGCCAGTCGTCGCGGACGCCCCCCCGGTAGGGGCCGGCTGCGCGCTTGGCCACCACCGCTGGCAGACCCGCTGCTGCCGCCGCGTCGGCGGGCTCGGCGCCTCGCCCGACGACCGGGTCTACGAGCAGGACCTGGCGAAGGTCGGGGAGCAGGCTCCGCAGCGCTGCCTTGCGCTCCCGCAGGGGCAGCCCCCGCAGGTCCCACTTCTCGGCGTAGAGGATGTCGCTCACGTAGAGCAGGGCGCCCGTGCGGCCGCCGGCCAGGGCTCGCTCGAGCGCCTGCGCCTGCTGCGACGGACGCCCGCGCTCGTCGTTGGCCACGACCACCGCGTCCAGGAGAGGCGTCTGCGCGCGCACCGAGGCGAGGTCGGCCACGATCTGCGGCGGCAGCGGCGCGAGGTCCTCCGCCTCGCAACAGAGACTCACGTTTGCGCCATGGATCGCCGCGAGCACCCTTCTTTCTGTGAGCGAAGGCTCGAACATCCACTCGGGATCCGAGAAAGGCTCGAAGCCGGGCGCGGGCTCCATGAGGGCCGGCCTGCGCGGCGGCCCTTGAGGACGAGCTTCGGCTCGCCGCGGCCGAGGGCCTGCGCGATGTCCGTGGCGCGAAGCAGCTCGTAGACGCCGCTGTCCCAGATCCGCATCGTGGCGGCGCCGCAGGAGCCTGCAGGGATCACGCCCTCGAAGCTTTCGTAGCCGAGCGGGTGGTCTTCGGTGCGGACTGCAAGGCGTTTGTCCACCGCGTCGTAAGAGAAGCCCCTCGGCACCGCGAAACAGGCGAGAACGCCTCCGGCCTCGAGGCGCAGGTCATAGTGAAGGCGTCGCGCCTCGTGGCGGTGCGCGACAAACCGGCTGCCGTGGCGCGCCGGAACCGCGGCAGGGGGCTCGGGCGTCCCGGAGAGGTCGCGTTGGCGCCGGTACTCTTCGGTTCCCATGCGGGGCCAGTGTGCTGCGGCAGCTGCGCCGCGGCGCGTCTGTCGGTTCGGCGACGTCGGGGCGCGGCCCTGAGCGCGGGGTTGATCAGCTGCCCGGACGAGCGCTATCTTTGCGGCGATGCCGATCTACGAGTATCTGTGCCGCAGCTGCGGCACGCGCAACGAGTTCCTCGAGGGCGTGACGAGCGAGAAGGTCGACAAGGTCTGCGGCGAGTGCGGCAGCGACAAGCTCGACAAGCTGGTCTCGATGGCCGCCTTTGCGGTTTCGGGCGGCAGCTCATGCCAAGGCGGCGGCTGCGGCAGCTGCCGCGGCGGCAGCTGCACCACCTGCAGCGGCTGCGGCCACGGCTAGGGTTCTTCGATCCACCTCTGGAGAGCGGGGTCGATCTCCTCGTAGTCGCTGGAGGCAAGCAGCCGCTCGAGGGCGCCCGGCTCAAAGGGTTGCGTGGCGCCGGACTGGGTCGCCACGAGGGAGCCCATCGCGTTGCCGAGCCGACAGGCCGCTCGCAGGTCGTCGCCGCCCAGCAGCCCGTGCACGAACCCCGCGGTGAACGCGTCGCCGGAGCCGGTGGTGTCCACGCGGCGGACCAAAAAGGCGGGGCTGTAGGCCCTCGCGCCGTCGCGGGAGGCGGCAAAGGCGCCCCTTCCGCCCATGGTCACCACGCATTGCTCGAGACCCGCCTTCGCGATCAGCGAGTCCACCTGTTCCGGCATCGAGCCGCCTTTCAGGCCGAACATCTCGGCCAGCCGGGCGAGCTCGTCGTGGTTGAGCTTGACGATGCTGCTGCGGCCGAGCGACTCCTCGATGATCTCCCTCGTGTAGCATCCCTTGCGCAGGTTGACGTCGTAGAGGGCAAAGCGGCCGCGGAATGCGGAGAGCAGCGCCGCGAGGGTGGCCCGCGAGCCGGGCGTGCGCTGCACGAGCGTGCCGAAGCACAGGCAGTCCGCCTCGCGGGCGAGCCGCTCGAGCTCGCGGGTCATCCTGATCGCGTCGTAGGCGGCGGGCGAGTTGATGGTGAAGTCGGGGTTCCCGCCGGCATCGAGGAACACGTCCACCGTGCCTGTCGGCAGCGTCGAGGACCGCTGGATCCAGGTCGTCTCCATGCCTAGAGCTTTCATCTGGGCCAGGGCCCGATCGCCGAGCTCGTCGGTTCCGAGGGCGCTCACCATGACCGCGCGATGGCCGAGAGAGCCCGCGCGGAAGGCGAAGTTCAGCGGCGCTCCGCCGAGCACCGGACCGGAGGGCAGCAGGTCCCAGAGGGCTTCGCCGAAAGCAACAACGCGCGCCATCGCCGTCACCCCGGCGCCGGCAGGCCGGCTGCGGCCAGGATCGCGGCGATCGCCTGCTTTTCCGAGGCCTCGGCCGGGGTGAGGGGCTTCCGCGGGAAGCCTCCCTTGCAGCCGACCATGTCCATCGCGGCCTTGAGCCCCGGCACGCCGTAGGTCGCGGTGATCGCCTCGTTGACCGGAAGCAGGCGAAGCTGCAGTTCGCGCGCCTCCGCATGCCTGCCCGCTGCCGCAGCCTCCACCAGCTGCACGCACTCCCGCGGCGCCACGTTGGCCAGCGCCACGATCCCGCCGACTGCGCCGAGCGCGCAGCCGGCGTAGAGCACGCTGGCGGTGCCTGCGAGCACGGCAAAGTCGGGGGGCACGCGCCGCAGGATGTCGGCGAGCTGGGGCACGTTGGCGCTGGAGTCCTTGATTCCCCTGATGTTCGGGTGCTTGGCCAGGCGCGCCACGAGGTCGGCGCCCATGTTGACGCCGGTGAACTTGGGCACGTTGTACAGCAGCACCGGCACCGGGCAGGAGTCGGCCACATCGCGGAAGTAGGCCTCCATCCGCTTGTCGGAGAGCTTGTAGTAGTGCGGGGTGAGCACGAGAACGGCGTGGGCGCCCGCCTCGGCAGACAGGCAGCACAGGCGGACGGTCTCGCGCGTCGACTCGCATCCGGCGCCGGCGATCACCTGTTTGACTGGCGCGCGAGCTCCAGGCTTGGCTTTGGCCGCCGCCCGGGCCACGGTGCGGAGCACCGCGAGCTTCTCCTGCTCGTCCATGAAGACATTCTCGCCGTTGGACCCGAACACGACGTAGCCCGCGAGCCCGGTGGTATTCCACCGCTGGACGTTGAAGTCGAGAGCCGCGTGGTCGATCTCGCCCGCGGCGTCGAAGGGCGTGGCTATGGGGGGATAGACTCCGGCGAAGCGCATGCCCCTTTATAGGCGCGGCCGGCCGGCCGCGTCAACTTGAATGCTTGCAGCGCCGCGAGGGCCTCAACTACACTGCGTCCCGTCACCCATCGAGGAGGTCACCGTGGCTGTTCTCATCACCGGCGGAGCGGGATTCATCGGCGCTGCGCTCGCGGAGCGCTTTCTCGGCCAGGGCTACCAGGTGCTCGCCTTCGACGCGAACGAGCCGCGGGAGGCCGTGAGCAGGCGCTGGGGCGGCAGGGTCGAATTCGTCAAGGGAGACATCCGCGACCGCAAGCTGATCGCCTCGCTTGTGGAGCGCTCGGGCCGCAGGGACCCGATCGTCCACCTGGCGGCCATGCTCACCGCGGGCTGCGACCGCGACCCCGAGCTGGCCATGGCCGTCAACGTGGGCGGCTGCTACAACGTGCTGGAGGCCGCGCGCGAGCACGGGCTGCGCCGCGTGGTGATCGCGAGCACCATCGGCGTGTACGGCCGGGGCCTCCCCCAGCCGATCGAGGAGTCGATGCCGACCGAGCCCGACGGCTGGTACGGCCTGACCAAGATCATGTGCGAGCAGATGGGCCTGCTGTTCAGCCGCCGCCATGGCCTCGATTTCCGCGCCACGCGGTTCGCAGCCGTGGCGGGCGCGGGCCGCGTGGCCGTGGGGTCCGCGAGCCTGTTCACCTCGCTGATCCCCGAGCGGGCCGCCCTGGGTCAGCCCTACGAGATCGAGGTCACCGAGGACACCAGCTACCCCGTCGTCTACCTCAAGGACGCGGTGGAGGCGCTGTATTGCCTGGCCACGGCAGACGAGGCGCCGCGGCGCATCTACAACGTGGCCTCGGGCAACGTCGTGGTGTCGGAGATGGTCGCCTACGTGAAGAAGCTCATCCCTGAGGCGCGGTTCACCTTCAAGCCCGACCCGGTGATCATGCAGGTGATCAGCGGCTACAAGGAGTGGACCATCGGCTGCCGGCGCATCGAGGAGGACCTCGGCTGGAAGCCCTCCTACGCCGTGCGCGCCATGGTCGACGACATTATCGCAGCCGCGCGGGCGGGCGCAAGCGCCGGCGCGAAGGGCTGAAGCTGCCAGCACACAAGCGCGCCGGGGGCGGTGCCGGGTGTAGCGCCGCGGTCAGGTGGGGAGCGAGCCCGCGGGGCCGTGCGCGCTGTCGGTTGCGCCGAAAACGGAAAGCTCCGGCCTTTGCCGGGGATTTCGCAGCGAACGGGCTGCCCTACAGCCCGTTCAAGTCAGGGCCGCAGGCGCTGAACGATCAGAGGTGGAAGCAGCGACGCTTCGCCATGCGGCGCCCTAACCAGCCCCTCGACCAGATCTCTGATGGCCCGGTTGACCTCCGGCTCGTAGCGGTCGGCGGTCCCTGCGCCACAGAGCCTGGTCCAGTTCCCCGTCGCTCATCGCCTCGGCGGTCTCCCTGCTCAAGCCGCTGGCGCGAAACCGAGCCAGGGTCTTGGCCACCACCGGGCGCGAGACCCTCAACGCACGGCGGATCTGCCGCTCGCTCGACCGCGTGTCCGCCCGCAGGCGGATGATGTCTGGGGTCTTCTGCATCCTCGTCTTCTTGCTTGCCATCCATGCCCCTTCCGTCCGACTCCCGGCCCGGGCAGGCAGATCCCATCAACGGCTTGTATACCCGTGGATGGGAAAGAGGAGGCCTGCGGAGCCCGCACGCGCCGGCTTCATTCGGCCGGAAGGGTGGCTTTCTATTCCCGGAACAGCGGCTTTTTTCGATCGGTCTATGCAAGGCTGCCGGCGCATCGAGGACGACCTCGGCTGGTAGCCCTCCTGTGCCGTTCGCGCCATGGCCGACGACATCACCGCAGCCGCCCGGGCCGGAGTTGCGGGGTGAAAAGTGCCCGCGGGGACCCTTGCCGTGTAGGGGTTGCCGCGATTGTGCGCAGCCCGCTCTCCGCCGCGGAGAAGGCCTCGATCGCGCGGGGCCGCGACCACTGCCTCGAGCGCGACGACCAGAACCGGCGGGGCGAGCCCTGAGCTGCTGAGCGGGTCCCGCCGCCCGGCTCCGCGACATGAAGCGGCTGGACGCTCCAAAGTGAATGCATGGCGAAGACGGTGACGGTCCGCCTCGACGACAAGGCGTACGCACTGATCCGCAAGGCAGCCTAAGGCGAACGCCGCAGCGCATACAGAAGGGCCGGAGAATGCGCATATCCCCCGCTTCGGGCGAAGCCTTTCTTCGGGGCGAATATCAAGAAACTCAAGGGCGAGTTCGCAGGAGTCTGCCGCCGCCGGATCGGGGACCTCCGCTTGCTCTGCACGATCCGCAAGAGGGGAGTTGTGGTAGCCATGATCGATCGTGCGAAGCCTAAAGACGCCTACCGGTGAGGAGCGGCACGCCGATCGCGTCGCGGGACTCGTCCTTCCAGCCCGAACGCTGCAGATCGCGCCGTGCCTCCACATCCGCAAGACCCTATCCTGCGATCGCCGTGCCGCGTCGCTGCGGCACGGCAATCGCGCCGGAGCCGGGCCCGCGACCTTGGCGCAGAATGGGGAGGAGAGGACCGACGCGCAGGTGCTCGCGTCAGCCGTGGCCACCACCTCCAAAGCCGGTCGAGCGGAACCGCGTACAGATTCCGCCCGAAAGGTACCACCTGCTCGCCGGCGTACAGGATGACGCCCTTGTGAAAGCGTTTCCCGGCCGCCTCCGCAAGATCCCGCAAGCCCTGGGTCGTGTCGCCTCCCAGAGACCGCGACGTCTTGACCTCGATGCCTGCGACGCGGCCGCCGGGCCCTTCGAGCACCAGGTCGACCTCCCGCCGGGCATGGGTGCGGTAGTGGAACAGCCTCGCCGAGGTGCGGCTCCAGCCGAGCTCTCGCACAAGTTCCATCGCGACGAAGCTCTCACAGAGCCGCCCTGCGAGCTCGGGCTGGTCCTGGAGCCGTTGGCGGTCCGCCTTGAGCAGCGAGCAGGCGGGGCCCGAGTCCGTGAGGAGGACTTTGGGGGCTCGCACCATCGGCTTGGCCACGTTCGTCGACCACGCAGGGATCTGGGCGATCAGGAAGGCGGTCTGCAGATAGGTCATGTACCGCCGCAGAGTCGTCAACGGCATCCCGGCGGATCGCGAGATCTCCGTCGAGTTCAGAAGCGTGGCGGATCGGGCTGCCAGGAGGCTCAGCATGCGTGGAAGCTCGGTGAGGCCTTCGATGTGCGCCATGTCGCGGATGTCGCGCTGCAGGATGGTGTTGACGTACGAGCCGAACCATGCGTGCCGCCTTGCAGGATCGGACCGCGACATGATCTCGGAAAAGGCGCCGGTAACGATCCGATCGAAGAGGTCACTGTTGCCGGCCGCCTTTCCTGCCTTCCGGCCTCCCGTATCGCTGCGCGGGAACTCGTCAGCAAGAAGCGCGTCCGGGAAGCGCTCGGTCCGACCCTCGAGCTCGCCCTGCGAGAACGGCCACAGTGTGTGCAGCTGCATGCGTCCCGCAAGGGACTCGGCCGCCTTTGGCAAGAGCAGCACGTCGGCGGAGCCGGTGAGCAGAAACCGGCCGGCACGGCGATCGCGGTCGACCGCGGCCTTGATGGCGACGAGCATGCCGGGCACGCGCTGAACTCTGTCGATCAGCGCTCGTGCGGGCAAGCCGCTCACAAACCCTTCGGGATCACGGGCGGCGGCCGCCATCGCGGCCGCATCGTCGAATGTCATGTATGCCGCGTCCAGACAGGGGGCGATCAGCTCCCGGGCCGGCGTGCTCTTGCCGGTCTGGCGTGCACGCTGCAGAAAGACCACCGGGGTGCCAGAAAGCCCCATGGTGATAGCCTCGGTGATATTTCACCTGATCATGAAGGAAATTCAACCGTTTGGCGGTCGATTTCAAACCGCCGCGGATGGGCGAGTTCGGCGGGCGGCCCCTCAGCCCGGGCGGAGGCCTGCCCGCAGGCGGCAGGCCCAGAGACCTACGGCGTCCGGGCAAGCAGGTACAGCACTTCGCCTTTTCTCGTGAGCGGGATCACCGCGTCCCGGTAGAACTGCTGCACCGCGAGCGGATCGACGGCAACGCGCACCGCCATGTTCGCCTGTGCCTGCAGGGCGGCGGCCTTTTCCGCCACGCGCTCGAGGATCCTCTGCTCCACCTCGGGCCTCGTCAGGCGCGCCTCCAGCTCCCGCGTGTTGCCGGCCTCGACCAGCGTGCGGTAGTTCGGCGGGTCGCCGCGGTACTTGGCCTCAGCCACGTACATGGCTCCGTAGTGGATCCTGCGGCCGATCGCCTGCAGGGCGTGCACGTCGTGCTCGACGCTCGAGCCATACTGGCCGTCGTCGCCTGCCTGGCAGATGCGGGGCACCAGCGCGCGGTAGGCTGCCAGGATGTCGGCGGAAAGGTTGACCGCATCCAGGTCGTCGACGGCGAGGTCCTGGTCGGCGCGGACGATCCGCCTTCGCGGCGCAGGCAGCGCTGTCGTGAAGGGCCGCTCCTCCGGAACGCCGAATCGGCCGAACACCGCGTCCATTTCCTCGTGGTAGCGCAGTCTCAGGTCGAACAGGCTCGCGTCGCCCGCCCCTTCGAAGCCGCTGCGCCCCTTCTCGTACACGACGAGGTTCGCTCGGAACTGGGCTCGGTCGATCAGGCGCAGAATGATCGTCTCCTCCAGCCCCTCCAGGCGCGCGGCGATCCGGTCCAGGTCCAGCTGCTTCATGGGCCCATTCTACGGGCGGCCGGCCGGCTCGACAATCGGGGAGCGGGTCGGGCTCGCTGCCGCCCGCCGTACGGCCGCATCTTTCCGCCATGGTGCTTCGAATCGGAATGGGCGGCTTCAGAAACAACGAGTGGAAGGGAAGCTTCTACCCCGAGGACCTCAAGCCCGCGGACATGCTTGCCTACTACGCCCAGCGGCCGGCAGCCGTGGAGATCAACAACAGCTTCCATCGCACGCCGACCAAGAGCCTGCTGCAAGGCTGGGCCTCCCAGGCGCCGGATGCCTTTCGCTTCGTGCCGAAGGTGGCCCGGAAGGTCACGCACTTCAAACGGCTGAAGAACGTGAACGCGGAAGTCGCTTACCTCGTCAAGACCGTCGCGGTGATGGGCGACAGGCTCGGGGCCCCCCGGTGCAGCTTCCGCCCGACTTCGCCTGCGACTCCGCCCGGCTGGAGGCCTTCCTCTCGCTGCTGCCTTCAGGAATGCGCGCAGCGTCCGAGGTGCGGCATCCTCCTTCGCCTGCGCAGGTGCTCCTACACCGCCGCGCGGTTGAGGGAGTGGGCAAAGCGAATCGCGAGCCAGGGCCGGCGTGAGGCCTTCGTCTTTTTCAAGCACGAGCAGATCGGGTTCGACCTGGCGCGGAAGCCCGCCGCGGCCGCAGGAGCCTGAGCCTACACCCCGCCGTAGGCCGAGAAGCCGCCGTCCACGGGAACGATGGCGCCCGTGACGAACTCCGAGGCGTCCGAGATCAGCCACAGCAGCGTGCTGATCAGGTCCTCGGGTTTGCCGAAACGGCCGAGGGGCGTTCCGTTGAGGATGCGCTGGCCCCGCGGCGTCATCTCTCCGGTCTTCTCGTCGGTCAGAAGGAAGCGGTTCTGCTTGGTCAAGAAGAACCCCGGCGAGATCGCGTTGACCCGGATGCCCATCTTGGCGAGGTAGACCGCGAGCCACCTGGTCAGGTTGTCGGTGGCGGCCTTGCCCGCCGAGTAGGCGATCGACTTGGTCAGCGGCCTCACGGCGCCCATCGACGAGATGTTGACGATGCAGCCGCTGCGCTTTTCCACCATCGGGCGCAGAAAGACCTGGGTCGGGACAAAGGCTCCGACGAAGTTGAGGTCCGTGATGCCGCGGAACGCCTCGAGCGGGATGTCGAACAGGCTGCGCACCCCCGCCTCGAGGTCGCCGGGCTCGAGGAACTCCTTGCCCGTCGACGCTTGAGGCGAGGCGCCGCCCGCGCCGTTGACCAGGACGTCGACCGTGCCAAAGGCCTCGAGCACCGCAGCGAGCGCCGACTCGGCCGACCCGCGGTCGAGCACGTCGCAGACCGCCGCCACCGCCTCGCCCCCGCCGGCGCGGATCGCGGCCGCCACCTCCTCGGTGTTCTCGATGTGGCGGCCGAGAACGGCCACCCGGGCGCCCGCCTCGCCGAGGGCGCGCGCCATGGCCCCGCAGAGCACGCCGCCGCCGCCCGTGACCGCGCACACCTTGCCCTCGACGCCGAACATGCGCCCCACAAAGTCGCCTGCCGCCATCAGCCGCCTCCCTAAAACCCTATCGAAATGCCGCCGTCCACCACGAGGCAGGCGCCCGTGACAAAGCGCGCCGCCGGCGAGCAGAGGTAGACCGCGGCCCAGGCCACGTCCTCGGGTGCGCCCATGGCGCCCATCGGGGTGCGCGCCAGCACCTTGGCTTTGCGCGCCGGATCCTTGTCGACGGTGAGCTGCAGCAGCTCCGTGCGGATCCAGCCCGGGGCGATGGCATTGACCCGCACGCCGCGGGGCGACCACTCCGTGGCGAGCGAGCGCACCATCCCCAGGTAGGCGCTCTTAGCCGCCGAGTATCCGGCGACATAGGGGATCCCGAAGATCGAGGCCATGGAGGCGATAAAGATCATCGAGCCCTTGCCCCGCGCGAGCATGCCGCGGGCGGCCCACCGGCTCATGGAAAAGGCGCCCATGACGTGGGCGTCCATCACCTGCCTGAACTCGGCCTCGGTCATGTCCTCGGTCGGCTTCTTGACCGTGGAGCCGGCATTGTTCACCAGGATCGACAGCGGACCGTGCTCGGCCTCGATCGCCTCGATCGTGCGCTGCGCGGCTGCGGTGTCCGTGACGTCGTGGACGCACCAGGCCGCCCGGGGCCCCAGCTCGGCCGCGGCGGCACGCAGCACCTGTTCGCGCCGTGCTGCGAGCACCACCTTGTCGGCGCCGGCCTCCAGGAACGCCCGTGCGATCGCCTTGCCGATTCCCGTGCCGCCCCCCGTGACGAGAGCGACCTCGCCTTTGAGAGAAAACGCTTCAGTGTGTTTCATCCGAGCACCATCGTGAGCCCGCGGCGCACCATCATGACCGCGATCGCCGCCAGCAGGAGGTTCGTCAATTTGCTGAGCGCCCGCGTGCCCGGCTCGCCCAGCAGGGCGAGCACCCAGCCCGAAGCCCAGAAGAGCGCCCCTGCCACCAGGAGGTTGACCACCACCGCGGCCAGGGTGGCCGGCACGCCGTGCTGCTCGACCAGCAGCAGCGTGGTCGTCAGCAGCGCCGGTCCGGCCACCAGCGGCGTGCCGAGGGGCACGACCCCCAGCTCCTCGCCGGGCCGCCGACGCTCCTTTTGCGACGTGAGGATGTCGATGATGGCGATGCAGAAGAGTATGGCGCCGCCGGCCACGAGAAAATCGCCGACGGTGATGCCGAGCAGGGCGAAGATCGCCCGACCGAGAAAGAGGAACCCGATGGCGAGCCCGGCCGCGGTCAGGATCGACTGCACGACGACGCGCCGCTTTTCCGCGACGGGCATGTCGTGGGTCAGCGAGATGTAGATCGGCAGCACCCCGATCGGGTCGACGGCGACGAAGACCGGTATGAAGGCCAGCAGGAACTCGTTCATGGCGCGAAAAAAAAGGGGTGACCGGCCGCGAGGCCGAGCACCCCTGCACTCTACACGCTCTGCCGATCAGTAGTCCATGTCCTCGGGCGGAGCCGCGGGCGCGGGCGTCTTGGGCTCGGGCTTTTCGGTGACCGTGCACTCGGTGGTCAGCAGCAGCCCGGCGACCGAGGCCGCGTTCTGCAGGGCGCTGCGGGTGACCTTGGCCGGGTCGATGATGCCGCGCTTGGGCAGGTCGGTCCACTCCATCTTCTGGGCGTCGAAGCCGACGTTGCCCTTTTCCTTTTTCGCCCGCTCGGCGACGATCGCGCCGTCGAGGCCCGCGTTGGTCGCGATCTGGCGGATCGGCTCCTCGAGGGCCCGCATCACAATCCTGTAGCCGACCTTTTCCGCCTCGTCGAGGGACGAGAGATCCTGCTTCTCGAGGGCCATGGCCGCCTTGATCAGCGGCAGACCGCCGCCGGGCACCACGCCCTCCTCGATGGCCGCGCGGGTGGCGGACAGGGCGTCCTCGACCCGGTGCTTCTTTTCCTTGAGCTCGACCTCGGTGGCGGCGCCGACGTTGATCACGGCCACGCCGTTGGACAGCTTCGCCATGCGCTCCTGCAGCTTCTCGCGGTCGTAGTCGGAGGTCGTCTCCTCGATCTGGGCCTTGATCTGGGCGATGCGCGCCTTGACGTCCGCGGCCTTGCCGGAGCCCTCGATGATCGTGGTGTTTTCCTTGTCGACCTTGATCGTCTTGGCGCGGCCGAGCTGGCCGATCTCGGCGCTCTCGAGCTTGACGCCGAGCTCCTCGGCGAGCACCTCGGCGCCGGTGAGAATCGCGATGTCCTCGAGCATGGCCTTGCGGCGGTCGCCGAAGCCCGGTGCCTTGACGGCGCAGCACTTGAGGGTGCCGCGCAGGTTGTTGACGACCAGCGTGGCGAGGGCCTCGCCTTCGACCTCTTCGGCGATCATCAGCAGCGGCTTGCCGCTCTGCGCAACCTTCTCGAGGATCGGCAGGATGTCCTTCATCGAAGAGATCTTCTTGTCGTGGATCAGGATATAGGGATCGTCGAGCTGGACCGTCATCGCTTCGCGGTTGGTCACGAAGTAGGGCGAGAGATAGCCGCGGTCGAACTGCATGCCCTCGACGACCTCCAGATGGGTCTCCATGCTCTTGGATTCCTCGACGGTGATGACGCCGTCCTTGCCCACCTTCTCCATCGAGTCGGCGATGAGGTTCCCGATGTCGGCGTCGTTGTTGGCCGAGATGGCGGCCACGCTGGCGATCTCTTCCTTTTCCTTGAGGTCCTTGGAGAGATCCTTGATCTCGGCCACCGCCTTCTCGACGGCCTTGGCGATGCCCCGCTTGATTCCCAGCGGGTCGATGCCGGCGGCCACGGCCTTGAGGCCTTCCTTGATCATCGAGTAGCCGAGCACCGTCGCGGTGGTCGTGCCGTCGCCGGCGATGTCGTTGGTCTTGGTGGCCACCTCCTTGAGAAGCTGGACGCCCATGTTCTCAAAGGGATCCTTGAGCTCGATCTCCTTTGCGATCGTCACCCCGTCGTTGGTGACGGTCGGCGCGCCGAACTTCTTGTCCAGTACCACGTTCCTGCCCTTGGGACCCAGAGTCACCTTTACTGCATTGGCTATCTTGGTCACACCTTGGAGGAGAGCAGTGCGGGCGGCTTCGTCGAAAAGCAGCTGCTTCGCCATAACAAAACTCCTTCGGCAAGATGTTATGATGTTTGCGGCCCCTGATTTCAGGGCCTTTCGTGGAAGGAAGATACAACCAGAAGGCCCCCATGATCAAGATGGGGCCCGCGGCCCGGCGGCCGACCCGGCCGCGCCCCGCCTCCCGTTGACCTGTGTTGCTGCGCCGCATAGACTCAGGGGGATTTCGGGCGGAGGGGAGGGCCAGGGCTGCGGGCCGTAGGGACGGCGCGCAGCCCGACGGCCCCTCCGAAGCTGGGGGCGTATAGTCGATGGCCAAGCGCGACATGGGGCTGCTCGAGCGCGGCCGTGCGGCCGGCAGGATCTTCGAGGCCGTGCTCGGCCGCGAGTGCTTCCTGCTCCTGGGGCACAAGAACCCCGACGACGACTGCGTCGCCTCCCTCGTGGCCGTCGGGCTGCTGCTCAAGAAGCTCAACAAGCAGGCTCACGTGTACTTCGGCGGCCGACTCCACGAGCACTTCGAGTACCTGCTGTCGATCTGCCGCTACAATTCCATCGGCGTCCTGCGGGGCGACAGCGCCGCCTCGCGGCCCCAGACCTGCCCGCCCGACGCCGTGATCGTCTGCGACACGCCGAAGCCGGACATGGTCGACGCCCCCCCGTGGGCGCGGCAGCTGATGGGCGACCCGGCGGTGCTCAAGATCGAGATCGATCACCACATCGGCGCCGACAGCGATTACATCGGGGACCCCGGCTACCGGCTGGTGACCTCGGCCTCTTCCGCGTCGGAGCTGGTGGGTCGGCTCGCCCTCCGGCTGCGCCGCCGCCACGACCTCCTGACCCGCTACCAGATGGCCGACCCGTTTTCCCGCAACTTCGTCCTGGCCGTGCTAACGGGGATCATCAGCGACTCGAAGATGGGGCAGTTCCTCAAGTCGCGCAGCGAGCGGCGCTACTACCGGCGGTTCAGCCGCATGTTCGACCGCCTGCTCACCCGCCAGACCGTCCGCCAGTCGAACCTGGCCGACATGGAGCAGGTGTTCAGCGAGCTGCAGCGGCTGTCGGCGTGCGAGCAGAAGTGCCTCGAGGTGTTCCTCAGCCGCAAGCAGCGCTCGCCCTCGGTGGCCTGGGTCGCCCTTACGGATCGCGACCTGGCCTCCATCGGCTCCGATTGCGACACGCTGGTGTCCGTGGCCAGGGCGGCGGTCGACATCCTCGCCGAGGAAAGCGGCCGGCTCGGCCTCGTGGCCTACTACGACGCCCCCCATGGCCACGACGGAGGCATAGCGCAGTTCCGCCTGCGCCGCAGCAAGGACTACAAGGGCTACGATCTGCGCGAAGTGCTGCCGCTGTTCGGCATCCGCAACGGCGGCGGCCACGAGGGCGCGATCGGCTTCCGCTTTCCGAGACGCGAGGTGCCCGACATCGAGGCGCGGGCCCGGGAGCTGGCCGAGGGGCTCGAGCAGGTGCTGCCGCCCGAGAGCGGAGGGGGCTGAAACGCGGGCCCCCCGGGGCCTCGGGCCGGGCCCTGCCTAGCCGCGAAAAGCCTCCTTGGAGTGGCCGTTGCCGCCCGTGAGCCTGCGCGCCTCGATCGCTTTTCGCAGGCGCTCCACGATCCCCTCCAGGCCGTTGACGCCCCGCTGCAGCCGCTCGGACGTGGACGTCGATTCGAGCATCTGCTGCCGCTCTGCCGGGCCGAACCCGTTGGCCGCCGCCACCTTGAACGACAGCTCCTCGCGCGACAGCCTCTGGAGGCCCGGCAGGTCCGCCGGCCTGCCGAGCATCCCCGAAAGCTGGACCAGCAGCGCCGTGGCGCGCTCGGCCAGGTGCGCCGACTCCTCGTCGTCGCCGGTGTCCGCGTCGACGACCGGGTCGACAGCCGCCTCGAGCCACGGCTTTCCCTCGCGCACTTCGAGCAGCCGGAACCGGGCGGCGCCCGCGCTCACGATGTCGAGGCGGCCGTCGGGATAGCGGCGCAGAATCTGGCGGATGCGGGCCGTGCACCCCACGTCCTCGAGCCGGCCGCCCTCCTCGAACACCACTCCGAACTCGCTGCGGCGCTCGAGGCATTCGCCGATCATGAGCTTGTATCGCTCCTCGAAGATGTGCAGGGGAAGGTTCATGCCCGGCAGGAGAACCACACCCAGCGGAAACAGCGGGATCACGGCCCCGGCGTCCATCGTGATCCCAGTATAGCGGCCTCGAGGCGCCGCCGCCAACCTACAGGCTGACGAGCGCGCCCCCTGCCCGCAGGCGGGCGAGCCACTCCTCGACAGCCGGCGGCAGCGCAGCGAGGGGATTGCGCCGCAGCCGCAGCGTCCTCAGCGACAAGAGGGCGACGATCGATTCGGGCAGCGCGGCAAGCCGGTTGCCGTCGAGCACCAGGTACTCCAGCCCGGTGAGGCCGCCGGTGCTCTCGGGCAGGCTTTCGATGCGGTTGTCGGCGGCCACCAGTTCCCGCATCCGCTCCAGGCGGCCCAGGTCGCGCGGAAGCCGGGCGAGCCGGTTGCGGTACAGCGACAGCTCCTCGAGCCGGATGAGCGTCGCCACGCACTCGGGGATCTCCCCCAGGTCATTGCCGCCGAGGGTGAGCTCGCGCAGCGCGCCGAGTTCGCAGACCCAGTCGGGCAGCCGGGCAAGCCGGTTGCCGTAGAGCACGAGGCGGCTGAGACCGCGCAGCCGCCGCACCCACGGCGGCACCTCGGCCAGGCCGAGGCGCGAGGTGTACAGCGCTTCCAGCCCCGTGAGCTCGCCAAGCCAGTCGGGAAGGCGGAGGCGGGGATTGGCCGACAGATCCAGGCTCTTGAGAGCGGGCAGTCTGCGCACGGCCTGCGGCACCTCTGCGATGCCCGTGGAGCCGAGGCTGAGCTCCTCCAGCCCCGCCAGGTCGGCCAGGCCGTCGGGGACGCTCGTGAGGGGGTTTCCGCTCACGCGCAGGCGCCGCAGCCCCCCGAGGGCCAGCAGGCTCCCGGGCACCTCCCGCAGCCCTTTGCCGTGCAGCTCCAGCTCGACGATCGCACCGCCGCGCTCGATGTAGCCGAAATGGCGCCAGTCGAAGGTCTCGACGCGGGGGACCGGCTCGCCGATCTGTCTCTGCAGGTCCGTAAGAGCTGCCTGCGCCGCGGGGCGCGGCGCTCGGCTCACTTCTTGACCTCGAAGTTTTCTCCGTACTTGCGGCGGTAATATTCCAGGCGCGCTTCCAGGTCGCCCTTGGGGTCGGGCGCCGGCCTGTCCGGCTGCGGCTGGGCGCCGGCCCGGGCCTTCACGGCATCGGCCTTGGGTGCGGCGGCAGGCCCAGGCCTGCGCTCCGGCCGCCTTCGCTCGCCCCGCTCGCCCCGGCCGCGGCCTCCGTCGAGCCGCCGCTCGCCCCGGCCGCCCCTCAGCCACCCGCCGAGGCGCAGACCGCGGCTGGTGTCGTCGGCGATGAGGTCGTCGGTCACGGGCCGCACGGGGATCCTGGCGCCGATGAACTTCTCGATCGCCTCCAGGCCGTAGACGAAGCGCTCGCAGGCCAGACTCACGGCCTTGCCCTGCTTGCCCTGCCGCGCGGTGCGGCCGATGCGGTGCACGTAGCCTTCGGCGTTCTCGGGCAGGTCGTAGTTGACCACCAGCTGCAGGTCGTTGATGTGCAGCCCGCGAGCGGCCACGTCGGTGGCCACGAGGTAGCGCAGGTGGCCGCTCTTGAGGTCGTCGATGATCTTGAGCCGCTTCTTCTGGGTGAGGTCGCCCATGATGAACTCGACCCTGTAGCCGTTGTGCCGCAGCCGCTCCGAAACCTCGACGGCGGCCTGCTTGGTGTTGGTGAAGATCAGCGCGTTCTCCGGTTTTTCCCTGGCGAGGATCCCCAGGAGGAGACGCAGCTTCTCGCTGCCCGACACGTGGTAGAGCTCCTGCTGCACCGTTTCCACCGTGACCTGGTCGGGCTCGACGAGCACCTCGGCCGGCTCGTTCATATGCTCCCACGCCAGGTGGGCCACGCTGGTGGACAGCGTCGCCGAGAACAGCATCGTCAGCCGCTCCCTGGGCGGCCGCATGCCGCGCAGGATCCGCCTCAGGTCCGGCAGGAAGCCCATGTCGAAGAGCCGGTCCGCCTCGTCGATGACGAGAAAGCCGAACTCCCTGAAGTCGATCCTGCGGTTGCCGCGCGCAAAGTCCAGCAGGCGGCCGGGAGTGCCGATCACCAGCTCGACCTTGCGGGCCAGCGCCTCTTCCTGCGGTCCGTAGCCGACGCCGCCGAAGACGACGACGCTGGCGAACGGCAAGTGGCCGCCGAGCAGCCGCGCCTCCTGCTCGATCTGCACAGCGAGCTCGCGGGTCGGCGCCACGATCAGCGCCCGCCTCGGGAACGGGCAGTCGGCCCGCAGCAGGTGGTGGTAGATCGTGATGAGGAACACGGCCGTCTTGCCGGTTCCGGTCTGCGACTGAACGAACACGTCGCGGCCGGCGAGGGAGTGGACGAACGTGTCGGCCTGGACCTGCGTGCAATCGGTGAACCCGGCGTCGCGGATGCCGGCCAGCAGGTCTGGATGAAGGTTAAGCTCGGTGAATTGCATGTGTTTGGGCAGGATGTCCTCGGGTCGTGCGGAAATTTGCTACAGGATAGCGAAAACACACTCCCGCGCCAAGGTGGCCGCGCTACCCGCGCAGGAACAGTCCTGCCGCGCCCGCCACGGCCACGACGGTGCCGGCGACCGCCCGGCCGCCGATCCGCTCGCCGGTCGCGATCCGCGACAAGGGCAGAAGCAGCACCGGCGCCATCTGCATAAGCGTGGAGGCGACGCCGATCTCGACCCGAGCCACGGCGTAGAGCGAGAGCGCGACCCCGAGCACCGGCCCGAGCAGTGTGCCGGCGAGGATCAGCAGCGGCACCCGGCCCCGCCCCGCGGCGCGGAAGTCGGCCGCCGCACGGCCGCCGGCAGCGGCCCACACTCCCATGCCGAGCGCTCCGGCCGTGAGCCGGATCAGGTTGGCAGACACCGGCGCCAGGCCCCCCTGCAGGGCGAGCTTGGAGAGCAGCAGGCCGCCTGCCTGGCCTGCAGCGCCGCCAAAGGCGCAGGCTACGCCCCAGAGGCGGCGGCCGGGCTTTGGGCCCGCGGCCGGAGAGCGCCCGCCGCCGCGCTCCGGGCCCGTCACGACGATCGCGATCCCCGCCAGCGTGAGCCCGATCATGGCCGCCTGGCGCCCGTCAAGGCGCTCGCCGAGGGCCAGGAGTCCGAGCAGGGCGCCGAAGATCGGCACCGAGGTCATGATCAGCATGGTCACGCGGGCGCCCATGAGCACGAAGGCCTCGAAGAGAAAGGCGTCGCCCAGCACGTAGCCGACCAGCCCGGAGACCAGCAGCAGCAGAGCCTGCCGCCCGTCGGCTGCGGGCAGCAGGCGGCCGGCAGTGGCCAGATGGAGGGCAGCCGTGATCGCGAGGGCGAGCCAAAGGCGCACGTGGTTGACGGCCGCGGAGCCGATGCTCCTGCCGGCCGTGGAAAAACACAGCGACGTGAGGGCCCAAAGGAGAGCGACGGCCGAAGCCGCGAGGATGCCGGTGCTCATCGTCTTCGGCAGCTAGGAGCCGGTCATCCAGGCCATGTACTCGGGGCCCAGCTTAGGTTCCAGCCGCTCCCAGGGCACCACGCCGCAGCGCTGCTCCCACTGCCCGTGGAGCGCTGCCATCTCGCGCACCCGTCCGCTCTCGCCTGCGGCCAGGTCGTGGAGCTCCGTGCGGTCCTTCTCCATGTTGTACAGCTCCCAAGGGCCGGGGTGCTTGCGCACCAGCTTCCACGGCCCCATGCGCACCGCCTTGTTGCCTTCGTGCTCCCAGAACAGCGCCCTCTCGAAGCGCTTTTCCCGGCCGTCGATGAGGGGCAGCAGGCTGCGGCCTTCCAGCGGTATGGTCGGGCGGCCGTCGCGCTCGCCGGGGTAGCGGACGCCCGCAGCCTCCAGGCAGGTCGGCATGACGTCCGCCACGTGAGCCGGCTCGTGCACCACCGGAGCCGCGACGCGGCCCGGCCGGCGGACCACCAGCGGCGTGGCGATCCCGCCTTCGTGGACCCAGTGCTTGAAGAGGCGGAACGGGGTGTTGCTCGCGTTGGCCCAGGGCAGGTCGTAGCTCATGTAAGTCTCGTCGGTTCCCGGCTCGAGGCCGCGCACGTTGCCGACCCGCACCGGCCGGCCATGCCGCGTCGTCGGCCTGACCACGTCGTAGGTGCCGTCTTCGCGCAGCAGCTCGGCGCATCCGCCGTTGTCGGAGAGAAAGAGGATGACGGTGTTGTCGAGCTGTCCCCGCTCGCGCAGGGCGGCGACGATGCGTCCCACCCCCTGGTCCATGCGGTCGACCTGGGCGGCGTAGACCGCCATGCGCAGGTCCTCCCATTCGCGGTGCCGACTCAGCTCCCACGCCGGCGCGTCCCTGTGGCGGGGCGAGAGGGCCCAGCGGTCGCTCAGCAGGCCCATCGCCTTGAGCCGTTCGTGCCGCTCGAGGCGCACCCGGTCCCAGCCGGCCGCGTAGCGTCCGCGGTAGCGGGCGATGTCCTCCTCGAGGGCGTGCAGCGGCCAGTGCGGGGCGGTGTAGGCCGCGTACAGGAACAGCGGATTCGGACCGCCGGCCAGCTCCCTCACGGCGGACACGGCGTAGTCGGTGATGCGGTCGGTGTAGTAGAAGTCGTCGCCCTCCGGCTCGATCATCGCGCCCTCGAGGGTCAGGGAGAAGGGATTGAAGTAGCTGCCCGCGCCCGCGAGGGTGCCGAAGTGGCGCTCGAAGCCGCGATCGAGGGGCCGCGGGTAGCCGGGGCCGCCGAGCAGGCGCGGGTCCGGCGAGCCGACGGCGCAGCGGCCTCCCACGTGCCACTTGCCCGACATCACCGTGCGGTAGCCGCCGGCCCGCAGCGCCTCGGCGATGGTCACGCAGCGGTCGTTGAGGAACCCCTGGTAGGCGGGCAGGCCGAGGTTGCCCACCATGTGGCCGATGCCCGCCTGGTGCGGGTGCAGGCCGGTGAGCAGCGAGGCCCGCGTGGGGCAGCAGCGCGCGCAGTTGTAGGCCTGCGTGAAGCGCACCCCCGAGGCCGCCAGAGAGTCGATGTTCGGGGTGCGGATCTCCGAGCCGAAGCACCCGATGTCCGAGTACCCCATGTCGTCGGCCAGGATCAGGACGATGTTGGGCCGCTGAGCCGCCATGCGCGGGCCTCCTGGCCGGCCAGCATAGCATCCGGCGGCAGGCTTGTGCACGCGTGCAGCCGCCGGCCCCGCGGTGTATGGTGGCCGCCGGGAGGCCGAGGTGGAACTGTTCGAAGCGATCGAGAGGCGGCACAGCTACCGGGGCGCCTTTGCCGCGCAGCCGGTGCCCCGCGAGGATCTCGCCCGGATCGTGCAGGCCGGCATACGGGCGCCGTCGGGCTACAACGGCCAGTCTACGAGCTTCGTGATCGTCGACGAGCCGTCGCTCGCTGCCCGCATCGGCGCGATCACCGGCAACGCGACCATCGCAGGCGCCCCGGCGATCATCGCGGTGGTGATGGACCCGGCTGCGCCCGCGGACAGGGACCTTCGCTTTGGCGTCGAGGACTACGCCGCGGCCACGGAGAACATGCTGCTGGCCGCTACGGCCCTCGGCTACGCGAGCCTCTGGTTCGACGGCGGACTGCGTCGCGAGGGGCGTGCAGCGGCCGTGGGCGAACTGCTCGGCGTGCCGCCGCAGCGCGTGGTGCGCGTCCTGCTGCCCGTGGGCGTGCCCGCCGAGCGCCGTCAGCAGAAGGAGAAGAAGCCTTTCGCCGAGCGCGCCTGGTTCAACCGCTGGGGCGGCTAGCGACGCTCGCCCCTGAGGATCTCCGGCGGCTTGCCGCCCTCGGGCACGAACAGCAGCGACGCTGAGTTCATGCAGTAGCGCAGTCCCGTGGGCTCGGGGCCATCGGGGAACACGTGGCCCAGGTGCGAGCCGCTGAGGCTGTCGACCACCTCGATCCGCACCATGCCGTAGGACTCGTCGCGGATGTACTTGACCGCGTCGGGCGAAATCGGTTCGTAGAAGCTCGGCCAGCCCGTGCCCGAGTCGAACTTGGCCTTCGAGCTGAACAGCGGCTGCCCCGTCGCTGCCGAGTAGTAGGTGCCTTCGCTGTGGTTCTTGTCGTACTCGCCCGTAAAGGCGCGCTCGGTGCCCTTTTCGCGCAGCACGTGGTACTGGAGGGGCGAGAGGCGCTTGCGCCACTCGTCTTGCGAGAGGCGCACCGGCCAGTCGATCCTGCGGGCCTCGGCCTCGGCGATCGCCGATTCGAGCACTTGCTTCATGAGGTTGCCTCCGGAGCTCTCGCCTGCGGGCGCTTGCGCAGACGGGCCTGCGAACAACGTGGTCGCCGCTGCCAGGAACACGGCAAGCGTGAGTGTGATCATGGTTGACTCCTGGAGTCAGAATATAATGACGAAGGCGGCCCGCGGTCACCCCGCCTGCGCGCCGTCGCCGAACTCGCGGCGAAGGCGGCCGAGATCGGCGCGCAGGGAGGCGCGGAAGGCGATGACGTCGGCGCTGTGCACGATGAGGTTGGCGCCGCGCTTGACCCACTCGATCTCCTGCTCGATGCCGGCGGTCTCGGCGAATACGTAGTGGATGCCGGCGCCCACGCCCCGCGAGCGCGCGCGGTCTATGATCTGGGCGACCGCGGCCGCGAAGCGCGGGTGCCTGTACTCCTCGGGGATGCCGAGGCTGCACGACAGGTCGTGCGGGCCGATGAGCACGGCGTCGAGCTCGGGGGTGGCCAGCAGCTCGTCGAGCCGCTCCATGGCCGGGATGCTCTCGACATTGATGATGAGCGAGCTCGCCTCGTTGCGCTGCCTGATGTAGTCGCCGAGCTTGTCCGCAGACGCCGCGCCGGCCTGCAGCCAGGATCGCAGCAGCGCGCCCTTGACCGGGCGGTACTTGACGGCGCCTGCTACGGCCGCCACCTGCGAGGTTTCCTCCACGTAGGGCGCGATGAGGCCGCGGGCCCCCGCGTCCATGGCTATGGCCGCCTGCATGGGATCTGCGGCAGGGATGCGCACCACCGGGGCCAGGCCCATCGCGTCGTAGGCGCGGCACATCCACGAGAGCTTGGAGCGATCGATCGCCTGGTGCTCCGTGTCGAGAAAGACGAAGTCGAGTTCGGGGATCGCGCCCACGGCCGGCGGCCACATCGGGGAGTCGGAGACGATCAGCGTTCCGTAGACGCGGCGCCCCGAGCGCAGCGCCTCGCGCAGCTCCTTGCCCTTCATGCGGTTTCCTTTCCCAGCCTCGCCCGCTCGCGGAACAGCGCGAGGCTGCGGTCGTAGACGTCGAAGCGCTCGCCTTCGCGCTCCTGCGGATCGGCCAGCTTGAGCCAGAGCGCCTGCTCCCTGCGCGCGCCGCTGAGCAGGCGGCGGCTCGCCAGGCCCGAAGGGTCGGCGCCCGACCATACGACCTCGCCGCACTGGAGAAACACGAATCGGCCGGCGTAGCGCTCTGCGATTTCGCCGCGGCGCTCCCGGTAGACGAGGGCCTGCTCGCAGGCGCTCACGAGCCAGCTCGTCGCCAGCGAGTGCGGGTCATCGACGGCCGAGTCGAAGAGCCCGAGCGGGCGCCTGACTTCGCTCTCGAAGTCGATCTCCTCGAGGCGCACAGTGCCGCAGCCGGCCTCGGAGGCGACCAGCAGGTGGTTGCGGTCGCGCCGGAAAGGCGGGATCGGCCAGTCCGAGGCCGGGTCGTGGCCCATCAGCCAGGCCGCGCACGCGTCGGTGGCGATCGTCTGGTCGCCGGCGATGACGGCGTTGCAGACCCGGCCTTCGCCTCCCCACTCCATGCCCCACTGGCCGGTGAGTGCGTCGATGATGGCGAGGCAGGGATCGGTGATGCGGGCGAGGTCGGCGAGCACGTGAGGCAGGCGGACGAAGTGGTGAAAGTAGATGCGCGCCCTGCCGGCCGGCGGGCTGATCGGCGGCAGGCCGAACAGGTTCTTGGTCGCGAGGGTCACGCCCATGAACTTGTGGTTCTTCAGCTTGGCCACCGAGACGACCTCGGCGCCGTCGAGGCAGGCGCTCAAGGCGTAGCGCTCGAAGATGCCGCCGCCTCCCGGCACTTCGTAGTTCTTGAAGGGCGGCGCATTGGAGTCGACGAAGCCGATGCCGAAGTCGCGCAGGTGGCGGGCGTAGTTGAAGTCCTCGCCCATCGCATGGTCGGCCGATTCAGGGTTGGTGTCGGTGGCAACGATCGGGGCGGTGGTGCGCTCGCGCAGCAGCCTGAGGGTCGCCCTGCAGAAGGCGTCGTCGACCAGCTCGCGCCGCCTGCCCTGGAACCAGGCGATGAGGCGAGGCGCCTTCATCATGTTGAGCTTGACCACGACCCTGCGGGCGCGAGCCAGCCGCTGCCAGGCGCGCTCGAGCGGGTCCGTGGCTCTGTGCAGCGCCCTGTAGATCTCCTCTTCGCCCGCGCGGTAGTCGCAGGCGACTGCGCGCACGGTAAAGGGCTTGCCGGCAGCCATGCGGTGACAATACCCGATCGCCGCCTTCCGGAAAAGGGCGCCGGCGGGCGCTGCGCCCGCAGCGGCGCGGCCGCCTCAACGCCCCCTGGTCGACAGCAGCCCGCAGGCGGCGGCGATGTCGAGGCCCCGCGACTTGCGGATCGTCGTCATCACGCCGCTCGCCTTGAGGCGCGCCTGGAACTCCTCCATGCGCTGCCGCGGCGACGGCTCGAGCTGCGACCCCGGCACCGGGTGGAAGGCGATCAGGTTCACACGGCTGCGGACTCCGGCCAGCAGCCGCACCAGCTCGCGTGCGTGAGCCGGCGTGTCGTTGAGGTCCCGGAACATGATGTACTCGAACGAGACGCGCCGCCGCTTGGGCACGGCGGCACGGCGCACCGCGGCCAGCACTTCGGCCAGCGGGTGCACCGCCTGGACCGGCATGAGCTTGCGCCGCTCCTCCGCGAAGGGCGAGTGGAGGCTCACTGCGAGATGGCAGGCGCTGCGCTGGAGGAACTCCTCCATGGCCGGGAGGATTCCCACCGTCGACACCGTGATGCGGCGAGGGGCGAACCCGAAGCCCCAGTCGGCGGTCAGCGCCTCGAGGCTGGCCAGGACGTTCGCCAGGTTGTCCATCGGCTCGCCCATGCCCATGTAGACGATGTTCGTGACCCGGTCGCGCTCGGGCAGGCTGCGGTACTGGTTCAGGATCTCGCCTGCCGAGAGGTCGCCCTGGAACCCCTGCCTGCCGGTCATGCAAAAGCGGCAGCCCATCCTGCAGCCGACCTGCACGGAGAGGCAGAGCGTTCCGCGCTCGCCCTCGGGGATCCACGCCGCCTCCACGAAGCGGCCGGCGCCTGCCGCGAACAGGTACTTGCGGGTGCCGTCGCTCGACTCACTCACGCGCTCCGGAGGCCGGGCTCCGACCTCGACCTCCCGCGCGAGCGCCGACCGGGCCGCACGCGAGAGGTTGCTCATCGCCTCGATGGCGTCGACGGGACGGGCGTACACCCAGCCGGCGATCTGGCGCGCCGCGTAGCGCGGCAGCTGCAGACGCGCTGCCAGCGCCTCGAGCTCGGCGAGGCTCATGCCGAGCAGGGCCGGCCGGGCCGGGGCCTCCACCGTCAGATCCGCTCCGTCATCTGCCGCCACGCCTTGAGCACCGTCTCGATCTCGCTCTCGACTGCCGGATCGCTCACCCTCCGGTCGGCGTGCTCCATGTACCAGGCCACCGACATCCGCACGCCCTCGTGGAAGGGGATGCGCGCCGCCCAGCCGGGCGCCAGGCGCCTGATCTTGCCGTTGTCGAACACCACGCTGTGCGCCTTGTCGCCGAGCAGGCCCGGGCCCCGCGAGGGCACGATGCGGGCGATGACCTCGGAGGGGACGTGCACGAGCCTCGGCTCGACCCCGAGGCCGGCGCCGATCATGCGGTGGATCTGGTTCCACGTGTAGACGAAGTCCGAAGTGATGTGGAAGGTCTCGCCGATCGCCGCGGGGTTGCCCATGAGGCTCGCGAACGCGGGGGCGAAGTCCCGGCTGTGCGTGAGCGTCCACAGCGACTCCCCGTCGCCGTGCACCACGATCTCCTTGCCGGCGAGCATGCGGGCGGCCACGGTGTAGTCGCGCGAGCCGAAGCTCGTCGGAAACCATCCCTCGCTGTAGGTGTGCGAAGGCCGCACGACGGTCATCGGAAAACCGCTTTCGGCGTAGGCGCGGGCCAGGCGCTGCTCGCAGGCGATCTTTTTCTGCGCGTAGTCCCAGAACGGGTTGAACGCCGGCGTCGACTCGGTGATCAGGTAGTGGGGAAGCGGCTTGTGATAGACCGAGGCCGAGCTGATGCAGATGTACTGGCCGGTCCTGCCGCGGAACAGCTCGAGGGCGGTCTCGATGTGGGCGGGCTCGAAGGCGATAAAGTCGGCGACCACGTCCCACCTCTGGCCGCCGAGCGCGCCGGCCGCCGCCGCCCGGTCGCGGATGTCCGCCCTTATCACGCGCGCACCCTGGGGCACCGGGCTGTTGCCGCGGTTCAGCAGGTGCACCTCCCAGCCTCGCTCCATCGCCTCGCGCACCGCCTCGCGGGAGATGTTTCCGGTTCCGCCGATGAACAGTGCCTTCATGCCCTGCAAGCTATTGCGCGCGCGGGCAGGCAGTCAACCGCCGGCCTGGCGACCGGTCCGCGCGCCGTGCTACAATCGCCCATGACTTCGCGCGAGCGAGTGCTCGCCGCCCTTGCGCGGCGGCAGCCGGATCGGGTGCCCTACATCGAGCTTTCGGTGGACCGGCCGCTCGCGCAGCGGCTCCTGGGTTGGAGCGGGACCGCCGCTTCCGCGGAGGACCTCGAGCACAACCCGTACAGCCACGACGAGATGCGCGCCCTGGCAGACCGCCTCGGGCTCGACGACCTGTTCTACATCCTGCGAGCGCCGGTCTACGTCGAGCACATCCCGGGCAAGGACGGCCGGATCTTCTACGGCGACGGTCTCATCCGCGGAGAGAGCGACCTGGCGATGATGCGGCTGCCCGACCCGACGGACCCGCGCCTCTACGAAGCCGCGCGGGCCTTTGTCGCGGCCAAGGGCGATCGGGCGGCCGCCTTTGTCACGCGCGCGGGCATCTCTCCCACGCTGATGAGCATGGGCATCGAGGGCTTTTCCTACGCGCTCTACGAGAACCGGCCGTTTCTCGAGACCGTCCTCGACCGCTACTTCGACTGGGCGGTCGAGGTGGCTTCCCGCGCCTGCAGCCTCGGCTTCGACCTG
>CAZKGO010000045.1:0-38162 GCA_964552235.1 uncultured Spirochaetales bacterium | reverse complement strand
CCGCAGCGGGAGCCGGTGGACGACGCCATCGGCTGGATGCAGGAA
This sequence comes from uncultured Spirochaetales bacterium, assembly GCA_964552235.1. Taxonomy (GTDB): domain Bacteria; phylum Spirochaetota; class Spirochaetia; order SZUA-6; family CAVTHK01; genus CAVTHK01. The sequence goes on along the minus strand of CAZKGO010000045.1, from coordinate 38,117 downwards.
TGGGCGGATGAGCGGGGCCTCGAGCTGGGCCCCGAGACCAACTACCCGCAGTGGGACGGCAGCAGACCGGACTACGACCTGGCGATCAGCGGCGTGCTCGACCCGTAAGGGCCGCGGGACAACGCTACGCGAAGACCCGCAGAGAAAACACCCGCGCCGTCTCGCTCCCCCACGTCGCCTCGATCACAACCCGCAGCTCCCGCGTGCGCACCGGGCGCTCGAGCCTGTGAACCGCCCGCCGGTGGTAGTTGTCCACCGCGCGGGCGATCGTCGTCCAGCCGTCTGCGCCGAGCGCCTCGATGCGATAGGCCTTGACCGTCTCGCGGACCGGGCAGGGAATCGCGAAGTCGCGCTCGCTGCGCGGGAAGCCGTACATCTGGTCTGCGTAGTCGAGCTGAGTGTCGAACACCAGCTCGATTCTCCCGATTCCCACCGGTTGCTCCCACCGGACCGTGAGCCACTGCGGCAGTCCGGCCGCGCTGATCCAGAGGTTCGGCCAGCTCTCGGCCCTGCCGAAGCCGTTGGTGAGATTGGCGGCGCCGTAGGGATGCTGCGCGGGGGCGATGCGGAACAGCGGTGTGACGTATGGCTTGCCGTGCACTTTCGGCCCCGGCATCGCCGCCAGCTCCTCCTCGAAGTCTGCGGGCAGCCGACCGTGGTGGTTCACGAACAGCCACGGGTTGTCGGTCGGCGCGATGCGGGCCGCGCCGTGGTAGGAGCGCGGCACCCGGGTCGTGCCGTAGCGCACGCCCCACCGGGTCTGGAACAGCTCGCTCCCGTAGGCCCAGGCCACCGACTCCGCCTTTTCGAGAACGAGCGTCCAGATGCTGCCGGTCTCGGCGGCATGCTTCAGATCCAGGGCGTACCAGCGCTCGCCCGCCTTGACGGCCAGGCGTCCTCGACCCACCTCGCCGTCGCCGAGCCTCCCGAGATCCCGGCCCGAGCTCACCTGCCACGCGACGGTCGTGTCGCGCTCCGCCTTGAGGCGGACCTCGAGCCGCTCCACGCTCTCGGTCGCGATCGGAAACTGCAGGGCTGTGTCGCGCCCGAGGCGGACAAAGCCGAGCGCCGGCCCGCACTCCAGCGGCAGGGTCGAGGAGGCGTCGACCGCGGCGCGAAGCGCGAGGTCTCGCGGCGAGCGGTTGGGCATGCCGATCAGGTGCAGGTCCCGGTCGAGGATGCGCTGTTGCAGCTCGCCGACGGCGGCGCCGGAGAGCTCCCGCGGCATCCGCCGGCTCTGGGCGCAGATCGCCGCAGCCGTACCGACCGCCTCGCCCAGCGACCCCAGGGTGTTCATGACGCGCACCGAAGCCAGCGCCACGTGCGTGGCGCTCAGGCAGCGGCCCGCCAGCAGCAGGTTGTCCACGTCCTTGGCGTAGAAGCAGCGGTAGGGCACACTGTAGGGCTCGTGCAGGAACACCTGGTTGCAGGGCGGATCGGGCGACGCGATGCCGTCGGGCGGGTGGTCGTCGGGCGGCCAGCCTCCGAAACCGATGCGATCCTCGAAGAGAGGATGGGCGAACAGGTCGGCTTCGTTCAACAGGTACGGGCCTTCGACGCGGCGGCTCTCGCGGCGCAGCGGCCAGAGCGACCAGCGGTAGAGCTCGAAGCACTCGAGCGCCTTCCGCGTCGCCTCGTCGCAGCTGTTCTTCAGATGGTCCCAAACCCCGAAGAGCTCGACCAGCAGGCGGTGGTAGATCTCGCCCTGGTCCCGGATCACGTCGAGCTGCCCGCCCCACTCCAGCCACCAGAAGAACTGGAGGCTGCGGTGGTCCTTGCTCGCGGTGACGGTCGGGAACAGCTCGCGCGCGGTGTGCGGGCGGTGGGCGAGCGAACGGCAGTCGGGATACCGCGCGGCCCAGGGCGGCGGGGCAAAGGCCACGGGATAGTCGCGCCGGATCGCCCAGCCGTAGACCGAGCTGCCCAGCGTCTTGCGGTCCGCCTCCTCTCGGCCGAGGAAGCTCTCTCCGAACTCGCCCCTGCCCTCGCGGCCCCAGCGGTACGAGGCGCCGGCGCTGTGCGCGAGAAAGCCGTCGCCCGTGGCATCCACGAAGATGGCAGCGGTGATGGTGTACGCGTCCGCGGTTGCGAGGCAGGTCCCGGTCACGGACGTGATCCTGCGCCCGTCGGTGGCGCAGCCGGTGACCCGCGTGCTCAGCAGGACGGTCAGGTTCTTTTCCTGTCTGCAGCTCTCCAGGAGGATCAGGTCCCAGTGGGCGCGGCTGTCGGAATCGGGGGACCGGCGCAGGTAGTAGTCGAGCCGCATCTCCTCGAGCAGCCCCGAGTCGCGGCAGTTGCGGTTGTGGCCCATCGCCTCGGCGCCGTGCGGAGGCACGCCGCACTCCGAGCTGGCGTTGCCGCCGAGCACCGGCCGGTCGTTGACGAGCACGGTGCGCGCGCCCTCCTGCGCAGCCGCGATGGCGGCGCACACTCCGGCTTGTCCGCCGCCGATCACGGCGACGTCGAACTGCAGCGTCTTCGCTTCCATGCGCGCTCCCTCAGCCGCGGGCCGGCTACTTTATCCTGCTCAGCTTCACGAGGTAGTCGGCAAAGTGCTTGACCAGCGCCTCCCACATGATCCTGCCCGCCTCGGCCGTCGCCTCGGCTGGCCGCCCCATGGCGCCCACCGGCGTCATCATGTCGTAGGGGTAGATCTCCTGCCCCCGGCCCTTGTAGGGCACGTCCACGCCCTGGGCGCGCTCCATGTGCACGAGCTCCGGCCGCAGGTGGAGGATCTTGGCGGTCTCCAGGGAGCCGGCGTGAACCATCGTGCGCCCCGAGGCTTCCTGCGACAGCGGGGCGAGCTGCTCGACCTCGTGGATCAGCGGGTTGATGTCGGGGTCGCAGTCCTCGACCACGCGGACGTAGACCACGGGGTTCCTGCGGGCGTACTTGTGGGCGAGATCCACGGCCGCCGCGCGCACGGCGTGGCGGTTGCCGCCGTGAACGTTCTGGATCACCATCTTGCGGAAGCCGTGGGTGAGCACCGAATCGCACACCTCGAAGGTGATGTTCTTGAGCGTCTCGAAGCTGAGCGTGACGGTTCCAGGAAAGGCCATGTGGTGCCGCGCGTAGCCGTAGTGGATCGTCGGCAGGACGAGGACGCGGGCGCCGCCCTCTTTCTTGGCCAGCTCCGCGGCCTGCTCGGCCCACTTGACGGCCATATAGTCGTCGGTGCAGATCGGAAGCTGCGGCCCGTGCTGCTCTGTGCTGCCGACCGGCAGGACCACAGTGTAGTCCTCCTCGATCGCCTTTTTGATGTCCATCCAGCCGAGCTCCGAGTAGATGACGGTGTCGAACATGCGTGCTCCTCCTGCGATTTGTGTTGACCGGCCTGCGGAAACGGCCGCCGCGTGCCCGTTCACTCCTTGACGGCTCCGCTCGTGAGACCGCTCACGAGAAACGGCTCGAGAAAGAAGAACAAGATGATGATCGGGATGATGAAGATCATGCCCGCGGCCATGAGGCTCGACCAGTTGACCGAGTGCTCGCCGACGAACGAGGCCACACCGACGGTGAAGATCCACCGGTCCGGGTCGTAGGCCAGGGTGCGGGCGAACAGGTACTCGTTCCAGCTCAGAATCGACGCGTAGATGGTCACCGCACCCAGGCCCGGAAGGGTAAGCGGCAGCACGATCCAACTGAACGTCGTCAGCCACGAGCAGCCGTCGATCACGGCCGACTCCTCGAGCTCCATGGAGATCCCGTCGAAGAAACCCTTCATCATCCAGGTGCTGAAGGGCACGATCGCCGAGATGTTGGCGAGGACCAGCGCCCCGAGCGTGTTGATCATCTTGAGGTCGCTGAAGATGATGTACATGGGAATGACGATCAGCGACCCGGGAAGCATGCGGCTCAGCAGCAGCACGTAACCCATGAGCTGCTGGCCCGTGGTGTGGAATCGCGAGAGGCTGTAGCCGGCCAGAGTCGACACGACCACGCTGCCGCAGGCCGTCGCCACAGTGACGATCAGCGAATTCACGAGCCACTTGAGGATCGGCATTCTCAGCACGACCTCGAGGTAGGCCTGGAACCCGACATCGCGGGGCGACGGCACCAGCGGAGGCGACACCGACAGCACCTTCTCGGAAGGCAGCACCGACGTCACGAGCATCCAGTAGATCGGGAACAGCACGACCACCGCGATGAAAACCACGAGGACGAGGCGGAGAAGCTGGGTTTTCGTCCGGTGCATCGCTGGCCGCCCTCCTAGAAGAACTTCTTCTTCATGAATGGATACTGGGCGAGCACGAAGAGCCCGCAGACCAGGAACGTGAGGATGCCCAGGGTCGCGGCTCGGCCCATGTAGTAGAACCGGAAGGCCTCGTTGTAGATGCGGATGGCCAGCGTCTCGGTCGCCCCCATGGGTCCGCCCTGGGTCGTCGGGTAGATGATGTCGAAAACGCGGAAGGTCCACAGGGCGTTGAGCACGATCGCCAGGACCGCGGCGCTGCGGATGGCGGGCCAGGTGATGTGGCGGAACATCTGGGGCGGCGAGCAGCCGTCGACCCTGCCCGCCTCGAAGAGCGCCTCGGGAATCGACTGGAGCGCAGCGAGGAGAGTCAGGGTGAAGAACGGGTATCCCTTCCAGATGGTGGGCATGATGACCGACACCATGGCCAGCCTGGGATCGAAGAACCACGCCAGGTTGGAGGAGATGAGACCCGCGGACCTGAGCATGTAGTTGAAGACGCCGTAGGAGGCGTCGAGGATCCAGAGAAAGGAGATGCTCGCCACGACGCCGGGCACGGACCAGGGGACGAGGATGAGAATGCGCATCAGCCTTCGGGCGATGCGCAGCCTGTTCAGAAGCAGCGCGGTCGTCAGCCCGAGAAAGAAACTGAAAAAATTGCTGGCCCCGGTGTAGACCAGGGCCAGCGCCAGGCTCCTCCAGGTCTCGGGCGCGGTGAACACGTCGACGTAGTTCTGCACGCTCACCGGCACCTGCCTGATCTTGCTGAAATTCATCACGCTGCCCGGCCGCAGGCTCAGGCTGGCCGTAATGAACAGCGGGTAGATCATCATCGACACCGTCACGAGAAAGGCCGGTGCGAGCAGGCCGTAAGCGAGCAGCGTGTTCCGCGCCCTGCGCGTCATCAGGGCTTGATCTCCTTGGCGACGGCCGCGGCCATCTCCTCCAGCACCTTCTGAGTGGGGTCGGACGTCACCATCAGCCTCATCATGTAGGAGGCCACTATCTTCGAGTACTGCGCGTACTTGGCGTTCACGTTGGGCGACTCGGGCCAGGTGTTCAGCGCAGCGGCCGCGGCCTTGTTGATGACCTCGAGGTTCGGGTTCTTGGCCAGGAGTGCGGGGGTCACGACGTTCTTGCGGCCCGCCGGCGACTTGGTCAGCTCGGTGTACCTGGCCTGCAGCTCAGGGGTGGCGAGCGTCTTAATGAACTTCCACACCAGGTCCTTGCGGTCGGCCGCGATCCCGGCCGGAACATGCATGCTGTTGGACGGGTTGCCCGTGATCACAGGCAACGGGGGGACCATGATCTTGAGGAACGGCTTGATGCCCTCGCTGGCCTTGTCGAACATGGCAACGACCCACGGCCCGTCCACGATCATCGCGATCTTGCCGTCCACGAAGATCTGCCGCTTGAGCTCGGTCGTGGTGCCCTTGGGAGAGTACTTGGCCAGCTCCCTGAAGTGGTCGACGGCTCGCACGACCTGGGGATCGACAAAGTTGTACTGGCCGTTCTTGAAAAAGCTCAACCCCAGCCCGTAGACCAGGTTGGAGACATCGCCGTAGATGTTGGGATGGTCCGCGGTCGTCAGGCCGAACCCGAAGATTCCGGCCTTCTCGTTCGTCAGCGCCTTGGCCGCTGTGAGCATGTCGGCGGGAGACTTGGGCAGGGCCACACCGGCATCCTTGAAGATCTTCTCGTTGTAGTAGAGGAGGTAGCCGTACCCCATGAGCAGGAGCCCCATGTTCTTGCCGTCGAAGACGACCGAGGACTGCAGCGGCGTCCAGTTGGCGAGGATGTCGGTATCCTTGAGGTAGCCGTCGAGAGGCGCCAGCCACCCCTGGGCGTTGAACTGGGCGGCATTGCGGGCAGGCAGGTGCAGGATGTCCGGCGGGTTGTTCGCCGCGAACCGCGTCGTCAGGGTGTCGATGTAGTCCTTGTAAACGATGCGGGTGAGCTTGACATCGACGTTCGGGTTCTGGGCTTTGAACGCGGGTATAGCTTCCGCCCAAAACTCCTTGAACCCGGCTTCTTCGGCCTGCCAGCTCGGGAAGTCGAGCGCTACGGGCTTGGCCGTGGCTGCTGGCTCGCCCGCCCCTCCTGCAAAAGCGGTGCAGACGATCAGCACCGCGAAGGTTCCCACGCACAGGAGCTTCTTCTTCATGCTGTCCCTCCTTGGGGCTTCAAGTGGTTGTGTCGTTTCGTCCGCCGCGGCGGGCGAGCTGATTCGCGGAACCAGCAGGGCCATCGTAGGTGTGGAGTCCGCAGTTGTCAACGACGCGACGCGATTCGCGATCGAGCAAGAGACGGGCGCGACCCGACGAGCGAGCTCGCGGCCGCGGCGCTCATCGGCTGCTGGCCGCCGCGTCGCCCGCGGGCGGCCGCTGAGGACCTGTTCCCGCATGTTGACCCCAGGCTCGACAGGTCCCTGTGTTCGGGCTTCCGATATCTCACTCAATAGGAGAAATGATCCTGGAAAAGGGCAATCAGCCCGCCCCCGCAATGCCCCGCATCGGATACAAGGCGCCGTCGTTCAAGGGCCACCCTGCTGACTTCACCCCCGTCTGCACCTCCGAGTTCATGACGTTCGCCTCGATGGAGAGCAAGTTCGCCGAGGCGCACTGCAGGCTCGTGGGGCTCTCGGTCGACAGGCTCCACAGCCACATCGCCTGGCTGCGGACCATCAAGGAAACGATCGAGTACCGCGGGATAAAGGATGTCGAGGTCAAGTTCCCCCTGATCGAGGACATCACGATGGAGGTCGCGAAGAAGTACGGCATGATCCAGCCGGGCGAGAGCTCGACCAAGGCCGTCCGCGCGGTCTTTGTCATCGACCCCGAGGGGATCATCCGCACGATCATCTACTACCCGCTGAGCCTCGGCCGCAAGTTCGACGAGCTGCACCGGGTCCTCATCGCGCTGCAGACCGCCGGCTCCTGCGGCGTGGCCAAGGAGCGCATGGACCACAAGAAGGACATGACCTGCTACGACTGGTTCTTCTGCACCAGGAAGCTCGACAAGGAGACCGTGCTGAAGACCGTCTTCAAGAAGCAGGCGATCGGACCTGTCCTGCCGGGGGTGCGGCGTCGCGGGAGCAGCCGCCGCGCGCCCCCAACAAAAAAAGGCCGTCGAGCTGCCGCCATGCGGCGGGCCCGACGGCCTTTGTCTTCTCGAGGTCACCGTCAGCGCTTGACGACGTTCAGCCCGCCGACGATCTTGAGGACGTTGCGCTCGAGGGTCACCTGGAGGGCTCCCTGCCAGTGGTACATCGAATCCGGGGCCGCGCCGTCCGGGCCAACGCTGCCCGTCTTGTTGGCGACGCCGGCCTTGATCTCCTTGCCGCCCGCGATGCGGTCGTCCCAGACCTTGCGCCAGTCGATCTTGGCCGCCGTTCCGTCGCTGGAGAAGTCCCTGTGCAGAACCTGCGGGCCCTCGCCCTGGATGAACCCGATCGGGCGCCTGCGGAGGGCGTTGTCCGGGAAGTTGATCCTGCCGCTCTTGTCGGTGACGATCTCGTAGGCGGTTCCGCGATGAACGTACCGGATGGTGATCGTTCCGTCGCCGGCCTTGGCAGCCGAAAGGTTGTCCACGGTCCGCTGCTCGGCAGGGGCCACTGCGAAGAGGAACAGGCCGCGCAGGCCTGACGGGAAAGTCGCCTTGCCCTTGACGTCGTAGATGTAAGCGTTGAACAACTCGGTCGAGTTGCCGACCGAGGCTCCCGTCTTGGCATCCACGTGGTCCTTGTCCGCCGCCATGTAGCGGATGGGGCCCGTGAAGGTGAAGTAGCTGCCTACGGCCCCGGGCGCCATGTTGAGCTGGTAGTCGATCTTGAGGTCCTGAGCGAGAGCGAAGCTTCCGATCAGAGCGAACAAAGCGAGAACAGCGATCTTTCGAGTCATTATTTCCTCCCTGACGTTTTTGGTAATGTGCCCAGAAAACTTGCGACACGTCAATAGGAGTTGACGGAGTTCGACCTCGCGTCGGCCGGGCACCGCAACGAGCCGCTTGGCGAGACGGCCCCGCGCCTGCCGTCGCAGCGGCGTCCCCGCTCGCCTCAACTCCAGGCTGCGAGCAGCAAGTGCGCCGCGAACGCGAACGCGGCCCCGACCGCGGCCCCGACCGCGACCTCGGCTGGGGTGTGACCCACGTCCGGCGGCATCGGCACCGCCTCGCCGCGATCCGCGGTCAGCTTTCTGAGGATGTCTGAGTGCCTCTGGACAGCGGCACGAAGCCGCAGGATGTCGTAGACCACGATCGCGCCGAAGACCAGGGCCACGGCGAACACCTCGGAGTCGAAGCCGCTGTTCAGCCCGATCGAGATGCCCAGGGCGACGACAAAGGCGGTGTGCGCGCTGGGCATGCCGCCTGCCGAAAAGAAGGGGCTGAACTGGAGCCTTCTGTCCCTGACCGAGTGGTGGACGACCTTGAACAGCTGGCAGAGGAGCTGGATGGCGACGGCCGTGGCGAGGGAAACGCTGACGGGCAAGGGTTCCGCCTTTCGCGCAGGCTGCACAGGCGCGGGAGACATCCTACAGCGATGCTGCAGCGCCGTCCAGCTTGCCCCGCCCGCCGTGACTCAGCGCGCAGCCTCGCGCAGCCGCTGCCCGAGGGCCTGCAGGTCGCTGTCGTCCTGCACCATGTGGAAGTCGACCCCGGCCTCTTGGGCCGTGAGCCGATCGTACTCCGTGTCGCCCACGAAGACGACGTCGCCGAGGCCGCGCGCGAGCAGATCGCGCAGCGTCCCCAGCTTGTCTCCGCCCCGGACCTCGTCAAAGAGACCAGCCAGGCCCCGACGGTCGAGCTCGCGCAGGAACTCCTCCTCGAGGATCCCAGAGGCCGCGCACACCAGGCAGCCGAGGCTGCGCAGCTCGCGCAGCAGCGGCCGCACCGAGGGGAACTCCCGGATCCGGCCCACGCTCCCGGCGTTGAGGCTCGAGTAGAGGCGGCTCCACTCCTGCTCCTGGGCGGGCGTGGCCGAACGCCCCAGGCTTTCGAGCGTGTCGCGCAGCTGCACGAAGCGGTTGGCGCCCGACGTCCGCACGCACGAGGCGACGACGCGGGGCCGCTCCTGCGGCGACGATGCGAACACCCGCTCGAAGGCCGCCACGTAGTTCGCCGTCTTGATGTCGCGCGAGTCGATAAGCGTACCGTCGAAATCGAAGACCACGGCCGCGACGCTCACGGGCACGACTCCTCGATGAGCCGCACGAGGGCACTGTAGCTGTCGATCACCGGCCCAAGGGATTCCACGATCAGCGGCCTCACGCCGGCGGCGGCCAGCAGAGGCAGGGCGTCCGCGACCGGCACGCGCCCGGACCCGATCGTCGCGTGATCGTCCGACAGCCGGGAACCCGGGCCGGCGGCCGACGGGTTGTCGTGGATGTGAGCGCTCGCCACGCACCCCGTCGAGAGTATTTCGCGCAGCCCATCGGTGAACGCGAAGCCGTGCACCAGAGACGCGATCCACAGGTGCGCGAGGTCGACGCAAAGGGCCACGTCGGGGATCTCGCGCGCGAGATGAGCCAGCTCGCCGGGCAGCTGGAACAGGTACGTGAGCCGCGGGTTCAGGTTCTCCACTGCCAGGCGCACGCCCTCGCGCTCGCAGAGGGCGCATGCCCGCCGCAGGTTGTCCACCGCTGTCTCGAGGTGCGCGCGATAGGGGCCGGTCTCGCAGGAACCGGGCTCGCAGATGCCGCCCTCGGGGCCGAGCGCCGCAAGCCTGCGCCGCGGGTCGGAGTACACGCCTGCGTCCAGCGTGTAGCCGGCGTGCAGCACCAGCGTGCGCGCGCCAAAAGCGGCGGCCGTAGTGGCGCTCGCGCGGATCGACTCCAGGCTCTCGGCCACGACGGCGGGGTCGCGGCTGCCGAGATTGGGAAAGAGCTCGGCGCGCGGGCAGGGAGCGTGGGCCGAGAACACGCGGCCCTTCAGAAACGAGACCGAATCGAGAAAGTCCCGCGACATCGCGTAGGAGAGCTCGATCAGCGGCGAATGACCGTGGCGCTCCCGCGCCTGGTCGAGGAAGCGGCGCACCTCGCCGGCATTCGAGAACGCCACGAGCGAGACACCAATCGAGAAGGCGCCGACCTCGGAGTGCGATCGCGTCACGGGCGTGAAGCCTTCATCCTGTACAACCATGGCAGGCGTTGACTTGGAGCGGAACCCGTCCTACAGTCATAGCAAAACTCAAGGGGAGGTGTCTATGAACCGTGCCCGTCCCATCGCTCGCGTTCTGTTGGTCGCGGTGCTCGCCCTGCTCGGGGGTTCGCTGCTGTACGCCGACGGCAGCCTTGTGATCTACAACGCAGGCTCGCCGGAAATGGGCGACGACCTGGCCAAGGCCTTCCGCGCGAAGCATCCGGACGTGAAGGTCGAGATCATCCGCGCCGGCTCCGGCGAGCTGCTCACGCGCATCAAGGCCGAGGCGAAGAAGCCGCTCGGCGACATCATCCAGGCGGTGGCCAAGGAGAACCTGGAGGTGATCGTCGACCTGCTCGCGCCCTACAAGGTCAAGGAGGACGCGGCGTTCCCACCCGAGTACAAGGACGCGAACAACAGGTACTACGGCTTCTCCTACAACATCCAGGCGTTCATCATCAACACGGAGCTGGTCAAGCCGGCCGACGCGCCCAAGAGCTGGAAGGACCTCGCGGACAAGAAATGGGCCAACAAGCTTCTGTTCGCCAACCCGGCGCTGTCGGGCTCGGCGTTCGCCCAGTTGTTCCAGATGGTGGGTCTCTACGGCTGGGACCACATCAACGCCGTGCGGCGGCTGGCCACATACGTCCCGAGCTCGACCCTCGCCTACAGCCTGGTGGCCCGCGGCGAGTTCGCCATCGGGGTGACCGGCGAAGGCAACGTGTTCACGGAAAAGGCCAAGGGCAACCCGGTCGAGGCGATCTATCCCTCCGACGGAACCGGCCTGCGCTTCGATGCCTCGGGCATCATCAAGAACGGCCCGAACGCAGCCAACGCCCGGCTCTACATGGACTTCCTGACCACGAAAGAGGCGATGAGCATCGTATCCGCGGCGCCGCACTATCGCAGGATGACGCGGCCGGACGTGCCGCCGCCTCCGGGGCTCAAGCCCAGCACCGAGATCAAGTTCATCAAGTACGACGACGCCGAGGCCACGGCCAAACGCGATGAGTACCTGAAGAAGTTCGGCGAGATCTTCGCGGCGCGATGAGCAAGGGCGAAGTCGCGCTCTCGGTCCAGGACCTCCACAAGACCTTTCGAGCCAAGGACGAACAGGTCCAGGCCCTGGCGGGCGTGTCTCTCGAGGTCCGGGAGGGCGAGCTGTTCACCCTCCTGGGCCCGAGCGGCTGCGGCAAGACCACGACGCTGCGCTGCATCGCGGGCTTCGAGAAGCCGACCAGCGGCCGGATCATGTTCCAGGGACAGGACTTCACCGCGGTGCCGCCCTTCCGCCGCGGCATCGGCATGGTTTTTCAAAGCTACGCCCTGTTCCCGCACCTGTCGGTATTCGAGAACGTGGCTTACGGCCTGAAGGCGCGGCGGCGGCCGCCGGAGGAGATCCGCGGCAAGGTCGGCGAGCTGCTCAGCCTGGTGGGACTCGAGAGCACGGCGTGGCGCAAGCCCGGCGAGCTCTCAGGCGGCCAGCAGCAGCGCATCGCCCTAGCCCGCGCGCTCGTCTACAACCCCAAGCTGCTTCTCCTCGACGAGCCGCTCAGCAACCTCGACGCCAAGCTGCGCATCTACATGCGCGAGGAGATCAGGCGCATCCAGCAGCAGGCGGGCGTGACGGCGATCTACGTGACTCACGACCAGGAGGAGGCGCTGTCGATCTCCGACCGCATCGCGGTGATGCACGCGGGCCTGGTCAGCCAGATCGGGACGCCCGACGAGATCTACGAGAACCCGGGCAGCGTGCGCGTCGCGGATTTCATCGGGCAGGCCAATTTTCTCGACTGCGAGATCCTGCGCGACGGCGGGTCGGCGCGCCTGCGCCTCGGCTCCGGCGACGCGGCTCCCCTGCCCGCCGCGCTCGCCGACTCAGCGCCTGACGGAGGGCCCGTCATCCTCTTCGCGCGGCCGGAGCACCTGCACATCAGGCCGGCAGGGACGGCCACGGGGGCAGGCGGGCCCGGCGGCCCGGGGCAGGCGGCGCTGCGCGGCCAGGTGCGCACGATCCTCTACCTCGGCACCCAGGTACGCTACTTCCTGCAGATACCGGCCCAGAGATCCCGCAAGGAGGTGCTGGTCGACGAGAAGCGGCGCGTCCCGGGCGTGCAGGAGGGATCGGAAGTCGCGGTCGGCTTCGACTGGGAGAGCGTGAGGCTCTTTCCGCCCGAGCAGCGCGACCAGCTCGCCGCGGAGTAGCCGATGGCCGACCATCTCGCCCGCCCGCGCTTCAAGGTCGAGCTTTCCCAGGCGCTCGTCCTGGGCCTGACCCTGTTCATCCTCGTCCTGTTCATCGTCTACCCGCTGTCCAAGGTCGTGCTCGCGGCTTTCCTGGAAAAGGACAGGGAGGCGACCCTCGGCAACCTGACGCTGGCCAACTTTGCCGAGTTCACCTCGTCGCGGCTCTACCGCGGCGCCCTGCGCAACACGATGGTGGTCGGGCTGCTGACCGTGGCGTTCTCCTGCGCCCTGGGCGTGCCGATGGCCTGGTTCATGGCCAAGACCGAAATCCCTTTCAAGACGCTGTTCCTGAGCCTCGGCACCCTGCCGTTGATCCTGCCGCCGTTCATCGGGGCCTACTCGTGGGTGCTGCTGTTCGGGCGGCGCGGCATGCTCACCTTCTTTCTCAAGGAGTGGTTCGGGATCCCCCTGCCCGACATCTACGGCGCGCCGGGGGTGATCATCGCCATGAGCCTGAGCTACTACCCGTTCGTGTTTCTCCTGACCTACGGCGCCCTGCTGTCCGCTGACCCGTCGCTGGAGGAGAGCGCCGAGATCATGGGCGCCTCGCGCCTGCGCATCGCCCGCACGCTCACCCTTCCGCTGGTGCTGCCCGCGATCGTGACCTCGGCGCTGACCGTGTTCATCCGCGCGGTGGGCAACTTTGGCGTGCCAGCCCTTTTGGGCGGCAACTACTACGTGCTGCCCACGCTGATCTACTTTCAGGTGACCGGCTACTTCGACCTCAACGCCGCAGCCGCCATCTCGATGGTGAACGTCGCGATGGTGGCGGTCGCGATCGTGCTTTCGCAGCGCGTGACCGCCGCACGCTCCTACGTCACCATCAGCAGCCGCACGCAGGCCGCGCGCCAGTCGCCGAGCCGGCTGCTCAAGGCGATCGGCCTGCTCTTCTGCGCGCTGGCGGTGCTGCTGTCCCTGCTGCCGCACATCACCGTGATCTTTACCTCGTTCACCGAGGGCTGGTCGGGCACGCGCTTCCCGACCCGCTTCTCGCTGGCCAACTACAGGCGCATCTTCGAGATCGCGCGCACCCCGCTGCAGAACAGCCTGCTGCTTTCGGTGGTCGCCACGGTGATCGCCTCGGTGATCGGGACCCTGCTCGCCTACATCAGCTCGCGGCGCGGCATGAAGGCGCGCTGGCTGCTCGACCTGACGGTCATGCTTCCCTTTATCCTTCCGGGCATCATCGTGGGGGTGGCGATCCTCACCGGCTTCTCCTCCGGCTTTCTCGTGCTCAGCGGCACGGGCACGATCCTGCTGGTCGGCTACTTTGTCCGCCGCATGCCCTACGTGTTCCGCTCGACCACGGCATCGCTGGCCCAGATGGACCGCGCCATCGAGGAGGCCTCCACCATCGCGGGCGCGCCGTGGGGCATGACCTTCCGCAGGGTCACGCTGCCGCTCATGCTTCCGGGGATCCTCGCCGGCGCGGTGATCTCGTTCTCCACGCTGATGGGCGAGCTCTCGACCACGGTGATGCTCTACTCGGCCCGCTGGAAGACGATCACCGTGGCGATCATGGAGTACCTGTCGTCGGCCACCATCGGGCCCGCTTACGCCCTCGGCACGATCCTGATCGTGCTGGTGCTCGCTGCGATCTCGCTCGCCAATCGCATCATGGGCCGCACGATGTCGCAGATGTTCCGCATGATGTAGAGGCCTAGGAATGAAGGGTTACGAGCCGGCCATGAGCTTCGGCGACGACGTCGCCCGCGAGTACCGCGACGGCAAGCGCGGCGATGAGGAGGCGGCAGTCGCGTTCCTCGCGGAGCTGGCGGGCGCCGGCCCCGCGCTCGAGCTGGCCATCGGAACAGGACGGATCGCGCTGCCGCTCGCCGCCCGGGGCGTCCGCGTCGACGGCATCGACATCTCTCCTGCCATGGTCGCGCAGCTGCGCAGCCAGCCGGGCGGCGAAGCGATGCAGGTCACGATGGGCGACTTTGCCGACGTGGCGGCGGCGGGCAGCTATCGCCTGATCTACGTCGTGTGGAACACCTTCTTCAACCTGCTCACGCAGGAAGACCAGGTGCGCTGCTTCGGCAACGTCGCCCGCCACCTCACCGATGATGGATCTTTCATCATCGAGACCCTGGTGCCGTCATTCCTTCACAGGCTGCGCGGCGACCAGTACGTGAATGCCGAGGCGGTCCTGGTGGACGAAGTCCGCCTCGACGTGCTCCGCCACGACAGCGCGACGCAGACGATCGAGGAGAGCCACGTGACCCTGTCGCCCGCGGGTGTGCGGCTGAATCCCGTGGTCCAGCGCTACGCCTGGCCCGCGGAACTCGACCTCATGGCGCGAATCGCGGGCCTGCGCCTCAGGGAGCGGTGGGCCGGCTGGAAGCGGGAGCCTTTCCGCTCGTCCAGCGAGCTTCACGTCTCGGTCTACGGGCGGTGAGGCGACGCAAACCCTCCGCTGCCGCCGCACGCGCCCGAATCCGCCTCAACCGCCAGCACGACCGACCCCTCGATCTTGCCCGCGCGCAGGGCGTCGAGCGCCTGGTTGGCCTGCTCGAGGGCGAAGGCGCGCACGGTAGTGCGGATCGGCACCCGCGGCGCCAGGGCCAGCAGCTCCTCGCAGTCGCGGCGGGTGAGGTTCGCCACCGAGCGGATCACCCGCTCGTTCCACAGATCCTTGTAGGGGAACGAAGGGATGTCGCTCATGTGGATTCCGGCGCACACGACCGTGCCGCCCTTGCGTACGGCGCGCAGGGCCGCGGGCACGAGGGCGCCTACGGGAGCGAAGATGAGGGCGGCGTCGAGCGGCGCCGGTGGCAGCTCGTCGGAGCCGCCTGCCCACGTCGCACCCAGCCCTCGAGCGAACTCCTGCCCGCCGCGGTCGCCCGGCCGGGTGAAGGCGAACACCTCGCGGCCCTCGAAGCGGGCGATCTGAAGCAGCATGTGAGCGGCGGAGCCGAAGCCGTAGAAGCCGAGCAGCCGGCCGCTTCCTGCCAGCCGCAGCGCACGGTATCCGATCGCGCCGCCGCACAGCAGCGGCGCGGCTTCGATGTCGCTCACGCCCGCGGGGATCGCGAAGCAGGAGCGCTCATCGGCGACGGCGAGCTCGGCGTAGCCGCCGTCGGTGTGGAAGCCGGTGAAGCGCGCCTCGTCGCAGAGGTTTTCCTGTCCCCCGCGGCAGTAGAGGCAGCGGCCGCAGGCTGAGGCGAGCCAGGGGACCCCGACGCGGGCGCCGACGGGAAACCGCAGCGCCCCCGCGCCTCGCGCTGCCACCGTGGCCACGATCTGGTGGCCGGGCACCAGGGGCAGGCGAGGCGCCGCGAGCTCGCCGTCGACGATGTGGAGGTCGGTGCGGCACACTCCGCAGGCATGCACGCGCAGCAGCACCTCCCCTGCCCCCGGCCGGGGGTCTGCCGCGTCGCGGAGCCGCAGCGGAGCGCCCGCGCGCTCCAGCAGCATCGCCTTCACGGGATTTCCGACGGCAGAGCGTGAGCCGCCCGCGCCGAGAAGTCCAGCGACACCCGGTCTCCCTCGCGGAAAAAGCCGGCGTCGATGGGGTCGTAGGAGACCGCGAGCACGGGCCTCCCGGCTCCGATGTCGATCTCGTACTCGACGACGTTGCCGAGGTAGACGGCCCGCTCGATCCGCCCGCCGGCAAAGCCACCGTCCGCCTGCGGCCGCAGCCGCAGCGACTCGGGCCGGACCACGACGGTGACCCGGTCCCCGGCCGCGATGCCGGGGGCGCTGCTCGCGACCTCGATGCTGCGGTCGCCGACCTGGACGGCGAGGTTTTCGCCGGCGCGCTCGCCGGCCTTCCCCTCGAAAAAGTTCACGCGGCCGATAAAGTCCGCGACGAACCGGTTGGCCGGCCGCGAGTAGATCTCGAAGGGCGTGCCGACCTGCCTGACCTCGCCCGAGTCCATCACGACGATGCGGTCGGAGACCGTCATCGCCTCGACCTGGTCGTGGGTCACGTAGATGCTCGTGATGCGGAAGGTCTGCTGGATGCGCCTGATCTCCAGCCGCATCTGCTCGCGCAGCTTCGCGTCGAGGTTCGACAGCGGCTCGTCGAACAGCAGCACGCTCGGCCGGTTGATGATCGCCCGGGCCAGGGCCACGCGCTGCTGCTGGCCTCCGGAGAGCTGGTCCGGCCGGCGCCTGCCCAGCGCGGTGAGGTTCATCACCTCCATGATCCGCCGCACCTCCTGGCGGATCTCCGAGCGCGGGCGGCCCTTGAGCTCGAGGCCGAAGCCGATGTTCTGTTCGACCGACATGTGGGGAAAGATCGCGTAGCTCTGGAAGACCATCGAGGTGTCGCGCCTGTTCGGCGGGATGTCGTCGACCCGCTCGCCCGAGATCCACACCTCGCCCCTGGTGGCGGCCTCGAAGCCCGATACGATCCGCAGCGTCGTGGTCTTTCCGCAGCCCGACGGTCCGAGCAGCGTGACCAGCTCGCCGTCGGCCACCTCCAGGCTCACGTCCTTGACCGCCGTGACGCTGCCGCCGGGATGCATCGGGTCCTCGAAGGTCTTGGTCACGCCGACGAGCCGAACGCCCATGACCCGCCTCCTCTAGAAGTGGAGCATCGCGCCGCCGTAGCGGCCGTAACGGACGTGAAGCAGCGCCCGGATGAAGAAGATCGCGGCGAAGATCAGGGCCACGAGGATCACGCTGAAAGCCGCCGCCGTGCCCAGCCTTCCCGACTCGACCTGCGACATGATCTGCACGGTCATCAGGTTCCATCGGGAGGACACCAGAAAGATCGCCGCGCTGATCGCCGTCATGGCGCGCACAAAGGCGAACACGAGCCCCGAGAAGTAGGCAGGCACGATCATCGGCAGGGTGATGCGCGAGAACGTGGTTCGCGCGTCGGCGCCCAGGTCTACGGCCGCCTCCTCGATCGCCGGGTCGATCTGCCGCAGGATCGCCACGCCGCTCTCGATGCCCACGGGGATGTAGCGGAAGACGAAGTTCAGCAGCAGGATCAGCAGCGTGCCCGTGAGCACCAGCGGCGGCCTGTTGAAGGCCAGGATGTAGCCGATGCCGATCACGGTCCCCGGCACCGCGAAGCTCAGCATGGAGGTGAACTCCATGAACTTGCGCCCGGGAAAGCGCTTGCGCATCACCAGGAACGCGATCACCATCCCAAGCAGCCCGGCCGCGGGCGTGGACAGCCCCGCGATCATGAGGGTGTCGCGGACAGCCTTGAAGCCGACGCCAAAGACGTCGCCAAAGTGCTGGAGAGTCAGCGTGTTGTCCGCGCCCCACACCTTGGCGGTCGCTCCCCAGAGGATCGAGGCGTAGATCAGCACGATGAAGAGGGCCACGACGAGGCAGCCGACGAACAACAGCGCCCTGGCTGACGGGCTGATGATCTTGACCGAGGTGGCCGTGGGCTTGCCGGTGATGGTGACGTAGCGCTTGCGCTCGACCCAGTACTTCTGCAGGAGCCACGCCGTGATCGAGGGGACGAGCAGCAGCAGCGACAGCCCCGAGCCTTTGGGCAGGTCGTACATGCCCGTGATCTCCAGGTAGGCCTGCACCGACAGGATCGGGAAGCGGCTGCCGGCGAGGATCAACGGGTTGCCGAAGTCGGCCAGCGTCTCGATGAACAGCACGAGCATCGAGCTGGCGATCCCCGGAACGGCCAGCGGCAGGGTGACTCTCAGAAAGACCTTCAGCCGCGAGCCGCCCAGGTCGAGCGCCGCGTCCTCGAGCGTCGGGTTGATCGACTCCAGGACGCCCCGCAGGGTGAGATAGGCCACGGGGAAGAAGGTCACGACCTGGGCGAACATCAGGCCGCGGAAGCCGTAGATCGGGTAGTTCTGGATCCGCAGCAGGCTCCAGGTGATGAGCCCGTTGTTGCCGAACAGCATGATGATCGCCAGGGCCCCGATAAACGGCGGCGACACGATTGGAATGATGGCGATGCCGTGCAGAACCCGCTTGAGCGGGACATCGGCCCGGGTCACGGCAAAGGCGAACAGGAAGCCGACGGCAGTCCCGATCAGGGCCGTGAGGCCGCCCATCATGAGGCTGTTGACAAAGGCCTGACGCAGGTAGGCGCTCGCCGCGATCTCGCGGAAGACGGCCAGCGTGAGCTTCCCGTCGACGCGCAGGCTCGTGGCGATGACCCGCACCAGGGGAAAGAGCACGAAGACAACGAGCGACGCCAGAACGACGGCCACGATGGCCGCCAGCAGCGGATCGCGGCCCGTGCGCCTGATGTCGCCCACCGCCCGGGCGACGCGGGAGCCGCCCATCACTTGGCCGGCAGAACCTCTGCGACCCAGCGGTCCACGAGGCGCTTCTTCTCGCCGGCCGCCCAGATCGGATCCACGTCAATCGTCTTGAGCGACTCGAAGGCGGGCATGCCGGCGCCGAGCTTGGCTCCTGCAATGACCGGGTAGAAGAAGGTCTTCTGCTCGGTGAGCACGCTCTGAGCCCGCGTCGAGGTCAGCCATTCGACCAGCATCTGGGCCGCCCTGAGGTTCTTCGCGCCCTTGATGATCGACACCGCTGGAGCCTCGAACCAGACGCCTTCCTTGGGGAAGATCACCTCCAGGGGGAAGCCCTGGTCGATGAACTCGAAGAAGGCCGGCGTGAACTGGATGCCGATGGCGCACTGGCCGACCGAGACGCCCTTGGAGGGAGCGGTGCCCGAGGAGGTGTAGGTCTGGACGTTCGGCCCGAGCTTCTTCATGTACTCAAAGGCCTTCTCCTCGCCCATGAGCTTCACGAGCGACGCCACGATGTTGTACGCGGTGCCCGAAGCCTGGGGCGTAGGCATCTGGATCTGGCCTTTGTAGGCCGGGTTGAGCAGGTCCGCCCACGAGGTCGGCTTGGGCGCGCCGAGACGGGCCAGCACGTCCTTGTTGACGGCAAAGGCCATGGGGTTCATGTAGAAGCTGCGCCAGTAGCCCTCGGGGTCCTTGAACGCGGGGGCGAGCCGGTCGAAGTTGGCCCCTTTGTGCGGGGTCGTGAGCCCATCCTTCTTCGCCGCGATGTGGTTCTCGCTCGGGGCGCCGAACCAGACGTCGGCCTGGGGGTTGGCGGCCTCGGCCTTGATCCGGGCCAGGGCCGGACCCGTCGACAGGTGCACGAACTGCACCGAGATGCCGGTGTCCGCAGTGAACACGTCCATGATCTTCTTGGCGTTCTTCTCGTCGACGCTCGAGTAGACGATCACGGTTTTGGGCACGTCCTGGGCCCGCTCGACCGTTGCGCCGGCGAACGCGGCGCCTGCGAGGGCGACGAGTACGACGACGAGCGCTGCTGCGCGTTTCCAAATGACCATTGCGTCCTCCCGTTGTCCGCCTCACGTGGCGGGAAAGCCCCATCCTGCATCGACGGCCGCATTCTGTCAAATCGAGGCGCAACTCCGGTTCCTTTGCCTTGACCGCCGCGCGCCGCCTGTGCGCTGGACACGGGAGAAATCGTCTCGACAGGAACAGCGCTGCGGCCGGGCGGCCGACCGCGCTACGGCAGTTTCAGCAGCCTGGCGGCGTTGCCGTAGAGGACCGCGTCCGCCTCAGATTCCGAATAGCCCGCGTAGACCATGGCGCGCACCTGCTCGTCGAGGTAGGCGGTCGTGAAGCCTCTCGGGAACCAGCTCGAGTCGGTTCCGAACAGGATCCGCTCGCAGCCGATGGTGTCGCGGTACTTTCGGAAGAGCGCTTCGAGGTTCAGCTCGAAGGGCATCCAGCGCGTCCACTGGTTGGAGCCGCTGGAGTCGATGCACACGTTCGGGCAGACCCAGCACAGCTGCAGCGTCTCGAACAGATAGCCGCACCCGAAATGCGGGATGATGATCGGGAGCCTCGGAAAGGCGTTGGCCACGTCATGAATGACCAGGGGGTTGATGTTGACGTGGCTCGCGATTCCTCCCCCCCCACCCATGGTCCCGAAGTGCACGAGAAGCGGGATCCCTAGGTCCTGGACGGCCTCCCACAGCGGGAACAGAGAGCGGTCGTCGAGCCTGCGGTCCACCGTTGGACCGAGCACCTTGTAGCCCTTCAGGCCCTGCTCGCACACCGCGCGCTCGAGCCGCTCGACCGCGTCCGGCAGCAAGGGGTCGTGGTGAGCGTACGCCACGAACTTGTCGGGCCGCTCTCGCACGAGCCGCGACGCGAAGTCATTGCTGCCAGCGGTCACGAACACGATCTTGTCCAGGTACGGGTATTTGTCGGCCTCGGCCTTCCACAGCGCGACGCCCTGCTCCGCCGTGACTTTTCGCTCCTCGGGGAACCTCCAGGCCCGCGCCCATTTTCCCCTTTCTCTCCTGAGCCACGGATCGGGCGGCGCGGCCGCGGCCCCAGGCCGCACCGGCGCCGCCGCGCTCTTTCCGTCGTCGATGATCCGGTCCCCGGGAAAATGCACGTGCGAATCGATGACGCGCATGCTCTATCCCCTCAATCCCGTCATGGCGATTCCTCTGACGATGCGCTTCTGAAACACGAGAAAGACCACGACGAGAGGCGCCATGGCCACCGTGGCCCCCGTCATGATCAGGTGCCAGTCGCTTCCCGCCTCTCCGGAAAAGTTGGCGAGCCCCACGGGCAGCGTGAAGCGCAGGGGCTTGGAGGCGACGATCAGCGGCCAGATGAAGGCGTTCCAGTTGCCGATAAAGTTGAAGATGGCCAGCGTCGCGAGGGCCGAGGCCACGAGGGGCAGCACGATCGTGAGCAGGATCTTGAGCTCGCCCTGGCCGTCGATGCGGGCCGCGGCAATGAGCTCGTCGGGGATGCTGCTGGTGAACTGGCGCATCAGGAACACGCCGAAGGCGCTCATCATGCCGGGAAACATGATGCCCCAGCGGGTGTCGACCCACTTGAGGGTGACCGAGATCGAGTACCACGGGATCACGAGCATCTCGGTGGGGATCATCAGGGTGCTCACAATCAGGACGAACACCAGCTTCTTGCCCGGGAACTTGAACTTCGACAGCGTGTAACCCAGGAGCGAGTCGAAAAACAGGACCGAAGCCGTGACGGCGATCGCGACGATCAGGCTGTTGAGGAACCACAGCGGAAAGCGCGAGCGGCTGCCGAAGAACAGCAGGCGGTAGTTGTCGAGCGACGGGCGGGTGGGAAGGAACCTGAGCTTGAAGATCTGCGTTGCGTCCTTGAGCGAAGACATGAGCATCCAGGCAAAGGGGAACACCATGGCGATC
This sequence comes from uncultured Spirochaetales bacterium, assembly GCA_964552235.1. Lineage (GTDB taxonomy): Bacteria > Spirochaetota > Spirochaetia > SZUA-6 > CAVTHK01 > CAVTHK01. Next base: position 16,413 of record CAZKGO010000045.1, on the reverse strand, counting down.
GCCAGCGCGGAGAGAACCGCGTAGGCGAAAGCGGCGCGCAGCCTGTCCGCCCTCATCGGCGCCCCCCGACTAGTAGCTGACTCTCCGGTCAAAGAACCGGATCTGCAGCAGCGTGACCGCCATGATGATCGCGAAGAGCACGAGGCTGGCGCTTGCCGCCAGCCCCATCTCGAACTTCGCGAAGGCCGTCTGATAGACGTAGAGGGCGATCGACTTGGTCGAGTCGAGAGGTCCTCCCGTGGCCTGGGTCGACATGTTGTAGACCTGGGTGAAGATGCGCAGGAACTGGATGCCCTGCATCACCGTGAGAAAGAGCGTCACGGGCATCATGAGAGGCAGGATGATGCTGCGCAGGACCCTGCGCTCCGAGGCGCCGTCGATCTTGGCCGCCTCGACGTACTCGCTCGGGATGTTCTGGATCCCGGCGAGAAAGATCGTGACGCAGTAGCCCAGCTCGACCCACACGTTGACCGCCGTGATCGAGGCCAGGGCCTCTCGCGGATCGTTGAGAAAGCCGTGGGGCGCCAGCCCCATCCCGCTCAGCACGCCGTTGATGATGCCGAAGGGCACGGGCTGGAACATCCAGCGCCAGACCCAGCTCACGGCCACGACCGGCGTGATGTAGGGCAGCACGTAGAGAAGGCGGTAGAAGGACCTGAACCGGCCGATCCTGCTCAGCTGCAGGGCCAGGAAGAAGCTGATGACGATGGCGAGCGGCGCGCCCACCACGGCATAGCGCAGCGTGTTGGCGAGGGAGGCGCGAAAGACCCTGTCAGCGAAGATCGTGCGGAAGTTGTCCAGGCCGAGAAACCTGAGGTTGCGGGCGAGGAGCTTCCAGTTCGTGGCGCTCATCACCAGGGCGTAGGCCATGGGCACGAAGCGCACGAACAGGAAAAAGAGCAGAGGCACAGCGAGAAAGACATAAGCCGTGAGCACCTGCTTCTTCGCGAGGGTCATGACGTCTCCAGGCCGGGCGTCAGCGCAGCCTTCTACTTCTTCCAGAAGTCGTCGATCAGCCTCTGCTCGGTCTCGGCCGCCTCCTTGAGGGCATCGGCGGGCGCGCGGTTCCTGAGGATCACCTGGTCGACCATATCGACAAAGACCTTCCTCTGGCCCGACTCGTCGACGAAGATCGTGGCGTGGGCGTAGTCGAGGCCCTTGAGGAACACCCCGACAAAAGGCTTGTCCTTTTGCTGCGCCGCGAATCCCGGGTTGGCCGGAAGCTCGCCGACCTTTTCGAGCCACACCCCCATGGCGTCGGCGCATTTGATGTACTTGAGGAACTTGACCGACGCCGCGAGCTTGGCGCCCTTGGTCCCCGCCGTGATGCCGTGGGTCCAGAACGAGGCGTAGTTGCTCCTGATGCCCTTGTGCGAGGGCAGTTCGGCGACCGCCCACTCCAAGTCCTTGACGGCGTTCAGCGTCGCGATCCTGAAGGAGCCGTCGATGTTCATGGCCGCCTTCTGCGACTTGAAGGCCGTCACGTCGTCGGTGGCGAAGTTCGGGTATCCCACCCTGTCCTTTGTTATGCGGTCGGTGTACCACTGCAGGGCGGCGACGCCCTCGGCGGTGTTGTACGTGACCTTGCGGCCGTCGGCGCTGTAGGGCGTGCCCCCGAACTGCCGGATCAACCCCTCGCGGATCCAGCTGTGCCCCTGCCCCGTGGGCTGCATCGCCATCCCCGCCTGGATTAGGGGCCGTCGTACTTCGACAGCTTCTTGGCCATGGCCGCCGTCTCGTCGAGGGTCTGGGGGGCTTCTCCGCATCGAAGCCGCCTTCGCGGAACAGCTTCTTGTTCCACAGGAGGGCCAGCGTGCGCACCGCCGTGGGCACCGAGTAGTTCTTGCCCTCGAACTTCACGCTCTGCTCGACAAAGGGGAAGAAGCCGCTCTTGAAGCTGTCGGGGCTGAAGTCCGAAGGCGACAGCGGTTCGAGGTAGCCCGACTTAACGTACAGCGGCAGCCAGCCGTAGAACAGGTTGATGACGTCGGGGCCCGTTCCAGCGGGCAGGGACGAAGCCACCTTCTGGTTGTAGTTCTCATAGGGAAAGGTGACCTGCTCGACCTTGATGTTCGGATTCTCGGCCTGGAACTTCTGGATCAGTTGGTCGATCACCTGCACCTTGCTCTCGTAGAAATACTGCCAGTAGACGATCGAGACCGGACCAGTGGCCGCCGCCTCCTGCGTGCCGGTCGCAAAGACCGCCGCGACTGCAAGGACCAGGGCCAGGCCTGCCAGGAGCCTCTTCATGCGCCACCTCCTCGGCGTAGGATCGATTCTCCTGGAAGCGTGGATGCGCGGCGACCGACTGTCAAACTCGACCGGATCCGCTGCCCGGACGGTCTCAGCCGAGCGCCTCGAGGGTGTGGACGCTGCGCGGCGGCAGTTCCAAGCTCACGACGCCGTCGCCGGCCAGGGCGTCGGGCAGCTTCTGGTACGTGCGCGCGTCGTCGGTGACCACGACGGCGAAGCGGCGGCTCGGCGAGCCGGCCAGGCGCAGCTGGAGCTTCTGCGGCGCCTCGCCGGTGTTCAGCACGACCGCGGCGTCGGGCGATTTCGCGCCCGCGGCTGCGAAAGCCGTGACGAGCACCTCGCGACTCGGGCTCTCCGCGTCGGCCACGGCCATGCCTGCCCTTCCGACGCGGCAGTAGTGCTTGTACAGGTAGTAGCCGCGCTGCACCGACCACGTTCCCTGGTCGTCGATCAGAATCGCCGTCCCCGGGTTCGGGTCGCCGCCCACCCACTGGCTGTGCCGCTGCACCACGGCCCAGGGTATGTAGCCGTTCACCTTCGAGGTCATGATGTGGTGGTGGATCGTGCGCAGGAAGCTCATGTCCATCCTGCCCCACGAAGCCGACGTGACCCAGCCGTGGAAGTCGGGCTTGACCTTGCGCACGACGTCCAGCGGAGCGCTGGTGAACATCGTGTCGTCGCCTCCGAAGCCATGGCTGGTCACGAGCCCGTAGTGGGCAAGGGCAAGGGGGTTCTTCACGATGGCCTCGACGTACTTGACCGTACCGTCGAGGCGGGTGCACTCGCCGTTGCCCAGGGCGACCTGCTGCAGGCCCTGCCTGTCGAGCATTCCGCGCATGAAGCCGATGAACTCCGCCACGGTCTCCACGGGCCAGATCGCGTTGTAGTCGTGCTTGAGGTACTCGGGCCCGTCGCCGCCGTCGGCAGGCCAGCGCCGCTCGTACTCCTCGATGCCGCCCTCGTTGTGCAGGGAAAGGAAGCGAATGGGGATGCTCTCCTTCTCGATCATGTGCTTGGCGAAGGAGATGATGTACTTGGCGATCTCGTACTTCTCCGCCGGATCGATGTCGCGGCCGCGGAGGGTCTTCTGCTTCGTCATCCACGGAGCTGGTCCGTAGAGTGTGGCTACGAGTCTCGGCTCCTCGCCGCGGCGGCGCAGGCGCTCGAGCCCCTCGCGCCAGAACCAGCGCATCCACTTTGTCGTCGTCTGGTGGTCGTAGAGCTGCGGCTGCAGGACCATCAGGTCCGGGTTCACGCCCGCCGGCTTGCTCATGCCGGCCTGCAGCGAGTCGATGAACATCTTGCCGATCGTCGGCTTCAGGCCGTCGTCGCCGAAGATCAGCTCTATGATCCGCCGGCGATCCGTTTCCGAGAGCAGGCCGAAGGAACCGTAGTCCTGGGGCCACTGCGACCAGTCGCGGGTCTGCGCCGCTGCCACGTAGTTGACGCCGAAGCCGTCCCACGCGCGAAGATGTTTCGCGAAGTCAACGCGTGCCTTGAGCATTCTCCGTCCTCCAGTCATGCGGTAGGTGAGCGTGCGGGGCGGCCGCCGCCTGCCGCCCCGCTGCTGAAGTCCTCTACTTGAAGGCCCTGTCGTAGAGCGCCTGAGCGGCCTTGGTCATCTCCTCGCCGCCGTTCTTCATCCAGGTCTGCACGTAGCTGTCGTACTCGCTGATCGGCTTCTTGCCCGTGATGATAGCAAGAAACGTCTCGTTGGTCAGCTTGTCCAGGTCCGGACCGTACTTGGTCTGCTCGGCAAAGGGGATCGAGAGCAGCGCGTCGAAGTAGCCGGGATTGTGGTGGGCGTACTCGACCGCGAGCGGGTCGAGGTACTTCTCGTAGACCTCCGGCACCCAGAGCGGGCAATAGGGGCTCTCGGACATCTCGCGCACGTCGCCGAGGAGATTGATCACCTCGACGCCGAACCAGCGGAACAGGGGCACGATCAGCCCGAAGTCCGGCGAAAGCAGCATCCGCAGGATGCCCGCCAGTATCACCCACGAGATGAAGTGGAGGAGATAGGTGATCGTCTGCACCACCCGCTTGAATGAGCTCGCCTGCACCTCGTTGAGCAGCAGCGCCAGGATGATGGGCGCGGGAAAGCCGAAGACGATCTTGTAAAGGCTGATCAGCAGCGTGTTGCGCAGGATCTGGAGGCCCGTCATGCTGGTGAGGAAGTCCCTGAAGTTCTGGAGGCCCACCCAGCGGCTGCGGGCGATGCTCTGGAAGAAGGTCTGGCCTACCTTCGCCCTGAAGTCCAGAAAGGCGATCGAGACGCCCAGGATGGGGCCGTGACGGAAGATGAGAAAATAGAGGAAGGCCGGGAGCACCATGAGCAGCAGCACCCGGTGCCTGACGATGCTGCGCCAGAGTTGACGGCTCCTGGACGCAGTCATCCCGGCGATTGACGCGGCGGGCAAAGGCCATCCCACTTGTGTTGGGTAATTGTGGTAAGATAGCAGTATGATTTCAAACGTGTTTCCTGCGCTGTTCCTTCCCCGTCCGCGCCCCTAATCTCTCTTGAGCGGAGGCCGGCGTGACGCCAAAAGCCAGGATCGCCGTCGTGGCCATCGGAGGCAACTCGCTCATCAAGGACCCGAAGCACCTGAGCGTCGAAGATCAGGAAGAGGCGCTGCGCGAGACCGCCCATCACCTGGCCGACATGATCGAGGCCGGATGGGATCTCGCGATCGGGCACGGCAACGGGCCGCAGGTCGGGTTCGTCCTGCGCCGATCCGAGATCGCCCACAAGGTCGAAGGAATGCACGAGGTGCCCCTCGACGTCTGCGTAGCCGACACGCAGGGCGCCATCGGCTACGAGCTGCAGCAGGCCCTGCAGAACGAGCTCTTCCACCGGGGAATCCGCAAGAACGTCGCGACCGTCGTGACCCAGGTGCTGGTCGAGCGCGAGGACCCCGCCTTTGCCAACCCGACCAAGCCGATCGGGGGCTTTGTCGACGCGGCCGAGGCCGCGCGCCTGCGGGAGCAGATGGGCTGGTCGGTCATGGAGGACGCTGGCCGCGGATGGCGGCGCGTCGTGCCGTCCCCGCGCTCCAAGGAGATCGTCGAGCTCGACTCGGTCAAGGCGCTCCTTGCGGCCGGCACCGTCGTGATCACCGTCGGCGGGGGAGGCATCCCCGTCGTCGACATCGGGGGCGGCGAATACAGAGGAGTGGCCGCCGTCATCGACAAGGACGACGCCGCGAGCCTGCTCGCCCGCGCCGTGGGGGCGCAGCTGTTCCTCATCGCCACGGCGGTGGACAAGGTCGCGGTCAACTTCGGCAAGCCGGACCAGCGGTGGATCGACCGCATGACGCTTGCCGAAGCCAAGCGGTACCTGGCAGAGGGAGGCCACTTTGCCGCGGGATCGATGGCCCCCAAGATCCGTGCGATCGTCGCCTACCTCGAGGCCGGAGGCCGCGAGGCCCTCATCACGAGCCCCGAAAACATCGGCCGCGCCCTCCGCGGCGAGACAGGCACTCGCATCGTGCCGTAGCAGGCCCTACCCGAGGTACTCCAGCTCGACGTTCCCCGCGATCGCGCGGGAACTGCTGCCCAGGTGCAGGCGGAAACGGCCGGGCTCGGCCACCCACGAACGCGTGAGGGGGTCGTAGAAGCTCAAGGCTTCTTCGCCGAGGCGCAGAGCGACCTCGCGGCTCTCTCCCGCCTGGAGGGCCACGCGTTCGAAGGCCTTCAGCTCCTTGCGCGGCCGCTCGACGGAGCTCTCGAGGTCCTCGACGTAGAGCTGCACGACTTCGGCCCCTGCCCGGCAGCCGCAGTTGCGAACGGTCGCGGCCACCGTCAACTCCTCGCCCCTGCGCATCGTCGGGCTCGAAAGGCGCATGCCGGACAGCTCGAACGTCGTGTAGCTGAGCCCGTGCCCAAACGCGAACTGCGGCTCGATGTCCCGCGAGTCGAAATGCCGGTAGCCGACGAACACCCCTTCGGCATAGCGCACGTCGCGGCGCTCCCGGGGCAGCCGCTCCAGCCGCGCGGCCGGCCAGTCGTTGACCAGGCGCCGCGCCCTGGGGCCGAGCGTCAGCCGCTTGCTCGTGCGCTCGGGGCGGCGCACGTAGTTCGCCACCCCCGCGTGGTCGGACCAGCGCCTCGCCATGCTGAAGGGCAGCTTGCCCGACGGATTGTTCGCGCCCACGAGCGCCTCGGCGATCGCTTGGCCGCTGCGCTCGCCCAGGTAGAAGGTGTGCAGGAGCGCGGGGACGCGGGCGACCCACGACTGAGTCTCCACGTCGCCGCCGGCGGTGAGCACCACGACCGTGTTGCGGTTCAGGGCGCAGGCGCGGCGCACCAGCCGCGCCTGGCCGTCCGGCAGCCGCCAGCGCCGATCGTAGCTCTCGCTCTCGATCCGGTAGTCGAATCCCACGCACGCCACGACGGCGTCGGAGTCCCTGAGCCTGCGCGCGTCCGCGCCGCTGATGCGGCCGTGCCGGTCCGCGACGACCACGACCTGGCAGCCGGACGGCAGCACCTGGCGCAGTCCCTGCTCGAGGCTGATCGGATTGGCGGCGCGCACCCGCGAGGAGCCGCCTCCTCCCGTGGGGGTCTCCGTGGCGTTGCGGCCGAGCAGCGCGATCCTCCGCACGCGGTGAGGATCCAGCGGCAGGAGCCCGCCTTGGTTCTTGAGCAGCACGATGCCCTGCCGCGCGGCCTCGAGGGCCGTGGCCAGATGAGCGTCGCCGCCGACGGTGCATGAGGAGTCGACCGTCGGTCGGTCGTAGAAGCCCATGCCGTAGAAGACCGTGAGCAGGCGCCGGATCTTCTCGTCCACAAGATCGACGGGCACCCGCCCCTCGTGGATCAGCGGCTCGATCTGCTCCCGGCTGTAGAAGACGCCGCGCGGCATCTCCAGATCCATCCCCGCCTCCAGGGGCCCTCGCGTGCTGTAGACCGAGTTCCAGTCCGACATCACGATTCCGCGGAAGTCCCACGCCTTTCTCAGCAGGTCGCGCAGCAGCGTCCGGTTCTCGGAGGCGTACGCGCCGTTGACGGGGTTGTACGACGACATCAGGCAGTGGGTGCCCGCCCTCTGCACGGCGGCGCGGAAGGCCGGCAAATAGATCTCGCGCAGCGTGCGTTCGTCGACGATCGCGTTCATCCGGTGCCGGTCGTACTCGGAGTTGTTGCAGGCAAAGTGCTTGACCGTCGCGGCCACGCCTCTGCTCTGCACTCCTTCGATGTAGGAGACCGCGAGCTCGGAGGCGAGAAAAGGATCCTCGCCCAGGTATTCGAAGTTGCGGCCGCAGGTGGGCACGCGGGCGATGTTCACCCCGGGGCCGAGCAGGATCGACACACCGACCGCGCGGCACTCCTCGCCTATGGCCGAGGCGACCCGGCGCACGAGGTCGCGGTTCCACGAAGCCGCCAGCGCCACCGGCGCGGCAAAAGCCGTTCCCGGCCCGAAGTTGCGCACCCCCGCCGATGCGTCCGAGCACCAGACGCGCTGCAGCCCGAGGCGCGGCACGCCATGGATGCCCATGCTGTCGACTCCGCCGAGCATCGTGATCTTTTCCTCGAGGCTCAGCGCAGCCAGCGTCTGCTCCACGCGTGCGCCCACGGGCAGCGAGGGGCCGAACACGGGCGTGCAGCTCTCCGGAGGCACCGTCGGCTGCACGTTGTCGCGGGCGATCTCATGGCGCCTGATGTACGCCAGCTTCCATCTGCGGCCGCTCATCCCACCCCCCTGGCCCTGGCGGGCGACCCAGCATAGAACAGCCGCCCGGGCAGCACAAGCGCGGCGGCGGGGCTCAGCCCTCGCCGAGGCGCTGCAGGGCCCAGCGGCGGCTGCCCTCCTCGACGAACGAAGCGCGCACTGCGGAGCGGTTGATCGCCAGAAAATCCTCGATGCCGAAGCCGTAGAGCCTCTGACACAGCTCGTACTCGTGGACGAGGTCGATGTCGAACAGGTGCGGATCGTCGGAGTTGATCGAGACCGGCACGCCTGCGCGGTACAGGCGCGGCAGAGGGTGCTCCTCGAGAGAGGCTACCGACCGGGTGATCCAGTTGGAGGTCGGCGAGATCTCCAGCATGATCTCCTTGTCGGCCAGCTCGCGCACCAGCCCGTCGTCGCCCCAGGCGCGGATGCCGTGCCCGATCCGGTCCGGATCGTAGAGCTCGAGGGCGCGGCGCACGTGCGCGGCCGATGTATCCTCGCCGGTGTGCACGGTGATCCCCAGCCCCGCCTCGCGGGCGCGCTCGACCAGCGGTGCGAACGGCTCGGGGTCGATTCCCTGCTCCTGAGCGGCCAGGTCGAAGCCGCAGAGCCGGTTCGCTCCTCGCCTGCGGCTCGCGCGCGCACGGATCAGCGCTTCGGTCGCTTCGAGGCCGCCGGCGATCGGCAGGTTGCGGGGGATGATGCCGGTCAGGCCGACGCGGATCGGGAAGCGGTCGGCGGCGTCCGCGACGCCGTCAAGCACGGCCTCGATGATGCCGTCCAACTCCAGGTCTTTTCCCTCGGCTATAAAGGTCGGAGCGAAGCGCAGCTCGGCGAGCACGGCCCCGTCGCGCCAGCAGTCCTCGACGTTCTCAAAGGCGACGCGGCGCACAGCGTCGTAGGTGCGCAGCGCCTTCTGCGTCACCTCGAAGCCGCGCAGCACCTGCTCGAGGCTCTCGAGCGGCTGCGTGATCCTGGCCCGCGCCCACAGCTCCTCCTCGGTCTGCACTCCGAAGCTCAGGCCGTGCTCGAGGATGAGCGCCAGGAGCGTCTCGAAGCGCACGCTCCCGTCGAGGTGGCGGTGCAGCTCGACCTTGGGCAGCACCCGCAGCTCGTCGCGTGTCATGCGGCAGAGGCTACCCGCGCGCGCGGCCCTCGGCAAGCGCGCTTGCGGCGGTCGCTCCCCCGCGGCTATGCTCCCTTGGGCCGCGCGAGCGGCAGGGAGGTCCCCATGCGATTCGGCGCCGACTACTACCCCGAGCACTGGCCGCGAGAGCGCTGGCAGACCGACGCTCGCCTGATGGTCGAGGCGGGCCTCGAAGTGGTGCGCCTCGCCGAGTTCGCCTGGTCGCGCCTGGAGCCCGAGCAGGATCACTTCGACTTCGCCTGGCTCGACGACGCCCTGGAGACCCTCGGCGGCGCGGGCCTCAGGGCCGTGCTCGGCACCCCGTCGGCCGCGCCTCCCGCGTGGCTCATCGAGCGCTACCCGCAGGCGCTGCCCGTACGCGAGGACGGAACGCGCCTGGGCTTCGGCGGCCGCCACCACGACTGCCAGTCGAACCCCGACTACCGCGCCCGCGTCGCGGCTGTCGTGCGCGCCATGGCCGAGCACTACAGGGACAACCCGCACGTCGCCGGCTGGCAGATCGACAACGAGCTCGGCAACAGCCACCTCAACGTCTGCACGTGCGACACCTGCCGCGCCGGCTTCCACCAGTGGCTCGAGCGCAAGTACGGCACGATCGAAGCGCTCAACGAAGCCTGGGGCACCGCCTTCTGGAGCCAGACCTACAGCTCGTTCGGCGAGATCCCCGCACCGCGTCCGACTCCCAACTCCCACAACCCTTCGCTGCGCCTCGACTGGAGGCGCTTCACCTCCGACCTCGTCGTCGGCTTCCAGAGCCTGCAGGTGGCGATCCTGCGCGAGGTCTGCCCGCGGCACTTCGTCACGCACAACTTCATGGGCCTCTTCGACAAGCCCGACTACTTCGACCTCGCCAAAGAGCTCGACTTCGTCTGCCACGACCAGTACCCGATCGGCTTCTGGACCGAGCCGGGAGCTCTTCCCGACCCCGCCGATCTCGCGATCAAGCTCGACTTCGTGCGGGGCCTCAAGCGGCGCACCTACTGGATCATGGAGCAGCAGGCAGGTCCCGCGGGCTGGGACCTCGTCGGCCCGACGCCGCGTCCGGGCCAGCTTCGGCTCTGGGCCGCCCAGTCGATCGCCCACGGCGCCGACACCGTGGTCTACTTCCGCTGGCGCACGTGCCTGTTCGGCACCGAGGAGTACTGGCACGGCATCCTGCCGCACAGCGGAAAGCCCGGCCGCCGCTACGAGGAGGTCAGGCGCACAGCCAAGGAGCTCGCGCCCATCCTCGACAGAGTCAAGGGGAAGGCTCCACGCGCTGACGTCGCCATCCTCTTTTCCTACGACCAGTCGTGGGCCAATCAGATCCAGCCCCACCACCCGGAGCTGAAATACCGCGAGCACATCCGCACCTTCTACAAGGCGCTCCACCAGGCCAACATCCCGGTGGATTTCGTGCGCCCGGCGTCCGACCTCTCGGCGTACAGGCTGCTCTTCGCGCCGATGCTCTTTCTCACGCGGAGCGAGCTCGTCGAGCCGCTTGACGCCTACACCCGCGCAGGCGGTCACCTGGTGCTCACCCTCCGTTCCGGCGTCAAGGATTGGGAGAACAAGGCGCTCGCCGAGACGCTGCCCGGACCGTTCGCGGGGATGCTCGGCATCGAGATTCCCGACTACGACTGCCTGCGCGGCGTGAGGCAGGGCGCGCGCTGGTGCGCCGAGGGATTCCCCGCGGCCAGCGAGGCGGTCTCCAAGTGGGCCGACATCGTGGAATTGAAAGGCGCCGAGGCGCTGGCGGTCTACACCGACGACTACTACAGGGGCACACCCGCGATCACGCGCCATCGCCACGGCAAGGGCACCGCTGTCTACGTGGCCACGGAGCTTGGGCCGATGATGAGCCGCGACCTGGTGGCGGCCCTCGCAGCCGCGGCCGGCGTGCGCGGCCTCGGCTCCACGCCCGAGGGCGTGGAGGTCGTGCGCAGGCCCGGAGACGACGGCGACTACACCTTTGTGCTGAATCACACGGCTGCCGAGGCGCGCGTGGCCCTCCCGAAGGGCCTGGAGCCGTGCCTGGTTCCGTGGGGCAGCATGAGCAGCGGCGACCTCGTCCTGCCGCCGTACGAGATCGCCGTGCTGCGGAGCAGGGCATGAAGCGATTCCTGGACGCCAGGAGCCTCCGCGGTCCCTTCGAGGTCCAGAACGGGGCGCAGCCGAACATCATCCTCGTCTCGCTCGACATGGTGCCGCCTGAGTTCCACCGCGGCACGGGGGCGCCGTGGAATGCGCCGGTGCGCGCTCCGGCCCTCGAGCGCCTGCGCGCCGACGGGGCGACCTTTGCCAACGCCTTCTGCTCCTCGCCGCTGTGCGCTCCCTCCCGCGCCGCCTACCTGACCGGCCGCATGACCTACATCACGACCAACAGCGAGCGCGCCCACGACGGCCACGCGATCGAGCTGAGGGAGGGCGACCCGATTTTCCCCGCCTACCTCAAGGCCGCGGGCTACCACGCGCGCCACGTGGGCAAGTGCCACGTCGGCGGCGCTCGCTTTCTCGAGGTGTTCGGCGAGAACGACTCACCGTGGGATCGCTGGTCCCCGCCCTGGTACGACGACGACCAGTACGTGCGCTTCCTGGCAGCGCGGGGCCTGGGCCGCTACGAGTTCAGCCGTCGCATCACGGGGCGCGACTCCGCCGGGCGCGACACGCGGCAGCAGCCGGCCGGCAACTTCTACGGCGGCTGGCTCGCTCCGCAGGGCGGGCGGCCCTTTCCCCGGGACGCCACCTACCCCGCCTACCTGGTGGAGCGCGCGCTGGCCGCCGTCGACGCCCGCCGCGATGCGGGCCGGCCGCTGTACCTGCAGCTCGACTTCTTCGAGCCGCACCAGCCGTTCGCGATCCCCGGCGGCATGGAGGAGCGCGAGCGCGAAATCCGCGGCTCGATCGGGCTGCCCGAGAGCTACAGGCGCCTGGCGGCCAACGGCTTCCGCGCCGACTCTCCCGAGCCGCGCGTCTACCGCATGTACCGCGCCAACTGGGGCCTCGCCGATCTCGAGACCGCTCTCGACTACCGCGTGGCGAACCAGCTCGAGTTCGAGCACGTCGACGCCATGCTCGGCCGCTTTCTCGACGGCCTGGCAGAGCGCGGGCTCTACGACTCGAGCTGGATCTTGTTCCTCGCCGATCACGGCGAGATGAACGGCGAGATCGCCCTCATCGACAAGGGCGCCTTTTTGCGGCCGCAGGTGATCCGGGTGCCGCTGGTGGTCAAGCCGCCCGCGGGCTCGACGGCGATCGGCCGCGGCACCGAGATCGGAACGCCGGCGTCGCTGCTCGACCTGGCGCCGACGGTGCTCGAGATCGCGGGCATCCGCAGCCACGATGCCTGCGACGGGATGAGCCTGCTCGAGCTCGCGCGCCTCGCCCGGCGACCGGTCGACCGGCCGGTGCTCTTCGACGTGTGGAGCCACGTCGTACCCAACCCGTGCATCGGCACGGTGTTCGAGGCGGCCGACCGCAGCCTTCAGCTTTTTTCCTACAACGCCTCCGACGACCTCGATGAGCTCTACGAGCTCTGCGGTGCGCGCGAAGGGATCAACCGGTGCGAAGATCCGGCTGCGGCCTCCGCGCGCGCCGAGGCCCTGCGCCTGATGGACCGGCTGCTCGCGAGCGACCCGCGCTGGGTCGGCTACTCGCACGCCTTCCGGCTCGACTACGGGCGGGAGCTACCCGAGGCGGGAGGCGACAGGCAGCTGTTCCAGTAGGCAGACGCGGGAGCAGGCGTGCCGGCGCGGGGTGCAACACTTGTGTCCGCCCACGCCGGCAGCTATGATTGGGGACAGTCCGGGTCATGTCAGGAGGGCCCATGAAGCGCGGGTTCGTTCTGATGGCGATCGGCGTTGTCGCCGCACTCGCCGGAGCCCAACAGGTGCCGGTCCCGACTCTCGCGGCCCTCGCTTCGGTGCAGATTCCGTGGGGCACGGACGCTGACATCTACGGGCCCGGCGGCGGCGTCGATCTCCAGGCCCTCTTCCACCCGGGAGAACGGCCGTTCCTCAACGTATCAGGCACGGTGGGCTACGCCTACATACCGACAGAAACGGACGGACGCTCTCTTTCGCGTCTGAGTGCGGCCGTGGGCGCGGGAGTGACGCTCGCGTTCACCGACAAGTTGAGAGCTGGCCTGTTCTCGAGGGCGGGCTGGTACTACGGGTTCTTCCATGACGGCGCCGGGTCAGGCGGCAACCCGATGCTGGCGGCCGGCGTGAGCGCGAGCTACGACGTGAGCCTGACCACGGGCCTCGCGCTGGAGCTTTCGTACGGCAGCTACCTCGACCTGCAGAACGTCTGGGCTGCGTCCGCCGGAGTCGTGTTCCGGTCCAAGCCGGAGGGGCGGGCCGCGGGCCGCGCCTCTCTGGTTTCGCTCAAGGCCCTGCCCGCAGCCCACCTGGCTGCGGGCCCGGATGCGGACATCTACGAACCGGGCGGCGGCATCGACCTCTCCCTGGTCGCGCTGAGCGAGTCGGTGCCGCTCTTGTTCTTTACCGGCGACATCGGATACGGGTTCCTGCCCACGGACGCGGGGGAGTCGCTGTCGCGGGGGTCGATCGGCGCGGGGATCGGGGCTTCCGTGGGCCTCGGGCCCGCGCTCGCGCTCAACCTTGCGGGCAGAGGCGGATACTACGCGGGCGTGATTCACGACGGCGGCGGATCGGGCTCCGGCCCCTATGTCGGCGCTACAGCCGGTCTGGCTTTGGAGCTTCCCGGGCCGTGGGGAGTCGACCTCGACGGGGGATACACCAGGTACTTCGATCTGGCGGACGTGTGGTCGCTCAGGCTGGGGGCCAGCTACGACCTGCCGGGCCCGGCGCAGAGCGGAGCGGATGCGCGGCCCAGGCCTCTGTCGATCGGTCGGACCGCCGGCGACGACGGCTCGGCGTCTCTGTCGCTGCGGGTGCGCCCCACTATCGAGCTGCCCGTGGCCGGGGACCGCGACGTGTACGGCTTTCTCGGCGGCCTGGGCGTGACTGCGGTGGTGGCGAGCCCGTCGCTGCCCTTTCTGTACGCGGGAGTCGATCTCGGCTACGGCCTGATCACGACCGAGGCGGACCTGACCGTTTCGCGGGCGACGATCGGCGGAGTGACAGGCGTCCGCCTCCCGCTGAGCACGGCACTGACGCTGGACGTGCGCGCCGGAGCAGGCTACTACCACGGCTTCATCAACGACGGCTCGGGGCAGGGCGGCGACCTCTACACCCTCTCGGGCATGGGTCTGAGCCTGGACCTCGCGCCCGCGATGAGCCTGACGTTGGACGCGGCCTACGGCAGCTACCCGGACCTGCTCAACAGCCTCGCGATCGGCCTGGGCGCCGAGGTCCAGCTCCTGGCAGGCGCCAGGTCCCGGCGCACGATGGAAGCCGATGAGATCCGGCCCAGGACGATGGAGCGCGGCAGGGGCGTGGAGATCCGCGGTGTGCAGCTCGAGAGCGTTTTCCCGGTGTTCTACAAGTACTACGACTCGAAGCCCGTCGGTCGCGTGACGATCCACAACTGGGAGACGACACCAGCGGAAAAGATCAAGGTCGGCCTCTTCGTCAAGCAGTACATGGACAACCCAAAGATCACGGAGGCGGACGTCGCGATCGGGCCGGGGCAATCGCGCGAAGTGGAGATCTACGGCCTCTTCACGGACTCGCTGCTCGGGATCACCGAAGGGAGCCTGGTCTCCGCCCTCTTGAGCCTCGAGTACGTTCAGCGGGGCAAGCAGCGCAAGGTCGAACGGATCGAATCACTGCGCATACAGGGGCGCAACGCCATGACCTGGGACGACGACCGCCGGGCGGCCGCGTTCGTCACGGCCAAGGACGAGAGCGTGCTCAGGCTCGCCAAGAGCGCGGCGGGGGTCGCGCGCTCGGCGGGCACGCGGGCGCTGGATCAGCGCTTTCTTGCGGCCATGGCCGTGCACCAGGCGCTCAAGCTCCACGGAATGAGGTACGTCGTCGATCCCGCCACCCCCTACGTCGAGCTGTCGAAGAAAAAGCAGGAAGTCGACTTCCTGCAGTTCCCGCGGCAGTCGCTGGAGTTCAAGGCCGGCGACTGCGACGACCTCTCGATCCTCTACAGCGCCCTGCTGGAGGCCGTCGGGATCGAGACGGCGTTCATCACGGTCCCCGGGCACATCTTCGCGGCCTTCGCCCTCGAACAGGGGCCGGAGCAGACGCGCAAGAGCTTCTCGCGGGTCGGCGACCTGATCTTCGAGGGGGACAAGGTGTGGGTCCCGGTCGAGATCACGGAGATCGACGGCGGGTTCCTGGCAGCCTGGCAGGCCGGAGCCAAGCAGTGGGCAGAGAGCCGGTCCAAGGGCGAAGCGGCGCTTCACCCCATTCACGAGGCCTGGAAGACCTACGAACCGACGGGGCTTCCCGGCGATTCCGCGCTCGCTCTGCCCGAAGAGGCGAGGATCGCCGCCGAGTTCCGTGCTGAGCTGGTCAGGTTCGTCGACCGGGAGATCTCCCCGCAGGTGGCGCGGCTGCAGGCAGAGATCCGCAGCTCCAACACTCCGAATGCCGCCGTGAACAAGCTGGGGGTGCTGTACGCGCGCTACGGTCTCGAAGAGCGCGCGCAGGCGGAGTTCGAGCGGGTCGTGCGGGCGACCGAGTTCGTTCCCGCCCTCCTGAACCTCGGCAACCTCTATTTCCTGAAAGGCGACATGCGCCAGGCGCTCGCCTACTACGAGCGGGCGCAGCGTCGGGACCCCGCGAACCCGCATGTCATCCTCGCGGTGGCGAGGGTCAACCACGAGCTGGAGAACTACGGCTCGGCCCGGGAGGCCTACGGGCGGCTGCGGCAGGTCGCGCCGGAGGTAGCCGAGCAATTCGCGTACCTCGATCTCCGCGGCGAACAGGCGGCAAGGGCCGCGGAGGCGAATCAAGTCAAGGGGGTGGTGCTGTGGGAAGAATAGGGACGCTCGCTTCGATCATCGCTATCGCCCTTGCAGGCTGCGGCGGCGACGTGCTGCGGGACCTGGCGAACCCGGGTGAGTTTGCACTGTATGGGCTGTCCGACGGCATGAGCCCGCAGATCATCCGCTTCGACGAGGGCTATACGGCCCTGATAGGGGACGCGGGCGGAGCTGGAGAGAAGGACTTCACAATCAGGAACCTCTCCGAGCAAGGCGTACTCAAGCTGACGGGGAGCCCGAGGATCGCGTTCTCCGGCACAATCGCGCCGCTGTTGAGCGTCACTCAGGAGCCGGCGGGATACGTGCATCCCGAAGGGCAGACGACGTTCACGGTGCGCTACGACGGGGGAGCCATGGGCCAGACGGCCCAGATGATCATCGAGAGCAACGACCCGGACCAGGAAGAGTTCGTGATCGTGATGCAGTCGAACTGACGCGTCTGCG
>CAZKGO010000044.1:12514-38297 GCA_964552235.1 uncultured Spirochaetales bacterium | reverse complement strand
TGGCGACGATCTCCACGAGAACCGAGACCCTGTTGATGTCGGCGAACGTCACCGGCACCCCGAGGGCCGGCGTCGTCGTGCCCCACCGGCCGGGGCCGAGCAGCACCGTCACTCCGTCGCCGGCGGCGGGAAGTGCGCGGTTGACCTCGCCGAGCAGGCGGGCCGCCTCGTAGCGCGCCTGCTCCGGCAGCGCGGCGTAAGCCTGGGGAACCACATAGACGAAGCGCGCCACCCCCACGTGGCGGCTGTGGCCGATAATCGCGCCGCTGGCCTCCATGATGCGGTCGGCGGGATCGACCTCGACGCGAGGCAACTCGACGCCCTCGGTGCCCTGCACCTGCAGCGGGCGGCATTGCACCAGGTTGATCCGGTGCTGCCTGCCCTCGGGAAAGGTCACCGTGAACTCGATGTCGACGGGGTGGTCATACGCCTCCTGGAGCACCCTCAGCATCTCGCGCATCTCCTCGACGAACGCCGTGCCGGTCAACAGCTCGTCAAAGGTGAGGATCGGCACCTCGACGCGCCGGCCCTGCGCGTCGACGGCGGAGCGATCCACGGTGACGAGGAGGTCGAGAGGAAGGCTGCTCGCCTCGGAGGCGACGTCGAGAAAGTGGCCCGACACCAGCTGGTTGGCGTCGAGGTCGAGGTAGTCGACGCGGCGCTGGGCGTAGCGCATCCCTTCGGAGCCGTGCTCCGGCCTGCGGGTCGGGGCATTCAGCGCCACCAGCCTCGTGTACTCGTCGTCGGAGCGCTCGACCGCCCGCGTGCCCAGGCCAAAGACCAGGCGCAGCACTCCCGCCCTGGGGTCGATGTCGCGGCTCCAGGCAAAGGGGTTGAACGAGTAGCCGACGCCGGCCACGGGAGGATAGTAGGACCGGCCGTAGACGTCGCCCGAGACGCGCATGACCAGCAGGGCCATCTGCTCGTCCTGGTCGAGCATGCCGCGCTGGGCGCGGTAGGAGAGGGCGCGCTCGCTCATGGTGCTCGCGTAGATCGCGCGGACCGCGGCCAGAAAGTCCTCGACTCGCCGCTCCCTCGGGCCCTGGTTGGCGCAGAACACGCTGTCGTACTTGCCGGCAAAGGCGTTGCCGAAGTTGTCCTCGAGCAGCGAGCTGGATCGCACGATAAAGGGAGACTGGCCGAAATAGTCGATCATCTGCCCGAACTCCCGCACCGTGTGCTCGGGAAAGCTGCCGGTGAGGATCCGCCGCCGCGCCCGCTCGGCTCCCTCGAGAAAGCGCTGGGGGTCGCGCTGCTGCTGGCGCGTCATCCAGATGCCATTGGTCACGAGGAACGTGTAGAAGACGTCGCTTCCGACGTAGAACGAGTCGTGCTCCTCGAGCACGGCGGCGACGCGCGGGCTGTTTCTCCGCAGGATCGCCCGCGCGAGCAGCATCCCCACGGCCTTGCCGCCGATGAGGCCCGTGCCGATCATGCGCGCGCGCACCTCCAGGATGTCCTGCAGCGTGAGGTAGCGCGAGGCCAGCGCGAGCATCGGCTCGTGGCGCGAGAACACCATACGCGCCAGGCGCTCGAACCAGCTGCGCTCGTCGCCGGCGGGTCTCTGCCCGCGGGGCACCGCGTCGAGCACCTCCTGCGCGTCCACGAAGCTGCGCTCCCAGAAGCCGAGGAGCCGATCGGTGTGCAGGCCCGCCTGGCGCGCGGTCATGATCTCGGCGATCCGTGCGCTGGCGGTCACTGGCCGGAACTGCTCGCCTTCTTCCCAGACGTGAAGCATGTACATGCTGGGGGAGAAGCGGTGCTGCACCTTGAGCGGCCGCACGTACAGCCGCCCGCCGTGGCGGTAGGCGTCGAGCACGAGCTGGGCGGTATCGGTGATCGGGGCTGTGGCGTGGATCGAGTGGTAGTTGCGCTGCAGGGCGAAGTAGGTGACCGTCTCCAGGTCGAACAGGTAGGGGCAGGTGAGCATGAAGAAGTTGGCGAGCATCTGGTCGGAGTGCCAGGCGAGGGCCAGCTCCGACAGGCAGTCGAAGACGTAGTAGGCGCCGCGTCCCGCCTTTTCGATCACCGCGTGGATCTTGGCGATCAGGGTCTCGAACCCCTCCGCGGGGGAGAACTCGTGGACCTGCGCCCCCGACTCGGGGCCGACCAGCGGCGGATGGCTGGCGAAGCGGAAATAGACGAGCGTCCGACCGGCTCTCAATGCCCACTCGCAGTACGGGCGCACGAGCGCCCGGTAGTCCTCGATCGAGTCGACCTGCCAGACGATGTTGTCGCCTGCCAGCACTCCCTTCAGAACGCTGTCCAGCCCGGCGATGCCGGTGCTGTGCACCCGTCCGCCCGAAGCGACCATAGGCCAGATTACACGGAGCGGGGCATCTTGGCGAGCGGCTGGTTCAAACGCCGCCGGTCTGTGTAGAATCGGCAGCGATGGGAGAACGCGAGACCACGCCGCGGGCGACAGCCGAGCGCGTCGCTCTGCTGGTGTCTCTGCCCGCCGCGTTCCTGACCGCCTTCATGGTCTCGGCGCTCAACGTCGCGCTGCCGGCGATTGGCGGCGAGCTGGGCCTTCCGGCGGTCGACCTGAGCTGGATCGTCACCGCATACACGCTGGCAGCAGCGGCCTTGCTCCTGCCCTTTGGCCGGCTCGCCGACATCCACGGCAGCAAGCGCATCCTCGCCGCCGGCCTCGTCCTCTACAGCATCGCCTCGCTGCTGTGCGCCCTCGCCCCCTCCGGCGGCCTGCTGATCGCGGCGCGTGTGCTGCAGGGAGTCGGGGCGGCCATGACCTTTGCCACCAACGTGGCGATCCTCACCTTTGTCTTCGCCCCCGAGCGGCGCGGCGCGGCGCTGGGCGCGAACGTGGCCGCCACCTACCTCGCCCTCTCCCTCGGCCCCGTGCTCGGCGGCCTGATCACGGAGACCCTCGGCTGGCGCGGCACCTTTGCCGCGTGCGTTCCCATCGGCCTCGCGGCCCTCCTGGTCCTGCTGGGAAAGCTGCGCGGCGAGTGGGCCGATGCCCGCGGCGAGCCCTTTGACGCCGCCGGCTCCGGGCTCTTTGCCGCCTCGCTGGCGCTCTTGATGTACGGCGCCACCTCCCTGCCGGCCACGAAGGGCATCGTCCTGATCGGGGTCGGCCTCATCGGCCTGGCCGCCTTTGTCGGCTGGGAGCTGCGCGCCTCCTGGCCCGTTCTCGACATGGTCCTCTTCCGGGGCAACCGCGTGTTCGCGCTGTCGAACCTGGCGGCGCTCATCAACTACTCGGCCACCACCACCGTCGGTTTTCTCCTGAGCCTCTACCTGCAGTACGTGCGCGGCCTCGCGCCGCGGCAGGCAGGCCTGCTGCTGGTGGTGCAGCCGGCCTTCCAGGCTTTGTTCTCGCCCATGACAGGGCGGCTGTCCGACCGGGTGCAGCCGCGCATCCTGGCCTCGGCGGGGATGAGTCTGACGGTCGTCGGGCTCGCCCTGCTCAGCCTCGTGGGCCGGGAGACTCCCTACGCCTACGTCGCCTCGTGTCTGGCCCTGCTCGGCCTCGGCTTCGCCCTCTTCACGTCGCCCAACACGAACGCGGTGATGAGCTCCGTCGACCGGCGGTACTACGGCGTCGCGTCGGCCACCTTCGGGACCGCGCGCCTGGTGGGCAACATGCTCAGCATGGCGGTGGCGGTGGTGCTGCTGCAGCTGCTGATGGGCAACGTTGCGATCACGCCCGAGCGCCACGACGCCTTTCTGCTGTGCCTGAGGACCGGCTTCCCGCTGTTCGCGGGGCTGTGTATGGTGGGAGTGTGGGCCTCGCTGGCGCGCGGCAGTGTAGAACAAGCGGGGGCGCAACATGGATAGCAGGTTTCACGTGTGGGAAAAGGTCGAGATTCGCCTCGACGCCGCCCGGTCGTACGCCAACGCCTACACCGACGTCACGGTCTGGGTCGACCTCGAGGGGCCTGGCTTCCGCCGCAGGTGCTACGGCTTCTGGGACGGCGGCGGAAGCTTCGCGGTCCGTGTGGCGGCCACGGCGCCGGGAGCCTGGAAGTGGCGCAGCGGGTCCGAGCCGGCCGATCCCGGCCTCGCGGGAAAGAGCGGCGGCTTCGAGGCCGTCGAGTGGACCGAGGCCGAGAAGCGGGCCAACCCGTGCCGCCGCGGCTTTCTGCGCGCTTCGGCCAACGGCCGCGCCTTTGAGCATGCTGACGGAACCGCCTGCTTTTTGTTAGGCGATACCTGGTGGGCGGCGCCGACCTTCAGGTTCCCCTGGCGCCCGGGCGACACGGAGAGCACGCCGCGCACGTTTCCCCACTACGTCGCCCTGCGCAAGCGGCAGGGCTTCAACTCGGTGGCGATCCTCGCGGCGCTGCCCAACTGGGTGGACGACGGGGCGCCCGCGCTCCTGCAGACCGGCGACGGCACGATCCTGCGCGCAGCCTGGCAGCAGACCGACACGGGGCGGGCCAAGGCGATGCACGACGAGGAGGGCAACACGCCCTTCCTCTTTCCAGGAAAGATCAAGGGGTACGAGGGGAGCTTTCCCGACCTCGACCGCATCAACCCCGCCTATTTCCGCAACCTGGACCGCAAGATCGACTACCTGAACGCCCACGGGTTCATGCCCTTCGTCGAAGCGGCCCGGCGCGACATCGGGCAGGGATGGAAGCGGGCCCACGGCTGGCCCGACTCCTACGTGCGCTACATCCAGTACGTGTGGGCGCGCCTGCAGGCCAACAACTGCCTGCTCAGCCCCATTCACTACGATTCGGGCGCCCAGTCGATCACGGCGCCGGAATGGAACCTGGCTGCCAATCGCGTCATCGACCTGTACGGCCCTCCGCCCTTTGGCAATCCCGTCGGCTGCAACCCGCACTGGACCTCACTGTTGGACTTCGGCCACACCAGCGAGGCGCGCTGGCTCACGTTCCACCAGAGCGGAAACGGCCAGCGCCACCACTACACCTACGCCCAGATCACCGACCTCTTCAACACCAACCCTCCCGTGCCGGTGCTCAACGGCGAGCCCCAGTACGAAGGCATGGAGACGCTGTCGCATCAGCCCGACCCCAACTGGCACTGGGGAGAGGTGCGCGTGCCTGCAGCCCCGAGCGAGGAGAACGCGCGTGCGATCCGTTCGGCCGCCTACGGCAGCGTCCTCTCCGGCGGCCTGGCCGGCCACATCTACGGCTGCGGCGGCTGGGACGGGGGCGTCTGGCGCGGCGACGTCGAGGAGGCTTCGCGCGTGCGCGTGTGGGAAGGCATGGAGTGGCCCGGGGCGGCCCAGATGCAGCACGTGCGCGCGTTCCTGCTGTCCGAGGGCGACCGCTACCGCGACCTCGTGCCCAGCCCGCAGCTGCTCGACCCCAACCGCAGCGGCCCGGTGGCGAGCTACGACGGCTGGTCCTACTGCCTCGCCTCGCCGGAGCGCGACCTGCTGCTCGTCTACCACGAGAATGGAACGCCCGCTACGAGGCTCCAGGGGCTGGCGTGCGCCGGCTCCTACACGGCAACGTGGTTTGATCCACGGACAGGAAAGTGGGACGGGAAGACGATGCTCAAGGCGGACTCGAGAGGCCGGGTCGAGCTGCCGCGCAAGCCCGACGACAGCGACTGGGCGCTCAAGGTCGCAAAGGCGCGATAGGAAGCCGCCCTGGCGAGCGGGCCGCAGCCTTCCTATTTTTCTGTCTCGATCATCCCCTTCACGAACTGCTTCTGCATGAGGATGATGACGGCGACCGGCGGAATCATGGCGAGCATCGTGGTGGCCATGATGATCGGCCACTCGGCCTGCTGATCGCCGACGGCGAGCATCTTGTTGAGGCCGAGGATGATCGTGAAGTACTCGGTCTTGTTGGTGATCAGCCGGGGCCACAGGTACTGGTTCCAGCCAAAGAGGAACTGGATCACGAACATGGCGGCGATCGACGTCTGCGTCATCGGCACGAGGATCGTGGCGAAAAAGCGCATGGGACTCGAACCGTCCATCATCGACGCCTCGACGATCTCGCGGGGAATCGTCTTGAAGAACTGGCGGAACAGGAACACCGCGGTGGCGGACACCAGCTGGGGCAGGATGAGACCGGCATAGGTGTCGATCATGTGGAGGTCCGAGATCACCTTGTAGGACGACATGATGCGGACCTCGACCGGCAGCATGAGCGTGATGAAGATGCACCAGAAAAAGAAGCTGCGTCCCGGGTACTTGAAGAACACGATGGCAAAGGCGGCCACCAGCGAGATGGCGATCTTGCCGACGGCGATCGCGATCGCCACGACGAAGCTGTTCTTGAGCATAAGGCCCGCAGAGGCGCCCATCTGGCTGGCGCCCGTGGCCAGTGCCGTGCGGTAGTTGTTCCAGATCTCCCCGCCGGGCAGAGACGGCATCGGCACCGACACGATCGACGCCAGCGAATGGGTGGAGGCCACAAAGGTGATCCAGACGGGAAAGACCACGAGAAACACGGCCAGGATTAGCGTGGCGTGCCTCGTGACCGTAGCGACGGGGTTCTTCTCGACCATGGCTGCCCCTCTAGTACTCGACCTTCCGCTCGATGAAGCGGAACTGAACCACCGTCAGCGTGACCACGATGATCATCAGGACCACCGACTGAGCCGACGAGGATCCCAGATTCAGGACCTGGAAGCCGTCCTCGTAGGCCTTGTACATCATCGTCGTGGTGTCCTGGCCGGGCCCTCCTCCGGTCACCTGGTGGATGATGGCAAAGGTGTCGAAGAAGGCGTAGACGACGTTCATGACCAGCAGGTAGAAGGTCACGGGCATCAGCAGCGGAAACACCACCGACCAGAACCTCCTCAGCGGCCGCACGCCGTCGATGGCGGCGGCTTCGAGCAGGCTGTCGGGTATGTTCTGCATGCCGGCGAGGAAGAACAGAAAGTTGTACGGCACCTGCCGCCAGATCGCTGCCACGACCACGAGGAACATCGCCTGCCCGCCCTTGAGCAGGTAGTTCCAGTCGACCCCGAACTGCCGGACCAGCCATGAGACGACGCCTATCGACGGGTTGAAGAGGAACATCCAGAGCACCCCCGCCACGATCGGAGCCACGGCGTAGGGCCAGATGATCATGGTCGTGTAGAACATGGCGTGGCGTCTCACCTTGATCGCCGCTGCCGCGAAGCCGAGGGAGATCGAGAGCGATCCAACGGTCACCATCGAGCCGAAGACGACGCTGGTCTCGATCGACTTGAGATAGTCGGGGTCCTTGAACAGGATCTCGAAGTTCTCGAACCAGACGAATTCCTGGGTGAAGCCAAAGGCGTCCTGCATGAGCATCGACTGGACGATGGCCTGGGCCGCGGGCCAGAAGAAGAAGACCACGATCACGACCATCTGCGGGAACAGAAGGACGTAGGGCAGCAGCTTTTCCCGGAATACGATGTTCTCCTGTTGCATTGCTCACGCCTTCGGAAAAAGGGCGCGCGTCCCGCGGGACGCGCGCCGCTGGCAGTCGATGAAGCTCTACCTGTTGACCCGCTCGAACTGGCGCAGAAGATCGTTGCCCTTCTTGACCGCGTCGTCGAGTCCCTGCTTGGCCGTGACCTTTCCCGCGAAGATGTCTTCGAAGGTCTCGTCGAGGATGTTCCGCATCTGGACGAAGTATCCGAAGCGCAGGCCCTTGGAGTTAGGGGTCGGCTTCTTGTTCATCAGCTGCTTGATGGCGATGTCCATGCCGGGGTTCCTGTCGTAGAAGCCCTGCTTGCGGGACAGCTCGTAGGCCGCGGTCGTGATCGGCACGTAGCCGGTGAACTGGTGCCACTCCGCCTGCAGTTCGGGTGACGACAGGAAGGCGAAGAACTTCGCGACGCCCTTGTACTCCTCGGCCTTGCGGCCGTTCAGGACCCAGAGGCTCGCCCCGCCGATGATCGAGTTCTGCGGCGCCCCCGGGATGTCGGGATAGTAGGGAAGCTGGGTGACGCCGAAGGGGAACTTGCACGTGGCCTTGAATCCGGCGTAACCGGCCGAGGACTCGAAGAACATCGGGATCTCGCCGTTGGAGAAGAACACGTTCCCGGCGCCGGCGCGGCCGACGTAGGCGAACATCTTGTCCTTCTGCCACTTGTTCAGCGTGTCGATGTGCCGGACCTGGTAGGGCCCGTTGAACGTGAACTCAGCGTCCATGCCGCCCATGCCGTTCTCCTTGGTGCCGAACGGCAGGTTGTGCCAGGCGCTGAAGTTCTCGAGCTGAATCCAGGACATCCACGCCGACCCCAGCGCCGCCTTGTAGAGGCCGGTGGAGGCCAGCTTGCGGGCGTGCTGCTCGACTTCGGGCCAGGTCTTGGGCCCCTTTTCCGGATCGAGGCCGGCCTTCTTGTAGGCGTCCTTATTCCAGTACAGGACCGTCGTCGAGCTGTTGAAGGGCATCGACAGCATCCTGCCGTCGGTCGTCGTGTAGTAGCCGGCGACCGGCGCGACGAACGCGTTGGGGTCGAAGGGCTGCCTCGTCTCTGCCATGAGCTGGTAGACCGGCTTGACCGCGCCCTTGGCAGCCATCATCGTCCCGGTTCCCACTTCGTACACCTGCAGTATGTGGGGCGGCTTGCCCGCCCGGAAGGCGGCGATGCCCGCGTTCATCGTGTCGTCGTAGTTGCCCTTGAACACTCCGACGACCTTGTACTCCTTCTGCGACGCATTGAAGCGGTCGCAGAACTCGACGATCTTTTCTCCGAGCTTTCCGCCGAGCGCGTACCACCACTCGAACTCCACGGGCTGGGCCGCCACGGTGACGGCGAGCAGGCACGCGAAGATCCCCACGAGCAAGACCCTTTTCATGAAACCTCCTCTGGCGAATGCCGCGGGCATTATAGAGGCAGTCGGCGGATCGCTCAAGTGCGAATTCCGAGAGGGCAACCAGGCCCCGCGCCTACCCCTTGAGCCCGCTGGTAGCGATGCCCTCGACGATGTAGCGCTGGAAGGCGACGAAGACCAGCAGCATCGGGATCAGGGAGAGGAAGCTCATCGCGTAGATCGCGCCCCAGTCGCTCTGTGCCGAGGGGTCGGCGAACGTGCGCAGGGCCACCGAAATCACGTAGAGCTTGGGGCTGTTCAGGTAGATCAGGGGGTGCAGGAAGTCGCCCCAGGTCCAGTAGAACGAGAAGATGGCGGCCGTGATCATGGCCGGCGCCACCAGCGGCATCATGATGCGCGTGAACACGCCGAAGCGGCCGTAGCCGTCGATCGCCGCGGCTTCGTCCAGCTCCACCGGCACTCCTCGTATGAACTGCATGATCATGAAGATGAAGAAGGCCTGGCCGCAGACCCGGGGCAGCAGCAGCGGCACGAACGTGTTCAGGAGCCCGAGCTTGCTGAACAACAGGTACTCCGGGATCACCTGGACCTGGGCCGGGAGCATCAGTGTGAGCAGCATGCAGGTGAACCAGAAGCTGCGGCCCGGGAACCTGATCCGCGCGAAACCGAAGGCGATGAGCGAGGAGGAGACGACGGCGAACAAGGTGCCCAGGCCCGAGAAGATGATCGAGTTCCTGTAGAACACCGAGAACGAGATGCCGCCGAAGCCTTTCCAGCCGTTGACGTAGTTCGCGAGCGTCGGCTTGTTCGGCCAGAGCGCCGAGAGGTTGGTCCAGACCTCGTCCGCCGGCTTGAAAGAGCTGCCCGCGAGCCACAGCAACGGGTAGACCATCGCGATCCCTGCGAGAGCCACCAGGACGTGGAAGGCCAGCGCGCGCGAGCCCGCGCGCAGGCGCGCCGCAACCAGCAGCGTCGCCTTCATCCTACCTGCCCTCCTTGGTCTCGTAGTGCACCCAGTAGGGCGAGCTCTTGAAGACCAGGGCGGTGGCGAGGGCGATGAACACCAGCAGCACCCACGCCATCCCGGATCCGTACCCCATCTCCAGCGTGCGGAAGGCCCTCTGGTACAGGTAGAGCGCATAGAGGTTCGTGGTGTCGAGGGGAGCGCCCGTGCCGTTGGTTAGGATGAAGGCCTGGGTGAACGACGTGAACCCGGCGATGATCTGCAGGATCAGGTTGAAGAAGATGATCGGCGAGAGCATCGGCAGCGTAATCGCGACGAAACTGCGCACTCTTTTCGCCCCGTCGATCGAAGCGCTCTCGTAGAGCTCCGGCGGGATCTGCTTGAGCCCCGCCAGGAAGATCAGCATCGGCGACCCGAACTGCCACACCGCCAGCAGGATGAGCGTCCATATCGCGGTGCGGGGATCGCCGAGCCACTCCAGGGTGGTCTGGATCCCGAGCAGGTTGAGGACGGAGTTGACCAGCCCCCTGCCGCCGAAGATCTCGCGCCACATCACCGCGACGGCCACGCTGCCTCCCACGATCGAGGGCGCGTAGTAGACGGCGCGGTAGAACTCGATGAAGCGGCGGGAGGATTTCAGGACCATGGCCACGGCCAGGGCAAAGGCCAGCCTGAGCGGCACCGAAACGAAGGCGAAGTAGAAGGTCGCCCCGACGCTCTTCCAGTAGCGCGCGTCGTCGAAGAACATCACCCCGAAGTTGTCGAGGCCGATCCACCTGGGCGGCGACAGCAGATCGTACCTGGTGAACGACAGGACAAAGCTCGCCAGCATGGGCAGCAGCGTGATGCCCAGGAAGCCCACCAGCCACGGACCGATGAACAGGTACCCGTCGATGGCGTCCCGTTTCCAGCGCCGGCCGCGGATGCGGCGCCTGACTTCGGCGCCGCCATGGCCCTTTCGCCCCATGCCTGGCCCTCCGTGGGAGCAGGAAGGGCGGCTCCCGCGGGGGAGCCGCCGGTTTCGCGTCTTCGCGTCTACTTCTGCAGGATCGCCGGCCCTTTCTCGCGCAGCAGGGCCACCGCCTGCTCGGGCGTGATCTTCTCGAACATGAAGCCTGCGACCACCTGCGGCAGGTACAGATTGTTGACGAGGTCCGGATGGCCCTTCGGGTCAGGCGGCGGAATCGGGCTGGAATCCTTTTCCACCTTCGCCATGTAGTCGAAGGTCTCCTTGGCGCTGCGGTCGAGCAGCGGCTTCAGCGCCTCCTGGACCTTGGACGAGATCGGAATCCCCCGCTCGGCCAGCAGGATCTTGTTGGCCTCGATGTCGTTGGTGAAGAAGCTGATGAACCTCGCAGCTTCCTCCTTGGCCTTGGCCTGCGTGGTCACGGAGAAGAACTGCGACGGCTTGATGAAGTTCCCGGGCTTGCCGCCGGGAAGCCTCGGCAGGTGGATCGCCTGGAAGTTGCGCGTGGCGCCCGCGGCCTTCCACACGGCGACGATCTGGTTGCTCCAGAAGTACGCGATCGACGACTTGCCTGCGACGATCGGCTGGGCCTCGACGCTCTTGTTGACGTAGTTGGCCAGATCCACATCGTAGCTCGGGTGGGCCTTGGCCTTCACGAGCCGCAGGATCATCTTGTAGTGGTTCACCAGCAGGCTGTCATCGCTGTACCCGAGGTTCTTGCCGTCCCGGGTGTAGCGCCACTGGCCGTTGCTCATGTAGATCGAGCCCCAGATCTGCTCGTCCCACAAGCTGGCGCCGCCGCCCATTCCCCACTTGCCGAGCTTGGCCGAGAGGCCGAGGGCGGTCTGCTCGAACTCGGGCCAGGTCCACTGCTCGCGCGGCACCGCCATTCCCGCCTTCTGGAAGTCGTCGAGATCGAGAAAGAAGATCTGCGAGTTGCTGCCGAGGTTGACCGCGTACAGCTTGCCGCCGATGCGGCCTCCTGCCAGCGCCGAGTCGGCCACGTTCGAGAAGTCCATGATTCCCGACTTGATGTAGTCGTCCAGAGGCTGGAGCAGGTTCTTGGCCTGCCATTCACCGATGTAGGCGTAGTCCTGCTGCATCACGTCCGGCAGGCTGCCGCCCGCGGCCATCGTGGCGAGCTTGGTCCAGTAATCGCCCCAGTTGGCGAACTCGTAGGTGATCGTGACGTTGGGCCGCTGCTTTGTGTACATCTCGATCACCTTGACGGTGCGGTCGTGGCGGGCCTGGGAACCCCACCAGGTGACCCGCATGTCGACCTTCTTGGCCGCCCCGCCTTCGGTCGTTCCCTCGGCGAACGCCAGGGCGGCGCCGACGATTGCGAGCACTGCAAGTGCCGCCAAAAGCCGTTTCATAGGCTTCCTCCCCGTGAAGATTCGGGCTTCCCGCCGGGAGTCCAGCGGACACCCGTCTAATAATACTAAGGCGGCGCCGCGCTCCGCACAAGATCAGACCGCTTGCCCGCCCCCGGCTACCGGCCGGTCGAACGACCGGGCCGCAGCAGCCACACCGCCGCCAAGATGAGCGCCCCGCCGGCCATCTGGGCCGTGCTCAGCGTTTCCCCGAGCAGCAGCCAGGCGAGGACGGCGGCGATCACCGGCTCGAGGGTGGCGATCAGGCTCGCGACGCTCACCGGCACCAGGCGCACGCCCGCGGCGTAGGCCACCGACGCGCCCACGGTAGGTCCGACCGCCAGCAGGGCGAGCCACCCCAGGGCGGCCGGGTTGCGCGCGGCAGCGGCCAGCGGAACGATCGGCTGCACGAGCAGCAGCGCCGCGGCGCCGGTGAGCATGCCGTAGCACTGGAAGGTCCACGGCGAGGTGCGGCGCACACCGATCGAGTTGAACACGCTCCACAGCGCGTAGGTCAGGCCCGCGGCGAGGCCCCAGAGGATGCCGGCCGGACTGAGACGCGGCGCGCTGCCGGGCGAGACGCCGGCCACGAGCGCCGCGCCGGCGAGGGTGAGGGCGAGGGCGGCAAGGTGCGTGCGCGTGAGGCGCTCGCCGAGAAAGCGCCAGGCGATCAGGGCGACCCAGGCGGGGGCGGTGTACAGCAGCACCGAGGCCACGGCGACGCCCGCGGCAACCACCGCGTAGACGTAGCTCGCGTAGAACAGCGCGATGCCGACCACGCCGTAGGCGAGCGTGATCGCCAGAGCACTCCCGTCGATGCGCAGCCACCTCCGGTGCAGGACCGCGAGGCCGACGAGCAGCAGCAGGCCGCCGAGCCCGGCGCGCGCCGCAGCCACGGCCAGCGGCGGCAGGCCCTGGCTCACGGCGAGGTGGCTGTAGATCACGCCGATGGTGGCCCACAGGGCCGCGGCGAGCAGGACGAGCAGGTAACCGCGGGCGCCGCTGCGGGAGGATTCGGCGCTCATGTAGCCGGTCCGATGAACGGAGGCTCCCCCCTGATCGAGTCGATGAGCGCCTGCACCCGCTCCAGGCTCCCGCCGTCGCCGAAGATCGCGAGCCAGACCGCCCCTTCGGCGCCGCCGATGCCGCCGGCGCCCGCGGGCACGGCTTGCGCGCCCGTCAGCGTCGCGATCGCCTCGATTTCCGTGAAGATGTCGCCGGGCACGACCCAGAGCGTGGGCCCTTTGCCTCCGGCGTCGCGGTTGAGGAGGGCCGCCGCCTCGGTGAGATCGCCGGGGATCGACTTTTCCAGACCGATCGGAAGCAGGTAGCGGATCCTGCGGGCCACGACCCTGCCCAGATCGCGTCCCACGTTTCCGCCCGTGGGATGGCCGATCAGCACGGCAGCCTGCTTTTTCTCGTAGTTCAGGGCGTTGGCGCCCTTGATCAGGACATCGCCCGGACCCATCTCGTCCAGGATCTCCTCGACCTTGACCGCGAGACGTTCGCCGCGGCGGCTGACAAAGCCCTCGGAGGTGTTTGTGGGCTTCTCGCCTGCGAAACCCCAAGGGAGGGTCCGGCCCGCGACATAGCGCGCTTTGTCGAAGGGCGTGCCGGTGAGCTCCTCGATCACATAGCCGTTGGTGGTGCCGGGAAGCACGGCCACGATGCCGCTCTCCATGGCCCGACGGACACAGTCCGCCGCAGCCACGCCTCGAGCGATGAGCCGCTTGGACTCCGAAACCGTGAGCGAGATCACGATGTGCATGCGAACATGATAGCCTGCCGGAGCCGCGTGATCCACCGGGCGCGCCTTGCGCCGGCGGACAGGCGGGCGTAGAGTCTGCGCATGACCGAAGTGCTCTACTGCGGCGACGCGACCCTGGCCACGGGAGCCTGCTACCTCGGCGGCGTCATGGCGTACGCGGGGATCCCCTTTGACTACGTGCCGATGACCGACCGGTTCCCGGAGCAGATGCTCGAACGCGACTACTCGCTGTTCGTGCTCAGCGACTACCCGAGCGGCAACTTCAGGCCCGAGGCGCTGCGCAAGATCGCGGGGCGCGTCGCCAGGGGCGCGTCGCTGCTGATGATCGGCGGCTGGGAGTCGTTCCGCGGCCTGATCGGCAACTACCAGTCGTCTGCCCTCGCCTCGGCGCTGCCCGTCGAGTGCCTGCCCGACGACGATCGCCTCAACTGGCCTCAGGGCCTCATACCCGAAGTCACGACGCCGCACGCCATTCTGCGCGGCCTGCCGTGGGAGTCGCCTCCGGTGGTCTGCGGGTGCAACCGCGTTCGCGCCAGGAAAGGATCGACCGTAGTGCTCTCGCTGCGCAGGCTCCACATCGCCGGCAGCTCCCTCGCCCGCGACCCCGAGGCGCTCCCGCTGCTCGTGGTCGGGGCTCACGGCCGCGGCAGGACCGGCGCGTTCACCAGCGACTTCGCCCCGCACTGGGTGGGCGGGTTGGTGGACTGGGGACCCGAGCGCGTACATGCCCAGGCGCCCGGGGGGCGGGCGGTGGAAGTCGGCAGCCACTACGCCGCCTTTGTCCGCAGCCTTCTTCTTTACTTCCTGAGTAGGGACTAGGGCTCGCCGTCGCCGCCCGGGGGCGCGGCCGGGGCTGCGCGCTGCCCGCGCGGCGGGTGGAAGTGCACGTGGACCCTGCGGATGTCCGGCATCGCGTCGTAGAGGGTCTGCTCGACCAGAGAGCAGATGCGGTCGCCCTCGAAGATGGTGAGGGAGCCGTCGAGCACGATCGTGAGGTTCACGACGAAGTAGGGCCCGAAGCGATGGGCGTGAATCTCTTCGACCTGCCGGATGGCGGGCAGGCCGGCCAGGCTGTCGCGGATCCGCCCGGCCAGGCTTTCGCCGGGGACAGCGTCCATGAGCTCCGTGGCCGCGCTGCGCAGGATCCGCAGGCCCGTGCGGAACACGAACACTCCGACCGCCGCTCCGGCCAGAGGGTCGACCCATGGGTAGCCGCGGCGGGCGAGCACGATGCCGATGGCCACGGCCCCCGAGGCGATCAGGTCGTTGGCGTGGTCGTCGCCGAGGGCCACGAGCACGGCGTTGTTGCGCGCGCGGCCGCGTCCCCTTGTCCACCACGAGAGCGCAGCCTTGACCGCCACGGTGGCGAAGGCGACCCAGAGGGCCACGGCGCGCACGTCGCGGCCGTCGCCTTTTCCCAGGGCCATGTCGAACAGCGTCGTGATCTCGCTCCACAGGATCGCGACCGCCGTGGTGAGCACGAAAGCGCCCACCACCAGCGCGGCGATGCTCTCCAGCTGCGTGTGGCCGTAGGGGTGTTCGCGGTCCGCGGGCCTCGCCGCCTGGCGGACGAGCGCGGCCACCACGAGGTAGTAAACCGTGTCCGAGATCGAGTTGATGCCGTCGGAGACGAGGGCGGAGCTGCCTCCGGCGATGCCGGCCGCGGTCTTGGCAGCGGCGAGGGCCACGTTCGCCGCCAGGCCGAGGGCGATCGCGGACCGGCTCTCGCGCCTGCGCTCGGCCAGCTCCTGTGCGCCGATCATGATGGGCCCAACGTACCCGGTCTGCCCGGCGCGGCGCAACGCCCTCTCGGGCCCGGTTCACAGAGGGGCCGCCCGGCGCCCTCCGCCGCCCGTCAAGGCCGGCCGGCGGGCTCCGATAATCTAAACGGGTCAGTGCGCGGGGGGTCATTCCGCCGCGCTCGACCGACTCCGACGCGGGAGGCTCGATTGATCCGAGGCCTGTACACGGGCGCGAGCGGGATGGTGGCGCAGATGCACCGCCTCGACGCCATCGCGAACAACCTGGCAAACGTCGACCTCGTGGGCTACAAGCAGGACATTCCCGTGCTCAAGTCGTTCCCCGAGCTGCTGCTGCGCCGCATGGACGACGACGGGGTGCTCAAGCTCGGCTTCGCGTCTCTGGACGTCGCACCCGTGGTCGGGCGCCTGGGCACCGGGGTCGAGGAGAACGAAGTCTACACGGTCTTTTCGCAGGGCTCGGTTCAGAAGACCGAGAACGCCTTCGACTTCGCCCTCGACGGCAGGGGCTTCCTCGCCATCGACAAGGAGGGCGAGGAGCATTACACGCGCAACGGCAGCTTCCACATCAGCGACCAGGGCTGGCTGGTCAACAAGGAAGGCATGTTCGTCCTCGGCGAGAACGGCCCGATCCGCCTCAAGGCCAACAACTTTGTCGTCGACCAGGACGGCAACATCTGGCAGAACAGCGACCTCGCCGGCGATCCCCAGCGCCTGGTCGCCCTCGAGGAGAACGAGTGGCAGGGCATCGAGCTGGTCGACCGGCTCAAGGTCGTCGACTTCGACCGCACGCGCTACCTGCAGAAAAAGGGCGACTCGCTCTGGAAGGACACCGAGGAGTCGGGCCCCGCGCGGATCATCGAGGGGGGAGGCCGGCCGAAGGTGCTGCAGGGCTTTCTCGAGAAATCCAACGTGAACGTCGTCACCGAGATGGTGCGGATGATCGAGGTCAACCGCACCTACGAGGCGAACCAGAAGCTGATCCAGACGCACGACAGCCTGCTCGGCACGCTGATCAACCAGGCCATCCGGCTCTAAGAGGGTAAGACGATGATGCGATCGCTGTGGACCGCGGCTTCGGGCATGACAGCCCAGCAGTTCAACATCGACACGATCTCGAACAACCTGGCCAACGTCAACACGACCGGGTTCAAGCAGAACCGCGCCGACTTCGAGGACCTGCTGTACCAGACCTCGCGCATCGCCGGCACACCGGCGACCGAGGTGACGGTCGTTCCGACCGGCATCCAGGTCGGCCACGGCGTGCGCCCGGCGGCCACGCAGAAGATCTACACGCAGGGCTCGCTTCAGAACACCGAGAACATCTCCGACATCGCCATCCAGGGCGAAGGCTTTTTCCGGGTGCTGCTCTACGACGGCACCTACGGCTACACCCGGGACGGCTCGTTCAAGATCGACTCCAACGGGCAGCTGGTCACCTCCAACGGCTACCGCGCGATGCCGGAGATCATCTTTCCCGAAGGCTTTATCCGCGACACGGTCGCCATCTCGCAGGACGGCCGGGTCACGGTCAAGATGCCCGGCAGCGACGACCCGATCGACGTGGGGCAGCTCGAGCTCTACCGCTTCGTGAACCCGGCGGGCATGCAGGCGATCGGCGAGAACCTGCTCAAGATCACCAACGCCTCCGGGCCTCCGATCGCGGGGCGGCCGGGCTTTGACGGCATGGGCAAGACGATCCACAAGTTCCTCGAGATGTCCAACGTCTCCGTGGTCCAGGAGATGGTGAACATGATCGTCGCCCAGCGCGCCTACGAGACCAACTCCAAGGCGATCCAGACCTCGGATACGATGCTCGGCATCGCGAACGGGCTCAAGCGATAGCCCCGCGGCGGGGTCCGCGCGGTGCGGTTCCCACGGCGCATGAGGGGGAGAGGACGCGCAGGGTGAAGGTTCTGCTCATCGTCATGATTCTCTTTTCGTTCACCGCCGGCCTGCACGCCCTCGAGCTGTACCTGCGCCGCTCGGTGGTGCTGCGCGCAAGCCGGCCCGTGGTGCGCGAGCTCGTGCACGTGCTGCCGGCGGACGCGACCGCGGCGGCCCTCGACGCGCAGCTCGCCCTCGACGTGAGCCGGCCCACGCTCCTGCCGGCTGCGGCGGTGCGCGAGGCGCTACTCGATTGCGCTTCGCAGCCAGTCATCGTTTCGGGCGGGCGGGTCGCGCTGGTGCCCGCGGGGATCGCGGCGCCGCGGGAGTCGCTCTTCTACCGCGACCTGCTGGAGTACATCGACGCGGTCGACCGTGACCGCGGCAGCCGCGTTGAGCTGGAGATCATCGACCCGCCGGCGGCCGACGACTACGACAGCGGGCTCAAGAGGCACTTTCAGCTGCGCGAGCTCGGCGACGTGACCGAGGTGGGCTACCCAACCGTGTCCGGCCGGTCGCGCAGCTTCCGCATGGTGATCCGCCGCCTCGACGGGGCGGCGCCAAACGCGGCGGCCGCCGCGGCCGCGCCGGGGCCTGCGCGGGAGGCTGCGCCGGCCGAGCAGCGGCGCGAGCTGGCGCTGCGCGGCGGGGAGCGGATCCGGATCCGTTTCGTGCGCGACGCCGTGACCGTGACCCTGCCGGGCCGGGCGCTGCGCTCGGGCTACGCAGGCGAGGTGGTGCCGGTGCGGCCTTACGACAGCGAGCAGAGCTACGACGCGGTGGTGACGGGAAAGCGGGAGGTGCTCGTTGAGCTGCGCTGAGCTGCGCCGCCGCTGCCTCGTCCTCGCCACCGCCGTCCTGATCGCTGTCGCCGCCCTCCCGGCGGCGGCCGCACCCAAGGTGCGCATCAAGGACATCGCGGACGTGCTCGGTGTGCGCGAGAACCAGCTGCTCGGCATCGGCCTGGTGACCGGCCTGGCGGGCAAGGGCGACTCGTCGGGCTCCGCCCTTCTTCAGAAGGCCCTCTCGAACCTGGTGGCCTCCTTCGGGCTGGAGATCGCCGCCGACGAGCTCAAGAGCCGCAACGCCGCGGTCGTGATGGTGAGCGCCGAGGCCCCGCCGTTCGCGCGGCCCGGCGAGCGCATCGACCTGTCGGTCGCGAGCGTCGGCGACGCGCGCAGCCTCGAAGGGGGCATCCTGCTGCAGACTCCGCTGCGCGCCGCCAACGGCCAGGTGTACGCTGTGGCGCAGGGGCGCATCCACGTGGCCAGGGGCCCGGGAGCCGTGCAGACCGTGGGCGCGGTCAAGGGCGGGGCCATCGTCGAGCGCGAGATTCTCTCGAGCTTTTCCGCGGGCAACAAGCTCTCGTTCGTGCTACGCCGCCCGGACTTTGTCACCGCCGCGGCGGTGGCCGAGGCGATCAGAGCCGCGCTGCCGGGGATCACGCTCACGACCCGCGACGCGGCGCTCGTCGAGATCGAGGTGCCCGAGGCGCGGCGCGGCGACCTCGTGGCACTCATCGGCCAGATCGAATCGCTCGCCGTGACCCCCGACACGCGCGGCCGGGTGGTCATCGACTCCCAGTCGGGAGTCGTGATCATCGGGGAGAACGTCCGCATCGGCAAGGTCGCGGTCGCCTACAAGGACGTGGAGGTGACCGTGGGCGCCCCGGCGGCGCCGTACTACGGCTTGGCCGGCGAAGAGTCCAGGCGGCAGTTCGTGATCCCCGAGACCACCGGCGTCGAGGATTTCGTCAAGACGCTCAAGGAGGTCGGCCTGTCGACCGAGGTCATCATCGGAGTCCTCAAGGCGCTCGACCGGGCGGGCGCCCTGTACGGGACGCTGATCGTTCTATAGCGGGAGGAGCGCGCGTGGATCCCATCGACATGCCGAGCCTGCAGGCCAGGGAGGTGTACGAGCGCACGCGGCTGCAGCGCGACCTCGCCGCCGCTCGCGAAAGGGCGCGCGGAGGCGGCTCCGACGCCATCAGCGCCCCCGTGGTCCGGCGCGCCAACATCGACCGGCAGAGCAAGCTCTACCAGGCCGCGCAGGACTTCGAGGCGATCTTCGTCAAGCAGATGCTCAACGCCATGCGCAAGACCGTGGACAAGAGCGGCTTTGTCGAAGGCGGCATGGCCGAGGAGATCTTCGAGGACATGCTGTACGACGAGTACGCGAAAAAGATGACCCGCGTGGCCGGCTTCGGCCTGGCCGAACAGATCTACCTGCAGCTCACGCGCGACGCCGCGCCCACCAGATAGACGGCCCCCGACATGCAGCCGCCCGACGCGATTCTCTTCGACATGGGCGGAACCCTCGTCGGCGGCGAGCGCTTCGACCCCGTCGCGGGCAGCGCGCGCCTGATGCGGTACGCAGTCGACACTCGGGGCCTGTCAGCGCAGGAGGTGGGCGCCGAGGCCGCCGGCCTGAGCGGCCGGCTGATGGCCCGGCGCGATCTCTGCAGCCTTGAGCTTCCTTGCCGTCTCTTCCAGCGTCTGCTCTACGACCGGCTCGGCATCCGTTTTTCCATTTCCGAGGAGCAGAGGGAGCTGGAGTTCTGGCGCGGAGCGATCACCCACAGGCCCGAGCCCGGCATCGAGCGGCTGCTGAGCCGGCTGCGCGCGGCCGGCATACGGACCGCAGTCGTGAGCAACACCATGTTCTCGACCGCTGTCCTCGAAGACGACCTGGCGCGCTACCGCCTGCTCGAGCACTTTGAGCTCGTGGTCTCGAGCGCGGACTACGGCGTGCGCAAGCCCGATCCGTTGCTGCTCGAGGTGGCGCTGGCGCGCATGGGGCTGCGGGCGTCGCAGGCCTGGTACGCGGGCGACCGGCCCGACTTTGACGTGGCGGCCGCGCGGGCCGCGGGAATGACCGCCGTGTGGTACGCGGCTGCAGCCGGTGGCACGCAGCCTGCCGCGCCCATCCCCGACTTCACCGTGCGCTCCTGGGACGAGCTCGCGGCGCTGCTGCTGCCGGCTTGACTGCCGCTGCCCCGTGCGGCATCGTGGGGCGAGTGGATCCTGACGCGCTGACCACCGGCACGGGCGACGGGGGCGAGTCCGGCCTCTACAGCGGCGAGCGGCTGCCCAAGGACGACGAGCTGTTCGAGGTGCTCGGCACGGTCGACGAGCTCGCAGCCTGGCTCGGCCTCATCAAGGCAGAGCTTCGCCGCCGCCCCGAGCCCGGCGGCGGGCGCGACTGCCCCATCGTCCATCAGATCGAGGCGATCCAGAGCGACCTCCAGCGCATTGCGGCCGAGCAGGCGACCTCCAGGCAGTCGCCCCTGTACGCCAGGCTCGACCCCGTCGGAGCCGCGGACCTTGCGCGGCTCGAGGGCTGGCAGCGTGCGGCGGCCCGGACGGTCCGTCTCCCCGAGGCATTTGT
This sequence comes from uncultured Spirochaetales bacterium, assembly GCA_964552235.1. Lineage (GTDB taxonomy): Bacteria > Spirochaetota > Spirochaetia > SZUA-6 > CAVTHK01 > CAVTHK01. The sequence continues at coordinate 17,484 of CAZKGO010000044.1, read as the reverse complement.
GATCCCGGGCGCCACGCGGCTCGGCGCGGCCGTCGACATCGCCCGCACCGTCTGCCGAAGGCTCGAGCGCCGCTACGTGGCTCACGCCCGCCGCGTCTGCCCCGAGCGGCTCGCCGCCGACTTCGCCCTGCGGTACCTGAACCGCCTCTCCGACTACCTGTTCCTCGTCGCGCGAAGCTGCGAGCGGGAGGCAGCGCGCGGCGGCCCGTGACTCTCCGGCGGCGCCTCCGCTCTCGGGCAGCTTGCCGGCTCAAGCGGTCTTTTGGCCGGCGCCGGCGCGGCGATCCGCGGTGACCGTTCGCCTTGACAACCGGACGCCGCGCGGCTTTGATGAAGCCAGAGGCGGAATCCATTTCGCGGAGAGGATCCATGTTCTGCTACCAGTGCCAGGAGACAGCGCGCAACATGGGATGCACGACCCGCGGAGTCTGCGGCAAAGAGGGGCGCGTCGCGGATCTGCAGGACGTGCTCGTCTACAGCCTCAAAGGCCTGGCCCGGCTCGCGAGGCGCAAGCGGCAGGCAGGCGTCAGCGTCGCTGCCGAGGGAATCCTGGTGATGCGCGGGCTCTTTGCCACGATCACCAACGCCAACTTCGACGCCGCGCGCATCAGGGAGCTGATCTTCCAGGCGCTCGAGCGCAAGCGAGTTCTTGCCCAGGGCGTGACGGGACTCGGTGAGATCGAGTCATGGCAGGCGTCCACCGACGCGGACCTGGAGGCCTGCTTCGAGCGGGCCTCGATCGGCAGCGAGACCGATGTCGACCGGCGGTCTCTCAAGGAGCTGGTGATCTACGCGCTCAAGGGGCTGTGCGCCTACGGCGATCATGCCAACGTGCTCGGCTTCGACGACGAGACCCTTCACGGCGAGGTGATCGAGATCCTCGCCGCCACCACGGACGACCTCTCGATGGACGATCTCCTTGGGCTGGTCGAGCGCACGGGAAAGGCCTGCGTCGCCGCGATGGCGCTGCTCGACCGCGCGAACACCACCACCTACGGCCACCCGCGGATGACGCGGGTGGCGATCGGCGTGCGCGGCCGCCCGGGAATCCTGGTCTCCGGCCACGACCTGAAGGATCTCGAGGAGCTGCTCGATCAGACGGCGGGAACGGGCATCGACATCTACACCCACGGCGAGATGCTGCCGGCCCAGGCGTACCCGGCGTTCCGCAGGCACGAGCATTTCGCGGGCAACTACGGCGGCTCCTGGTGGAAGCAGAACGAGGAGTTCGCCGCGTTCAACGGCCCCATTCTCATGACGACCAACTGCATCACGCCTGTGCGCGACGGCTACAGGGACCGCATCTTCACCACGGGTATGACCGGCTACCCCGGCGTCCCGCACATCGCCGACAGGCGTGACGGACGGCCCAAGGACTTCTCGCGGATCATCGAGCTGGCCAAGCGGTGCCGGCCCCCGCAGGCGCTGGAAGAGGGAGAGATCGTGGTGGGTTTCGCCCACGACCAGGTCGAGCGGCTCGCCGACCGGATCGTGTCTGCGGTCAAGTCGCGGAAGATCCGCAGGTTCGTGGTCATGGGCGGCTGCGACGGCCGGAGCAAGTCGCGCGAGTACTTTACCGACCTGGCAAAAGCTCTGCCGTCCGACACGGCCATCCTCACGGCGGGGTGCGCGAAGTACCGCTACAACAAGCTGGCGCTGGGCGAGATCGACGGGATCCCTCGCGTGCTGGACGCGGGTCAATGCAACGATTCGTACTCGATCGCCGTGACGGCGCTCAAGCTCAAGGAGATCTTCGGCGCCGCCGACGTGAACGACCTGCCGATCGACTTTGCCATCGCCTGGTACGAGCAGAAGGCGGTGTGCGTCCTGGTGGCCCTGCTCGTGCTCGGATTCAAGGGCGTGCGCATCGGACCGACGCTGCCGGCGTTCGTGTCGGAGAACGTCAAGCGGGTCCTGGTCGAACGCTTCGGCCTCAAGGCGACGGGTGACCTGCAGGCCGACCTCAAGACCATCGCGGGGGCGTGATCGCGGTCCTCTACCTGGACTCGGCCTTGGGCGGCGTGACGCGTTTCTTCAGGCCCTGCCAGCCCTCGAGGATCTGCTTGCGCAGCTGCGTCACCTCGATCTGCCCGAGCTCGGCTTTCCGGCAGGACGAGTACAGGTTTGCGAACGTCTTCTGCAGGTACGCCAGCAGCTCGGGCGAGATGGCTGCCCGAACGGCGGCCGGCGCAGCCGCTGGGGCAGGTGCCGGTCGGGGCGCCGGGGCGGCCGCCGGGCGCGCCGGCGCGGCCTTCGCTCTGCCGCCCCTGAGGGGATCGAGCTCCTGCGGCAGGTCCACCGCGATCTCGTAGGGCTCGAAGGCGTCGACCGGCTCGGAGATGCCCTTGATGTTGACGTAGCCGATCCCCTTGCTGTGGATGTAGTCCTTGACCCGTTCCTGGAAGACCGCAGAGACGAGGGCTGAGCCCGCGCGCGCCGCCCCCTGCAGCCGCGCTGCGATGTTCACGTCGTTGCCGAGGACGTCACCTTCGCGGCGCACGACTTCGCCGTAGTGGATGCCGATCCTCACGTTGACCCGAAGCCGCTCCTCGCGGTAGCTGTTGAAGCGGGTCAGCGCCTTCTGGAGACGGACCGCGGCGAGGGCCGCGTCGAGGGGCGACTCGAACACGAACAGATGCCCGTCGCCCATCTTCTTGATGAGCTCGCCCCGGTGCGACCCCACCACGGGCAGCAGCACGCCTTCGTACTCCTGGATGAACACGGCGAGCTCCATGCCCGAGAGGTGCTCGACCTTGCTCGAATAGCCCTGGATGTCCGTGAAGAAGATCGCCAGCGCCTGGACGTGCTCCCGGTCGAACCGGTAGCTGCTTCGCTCCCGCAGCAGGTCGAGCTTGACCTCGGCCTGTTCGCCGGCGACGCCGCCCTCGGCCTCCGCCTCCGCTCCCGCCAGCAGCAAGCCCACGAGCGCCTGCCGCGCCTCGTCGGACTCGGCGCTGAGCAGCGCCGACCTGAGGCTGTTCTGGACCTTGGCGACCTCGGTGCCCAGCAGCGGGAACAGCACGGGAACGATCGCCGGACCGACGGCGCCCTGCAGCCCCTGGAGGACCTGCTCCTGGGTGTCGATGGTGCCGTGGCTGATCAGGTCCCGGATCACCTCGACGGAGTACTCGTCGCCCAGCCTCCACAGCAGGCAGGCTGCCCTGGACTTGAGGTCCTGGGAGCCGGTCCTGAGAACCCTGTAGAGGAACTCCACGACCCCGTCCCTGTTGCGGACGATGTCGCGCAGAATCATGCGCCCGACCACCGTCAGGCACAGCCGCTGCTTCCACTCCTCGCTCTGATCGAACAGCAGGCGGATCGAGTCGAACACGGCGAAGTCGGCCTTGGACGCGATCACGTCCGCGATCCTGGCCGCCACTTCCAGCACCGTGCTCGAGGCGAGGCGGCTCAACAGCAGCTTGACCGTCGAGTCGGCGAGGGGGAGATCCAGCGTGCCGAGCGCATCCATGATGTTGAGCAGCACGTGGGAATCCTCGGTGGCGCCTAGCAGCCGAACGATCACCGGCTCCATCAGCCGCCAGTCCAGCTCCTTGAGCATGCGGATCGAGGCGATGGCCAGCATCTTGACCGGCACCGGAGGCATCAAGCACCGCGCCGCGATCTCCATCGCCTTTTTTGGATCGACCACGATCAGGGCCGAGAGCGCGGCTTCGGCCAGCCGGTACAGCCCCGCGGTCCTGCTCCACTCGTGGATCCGCAGGTAGCAGGCCGCCTCTTCGCCGCTGCCGCCGGCCGGACCGTAGAGCCGCGAGAGGCGCAGGCAGCGCACCAGCCGGTGCATCAGCCGCCGCTTGCCGAGCCTGGCCTGCGCCAGCTCCCTGATCACCAGCCCGAGCACGTGCCGCTCCGGGTTGCCGATGATGTCGATGAGCGCCCGGTAGCCTTCGAGATGGCAGATCTCCAGCCTCGTGGCCGCGTTCTTGACCATGGTGAGCAGCTCGCGGACCGAGCAGAACCCGCTGCCCTTGAGGTGCTCGACCACGGCCCGCTTGAGCGTTTCGTCGGCGTAGAACTCCAGGAACTCCCTCGACCTCGCGGCGGCAGAGACCGCCGCCGGCGGAGCGTTCTCCCTGTCTGAGGCGGCGAGCTCCTCGAAGAGCGCCCTGATGTTCGCCGAGACGCCCCCCTTGAGCTCGAACGTCAGCGAGGCCGATCGCTCCTTGAGCCGTTCTTCGATCCGCTCGATCGCGGACCAGGCTTCGCCTTCGACGGCCGGATCGTCTTCGGCGCCCTCCCACAGCAGCCTGGCGGTCGCCTCGCAGCTCGCGCCATCGCCGTCGCGCCCCACGGCCCTGTAGGCGGCTAGGCGCACCTCGGGATCGGCGTCGCGCAGAGCCCGGCCAAGGATCCCGCTAGCGCCCGCCAGCGCGTGGGCGCCGGCTGCAGTCACCAGCAGGCGGCGGTTGGCGCCGGAGAGCTCGAGGTACGCGGCCAAGCCGTGCTTGAGGACGGCGCGGGCAAGCTCCGCGTCGGCTTCGGCCTCGGCGTAGACGGCATCGATGTACTCGCCCTGCGCCTCGGTGAGCACGTCGTAGGGCCCCGTGCTCCTGCCCGCCGCCATCAGGGCGGCCGCGGCGCTCGCGCGGACCGCCGGCGACACCAGGGCTGAACGGGCGCACTCCTCGACCAGCAGGCGCACCCGCTCGTCGTCGCGCGCCACCTTCCAGAGGCTGTCCAGGATCGTGCAGCGCAGCCGATCGTCCTGAGTGACGTTGTAGAGATCCAGCAGAACCCTGCCTGCGTCCGGGTGCTTGAGCTCGCCCGCGGCCGCGACCGCGGCCCGGCGGATCTCCTCGTCGTTGTGTGTGAAGAGCCTGGAGACGATGGGAAAGCTGCCGGGATCCCGGATCTTGGCCAGCGTCTCGAGGGCCGACAGCACGACCGCCGGGCGCGAATCGAACACGTCTCTCTGGATGAGGCCGATGCCCCTGCGGTCGCGGTCAAAGGCC
>CAZKGO010000044.1:7458-12414 GCA_964552235.1 uncultured Spirochaetales bacterium | reverse complement strand
ATCGAACACGTCTCTCTGGATGAGGCCGATGCCCCTGCGGTCGCGGTCAAAGGCCTCGAGGATCCAGTGGATCGTGATGCGGGTCTGCTCTCCCGCGAGCCTCTCGGCCCCCTGCGGCTGCGGCCCCTGCCCCCCTTTGTTTTCGCCGTTCAACTCTCTGTCCCCTGCAGGCGCTCACCCGACCCGCCGGCCGTCCTCTGTTGAGGAGTCAAGAATGACCGGTTGTCGCCTCGCAATCAAGCGGGCGGGCGCCGCCGACTCAGTGGAATCGCGCCGGCCGGTGGCGTACAATCGGGGCAGCAGTCCGGTCGAAAGGAAGGCTCGTCATGCGTGGATTCCGCAAGGCTTGGCGGCGACTGGCTCTCCCGATGCTCGCGGTGCCGTGGCTACTGGCCCCGTCTCAGGTCGGGGCCTGGAACATCCCCACACATGTGTATGCCGCCAACCTGGTCCTGGCCGAGGCTTTCAGCACCTACTGCATCGAGAGGGTGACCGTCACCGACCAGGCGCTCAAGGAGAAGGTCAAGGAGGAGCTGCGCCGGGCCTACGGAGACAGGGCCAGGGGCAAGAGCGAGCTGCACTACATGGGCCAGGACTGGGTCCAGATGATCTACTACCCCGCCGAGGACCGCCTCGTTCGGCTCCACGAGGTGATGCAGGTCGAGGTGCCGCCGTTCGGCTGGCTGCGGGTCGACGAGGAGACCGTGCGCGCCTTGCGCTTTTTTCCCGACCTGTTCCGGTTGGGAAACATCGGCCCCGACCTGTTTCCCGACCTCGTCACCGGACAGTCGCTGATCCATCCGGGTGAAGGACCGATCGCGGGCGACTGGGCGGCCTTTCTCGCGAGCGATGTGGACCGGCTCGCCCTGCAGTTCTGGCAGCAACCGCAGTCGATCGACGAGTCGCCGCTGCTGCGGGCCTTCTACGCGGGCTGGCTCTGCCACATGGCCGGTGACCTCTTCGGCCACAGTTGGGTCAACGACTATGCCGGCGGCGTGTGGCCGACCATCACCGACGGCATGAGCAGCGAAGAGAGCAAGAACATCATCCGGCACCTGGTGGTCGAGGCCTACGTGTCCGGCCGCATCCCCGACGCCTACAAGCGCGGAAGCCGCGTCGACGTTACGGCCCACAGGGAATGGATTCGCGACTACCTGTGGAAGAACGTGACGGGCAACGCCGGACGGATCGACCGCGGCGACAGCGAGAACGACCGCTTCGGCATGCACCCGATGATCAGCGGGTACAAGACGGGAGCGCCCTACCACTTGTCGGCGTTGTTCCAGATCCGGAACAAGCTCCGCTCGGTGACTCGCAACATCAACTGGACCGCTCTCAAGGCGGGGATCGTCGCCAAGCTGTGCTTCGGCATCCCTCCCGACCCCGGCGAGCTGACGCTGCTCTATCACCGCTATTGGCTCGACGATGTCGATGCGGCGCTCAAGGAGCTGGTCTCCTCGCAGCTCGACACCGCCTCGCGCATGGCTGCGGGCGCGAGCTTCGACGCGTTCTTCGATGAGATCGAAGCGTGGTTCATGGACTACGGCCTCTCGGCCCTGGGGCTGCCCGACGCGGTGGGGCGCGGCCTGCGCCTGTCGAGCTCGATGCAGGAGAGCATCACCAAGGCCATTCTCCCGGAGGCGCTCAGGGAAATCTGGAGCGACATCAAGCGCTACTTTCTCGACCTCATCTTCGAGGAGGCCTTTGGCATCACCCTCACCGAGCTGGAGAACGCACTCCGCGATCCCGCGACGCAGCTGCGCAACCCGGCCCTTTTCCCCGCCGGCACCAGGGAGAAGATCGACCGGGAGATGGGACGATTCGGCGAGAACGTCGCGATGATGACCAGCGGCTTTGTCCCCTTTGTCAACTCCCTGGCGATGATGAAGCTGCAGCTCGTCGACCCCGCCGAGATCGAGCGCATCCTGCCGCCCGAGGCCTACGCCCCCATCGCGCTGCCGCCGCTGTCGGGCGGCACGTTCCAGCCGTTCATCGACCGGGTGCGGCTGTTCTACGAGCGGACGCCGGTGCATCTCAGGCGCTACCTCGTGCGCCACCTCAACATCTGGATTCCCGTCACCAACCCTCCTGAGCCTTTCGAGAGCTTCCTGTCCAAGCTGCAGGCGCGGATGGACACCGGCAAGATCGCCGTGATGGTCCAGCACTTTCCCATCTACTGGCGCAGCGTCTACTCCAAGCCGGACCTTGACGACGCGGCCATCATGCGCTTTCTCGCGGTCGAGGAGGATTTCAGACGGGGCGTGCAGATGCAGTTCATGCGCAGCCTCGACGCGGGCTACGACTGGAACAAGCCGGACTTCACCGGCTGCCTGCTGTGGGACAGCCTGGCAGCCCGCGACCAGGTGTTCCACCGGATCTTCCAGGTGAAGAAGGACGCGCCGCCGGCCGTGGCCGCCGGTCTCGCGCCGGTGACCAGCCGGCTCGAGCCGCGGCGCGGCGGGACGCTCCTGCGTCCGGCTGCAGGCCTCAAGCTCTCGCGTGCGCCAACGGCCGTTCGCGCCGCCGGCGAAGCGGCGCAGGAGGAGACCGACGAACCGGCGTCGACCGGGAGGCCGCCGGGCCTCGAGACCCTGCCCGTGGTTTCGCTGCCGGACCTGGGCGTTGTGGCGCAGGTGCGGCCGGCGGGCAAAGCGCTGGCGCTGCCCGAAGACGTCCACGTGCATCCCACTGTCGCCGCGTTTGCCGAGGCGCCGCCTCCCCAGGCGTTGGAGCTGCGCTTCTACATCGACGCCCCCAGGTACGCCCGCGACGGCCGGATCCGAGACCTCGTCGTTCCCGCGAGGATCGTGAAGAGCAGGGTGATGGTGCCTCTCGACGTGATCGCGAGGGAGTTCGGTGGCACGCTCGAGTGGGACGCGAAGAGCGGCGTGGCGCTCCTGCAGGGCGGAGGCCGCGAGATCGCCTTCAAGGCGGGAAACCGTGCGGCGCTGGTGGACGGCAAGAGAGTCGACGTCCACCCCGACACCGAGGTCACGCCGACGGTGGAGAAGGGCGTTCTGCTGATACCGGCCAAGGTCCTCGAGGACCACCTCGGCTGCAATGTGAGCCTGGACAGCGAGCTGCAGGAGGTGCTGGTCGAGGGGCGACCGCTTGGGGAGGCTGCGGCAGAGTAGGCGGCGCCGGCCTATCGAGCCTTCGAGCGCGCCACGCTCATGCCGAGGGCGACGTCGTTGAGCAGGAAGCCGTCGACCCCGAGATCGTAGTATTGCTCCAGGCGCTCGCGCGTGCACAGGCCGACCGAGCCGTTGTCGGGCGAGCCTGTCATGACCCAGACCAGGCGGCCGGCTGAGTGGACCGCGGCGACGGCGTCCGGGCTCACCCACGGGTCCCAGAGCCGGATGATGTCGGCGCCGGCAGCGAGAAAAGCGTCGCAATCGGCCGCGTCGCTCATGAAGGCCAGCGTGCGGACCGGCCTGGGGTAGCGGCGCGCGGCTTCGAGGGCTCCCACGGACCGCACGCCGACGATCGCCCTGTCGAGATACCCCGCAGCCTCCAGCGCGGGCAGAAAGAGCTCGAGCTCAGCGGCCCTGAGCTTGAAGTGGATCAGCAGGGGCGCGATCCCCGCGGCGATGAACGCCGAAAACGTTGCCGGTCCGGCATCGGGCCGCTCCCTGCAGCGCAGGGCGGCGATCTCGGCTGCCGTGCAGTCGACGACGCGCCGATCGACGCCGCACAGGCGCTTGAAGTCGGCGTCGTGATGCACCACCGGCACGCCGTCGCGCGAGAAGCGGATGTCCATCTCGACGAAATCCGCGCCCATCTCCAGCGAGCGGCGCGCCGCGTCGACGGAGTTCTCCGGGAGCCCCGCGTGGGTCCCGCACCTGTGAGCGATGATCGTCAAAGCCTTATCCTCGGATCCAGCACGTCGCGCAGCCAGTCGCCGATCAGCGAGATCTGCAGAACGATCAGCGTGATGACGACGCTCGGGAATATCGACAGCCACCACTGGCCCACGAGGTAGTTGCGGCCGTTGCTCACCATGAGGCCGAGCGAGATGTCGGGCGGCTGGATGCCGAGCCCGAGGAACGACACCGAGGACTCCAGCAGGATGAACGAGCTGATCCTCATGGTGCCGTAGACGATCATCGAGGAGGCGACGTTCGGCAGCAGGTGCTCCAGGACGATGCGCAGGTCGGAGGCGCCCAGGGCGCGGCTGCCTTCGATGAAAGACATCCTGCGGATCGACATGATCTGGCCGCGCACCAGGCGCGCGAACCCCGACCAGCCCGTGAAGCCGACGATCAGGATCAGGATGTGGGTTCCGCTTCCGAACACCGATGAGGCGAGGATCGCGATCAGCGTGAACGGGATCGACATGTTCGAGTCGATGACAAAGGTGATGGCGCGGTCGGGCCAGCCGCCGTAGAGGCCGGCGGTGACGCCGAGGATCAGGCCCACCACGATGGCCACGATCATGCCGCTAAAGGAGATCAGCAGCGTGGTCCGCGTGGCGTAGACCAGGCGGATGAGGGTGTCGCGGCCGAGCTGGTCGGTGCCAAGTGGGTACTGCGGCTTGCCGCCGAGAAAGGCAGGCGCTGCCAGCCGCTCGCGCAGCGACTGCACGGTCGGGTCGCGATCGACGAGCACCGGCAGCAGGAGCGCGGTGAGTATCATGAGGCCGAGCACGATCATCATGGCCAGGATCGCAGGAGGAACGTGCATGCGGGACGCCGGGCGGCGCGCCATCTAGTCCTCCCTCTCCCTGCCCTGGCCGAGGCGGATGCGCGGGTCGAGCACCCCGTAGGCGATGTCGACCAGGGAGTTGATGGTGACCGTGATGGCCGCGATGAACAGCACGCCGAACTGCAGCAGCGGGTAGTCGCGGCGTTCGGCGGCCCCCCCCAAAACCCCCCCCCCCCCCCGCCCCCCCCACACCGTCTCGCTCACCACCCCGCCCCCCCGAACGCCGCCCCCCCCGAGCCCCACGATCGGGTT
>CAZKGO010000044.1:0-7448 GCA_964552235.1 uncultured Spirochaetales bacterium | reverse complement strand
CAGCCCGCCGACCCCCGGCCACGCGAACACGGTCTCGATCACGACCGAGCCCCCGATCAGGCCGCCGACCGAGAGCCCGATGATCGTGATGATCGGGATCAGGGCGTTGCGCAGCCCGTGCTTGACGATGACCAGGCGCTCCGGCACTCCCTTGGCTCGGGCGCTCGTCATGTAGTCCTGCCGCAGCACGTCCAGGATCGAGCTGCGGGAAAGGCGCGCGAAGCTCGAGGCAGGCGAGAAGCTGAGGGCCACCACGGGCATCACGTAGTGCGCCAGGCTGCCGGTGCCGCTGCTGGGAAACAGCTTGAGGCCCAGGCTGAAAACCAGGATCATGAGGATCGCGAGGACGAAGTTCGGGGTCGTGTGCCCGGCGATCGCGCTCGAAATCAGGAGCCGGTCGAACGCGGAGTTGCGCTTGATTCCGGCAATGACGCCGAACGGTATGCCGACGGCGAGGGCCAGCCCGAAGGCCAGCGCCGAAAGGGAAATGGTCGCCGGGAAGCGCTCGAAATAGATCTCGGCGACGGACCTGTTGTAGTAGAAGCTCTTGCCCAGGTCGCCCTGCAGCAGGTTGACCCAGTAGGTCGTGTACTGGACGATGAACGGCTTGTCGAGCCCGAGGTGGATGCGCAGCGCCTGGCGCTCGACCTCGGTCGCATCGTCGGGCAGCAGCCACAACGTCGGGTCGCCGCTCGCCCGCGTGATCACGAACACCACCGACACGGTGAACCAGATGGTCAGCAGCGCCCGGCCGATGCGGCCGGCGAGGTAGCGCTTCATCGAGTCGCCTCCGCACCGCCGGCCTCGCGGCCGGGAAAATGACACGCGCCCCAGTGGCCGGGCCGCAGCTCGCGCCACTGCGGCGCCTCCCGGCTGCAGATCGGCTGTGCCCGGAAGCAGCGGGTGTGGAAGCGGCATCCCGCCGGTGGGTTGAGCGGGCTCGGCAGGTCGCCGCTGAGGATGATGCGCTTGCCCGCGCGGTCGGGATGCGACCTCGGGATCGCCGAAAGCAGCGCCACCGTGTAGGGGTGCTGCGGCGCGGCAAACAGGTCCGCCCGGCCGGCGAGCTCCACGACCGCGCCGAGGTACATCACGGCGACGCGGTCGCTCATGTGGCGGATCACGCTCATGTCGTGGGAGATAAAGAGGTAGGTGAGTCCGTCGCGCCGCTGCATCTGGCGCAGGAGGTTGAGGATCTGCGCGCGGATCGACACGTCCAGGGCCGACACCGGCTCGTCGCAGATCACCACGTCGGGGTCCAGGGCGAGCGCCCTCGCGACCCCGATCCTCTGCCGCTGGCCGCCGCTGAACTCGTGAGGGTAGCGGTCCATGGTGTCCGGCGAGATGCCGACGCGCTCCAGCAGAGCTGCCACGGCTCTGCGCCGCTCGGCCCGGCTCTGGCGCTCGTGGATGCGCAGCGGCTCCCCGACGATCCGCTCGACGCTCATGCGCGGGTCGATCGAGGAATACGGATCCTGGAACACGATCTGGATGCGTCTCCTGTAGGCTTTCATCGCGCGGCCGCGTCCGGTCTCGATCTCCGCCCCGCGGTAGCGTATCCGGCCCGCCGTGGGTCGAATCAGGCCCAGCAGCAGGCGCGCGAACGTCGTCTTGCCGCAGCCGGACTCGCCGATCAGGCCGACCGTCTCGCCTTTGCGGAGCTCGAGGTCCACGTCGTCGACCGCTTTGACCTCGCCGATCTTGCGGCTGAAAACCAGGCCCCGCAGCACCGGAAAGTACTTGCGCAGCCGTTCGGCCGCGAGAATCACTTCAGTCGGCACCGCTGCCCCCATCGGCGGCCCTGACCCAGCAGGCCACGTCGTGCTGCGGCGCCACGGAGCAAAGAGGCGGCTCCCTGGTCGTGCAGGTGTCCATCGCCAGCGAGCACCGGTTGGCGAATCTGCAGCCGCTCACCGGCAGCACGATGTGGGGCACGACACCCGGAATCGTGCGCAGCTCCTCGACGTCGCGGTCGATGTCGGGGATCGAGGCGATCAGCCCCTCGGTGTAGGGATGCACTGGCCGGTCGAACACGTCAGCGATCGAACAGCGCTCTACGACCTTGCCTGCGTACATGATGAGCACGTGATCGCAGAGCTCTGCCACCAACCCCAGGTTGTGGGTGATGAGGATCACCGCCATGCGCATGCGCTGCCGCAGCTCCCGGATCAGGTCGAGTATCTGGGCCTGGATCGTCACGTCGAGGGCGGTGGTCGGCTCGTCGGCGACCAGCAGCTTCGGTTCGCAGGCGAGGGCAATCGCGATCATCACTCTCTGCTGCATGCCTCCTGAGAGCTGGTGCGGGTACTCCTCCAGACGCCGCTCGGGCGAGGGTATGCCCACCTGCTTGAGCAGGTCCAGGGCGCGGCGCTCGGCCTCGATGGGTCCATCGCCCCTGTGCAGCAGGATCGTCTCCGTGATCTGGTCGCCGATGCGATAGACCGGGTTCAGGGAGGTGAGGGGATTCTGGAAGATCATCCCCATCCGGTCGCCGCGCAGGGCCGTCATCTCCGCCTGGCTCTTCTTGAGCAGGTCGGCGCCTTCGAAGAAGATCTCCCCTGAGACGATGCGGCCGGCCTGCTCGTCGATGAGCCTGAAGATCGAGAAGGCGATCGTGCTCTTTCCGCAGCCCGACTCCCCGACGATGCCGAGAGCTGAGTCTGCTTCGAGGTCGAAGCTGACGCCGTCGACGGCGGGCACGGTTCCCGCGCGGCTGTAGTAGTAGGTCTTCAGATCGCGCACGGACAGCAGCGGCATCCGGCTCTCCAGAGAAAGAGGGGCGCCGCAGCCGCGGCGCCCTCAAGCTCTACTTTGCGAACGAGAAGTTGCCCGCCCTGAACGACATCGCCAGCGTCGCGTAGGGCGTCCACGTGATGCCCTTCTGCATGCCGTAGGTCTCGTAGGGGTAGTAGTAGACCGTGCCGGGCGCTTCTTCTTCCCAGATCTTCATCATCTCGGCATTGAGCTTTCCGCGGGTGGCGCGGTCCATCGTCTTGGCCATCTGCCTGCCGAGCTCGTTGAAGCGGGCCGGGGGATTGTGCCAGGTCGTGTTCTTGCCCTTCTGCCTGTCCGACTCCGCTCCCCAGAGCAGCCACAGACCTCCGAGCGGATCCGGGAAGCGCATGGTGTTCGACCAGTTGCGCACCTGCTCGTAGGTGATCTTCTCGTCGATCTTGATCTTCGCGTTGAGGCCCACCTTTCTCCACATCTCGACGATCGCCTCGCCGGCGGCGGCGCCGTTGGTGTAGTAGGTCGGTCGTGTCTCGTAGGTGATCACCTCGCCCTTGTAGCTCGACTCCTGGATCAGGCGCTTGGCCTTTTCCGGGTTGTACTCCGGCTTCGGCCAGTCCTTCAGGTAGAGGTCGCCGTAGGCCGCGTACTGATGGCCCCTGGGCACCTCGTTGCGGCCGCTCCACAGCGTGTCGACGAGAAGCTGCCGGTCGATGGCCAGGTTCATCGCCTGTCGCACCTTCTTGTCCTGGAGCGGGCCGTAGGAGGTGTTGTAGACGTTCACGTGGATGTTGTTGATCAGCACGTGCTTGACGTCCAGGTCCTTGTACTTCTCGAGCACGTCCACCTGGTCGGGCGGGATCTGGCTGACTATGTCGACTTCCTTGTTGACGAGGGCCGTGATCATGGCCGCCGGCTCCGGGATGTGCCTGAACACGATCCGATCCGCTTCGGGCTTGGGCCCCCAGAAGTCGTCGAACCTCTCGAGCACGATCTGAGCCGGCGAGAGCTCGACCATCTTGTACGGGCCGGTGCCCGCGACTTTGAAGCCGAAATCAGTCAGGGACATGCTCGACGTGTAGCGCTTGGACAGTATTTCGGCGCCCCAGATGTTGGAGGAAATCCGGTACTCCAGAAGCGGGTCGAGCTCCTTGGTGATGATGCGCGCGGTCAGCGGATCCGGTGTCTCGACCCGGTCGATGGTGGCCAGGGCGCTGCGGGCGAGCGAAAAGCCGTTCTTCGGATCGAGTGATCGTTCGAGGCTGTACTTGACGTCCTCGCTGGTGAACTCATCGCCGCTGTGAAACTTGACTCCCTTGCGCAGCTTGAGCTCCAGCGTGTTGTCGTCGATGCGCTTCCAGGACTCCGCGAGCATCGGTTTCAACTTGTAGCCGTCGAGCGGGTCGGCGAAGATCAGGGCATCGAACACGTTGAACGAGATGCGGCCGCAGGTGTTCGAAGCCGCTTGTGGCGAGTCCAGGTGTGACGGCAAGGTCGCCACAGCCACCTGGAGCTCCTTGATCTTGGCTCCCGCCTTTTCCGTGCCCCCTTCTGCCGACAGGGGCAGGAGCACTGCGAGCGCCAGCAACAACAACATTCCTGTTCGCTTCATGCGACACCTCCTTGGACGTAGCGGGTCACGCCGCCCCTGCGCGCCCGGCCGGGCTGGCGCGGCGCGCGGCCCACGGGCCATCATAGGCCGGACCGGCGGCCAACGCAACCCGCGAGGCACGTGGCGCGGCTGCCCGGGCGGACGAGGTCAGCGCGCCGCGGGAGTCAGCGCGCGGTGCCGGCATAGCCGAAGGGACGTTCGAGCAGGTCGGCCACGCCGAGCGTCTCGGCCCAAGTCCGCATGTAGGCTGCGCCGAGCTGTTCGCCTCTCACCTGGATCACGCCGAGGATATCGCGCCACTGCCTCTCCGACACCTCTGCCCCCGCGCGATACCATGCGAGCTTGGCCAGCACGGTGTCTTCGGCCGAAGCGACGCACAGCGCGGGTAGAAGTCGCCGGACAAGGACTGCTCGAGCCGCACGGCGTCGGCAAGCCTCAGCTCGGCGAGAATGTCGGCGTCCATGGTGGCGCGCACCACGCCGTGCACGGCAGAGGCCAGGGATCCGCCGACGACGTAGCGGACCCCGAGCCGTTCCAGCGTGCCGGCGACCGCAAGCGTCACGCGGATCGGTTCAGGCAGCATCACGGCCCGTCCTGCCGGCGAACGCCCTGTCTGCCAGGCCGGCGCCCAGCAGCAGCCGCGCCAGCATCAGCGAGATCTGCTCCTCGCTCGCACCCGGGTGGCGGTGCCTGAGACCGGCCCTCGCAAGCAGAGTGACTGCGACCGTCATTTCGCCCGCTGCCGCAAGCTTCTGCGCGGCCGGGGCTGCCCGCATGAGGGCGATCTGAATCGCCGCAGCATCGGAGGTGGTGTCGGAGGGGGGCACGCGTTCCTCCTGATTTGTGCGCAACGGGATTTTTGCCGCGAAGACCTCGCGCAGCCGGCCACCGTTGCGTCATCATAGGCCGAGTGCTGCCTCCAGGCAACCCGAGCAAGGCGCCCGGCCGCGGAATTCGTTGTTGACTTCTGCGGTATACCAGATATACTGGCGGCGAGGCTCACGCCTCGGTGTAGGGGACGGCTCGGCATCCGCAACATTTACAGGGGGAGGTGCGTCATGAATCGGTGTCTTGTTGTTTCGCTCGTTTCCATCGTGCTCGCGCTCTCGGCGTTCGCCGAAGGCGGCGGAGAGGCTGCGGTTCCGCAGAAACCGATCACGCTCAAGCACTGGACCAACGACTCGTTCAGTCCGTCCACGAGCCTCGCCGCGGCCAAGGTTGTCTACGACAGGATTTTCCGCGAGTTCGAGCAGGCGAACCCGAACATCAAGATCGAGTACGAGGTGCTGCCTGGAGGCACGGCCGCGATCCAGAAGGTGCTCGCGGCAGCCACGGTCAACCAGTTGCCGGATCTCGGCGCCAACGACGGGTTCTGGGTCGCCAGGCTCGTGCAGGGAGGGCTGCTCGTCCCGTTGAACGATCTGTGGCCCAAGGAGGACAGGGCCGACTTTCTCGAGGGGGTTGTTGAATCGGTCACTTTCGACGGCAAGATCTACGGGGTCCTGTTCTACAACGGAGTCCGATGTCTGGTGTACAACCAGCAGACCGTAAAGGACGCCGGATACGCGAAGCTGCCCGAGGTGCGTGACGAATACATCACGGCCTCCAAAAAGATGGTCGGCAAGGACAAGTGGGCGGTGATGTACTCCGGCGACAAAAGCGAGTACACGACGCTGCACATGCAGCCCTACTTCTGGGGCTACGGCGGCGACTTCTTCGACGCCCAGGGCAAGCCCGTGTTCCATGAGGGCAAGAACCGCGAGGCCCTCAAGCGCGTCTACGAGTGGTATCGCGACATGGTCAGGACCCACAAGATCATGCCGGCGGACGTCGCCAACATGAACGAGAAGAAGCTCACCGACTACTTCTACGCGGGGCAGACCGCCCAGTGGGCCACCTCGAGCACCAGAATGCAGCCCCTCAAGCAGAACAGGCCCGACCTGTATGAGCTGGTGGGCGTGGCCCGCTACCCGATGGAGAAGGGCTACCAGTCAGTGGCGCACCTGGCCGGCTGGACTTACGGGATCTTCACCAAGGACCCCGCCCGCCAAAAGGCCGCGTGGAAGTTCATCGAGGCGCTCACGAACGCCAAGACCCTCGGAGAGCTCAACGAGGTGCACGGCCACCTTCCGATAAGGAAATCGATCGCCCAGACCAGCAGGTTCTTCAGGGAGGAGAAGGTCTTCAAGCAGTTCGTCGACATTCTGTTCAGTGGAGCGGTCAGGCCCCGCGATCCGGTCCCCACCTACGTCGCGGCGTCGCTCGAGATAGCGGCTCAGGTCGCCCCCGTGATCACGGGACAGAAGACGCCCGACGAGGCCATCGATGCGGCAGCCAAGGCTTCGCTCGAGGAATGGGAGAGGTCGAAGAGACAGTAGAAAGAGGAAGGCTGCGGCCCCGGGGACCCCTCCGGGGCCGCTCGCAGCAGGAGACCGGGTCGTGAGGAGCAATCGCCTCGCCTACATGTGGTTCATCGCCCCCGCCATCGGGTTCGTGGCGGCGTTCACCGTCTACCCGTCGCTGTACGGCATCTACCTCAGCATGACCGACCTGCACTTCGGCTACGTCGGCTGGCGTTTCGTCTGGTTCGACAACTACGTGAGGCTCGTGACGTGGCCCCAGTTCTGGCCCGTGATGCGAACGACGTTCGTCTACGTCGTGGCGACGGTCGCGCTCCAGATGTTCCTCGGCCTGATGGCCGCGCTGATCCTGAACAAGCGGGTCAAGGGCACGGCTGTCGCGAGGACGGTGGCGATTCTTCCGTGGGCTCTTCCGTCGGTGGTCATCGGGCTCATGTTCAACCGGATGGTGTCCGGCAGCAAGATGGGGATCCTCAACTACCTGTTGAGCCACCTCGGGCTGCCCGCCCGCGCCTGGCTCAGCGACCCGACCCTCGCCATGGCCATGCTGATCGGGGCCCTGGTCTGGCGCGGGACCGGCCTGTCGATCATCCTGCAGCTCGGCGGCCTGCAGACGATTCCTGACGAGGTGATGGAAGCCGCGCGCATCGACGGCGCGGGCGCCGTGGCGGCCTTTCTCCGCGTGACGCTGCCGATGCTGAGGGCGAGCCTGCTGGTGAACCTGATCATGTCGAGCGCCGGGACGT
>CAZKGO010000043.1:0-38435 GCA_964552235.1 uncultured Spirochaetales bacterium | reverse complement strand
GCAATCTTCATCCGCGCCATCTTCGTCCGCTGCCGCACCCGTGTCAACCGACGGGGCCCCTGCAGCCGCGCCGCGAGCCCCCCGGCGAGCATCGGCGAGTTGACACCCCCCTCGGCGGCCGTTAGAGTCTGCCGCGAATGACAAGCAGACCGCTAACCCTCAGCATCGCGCGAACGGTCGGTTTGCTGCTCCTGGTCCAGACCGCGCTCATCGTCGTCTGTTCCCTCGCCTACCGGCTCGCCCTGTCCCGGTCGGCCCTGTTCGTCCTGATCACGCTGCTGTACCACGGAGCCCTGCTGGGGGTTCTGCTTTCGCTGCGCTCCCTCTTCGTGCTCCTCGACGAGGGCCGGCCTCTCCAGCGGGTCAACACCCCCAACACCCTGTCGCTGGTCCGCCTGAGCTCTCTGCCCTCCGTCGTCTTTCTCATCATCTCGGCCCGCGAAGCGCAGCTCATGCCGGTGATCCTGCCCGCTCTCGTCGTGGTGTTCCTGACCGACTTCCTCGACGGCCGCCTCGCTCGACGGCGCGGCGAAGTGACGCGGATAGGCCGGTACCTCGACGCGGTGAGCGATTACATGATCCTGTCGGCGACCCTGTTCGTCTACCTCTCGTACTCGCTCATACCGTGGTGGTTCTTTCTCCTGGTCGTCGTCCGTCTGGGCATCGTGGCGGGCGGAAACGTGCTGCTGTACGCGCTGCAGGGCTACATCGAACCCGAGACGTCGTACCTCGGCAAGGCGTCGGTCTTTGCCATTATGGTGCTCTTCGCGGCCAAGATCCTCGCCATACCCTACGGCCTGCTCGTCCACGGCCCATCGCCGCTCACCCTCGAGCGCCTGGACGACCTGCAGCTCCTGGTCTCCGGCGTGATCCTGGTCTCGGCCTTCGAGAAAGTGAGCCTGATCGGCGCCCGCCTTCGGACCGCGCGGCCGATGACCGGCACGGTGCGCGAATCCGAGCGCGTGTCCGCCGCCGCACCGGCCGAGGCCAAGCCGGCAGGCAGCTCCGCGGACCGGCAGGCGAGCACTCGCCCGGCCCGGACACCCGGACGGCCGCGCTAGGGAATCCTGACGATTTCCACGCCCCCGTCGTTCTGCACCCGTATCGAGTACGCGGCCGGCTCGCCGCCTGCCGCCGCCTCGATCTTCTTCAGATCCATTTCCACCTGTGCGGTCTTGACTCCGGGAATGCGGTCCTCCCACCTCTCGAACACGCGGTACAGCCACTCGGAGATCCCCGCAGGCCTCTCCAGGTAGTGATCGGTTCCCGTCTGGCGGAAACGCACGGCTTCGCCCTCGCGCTCCACGCGGAACGAGGTCAGCCCGACGAACCGGTACCAGGTCCTGCTGCCGAGCAGCACCAGGGGGTCGTCGAAGACGATCACCTTGACCACGGGAGCGAAGTACTCCCCCTGCAGCTCGGCGACTTCGACGGGCGCGCCCTTGCGGGCGATTTCCAGCGTGCTCCGCCCCTCGGCGCGCGAGACGACCCTGACCGTCGCGATCTCGGTCTCCCCCGCAAAGGCCACGACCGAGCGCAGGAACAGCACGCTGAGCACGACGAGGGCCGCAGCCAGCACGACGACGGGAACCCCCACCGACTTGCGGAAACGGAACACGAGAAAAGCGACCACGGCGGTCGCGGCGCAGGCCGCCAGCGTGCGGCCGTCGAGGTGATCCCTTACGGTCGGGGCGAGGAGCCCGACAGTGGCGCAGGCCACGGCGGCTGACAAGTAGAGGCATACAATCACCCACTTGACCGTGTTGTCGGGCTTTCCGTCGGCCCGGCGCCTGCGCGAGCGCCTGGTCAGGCGGCTCGCTGCGGCGCCGACCAGCGCCGAGGCGCCAAGGAACCAGGCGACCGGGAACTGCAGCAGGAGGCTAGAGCCCATACAGGACCGCGTACTTGTCGCCGAGGTACCGCAGGTACACCGACGGATCCAGCGGCGCGCCGGTGGCGCGGCGGCACAGATCGCCCGCGGGGTACACGCGTCCATGGGCGTGCACGCCGCTCCTCAGCCATTTCAACATCACCCCGAAGTGCCCCCCTTGGATCAGCTCGTCGAGATCACCCAGCTCGCGGCTCATGGCCTCTGCCAGCTGAGCGGCATAGAGATTGCCCAGCGCGTAGGTCGGGAAGTACCCGATCGCGCCCACGGCCCAGTGGATGTCCTGCAGCACCCCTTCGGCGTCGCGCCGCGGGGCGATGCCGAGCAGCCGCATCGATTCGTCGGCCCAGGCCCCGGGCAGGTCCGCCACAGGCAGATCCCCGGACACGAGCCGGAGCTCTAGGTTGAACCTCAGGATGATGTGCAGGCTGTAGGTCACCTCGTCGGCCTCGACGCGGATCAACGAGGGCTCGACCCTGTTTACCGCCCGCGCAAGGTCCTCGGGGCTCACAGCCGACAGCGGCCCCGGGAACAGGGCGCGGGCGGTCTCGCAGGTGCGGCGCCAGAACGCGGCGCTGCGGCCCACCCTGTTCTCCCAGAACCGCGCCTGGGACTCGTGGAAGCCGAGCGAGGCCGCCGCGGCCAGGATCGTACCTTCGAGTCTGCGGTCGAAGCCCTGTTCGTACAGGCCGTGACCGCACTCGTGGATCGTTGCCAGCAGGCCGGACGTGAGGCTGCCTTCGTCGAAGCGCGTGGTCAGCCTGATGTCCGAACTCCCGAGCGTCGAAGTGAAGGGATGAGCCGATACGTCCAGCCGGCCCCGGTTCGTGTCGAAGCCGAGATCCTGCAGGATCCGCTCGCTCATCCGGAGCTGCAGCGGCACGGGGAACCGGCCCTCCACAGCCGCGGGCCGGCGGCCGCTCGCGGCGATTCTCTCCGCGAGGCTCCGCAGCGGAGCCTGCAGCGTGCCGAAGACCGCACCCACCTCCTCTGTCGTCGTCCAGGGCTCGAACTCGTCCAGGAGGGCATCGTATCGATGCTGCCGGTATCCGAGGGCATCGGCCTTCTCGACCGTCAATCTCAGGGTCTCGCTCAGGGCGTCGCGGAACAGCTCGAAGCGTGATTCCCTGCGTGCCCGCGCCCACTGCGCCTGCGCGAGGCTCGCCTGCCGCGCGAGCGCCTTTACCAGGTCCCTCGGCAGCCGCGTCGCCCGCCGGTATGCGCGCCAGCTCTCGCGCACCAGGGCGGCGTCCACCTCGTCGAGCGTCGCCCCGCCCGACGGCCGTTCGTCGCTCGCCCCGAAAGCGGTCAGCAGTTCGCCCACCTCGGCGGCGGCCGTGCGCTCGTGGACCAGCCCTTCGATCAGGGCGAGCTGATCGGCCCGCTCCTGCACCGCCCCCGCCGGCATGTAGGTCTCCTGGTCCCACTCCAGCACCGCCGCCGCGTGGGACAGGCACTGGGTCTCCCGCTGCAGCGCTTTCAGTCGGGCGATCGCGTCCCGCATCACGGCCCCCGTCGGCATCCCCGCGACACGGATGATATCCCGACCGCGGTACCGACGCCAAGCGCCCGCGCCGGCTGCATCAGCCGACCGGCCGGGTAAACCCCCGCGCCGCACGGTCCGAGAATGGTAGTGGTGAGTCCCGCATGAGGATCCGCTCCAAGATCGTCCTGGTGGTGCTGCCGCTCATCATCACGACCCTGCTGTTGGCCGGAATTTCGTCCTACTTCTCGGCCGCCAACGGCATCACGAGGGTCGCCCGCGAGTTCCTGGATTTCAAGGCGACGGAGCTGCGCAAGTACGCCGAGGGCCAGTGGCGGCTCCTGGTCGACAACGGCTTCTCGGAGCGTCCCGAGTACGTCGCGGCCACCAAGGATGCCGTCACCGCCTACGCCCGCAGCGTCTCGCGCAGCGCGACCGAGGTCACAGCGGCGTTCGATGTGAACGGCAACCTCCTGATGTCGACCGCCGATCTGGCCGTGACGGCCGACGAGCGCGAGCGGGTGCGCGCGCTGGCTTTGGCGCGCAACACCGACCTCCAGACCGACGTCCGGCTGGGCGGCAGCGACCGCGTGGCCAAGGGCTTCTTTTTCGACCCCTTTGCCTGGTACCTTCTCATCACCGAAGAGCGCGACACCTTCTACCGTGATGTGTACCGCATCACAACCCAGACCCTGGCGATCCTGGGCGTCTCGTCGGTCGTGGCGATCCTGATGCTGGTGGCGTTCGCGCGCTACCTCACCGGCCCGCTCACCCGCGTCGTCGTGACGATGCGCGACATCATCACCAGCTATGACCTCTCGGCCCGCGTCACCGTCGAGTTCGCCGACGAGATCGGCGAGCTGGCCCACACCTTCAACATCATGCTCGAGGGCCTGGAAAAGCAGTACGACAACGTGCGCAGAAAGGCCCTCGCCGAGGCGATCGCCAAGCGGCAGGAGCAGAAGCTCAAGACGCTCTTCCAGACCTACGTGCCGCAGCACGTAATCGACTCGGTCATCAAGAACCCCGAGCAGGCCCTCATCGGCGAGGACCGCGTGCTCGCTCTGCTGTTCTCCGACATCCGCAGCTTCACGACGATTTCCGAGACCATGCGCCCCGACGAGCTCATCGAGTGGCTCAACCGCTACTTCGAACCGATGGTCGATGCGATCATGAAGCGCAACGGCATCGTGGACAAGTACATCGGCGACGCGATCATGGCCTTCTGGGGCACGCCCGTCAAACGGGACGACGACGCGCTGCAGGCGGTGCTCGCCGGCCTCGACATGATCGAGGCGCTGCAGACCTTCAATCAGAAGCTGCGGGCGGCCGGCAAGAAGGAGTGGCAGATCGGAATCGGCATCAACTACGGGATCGTGACCGTGGGCAACATGGGCACCGCCCAGAAGATGAACTACACGGTCATCGGCGACATGGTGAACCTCGCGTCCCGCATGGAAGGGCTCACCAAGAAGTACCATCAGCCGCTTCTCATCTCCGAAAGCGTCCACATGAAGGTCAAAGAGAAGGTCTCCTGCCGTCTCATCGACAACGTCGAGGTCAAGGGAAAGACCAGGGGGGTGAGGATCTTCTCCGCCAAGACCGCGGTCACCGAGGCCGAGCGCCAGGCCTGGACAATCCACGAGCGAGGTATGGCCGCCTACTTCAAGCGCGACTTTGCCCGCGCCGCCGTCCTGTTCCGTGAAGTCCAGCAGATTCTGCCGGGCGACGCACCCTCGCAACTGATGGCCGAGCGATGCGCCCTCTACCGGACGAATCCGCCTCCCGCCAACTGGAACGGCGTCGAGGTCATGAAGGAGAAATAGCGAGCTCCGCCGTCCGCCCCGCCACCTTGGCGGCGAGCGCTTCGGCGAAGCGGCTGCGGGGCACTCCGTTCTCCTGCTCGCCGCTGCGCAGCCGCACCGACACGGCGGAGGCGGCCTTTTCCTTTTCCCCCACCACGAGCATGTAGGGAACCTTGAGCGTCTGGGCGTTGCGGATCTTGGCATTCATCCGGTTGTCGCTGTCGTCCACCTCGACGCGGAATCCGCGGCCCGCGAGCTCGGCGGCGATCTCGCGGGCGTAGGGCGCGAAGGCCGGGGCTACGGGGATCACCACCGCCTGCACCGGCGCCAGCCACACCGGGAACGCGCCGCCGTAGTGCTCGATCAGCACGCCGAAGAACCGCTCGAGCGACCCGAGCAGCGCCCGGTGGATCATGTAGGGCCGCTTCTCCTTGCCGTCGTGGTCGACGAAGGTCATGTCGAAGCGGTCCGGGAGGTTGAAGTCGAACTGGATGGTGGTCATCTGCCACTCGCGGCCGAGGGCGTCCTTGATCTTCAGGTCGATCTTCGGGCCGTAGAAAGCCCCGCCGCCCTCGTCCATTTCGTACGGCATGCCCTCTGCCTCGAGTGCCTTTTTCAGCGACGCGGTGGCCCGGCCCCAGCGCTCGTCGTCGCCCACGCTCTTCGCGGGCTTGGTGGCCAAGTATGCCTTGATGTCCGTGAACCCGAAGGCCTTCCAGATCGACAGCGAGAAGCGGAGCACCTCGAGAATCTCGCCTTCCATCTGGTCGGGCGTGCAGAAGATGTGGGCGTCGTCCTGCGTGAATCCCCGCACGCGCAGCAGGCCGTGCAGCACCCCCGAGCGCTCGTAGCGGTAGACCGTCCCCAGCTCGGCCCAGCGGAGAGGCAGGTCGCGGTAGGAGCGCATCTTGGTCTTGTAGATCATGATGTGGAACGGGCAGTTCATCGGCTTGATGTAGTAGTCCATCTCGTCGATGCTCATCGGGGCGTACATGTTCTCCTTGTAGAAGTCCAGGTGCCCCGAGGTTTGCCACAACCAGGCCCGCCCCATGTGCGGGGTATAGAGCAGCTCGTAGCCGCTGCGGAAGTGCTCGCTCTTCCAGAAGTCCTCGATGACGTGCCGGATCCGTCCGCCCTTCGGGTGCCAGTAGATCAGGCCCGCGCCCGCATCCTCGTGGGTCGAGAACAGATCGAGCTCCCGGCCCACCCGGCGGTGATCGCGCCTCTCGACCTCCGCCAGGAAGTTCAGGTGGCTCTTGAGGTCCGCGGCGCTCGCCCAGGCGGTACCGTAGATTCGCTGGAGCATCTGCCGTTTCTCGTCGCCGCGCCAGTAGGCGCCCGCCACCGACAGCAGCTTGAACGCGTCCGGATCGATCTCCGACGTGTTGCCGACATGGGGACCGCGGCAGAGGTCGGTAAAGGTGTCGTGAGAGTAGGTGGAGATCTCCTGGCCGGCCTCCAACTCGTCGATGAGCTCGAGCTTGTACGGCTGATCGGCGAAGCGCTTACGGGCCTCCTCGCGGGTGAGGGTCTCGCGCCGCAGCGGATGGCCGGCGCGCACGATGGTCTTCATCCTCGCCTCGATCGCCGCCAGGTCTTCGTCGCGCAGCGGCCGCGGCAGGTCGAAGTCATAGTAAAAGCCGTTCTCGATCGGCGGCCCGATGGCCAGCTTGGCCTCGGGAAACCGCTCCAAGACCGCCTGCGCCATCACGTGCGAAACGGTGTGGCGGACTCGCAGCAGCAGATCGTCGTCCACAGGTCCTCCGCCGCGGCTGCCGCCGCGAACGCGTCGCCCCAAAATACGGACAAAGGCAACGAGCTGTCAAGGCGAACGCGGCCGGCGGCCGCCTCCTTGACTGCGGCTGCCGGCGCAGATATCGTAGCGGCGCCGGCCGGACGGGGGGCGCGATGACGCAGCAGGCTGTCTTCCCTAGCGTGATCCTGAGGATCATCGAAGAGTTCACCGATGGCTTCGTGATTCTCGACAGCCGCGGGGAGATCGTCTTTTTCAACGACGTGTTCCTCAGGCTGACGGGGTGGCGCAGCGGAGACCTGCTCGAGCGCCAGCAGGAGATTCTGGGCAGCGTCCAGCGGCGCACCGTTTCGGCCGCCGAGCAGACCACGGAGCTGCTGACCCCCTGGGGCCCCCGACCGTTCCGGATCGCCGCCTTTGGCGTCGACAGCGACCGGGGCGTCTTCCGGATGCTGCGCATCAAGGAGGCGCCCGAGACGACCGAGCGCCGGGACTACGATCTGCTGTTCAACAACATCGGAGACGCCCTAGTTTCCGTGGATCTGTCGGGCAGGGTCATCGCCGCGAATCCGTCCTACTACCGGCTGATCGGGTCCAGCAGGGACGCGGCGCCCCGCACCCTACCCGAACTGTACATCAACCGAAAGGAGTTCGACGACAAGGTCATGCGGCTCACCGAGGCCGGATCCCTGTACGGCGTGCACAGCCACATCAGGGGCACCGACGGCCAGATCAGGCACGTGATCGAGACCTCGTGGGTCAACCGCGCGGAAAACGGGCTGGTCACCGGCTACACATGCCAGCTGCGCGATGTCACGTACCTGCGCAATCTGGAGCAGCGCCTGGAGATCTCGGAGCGCAACTACATGCTCCTGTTCGACACCATCGTCTCCTCGATTGTGATCGTGGATCCCGGCGGAATCGTGCTGAACTGGAATTTCGGCGCCGAGCAGATGTACGGCTACGCGTGGGACCAGGTGGTCGGCCGCCCCTTTGACGAGATCTTCGGCGTCGCGCCGGATCGCCGCGCGTTCCCGGCCATCGCGGCCACAATAGGGGAAAACGGCGGCCGGTTCGTGGAGACCGGCGTCCCCCGGATCTGCAGGGACGGGACGACGCGGTTCGTGTACGCCGCGTACGCCGAGCTCAAGAACTCCCTCGACGAGCTGCTCGGCTACACGGTCATGGAGCGCGATCTGACCGAAACCGTGCGCCTGGAGCAGCGGCTCAAGGAGTCGTTCGAGCAGATCAAAGAGACCCAGGCCGCGACCATTCTCGGCTTCGCCAGGCTCACCGAGTACCGTGACAAGGACACCGGCCGTCACCTCGAGCGCATCCGCGACTACACCCGCGTTCTGGCCACCCACCTGCGCAGGCACCCCCGCTACAGCGGCTACATCACAGACGGCTACATCGAGGACCTGTGCCTTTCGGCGATCCTGCACGACGTGGGCAAGGTCGGCGTCGAGGACAGCATCCTGCTCAAGCCGGGCAAGCTCGACGCCGAGGAGCAGGTCCGGATGAAGGAGCACGCCCGCCTCGGCGGCGACGCCCTGAGCGCCGTCGACCGCCAGATCAAGCGGGAGTCGTTTCTCACCCTCGGCAAGGAGATTGCTTACCACCATCACGAGTGGTGGGACGGCACCGGCTACCCCGACGGGCGCAAGGGCGAGGAGATTCCGCTGTCGGCCCGCATCGTGGCGCTGGCCGACGTCTACGACGCCCTCGTGAGCGACCGGCCCTACAAGAAGGCCATGCCGCACGAAGAGGCCGTGCGGTTGATCAGGGCCGAGCGGGGCACCCATTTCGATCCGGACATCGTCGACGTCTTCGTGGAGCAGGCCGACACCTTCCACAGGATCAAGCTGTTCAACGAGTTCGAAGACCATCCCGAAACCATCGCCGATCTCCTCGAGGGCCGCAAGCCGGCGAGGCGATCGCCGCCCGGAGGATGACGTGGCAGCCAGGACAGCCATCACGCCCACGCGGGCGCAGGACTATGCCGAGTGGTACCAGCAGGTGGTTCGCGCGGCCGATCTGGCGGAGAACAGCGCCGTGCGCGGATGCATGGTGATCAAGCCGTGGGGCTACCAGCTGTGGGAGAACATGCGCACCGCCCTCGACCGCATGTTCAAGGCGACCGGTCACCAGAACGCCTACTTCCCCCTCTTTATCCCCCTGTCGTTCTTTCAGAGGGAAGCCGAACACGTGCAGGGCTTCGCCAAAGAATGCGCCGTGGTCACTCATCACCGCCTCGAGCAGACGCCTGAGGGCAGGCTCGTGCCCGCCTCGCCCCTCGAAGAGCCGCTCGTCGTGCGCCCGACCAGCGAAACCATCATCGGCGAGGCCTTTGCGCGCTGGGTCCAGAGCTACCGGGACCTGCCGCTGCTGATCAACCAGTGGGCCAACGTGGTCCGGTGGGAGATGCGCACGCGGCTGTTCCTGAGGACCGCGGAGTTCCTCTGGCAGGAGGGGCACACCGCCCACGAAACCGAATCCGAGGCCCGCGAAGAGACAATGAGCATTCTGGAGATCTACCGCCGGTTTGCCGAGGACTACATGGCGATGCCGGTGCTCACCGGCGAAAAGACCGCGGGCGAGCGCTTTCCCGGCGCGGTCGCCACCTACTGCATCGAGGCCCTGATGCAGGACTGCAAGTCGCTGCAGGCGGGCACGAGCCATTTCCTCGGCCAGAACTTCGCCAGGGCGTCGGGCATCCGCTACCAGTCCCGCGACGGCCGGGAGGAACACGCCTGGACCACGAGCTGGGGCGTATCCACGCGCCTGATCGGCGGGCTCGTCATGGTCCACGGCGACGACAACGGGGCCGTGATGCCCCCCCGCATCGCCCCGGCCCACGTCGCGCTGCTGCCCATCGTCCGCAGCGAAGCGGACAAGGCTGCGGTCCTCTCGTACTGCCAGCGACTCGCCTCGCAGCTGCGCGAGCGCACCTACGACGGCAGGCCGGTCGAGGTGGTGGTCGACAGCCGCGAGTCCAATGCCGGAGACCGCGGGTGGGACTGGGTCAAGAAGGGAATCCCGGTTCGCGCCGAGATCGGACCGCGCGACATCGAGAGGGACGGCGTGTTCCACGCGCGGCGTGATCAGGCCGAGAAGAAGAGCGTGCCGCGGCAGCAGTTCGTGGAGGAGATCCCGGAAACCCTGGCCGCCATCCAGAAGGCGCTGCTGGAGCGGGCGCGGGCGTTCGCCAGGGCCAATACCCGCGAGATCGACACCGAGAAGGATTTCCGCGAGTACTTTGCCGGCTCCGCCGGGGGGTTCGCCCTCGCTCACTGGAACGGCAGCCCGCAGGTCGAGGAGCGCATCAAGCAGGAGCTCGGAGTGACCGTCCGCTGCATCCCGCTCGACTACGAAAAAAGCGGCGGCGGACGCTGTCCCTTTACCGGGGAGCCGAGCAGAGGCCGCGTGGTCTTTGCCCGCAGCTACTAGGAAGCCTCACGCTGCATGCTGTAGGTCGACCTTACAGCCCAGATCCGAGAGACGACGAACGAGGCGGCGGATGGTCTGGGTCTTGTCGCGGTGGTCGAAATGGAGGGGTCCAAGGTCGCGGTAGGCGACGCCGTCGCGCAGCATGTAGTAGGAGGCGGTGAGCCTGGAGGCGGCGACGGCCAGAATGGCCTTTTGGGGGCCGCGGCGAGACTTGATGCGAAGGAACTGGGCACGGAGGTAGCTGTCCTTCCTGCGGACGGCGGCCCAGGCTGAGGTGACGAGGGTCGTCTTGAGCCAGGTGCCGCTCTTGCGCACACGGGTGGATCGCCGCTTGCCGGCGCTCTCATCGTTGCGTGGGCACAGAGCCGCCCAGGAGACCAGATGCGCGGAGGTGGGGAAGCGCGACATATCGACGCCGATCTCCGCCACGACGACGTGAGCCGCGATATCACTGATGCCGGGCATCATCGTCAGCAGGGCGGCGCGCTCCAGGATCGGCGGCCGGCAATTTTCCCGCCATGGCGTCCAACTGGTCGAGGGTGTCCTGCAGGGTGTCGATCAGACCAAGGTGGAGCTTCAGCATCGCCCGGTGATGGGCGCTCACCCGGCCACGCAAGGCCTCCAGGAGTTCCGTCTTCTTGCGACGGGCCGTTCCGACGGCCAGCTCGGCCAACCGCTCGGGGTCTTCCTCACCCCTGATGATCGCCTGAAGCATCGCTGGACCGCTGGTGCCGATCAGGTTCGAGAGCACACTCGCGACCTTGAGGTTCGCATCCTCCAGCGTCTTGTGGATGCGCAGGGTGTGCTGCGAGATCTCGCGCACGATTTGCTTGCGCGTCCGCGTCAGGTCCCTGAGCTCCTGGATGTGCGTCGGCGGCACGAAGTTGCTGCCGATGAGGCCGTGCGCCAACAGATCGGCGATCCAATCGCGTCGTTGACGTCCGTCTTGCGCCCGGGCACGTTGCGGATGTGCTGGGCGTTGGCCAGTACCAGTTCAACGCGGCCATCCAGCAGGTGCCAGATCGGCTTCCAGCGGACGCCTGTCGCTTCCATCGCCACGTGCGTGCAACCGTGCGACTCCAGCCGGTCGCCGAGCGCGAACAACTCGCGCGTCGTCGTGCCGCAGCTGCGCACTTCTTGGCGCTGCGGCTCGCTCACGCAGCGGACTGCGGCGACGACCGTGTCCTTGTGCACGTCGAGCCCAGCGCACCGCGGGTACAGTACTTCCATCGCCCCTCCTTTCTCAAAGTGCGCCGGGAGGAGCCCTCGTCGTCGAAGTCTACGAATCGTGCTCCGGGGTCTGGCGACCCTTGGACACAGTACGGGGTGCTCGCAGGGCTCCGGGTCCAACTACTGAACGGGCTCGTGGCACCAAGCGGGAGCCGAGCTCGTTCCCAGCCCACCCGCGCAGGATACACCCGCCGCCAACAGCCCACCACCCCAACCACCGGCTTCATCCGTCGGGGACGGTCGCGACCGATGAAAAACTACTGAACGGGCGGACGGGAGCCGCGGCGCCCCCGCCCGCCGTGCCGGACCGCGCCCTGAGCGCTAGGGCTTCGCTTCCTTGTGCACCTTGTTCGCCCGGGCGTCGAGGTCGGCAAGCGTCTTGTCGATGTCGGCGCCGTCGAGGATCGCGTTGAACGCCGAGCTCACCGCGTCGCGCACCACGTCGTAGCCGGCGTAGGGCGGCTCGGCCTTGAGCGTCGAGGTCTGCAGCAGCTTGAAGGCGTCGCCGAACTTGGGGTTCTTCGCCGTGTACTCGCCCAGGCTGGCGAGCGTAGAGTTGCGGACCGGGAAATACCCGGACACCTCGACCCACCGCGCCTGCTGCTTGGGCTCGGACATCCACTTGATGAAGATCCAGGCCGCCAGCTGCTTCTGCGGAGTGGACTTGGGGACGCTCAGCGAGGCGCCGTAGATGTTCTGCACCGGCTTGGGCGTCGTGTGCGGGATGGCCGCGACGCTCCAGTCGAACTGGCCGCCCTTGCCCTTGGCCACCGCCTCCTCGTAGAACGGCAGGCCCGAGGTCGAGCTCATCGTGAACATCACCTTGCGGTTGCCGAAGTCGTTCTGGTCGCCGTAGCGCTCGCCGATCTTGCGGCCGTAGCCGGCGTCGTAGAGCCGCTTCATGAACTGCATCGAGGCCTTCATCTCGGGCGTGTTGTAGGTGTATCCTGTGCCGTCCTTCTTCGCGATCTCGCCGCCCCGGCTGATGACCTGCGCGAAGACGTTGGACGCGTCGGTGCTGATGGCGTAGCCGTAGGTGCCCTTGGCCTTGTCGGTAGCCTTCGCGCAGGCGTCGTAGAAGGCGTCCCACGTGGCCGGCGGCTGGCTGATCCCCGCCTCCTGCATCCAGGTCCTGTTGTAGTACACCACCTCCATCGAGCGGTTGGGCGGGAAGCCGAGCCTCTGGCCGCCGAACTGCGCGTTCACGTCCTGCATGATGAATCCCTCGAAGAAGTCCTTGATGTCGTCGCCGAGCCCCCACTTCTTGTCGTTGACGTACGGGTTCAGGTCGACGAGCGCGCCGCTGACCTGGTAGGCGGCGGCGTTGTTCTGATAGGCGACGACCAGGTCGGGCTTGGCGCCGCCGGCGATGGCGGCGTTCATCTTGGTGTAGATGTCGTTGTACCCGCCCGCGTACTCGCCCTTGACCGTGATCTTGTACGGGTTGCTGCTGTTGAACTCGGCGATCATCTTGTTGAGCGCCTCTTCGCGCGCCCGCGAGTGCTGGTGCCAGTAGACGACCGTGGCGCCCGTGGGATCCACGTCCTTGAGCGCCGAGCTGCCGGACTCCTCGCCGCTTCCCCCCGCGAGCGCCGGCCAGACCGCCGCCGCCAGCGCGACGGCGATTGCCAGTGCCAGCCTGTTGACTCTCATGATTCACCTCCTGCGAATATCCGAGGACGCCCACGGCGCCCCTGCTTCCTACCCTTTGATCCCCGTTCGGGAAATCGCCTCGGTGATCTGTCTCTGGGCCGCGACGGAGACCACGAGCACCGGAATGAGGGCGATCGTTGCTCCCGCCAGGCGCAGCTGGGTTTCCGGTCCCGCCTCCGAGATGAACCTCGTGAGCCCCACGGAGATCGGACGCCATCGCGCGGAGTGGGTCACGACCAGCGGCCACTGAAGCGCGTTCCACGAGCCGAGGAAATCCAGGAACGCCACCGTCGCCAGCGGCCCCTTGGCCAGGGGAACCACGATGGCGAGCAGCGCGTGGAAGTGGCTGCTGCCGTCGATCCTCGCGGTCTCCAGCAGCGCGTTGGGGATCTGGCTGAAGAACTGCCGCAGCAGAAAGATGTCGAAGGCGCTGGCGAGAAACGGCACGGTGAGCGCGGCAAGACGATCCACCCAGCCGAGGCTCGAAACGATGATGAAGTTCGGGATGAGCAGCACGGTCTCCGGGATGATCAGCGTCGCCAGAATCGCCGCGAAGATCGCGTCTCTCCCGGCGAAGCGCATCTTGGAAAAGGCGTACGCGGCCAGCGACGAGGTCGCGCAGGCGCCTGCCACGGTGATGAGGCCGATCACAACGCTGTTGGCGAAGTAGCGCCCCAGGCTCACCTCCTGCCACGCGATGGCGTAGTTCTCCCACATCGGCTTTGAGGGCCAGAAGTCCGGGTGGAACGGAATCGCGCTGACCCGCGTGAGGGTCTCGCCGAAGCTCTTGAGGGAGGTGGCCACCATGTACATGAACGGCAGCAGGGCCACGAAGGCCCCGAGGCCCAGCGCGGCGTAGCGGAGGCCGCTGCGCACCGGTGTGCGGCGGCCCGAGACCGCCCTGCGGGCCGTTCGATCAGTCCTGATCATAGAACACCCGCCTGGCCATGATGCGCCGCTGAAAGAAGCTCAGGCCGGTCACGATGGCGAACAACACCAGCGCCAGGGCCGCCGCGTAGCCGAAGCGCGACTTGCGGAAGAACGTGAAAAAGATGTACACGCTGACGGGGTCCGCCGCGCCCTGGGCGTCGGCGCTGCGCAGGACGTAGATGTGGTTGAAGGCCTTGAAGGTCCCGATCACGCCCAGGGTCGTGAGAAAGAAGGTCGTCGGCGACAGAAGCGGCAGCACGATGCGGAAAAAGACCGTCCCTCGCCGCGCCCCGTCCACCTCGGCAGCCTCGTAGAGCTGGCGAGGGATGCCCGCCAGGCCGTTGGCATAGATCAGCGCGTAGTAGCCGATGAACACCCAGTAGTTGAAGAACATCACCGAGACCAGCGCGAGGCTCGGTCCGCGCGCCCATCCCAGCCAGTAGGCGGCGGCCGCGCCACTGCCCGCCGCCTCGCGGCCCCAACCGAGCGCCATCTCCAGCACGCCCCGCGTCTCGCGCAGCCACTGCAGCGGGCCAGCTCCGAACAGGGCGATGAGCTGGTTGGCGAACGACTCCGGGCGCAGCGAGAACAGCCGTTCGAAGACCGTGGCCGAGGCGACGGCCGGCACCAGGTACGGCAGCAGGAAGATCACCCGGAACGCCTGCCTGCCGCGGAATTTCGCGTCCAGAAGCACGGCGAGAAGGAGGCCGAGGCACAGCTGAACCGGCACCGTGCCCAACGAGTACCACACCGTGACGCGCAGCGAATCGAGCATCTCGGCGTCGCCGCCCGCCCACACCCGCGGCAGCGCGAGGAGCAGGGCCAGCAGCCCGACGGACAGCAGCGCGACGCTGCCCCGCCGCAGGCCAGCGCCGCCGCGTCGCCCCGCTGCGCGGGCGCCGGTCCAGGCGGCAGCTGCGACGAGCGCGACCGCTGCCGCCACCCACCCGAGCGTCGCGGCGCCGCCGAAAATCTCCAGGTAGTTGCCGAGCCCCACCCATCCGCCGGGCTTGATGCGCCACCTGAAAAGGCTGACGAAGGCGGTAAAGACGACGGGGGCCAGACCGAACACGAGGATCAGCACGGCCGAAGGCAGCACGAACAGGTAGCCTTCAAGCGACTCACGCAGGCGGCGGCTTCGCCTCGCCTTGTCGCGGCGGCGGACGTCAGCAGCCAGGTCGTCCCTCACTGCGCCTGATGGTACTCAGAACGCGGACGAGCCGTCAACGCGCGGTGCACGCGTCGCCGCACGACGTTCAGTAGCGGTGGTGCCCCACGTCGAAGAACGCGAGCAGCAGGAAGATCGGTACCGCCGCAAACAGGACAAAGTTGCCGAGCCCCGGCATCCCGCTCACGATCACAGCGTCGGCCACCGACGGAATATAGAAGCGGAGCAGCACGCCGACGAACCACAGCAGTCCGGCGATGCCCAGGTAGTGCTTGCGTCCCCGCGAGAAGTTCCAGACGCCCAGGCCGCCCACCAGGACGGCGATCACCAGGTAGACCGTCGACCACGTCGCCATGCTGTGCCTCCACGACGAGGATGCCGAGAGACGGCCCGCGCGTCAAGGGCGGATCCGCCGCGCTTCCGGGGGGCGACGCCCCGTCGCCCCCCGGGATCCGCTCACACCCTGGCCCAGGCCTGGTTGAGGGTCCGCTTGGCGTTCGCGATGACGAGCTCGGGGTCTTCGCTGCCCACCGGCTTGACCTCGAAGCTGAGGATGCGCGGGTTCTTCTTGCTGAGGTAGCCGATCTTGATGAGGACCCGCAGGTAGTCGACGAGCTGGTCGACGTCGTTCTCGCTGCCCGGAAAGCCGAAGCGCGGGTGCTGGTCGCCGTAGGCCGTCAGGGCCTTGTCCCGCACCACCGCGTTGCCCATGTGGGCGTGCAGGATGTGCTCCTTGATCGGCACCAGCGACTGCTCCGCGGTCTCGCGCAGCAGGGGCAGGTGGCTCAGATCCGGCATGAGCCCGAAGTTCGAGTGCTCCTTGCGCACCGTCTCCGCGAGCCGCTTGGCCAGCGAGACCGGGCCGACGAGGCTCTTCTTGTCGATGTCGTAGTCGAAGATCTCGTGGAGGATCTTGAGGCTGCCCTTGGACTTGGCGTAGGCGCACAGCTGCTTGGTCGAATCCACGAGGGCGGCGAACGATGCCTCCTTGGTCGCCTCCTGGTAGGGGCCGCTCAGGTAGCCGAGGCCGACGGCGCCCATCTCGTAGGCCTCGTCGACACCCTCCTTGAGGGTCGCGAGCGCCTGCTTGCGCCTGCCCTCGTCGAGATCGTTGATGTTCAGGTTCTGGGTCAGCAGCCGCGGCTGCGCCCCGTAGCCGACGGTCATGTGCGCGCACTCGAGCATCGCCTTGACCTCGCGGCGCACGGCCGCGTCCTTTATCCAGGTCACCTCGATCACGTCGAAGTAGTCGTCGACGGCGATTTTGCGGACCGTTTCGAGGATCGGGCCTTCGCCCTTCATCGTCGAGGGAAACGCCATGAAATGGATGATTCCCACCTTCATGTAGCTGCGCAAGGACTCCTGCATTCCACTGCCTCCTGGTAGGCTCACAGTGTACACGAACTGCCCGGGGGCATCAACAACTCGGCGGACCGAGCGGTTGCCGCCCGGGGCGGCGGCGTGCTACGCTGCGCTCCCGCTATGAAGAGCGCCAAGCGCAACCAGTCTGTGGAGAAGATGCTCACGATCGTCGAGACGATGGCGGGGGCCCGCGGACCGATGAGGCTGCAGGACATCGCGGCGGCCGCAGAACTGCCCGCCAGCACGGCGCTCCGGTTTCTGGTCACGCTCATGGGCCGCGGCTACGTCACCCAGGATCGGGAGACGCTGCGCTATTGCCTCACCCTGCGGCTCTGCCACCTCGCCGACCTGGTCAAGGGCCAGGTGAGCATCCGGGAGGCGGCGCGCCCCCACCTGGTGAGCCTCGCCGCCCGCTGCGGCGAGTCGACATGCCTCGCCATCGAGCAGGATCGAACGGTGGTCTACGTCGACGTCGTCGAGGGGCCCGACAGCATGCTGAGGACGCTGCAGCGCATCGGCCGGCGCGCGCCCCTGCACAGCACCGGGGTCGGAAAGGTGCTTCTCGCCGACTGGACGCCCGAGGCCGTCGGCCGGCTCGTCGCCGAGGCCGGCCTCGAGGCGCTCACGCCCCGCACGTTGACGCGCCTTGATGGCCTGCTCGCCGAGCTCGACAGGGTGCGCAGGACCGGCTTTGCCGTCGACAACGAGGAGTGCGAGCAGGGGGTGCGGTGCGTCGCGGCGCCGGTGCGCGACTTTACCGAGAGGGTCGTCGCCAGCGTGAGCGTCACGGGTCCCTCGACGCGCATGAGCGAGGCCAAGATCGAGGCGATCCGGCCCGTTCTCGCCGAAGCGGCCCTGGAGATCTCGCGGCGGCTGGGCTCGCGGGCGGCCCCGGGCTGATCCTGATCGTGGGGCCCGCGGCGGTGTTGACACCTCGGTGTTTTGTAAATAGGTTCACTACACCATGAAGAAGAGGACGGCAGTCATCCTTGGCGGAGTCGCCGCGTTCTTCGGGATCGTGGCTCTCGTCGTTTATCTTGCGGGCGGCGCCCTCGAGACGACGCTGCGCTTCCGGGTGATCGACGCGGTGAGCGGCGCCTGGGTCTGGAACGCGACGGTGAGGATCCAGGACCGCGTGATGCGCTTGTTCTACCAGGCCGACCAGGGCTCGCCGGAGCTGGAGTTCACTCGCCTGAAGCCGGGGCGCTGGGAGATGGAGGTGTCGGCCCCCGCCTACGAGACGCAGCGCGTCCCGGTGCGGCTCAAGCGGGGCCGCAACGTCCTCGCCGATCCGATACGGATGAAGGGCCTCGAGATCCCGTCCCTCTCCCACTTCATCGTCGTCGACAGGCGCGACAAGGGGCGGTTCTACCTCGAGGTGCGGCCGGTCGGCACCGACGACAAGGCCGTGCTCAATCACCCGTGCCTCGACATCTGGATCGGGGCCATGGTCTCGGCCCAGATAAAGGGCGGACGCTACGTCGAAAAGCCCGAGGACTCGGGCAGCACCCGCGGCGAGACCCTCTTCGCAGGCCGGCTCGACTGGACCTGGGACGCGACGCCGGAGACCTCCTTCCGCTACACCGTGCCGTTCCCCGTGGACAAGATCGCCAAGTCGCCCGCGGCCTACTACGTGGTCGACACCCTCATCGCGATCCCGAAGCCGGGAGCGATCACCAAGGAGGAGCTCGACGCGGTCATGGCCAGGGTCTACGAGCTCAAGGAGCCCGAGGCGATCACCCGCTATCTCGACGGGTTCAAGGACCGCTTCACCTACCACCTGCCGCCTACGGGCTGGAACGTGAAGGGAGGGGCGTCGTGATCCGCACCGCCGGGCTGACCAAGCGCTACGGCCGGCTGGAGGCCGTGCGCGACGTGAACCTGAACATACCCGCGGGGGAGATCTACGGCTTTCTCGGGCCCAACGGCGCGGGCAAGACGACCACGATCATGATGCTGCTCGGCATCACGGAGCCGACCGCCGGCGAGATCCATCTCTTCGGCGAGCGCTACTCCCGGGCCCGCCTCGACCTGCGCCGGCGCATCGGCGTGGTGCCGGAACGCCACCCGCGAGGCGTCTGGACCTGGATGACGGCGCGCGAATACCTGCAGTACTTCGCGGACCTGTTCATGGTCCGGGAGGCGGCGCAGCGCATCGACGCGCTGCTCGAGCAGGTCGGCCTCGCCGAGGCGGCCGACCGCAGGATCGCCGGCTTTTCCCGCGGCATGCTCCAGAAGCTCAGCATCGTGCGGGCGCTGCTGCACGATCCCGACATCCTCTTTCTCGACGAGCCGCACTCCGGGCTCGACCCCTTTGGCATGAAGCAGGTGCGCGATCTGATCCTGGCGGAGAACCGCGTGGGACGCACGATCTTCGTCTCCTCCCACCTGCTGTCCGAGGTCGAGAAGATCTGCCACCGGGTCGCCATCATCTTCCAGGGCCGCCTGCTGGCCGAGGACTCGATGGGCAGAATCCTCGACCGCTTTTCGAAATCGCGGCAGCTGCGGGTCGAGGTCGAGAGCGCGCCGCCGACGCTCGCTCAGGAGATCAGGAGCCTGCCCTTCGTGCACGACGCGCAGCTCGACGGCTCGACGCTGGTCGTCCAGGTCGCGATGGACCGCGACTACCGCAAGGACCTGTCGGCCTTCCTCATAGCCCGCAGCCTCGTGCCCCTGAGCCTGGAGGAAAAGACGGCTTCGCTCGAAGAGGCGTTCGTCACCATCACCCGGGAGAACCTCTCCCTGTTCACCGACGCGGAGGCCGGTCATGGGCGCGACTAACGAAAAGGTTCACGCGGTCTCGGTCGTGGCCTCGCGGCGCCTCTACGAGACGCTGATCAGTCCCGGCTACTACATAGCGCTCTCGGTCGGGCTGGCGCTGACTGCCCTCCTGGTCACCGGGTTCGCCGGCAGCATCGACTCGAGCGGGTTCGACTACCGGCTCAACCCGATCTACGACCTGCTCGGCCGCACCCTCGAAGGCGGGTTCGGCGCCTCGTTCTTCGACCGCCTATTCTCCGAGGGCCCGCTCGTCCTGGCCCTCTACGTGGGCATCGCTCCCGTGTTCCTCTACCTTTCCCTGAGCACGATCTTCCGGTTCACGGTCGAGCGCAGCGTCGGCGCGGTCGAGCTGGTGGTCTACGGGCCCGCCGACGGCACCTCCTACCTCCTGGCGAGCTACGTCAAGGACCTGGCCCTCGGCGCGGCCGGAATCGTCGTGGTGTTGCTGTTTCTTCTGCTTGCCGCCCTGGCGAACAACCTGTACCCGGGGCCGATGCTGCTGCAGTCGGCGGCGGTCATCCTGCCGCTGGCTGCCGCGGGCTTTGCCTACGCGATCCTGGCCGCCGTGCTCACCGACAATGCCGCGGCCTCGATCGCCCTGTTCGCCGCCGTCGGGATCCTCTTTTTCCTGCTGCTGGCCGGACGCTTCATGATCGTCGAAGGCTACGCCCGCAACCTCTCGACTGTCTTTGGCTGGATCCTGCAGTGGGTGTCGCCGCTGTTCTACTGGGGCCTGGGCCTGAGGAGCGCCGGGGTCGGCAGCATCGGCGTCTTCCTGCTGAGCATCCTGCTGCTGCTCGTGCTGTCGGCCGCGCTGCTGGCAGCCAGCAGCCGCATCCTGGACGCGAGGGGGGTGCGCGCATGAGGCCTGTGGTCGCGATGCTCCTTCTGGCGGCCCTCGGGCTGCCGGTCCCAGCTCAGGCGCCGGTCCGCCAGGAGCAGTTCATCTACAGCATCCTTGCGTTCAACGGCAAGGACTACTCCGGGACGTTCGCCGGCCAGATCACCAGGGACATCTACCTGGTGGCCGGGGTCGACAACTTCCTGACGGCCCGCAAGGCCTTCGTCTACTACTGGCCTCTGACCAGCGAGTGGAAGGTGGACACCAGCGTCCTGAACGAGGAGCTGCCCGGCAAGGTCGAGATCGAGGGCCCGGGCATTCCCCGCCAGGAGATCGCCAAGGCGACCTTCACCTACTACAACGTCAAGGGCGAGTACGAGCTGAACTGGCGCGTGGCAAAGGGCGAAGAGGCCAGGAAGGTCTACGCGCACTACGAGCGGCTGCGGGATGCGGACTGGAAGGCGCGCGATGCCTACCTGCAGGCGCAGATCGACCACGAAAAGCGCATGAACGAACTCACCGACCGCATCCTCGACATGCGCAAGCGAGGCCTCGACCCGGCCCGCCTCGTCGCCGAGCTGGAGGCGCTGAAGCCGCCGGTGGAGCCCAAGCCGTCCGACGAGTTCGTGGTGCCGCCGCGCGAGCCCCAGGAGGCCTACAACATCAACCTGCCGGCCGGCGAGTACCGGATCCGCTTCGTGACCCCGGAGGGGCTCGTCGTGGAGGGCTCCGAGCGCAGGCTGGTGCTCTTCGAGAAGCGGCGCACCGGCACTGCGGGCTACGACGTAATTCCCGCGGACAAGTGGACCAGGCCCGAGGAATCGAGCCAGCCGGGCTCGGTCCTGTACGTGAACGGGAAGACCGACATCTACCTCAGGCCCTTCTACCAGGACGAGTTCAACGATCTGCAGTACGAGAAGCTCATCCGCAACGACGCCCGCGGCAACCCCAACCTCACCCGGTGGGTCAAGATGCAGCAGGTCCCCAAGGCGACGATCGAGGTCGCCCGGGGCCGCGAGACCGAACAGGTCACCGAGCGGCCGTACAAGGTCGACCAACTCCCGGGGTCGGCTCTCGGCTACAGGATCGTTCCCTTTCAACCCAGGCCGGACAGCACACAGGCGGACCTGTACGCGTACAAGATCCGCATCAAGCCGGATCAGAGAGTGCTCAAGCTCCAGGTGCGGGAGAGCTCAGGCAAGGTGCTCTCGGGCGGCGAGCGGCAGATCCGCGTGGTGGCGGGGCAGCAGGGCCTGCTCACGCTGCTGGTGCTGGCCGCAGTCCCCCTGCTGGTGATGGCTCTAGTGATGGCGTTCCGCGCCACCAAGGTCAGGCAGTAGGCGCCCGCCGCTCGCGCCGCGCTAGGCGCGGGCCACTCGGACGCGGATCGACGGCCCCATCGCCTTGAGCGGGGCCGGATCGTCGACCAGGCGGCCGATGGGGTTGACCGGCGACGCCGCCCGCGGCTCGCGGCCGCGGCTGGCGGGTGTGGGCCCGAAAAAGATGCACAGCGCGTTGCCTGGAGGCCAGAGGGCGAGCTCGCCGACCTTCATGTCCTCGCGGGCATCCGGCGACTCCTGCACCTTGATTCCGCAGTTGCCGTAGTACTCGTCACCCCAGCGCGAAAGGCTGACCTGCCTGGGAAGCAACTCCAGGAAGCTCGCCGCAGAGGCTCCGTCGTTGAGCTCCGCCTTGAGAGTCACATTGCCGATCTCGATCGTGATCGCAGTAGGCATCCGGCCTCCCTTTCTCTTGAGCCCGTCGTGGCGACAAGGTAGTTCGACAGCGGCTGCGCGTCAAGGCGGCGGCGCAGGGCCGAACGGCTGACCGCAGCCCCGGCTGCCGCCGATGCCGGCGCCCTCAGGGCTTGGCCAGCGGCCGCTTGACCGTCCACTCGTAATCGTAGCCGGCCTCGAAGCTGAGCAGCCCGATGTGCCCGGAGTGGAAGGTCCAGTGCCAGCACAGGTGCATCAGCACGCCCCGCACCGTCGAGCCGTCTTCGAGCCGCCTCTCGTCGATGTCCGGCGCCGCGCGCAGGTACGGCAGGGTCACCTCGTCGCGCACGCGGCGGCACAGAGCGATCAGCGCAGCCGCGGGCCCGACAACCGGCGGAGCCTCG
This sequence comes from uncultured Spirochaetales bacterium, assembly GCA_964552235.1. Lineage (GTDB taxonomy): Bacteria > Spirochaetota > Spirochaetia > SZUA-6 > CAVTHK01 > CAVTHK01. The sequence goes on along the minus strand of CAZKGO010000043.1, from coordinate 15,972 downwards.
CCGAAGCTCGCGAGCGCTCCCGCCGACAGCTTGGACTCCAGCTCCTGCGGGCCGCTGCCGTGCGCCAGCCGGTTGATCCAGCCGAGCTCGGCCCAGGCGACGTGCAGCATCAGCCGCCCGACTGACAACCGGGTCTGGCCGGACACGTAATCGAGGGCCGGCTGCGGCAGATCGATCACCTGGTCGTAGACCCGCTCCCGCAGCTCGTCGAGCATCGCGGCCACATACGCCACGTCCGGCGAGGCGAATCCCTCCAGCGGCGCGATGTCGTACCGCCGCAGCCTTCCTTTTTTCAGCTCCACGTCCGACCTCCGGTCAACCGGCGAGTCGCTGGCCCCACTGCGCCACGGCCTGGGCGAAGCCGCCGCTGTCGTTCGAACCGACTTGCGGGAACCTAGCCCGAAGCGCGGGCGGCGCCCCGGCCATGACCGCGCTCACCCCTGCCCAATCGAGCAGGTCCTCGTCGTTGTAGTCGTTGCCCAGCGCGAAGGTCCGCTCCCGCGGGATCGCGTGGCGCCGGGCGACAGCCGCGGCCGCCCGGCTCTTGGAAACGCCCGGGGCGAACACCTCGATCCAGGTCGAAGCCTCGTCCAGCGGCGAGGTGGAGCGGATTACGGACAGGCCCCCGAGGGCGCTGCGCACCGCCCGGTACTCGCGCTCGCCCGGCTCCCCGCAGTCGGCCACCGCCAGCAGCTGCGTGGCCGGCTCGGCCAGGAAGCGCCTCCGATCGCCCTCGCGGGCAAATTCCCGGTAGCGGGCGATCCTGCGGCGGAAGTCCTCGCCGCCTCCGTCGTGGGCGTACCAGGCGAAGTGGTGGTTGTCCGGCACCGGATCGTGCACCATGAAATCCAGGCCCCGGTCGGCGAGCACCTCGAAGGCCCGCTGCACGTCCGGGGCGCTCATCAGGTGGCGCTCGAGCAGCGTCTGCGCCGGCCATTCGAAGATGCCGGCCCCCGACGAGAAGACCAGGTAATCGATCGGCATCTCCGCTGGGATCAACAGGCGCGCCGAGTAGGGATTGCGCCCTGTCGCGATGCAGCGCACGACGCCCCTGCTGCCGAGCTCGCGCAGCGTCTCGAGGTCGCGCCGGTCGTAGGTCCGGTCGGAGCGAAGGAGAGTGCCGTCGAGATCCGTGACCACCAGCGCGTTCAATCGATCTCCACGCCCACGGGGCAGTGGTCCGACCCCGCGATGCCGTCCAGGATAAAGGCCGCCCGCACCCGCGGCATCAACGGCCGGGAAACGCAGACGTAGTCGATGCGCCACCCGATGTTCTTAGCCCGGGCGTTGTGCATGTAGCTCCACCACGTGTAGCGCCCCGGTTCCGGGTGCTGCTCGCGGAAGGTGTCGGCGTACCCCGCGGCCAGGATCGCCGAGAAGCTCTCGCGCTCTTCGTCGGTGAACCCGGCGTTCCTGCGGTTGCCCTTGGGGTTCGCGATGTCGATCTCCTCGTGCGCCACGTTCAGGTCGCCGCAGAACACCACCGGCTTGACCTTTTCCAGCCGCCGCAGGTAGCGCAGGAACGCCTTGTCCCACTGCAGTCGATAGGACAGCCGAACCAGGCCGCGGCCCGAGTTGGGGGTATAGACGTTCACCAGCCAGAAGTCCGGCAGCTCGAGGCTGATCAGCCGCCCCTCGGCGTCGTGCTCGCGGGCGCCCATGCCCATCCGCACCGACAGCGGCCCGATGCGGGACAGCACGGCCGTGCCCGAGTAGCCCTTCTGCTCGGCCGCGCTCCAGAACTGGTGCGGGTACGACGCGAGAGCTCCCTCGACCTGATCGCCGCTCGCCTTGGTTTCCTGCAGACAGACGATGTCCGCGTCCTCCGCCTCCAGGCGGGCGAGTCCATCCTTCTGGAGCAGGGCCCGTAGGCCGTTTACGTTCCAGGAAACGATCTTCATGGCGCAGCGATATCTAGAGACGGCCGCGCCGAGGTGTCAAGCGGAGCGAACCCGGGGCTATTGACGCGTTGTCCGGGAAATGTGTATATACACCTGTCCCCGAAACGCACTAGGAGGTGACTCTTGGCAGCCGATATCTCTAAGAATGCCCGCCGTGAAGGCACTCAGACCCTGACCAGCAGGTGGGGCGGCAAGATCGTGATGAAGACGGTCTTCGAGAACGGCAAGCTGCGCCACTACGCGGTCTGCGAAAAGACCGGCAACAAGGCGCGCAAGCCCCGCGACCTGATGTAGAGGTGGTGGGCCCCGGCGCCGCCGGGGCCTTTCTTCCGGGAGGAATGCCATGGCGAAGAACAAGGAGACCGTGATCAAGGTTCGCCTCAAGAGCTCGGAAAGCAACCACTGCTACTACACGACCAAGAACCGGCGCAACGCCCAGGGCAAGATGGAGATCAAGAAGTACGATCCCTTTGTCCGCAAGCACGTGACCTACAAGGAATCCGGAAAGGTATAGGGTCGGTCAGCGGCGCCGCGAGGGGTCGCGGCGCCAGAAACGCCTGTACCCGTCGGCGAGCGTCTGCCACGTGACGCGGTCAGGCACCGGGTCCTCCCCGCCCTGGAACAACCCGCCCGCACATCTTAGGATTCTCGCCGCCGCGGCGAGGACGCCTCGAACGACGCCGTGGCGCAGAATCGCCTCGCGAGCGTACTGTGAGCAGCTCGGCGTATAGAGGCACGAGCCCGGCAGCCACGGGGAGACGAGCGCTTGGTAGACCCGTATCGGGAAGACAACGAGGTGCCGCAGAGCCACACGCCAGCGCGGCGCCGGCAGGTGCGGTCTCATCGGATCCGCTCGAGCGCACGCTCCGCTTCGCCCACGACGCCCGAAGCGTAGCCGGCGTGCCTGACCCGCAGGAGCTCCGCCCGGGCGGAAGCCTTTCCCGCGGTTGCGAGGGCCCGGATCGTGGCCCGCACCACCCGTTCGTCGAGCCGGTCGCCGCTTTCCTGACGGTAGTTCAGCTGCTTCAAGCTCTCGACCAGGGCGGCCACCGCCCTGTCGCTGCCCATCACGCCGAGAGCCTCGATCGCGTCGAGCCGCAGGTTGATGTCGGCCCCTTCGTGCATGAGGGGCTCCAGCAGCGGCAGGGCCTCCTCGTCGCGCGTTTCGTTGTCGATGAGCGCTCGCAGCGCCGCGGAACGTACGCGGGTCGCCAGCGAACGCTGCTGCTCCGAGTCCAGCCGCTCGCCCGCCAGCTCTTTCAACACGGCGATCGCCGTGGCGATCTTTTTCTCGGCGGAGGCGCGCGATGCGGCCTGCACCGTCAACGCCTCCAGCCGCACGGCCAGCGAAGGATCGCGCCGCACGACCTCGCGCAGCAGCTCCGTGGGATCCGGGGCGATCGCTTCGAGCGCCTGCACCGCGCGCCGCCGCACGAGCACCGAGTGAGGGCCGAACGAAGCGTAGAAGACCGCGGCATACCCTCCGGGGTCGCCCAGCGCCTCCAGGCCCGCGATCGCTCCGAGAGCCATCGCCTCCCCCGGCGTTCCGCCCTCGGGCGAGGCGGTGAGCCGAAGCAGCGCCTCGGATATCACCGGCAGGTAAGCTCGCGCGCCTACCCGTCCCAGGGCCTCCAGGGCGGCGCCCCTCAGCGTGTAGTCCCGCTCCTCGACGTAGACCCTGTGCAGCACCGGCGCGCTTTCGGCGGCTCCGGCAAGCCCGACGCGGCGCACGAGCTCGAGCTTGAGCAGCATGCGCGCGGTCTCTTCGCGGGTGACCAGCCGCGCGTCACGCGCAGCCACCACCTGCTCGAGGGCCTCGGCGTAGAACCCCGCGGGCGGCGGGGTCGCCGACCGGGTGATCGCCTGGAGCATCTCCCGCTTCTGCTCCCACGTGGAGGCTTCGCGGTACGCGTCGATCGACGCCTGGATGTTCTGCGCCGTGGCGAGAGGCGCGGCCGCAAGCACGGCCAGCGCCACGGCTGCCGCTCGGGCTTTCATGGGGACTCCTTTCCCGGCGCCGGACGGTGGCCGACCCCGAGGCGGCGAAAGATCTCGAGGGTGGCCGACGAGCGGTTCAGCGTGTAGAAGTGGATGCCGCGCACCCCGAAGGCGAGCAGCTCCTCGCACTGCCACGTCGTCCAGTCGATGCCGACGCGGGCGACCTCGTCATCGCTGTCGCAGCGGCTCAGCTGCTTGAGCAGCGCCGCCGGGTACCGGGCGCCCAGCGCCATCTCCGGGATGCGACGGAAGCTGGCCTGCGACACGATCGGCATGATCCCGGCCACGATCGGCAGCCGGATCCCGGCGTGCACGCAGCGCTCCCGGAAATCGAAAAAGTCGTGATTGTCGAAGAACAGCTGGGTGCAGATGTAGTCGGCGCCCTCGTCGACCTTCGCCTTGAGGTAGTCGATCTCCTTGAGCCGGTTCGGGGTCCCCGGATGCCCTTCGGGGAACCCGGCCACCCCGATGCCGAACCGCTCCCGCCGTCCGGGTTCCGCGGCCTGCCGCTGCTCACCGAAGCGCACGACAAAGCGCACGAGATCCGCCGCGTGGCGGAACGGGTCACGCGCCGGCGCATAGCCCGGCAGATCCCGCGGAGGATCGCCGCCGAGGGCCAGGATGTTGCCGATGCCGTGTTCCCAGTAGAGGTCTAGGATCTCGCGGATCTCCTGCTCCTCGTGGGCGACGCAGGTCAAATGCGGAATCGGCTCCAGGACGGTCTCCCGCTTGATGCGCACGACGAGGTCGTGGGTCAGCCGCCGCGTGCTGCCGCCGGCGCCGTAGGTGACCGAGACGAAGTCGGGCCCAAGCGCCTCGAGCTGGCGGATCACCCCGAAGAGGTTTTCCCATGACTTGGCTGCCTTGGGGGGAAAGAACTCGAAGCTGAAGGTCGTCTGCCGGCTTCGAAAAGCGTCACGGATGTGCATGTCTGCCGAACCGCGCCCGTGCTACCGCGTGGTCCTCAGGTTCATCACCTCGTAGTCCGTGATCATCCACACCCGGTCCCTCCGCGTGAGGTGGTAGGTGTACTCCTTGACCTCGCTGTAGTCCCGGTACTTGAACTTCATCTCGACGGTCACGACGGCCTTTGCGGGCGTGTACTGCGTGTTCAGGATCGCGAATTCGCTCGGCACGACCTGGATGTCCTGATCCACCACGCTCTTGAGCATCTGCTGCTGATACTGGGCCACCAGCTCGCGCCTGCCCGCCTCGTCGAGCCGGTCGTACTTTCTCTTCCACTCTGCGCTGCCGAGCATCAGGCTCTCGACGTCGAGGTACAGCAGGAAGCGGTGCATCTGGCTCTGCTGGCGGGCGCGGATGGTGAACTCGACCACCTCGTCGGGGGGGATCGGCGCCCGGGTGAGGACCTGATTGGTGTCGCGCTCGATCAGCTGCTGCTCCTTTTCCGTGAGCACTGCGGGCCGCACGTGGATCGGCACGACGTTCGACGGCAGGCGGGGCGAGGAGGCGTCGCGGAACAGCTGCGGGTAGAAGAACGCCTGCACGGTGAGCACTCCGGACTGGTCGACCTCGACGAAACGGTCGAGCGTGACGTCGAACGAGTACTCCTCGCCGGGAAGCAGCTCCACGTCGCGGAAGAACACGTATTGATCGCGGTTGCGCCCGATGGTAAAGTCCTTCGAGTGCGCAAGCTGGACATTGGCCAGCGTCCTGGCCTCGAAGTCGAGGTTGAAGATGCGGTCGTCGGCCAGCCTGAAGCGATAGGCCTCCGGGCTGCGGTTGGCGAGCGTGACCTTGAGCCTGATCTCGTCGGCCCGGTTCGCGTAGTAGATGCGCTGGTCGAAGAGGCGTATCTGGATGTCCACGGGCTCTGAGGCCCCCGCGGCGAGCGCCAGAATCATGAGAAGGGCAGCGACGGCGGATCGGACTCGTACTGTCATTCCTATCCCCCCCTATTATTGTCGGTTTTCCGCATGATTATTTTATTCCGCGAGCGCTTCGAAAAACAGTTGGCCGCCTATGCGCCCTACCGGGAAATGCGGGCCCGCCTGAGGGCGGCGAACGCCGCCGCGCGGGTCGAGGGCACGCAGCACGGTTTTCTGCCGCTGTTGATCGCCAGCGCCCACAGGCAGTCCCGGGGGGCGTCTCTGGTCGTGGCTCCCACCGAGCGCGAAGCGGCGTCGCTGCAGCAGGACCTCGGGCTGCTGTCGCAGTCGCCCGTGCTCCTGTTCCCGTGGTGGGGCACGCTCCCCTACGGCGACCGCTCGCCCCCCGCGTCGGTGTTCGCCGAAAGGGCCGCGGTGCTCGCCGCCCTCCTGGCGGGAGGCGCCCCGATCGTAGTCGCCCCTCTGCGGGCGCTGCTGTCGCCTCTGCCGCCGCCGGAAACCACCGCTGCCCGCCTCATCCGGCTGGCCCCGGGCGACCAGCTCGACCCGGCTGCCATCGAGGCGCGCCTGGCGGACCTCGGCTACCTGCGCGTGCCGCGGGTGTCGGTGCATGGGGAATTCGCCGTGCGCGGAGAAGTGATCGACATTTTCCCGGCAGCGGCCGGCGAGGCTGTGCGCATCGTGCTCGACTTCGACAGGATCGAGGCCGTGCGTCCCTTCGACCCGGCGAGCCAGTCCTCGACCGGCCGCCTCCCTGAGGTCCGCCTCGCGCCGATGCGCGAGGCCTCGCTGACCCTCCCGGCGCTGCAAAGGGCCGCTGCCGCCCTGGAGGCGGCCGGCGCGAGCCCGGCGGCTGCCGCCGCGGCGGTCGAGCAGCTGGAGCGCGAATGCGACCGCGGCGGCGTCGAGCATCTGTACCCCCTGCTCTACGAGCGGCCCGCCTCGCTGCTCGACTACCTGCCGGGCGAGGCGGTGACTTACCTGGTCGACGACGAGCGACTGGCCGCCGCCGCCGCGGGCGTGCGGCGCGAGTACCTGGAGCTGTACCGCCAGGCTGCCGCCCGCAAAGCTGCGGCTCCGCGGCCCAAGGACATACTGCTCGACTACGAGCGCTTCGAGCGGTCCGGCGGCCGGCGGGTGGTCTTTCCGATGATCAGGGGCGCAGCGGCCGCTGACACGGTGGACTTCAGGTGCGAGCCGCCCCGCTCGTACTTCGGGAACTTCCCCTATCTGCGCGAAGAGATAACCAACCTGCTGCGGTCCGGCTACACGGTAACCATCTTCGCGGTCTACGAGGCGCAGGCCGAGCGACTGAAAGCCATCCTGAAGGATCTGCCCGTCGAGATCCTGCCGGAGAGCCTCTCCCAGGGTTTCGTGCTGCCGGACCTCAAGGTGTGCGTGATCCAGGAGAACGAGATCTTCGGCCGCAAGCGCCGCATACCGCGCTCGGTCCAGAAGGCGCCCAGCCGGGCGATCGACTCGTTCGTGGACCTCGATCCCGGCGACCATGTCGTTCACATCAACCACGGCATCGGGCGCTTTGCCGGCATCGTGCGCCTGAGCGCCCTCGGCAGCGAACGCGACTACATACACCTGGAGTACGCCGAGGGCGAGATCGTCTACGTTCCCATCGAGCAGGTCAACCTCGTCCAGAAGTACATAGCCCACGACAACCGCCAGGTGCGCCTGGACAAGATCGGCGGCAGGAGCTGGGAGAACCGCAAGAAGCGCGTCAGTGAATCGGTCGGCGACCTGGCCGAGCGGCTGGTGCGCCTGTACTCCAGGCGCCAGAACGAGCAGGGCTTCCCCTTTCCCAAGGACACCGACTGGCAGGCGGAGTTCGAGGCCGGATTCCCCTACCAGGAGACCGAGGACCAGCTGCGCTGCATCGACGAAGTCAAGGCCGACATGGAAAAGCCTCAGCCGATGGACCGGCTCGTGTGCGGCGACGTCGGCTACGGCAAGACCGAGATCGCCCTGCGTGCGGCCTTCAAGGCGGTGAGCGCGGGCAAGCAGGTGGCGGTCCTGGCGCCCACGACGATCCTGGTCGAGCAGCACTTCGACACCTTCCAGCAGCGCTTCGAGAAGTTCCCGGTCCGCATCGCCATGCTCTCGCGCTTCCGCACGCGCCAGGAGCAGCGGGAGATCGCCGCGGGGCTCGCCGCCGGGCAGATCGACATCGTCATCGGCACGCACCGGCTGCTGCAAAAGGACATCGCGTTCCGCAACCTCGGCCTGATCGTTGTCGACGAGGAGCAGCGCTTCGGCGTCCGCGACAAGGAGCGCCTCAAGGAACTGAAGACCTCGGTCGACTGCCTCACGCTGACGGCCACCCCGATCCCGCGCACGCTGCACATGTCGCTGATGCGCATCCGCGACATGTCGATCCTCAACACTCCGCCGGCGAACCGCCAGCCGATCGAGACCTTTATCATGGAGTTCAACGCCGAGGTCGTCAGCCGCGCCGTGCGCGCGGAGATCGCGCGCGGGGGGCAGGTCTACTTTCTCCACAACCGGGTCGAGACCATGCCCCAGACCCACCTGTTCCTGCGGGAGCTGCTGCCCGACATCGCCATCGAGGTCGCCCACGGGCAGATGCACGGCGAGGAGCTCGAGGAGATCATGCGCCGCTTCGTCCACAACGAGTTCCAGGTGCTGCTGTCGACCACGATCATCGAGAACGGCCTCGACATCCCGAACGTGAACACCATCATCATCGACCGGGCTGACATGTTCGGGGTGGCGCAGCTGTACCAGCTCAAGGGCCGGGTCGGCCGCTCGGAGACCGCGGCCTACGCCTACCTGCTGTACCCCGACCAGCGCGCCCTCACCGAGCTCGCCATGAAGCGCCTGCGCATCATCTCGGACTTCACCGAGCTCGGCTCGGGATTCAAGATCGCGATGAAGGACCTGGAGATCCGCGGAGCCGGGAACCTCCTCGGCCGGGAGCAGAGCGGCGACATCCTGGCCGTCGGCTACGACATGTTCATCCGGCTCCTCGACGAGGCGATCAGGGAGCTCAAGGACGAGCAGGGCGCCACTCCGCCGGAGACCCTGCTCGAGCTCGAGTACTCCGGCTACATCCCCGACTCCTACATCGCCGAGCCGATGGAGAAGATGGAGGTCTACAAGCGGATCGCCTCGATCACGACGCAGGAGGAGCACGATGCGGTCTACGCCGAGCTCGAGGATCGCTTCGGGCCTCCGCCCGACGAGATCCTCAGCATCCTCTCGATGTCCGAGATCCGGATCATATGCCGCAAGCTGTTCGTCTCGAGCCTGCGCGAGCGCAACGGCGTCGCCACGGTGGAGTTCGCCCAGGTGTCCCGCGTCCCCGTCGAGCGGGTGCTGCGCCTGATCCGCGAGAGCAACGGCGCGGTCTACCTGGACTCCTCGAGACCGAACTGCCTGTTCCTCCGCACGGGGAGCGTCGGGCTCAAGGAGAAGTCGGAGTTCCTGCGCGACCGGCTTTCCGTGCTGGCCTGACGCCGCGCGGGCAGACCGCGAGGCGGCAAATACGCTGAAATTCGGCGGGTTATTGACAGTAAAGGCTGCAACGGGCTATTCTTTCTTCAGTTGCCCGGTGGTGTAATGGTAGCACGCAAGACTCTGGATCTTGTTGTGGAGGTTCGAGCCCTTCCCGGGCAGTCGCAAGCCCTGCGCTGACGCAGGGCTTTTTTGTTGCCCGCGCCGTCCTCGGCGCTCACCCCAGCCCCAGACGCGACAGCAGGTAGCGCGGCACCGCGTCCTCGGTGTTCGCTGCGATCACCTCATCGGCCACTGCCCTGACCTCGGCGTCGGCGTTGGCGACCGCCACCGCGTGGTCGGCCGAGCGCAGCAGCGGGATGTCGTTGGCCTGGTCGCCAAAGGCCACCAGCCGCAGCCCTGCCATGCCGTGGCCGTCCCGCAGCGCCCTCGCCGCCCTGTCCTTGCTCGCCCGCCCGCTGTGGACAGTCAGCCAGTACCATCCCGAGGTGTAGATGTGGGGCGTAAAGGCGCAGGCGAGAGCCGGACCTGCCGCCTCGACCGCCCGGACTAGCGGGTCCAGGCGCGGGCGGCTTTCGATGAACGTGAGCGACATGATCCGCTCCCCGAGCCAGGTCCGCGACTGGTAGCCGTCGCGCAGGCGCGGATCCGCGGCGCGGACCCGGTCGTCCCTGTACCACGCGATCCCCGCATTGAGCGCCTCCGGGATGTACAGGTTGTCGCGGGCGCCGTCAAAGGAGGTCACGAACGGCTCGAGCCCGAGCTCGGCCGCGGCGTCGAGCACCGGCAGCAGCGCCGCGGTCGGCGCGGCCTCGACCAGCTCGTGGACGCCGGTGCGAAGGTCGGAGACAAACGCGCCGTTCATCGCGATCACCGGCAGGCGCAGCGGCAGGTCGCCGAGGATCGGCCGCATCGACTGCACGCTGCGGGCGCTGGCCACCGTGAAGCGCGCGCCCGCCTCCACGATGCGCGTCAGAGCTTCGCGCGCGAACTCCGAAAGCCGCGCCTCCGCGTCGAGGAGCGTGCCGTCAAGGTCGGAGATGAACAGCTCGCCGGACGCTGCTTCCTGGTTCACCGGGGCACCGTAGCGCGCCGGCGAAACCACATCGAGACGAACTGGGGGGCGATCCTGACCGAGTGCTCCCAGGTGCCCGGCTCGGGAGACCCCGGCGGCCCGGTGTCCTCCCACAGGCCGATAAGCTCCACCCCCCTTGCGTACGCCTCGTTGATGACTGTGCTCAGCTTGTGGCGGAACTCCCGCGGTCCCACCACCGACTGCTCATGTCCGGACCCGTCGACAAAGGTCCAGCGCGTATCAGCGAAGCGCACCTCGCCGTCCTCGTACGGCAGGCACAGACGGTAGCAGCCTGCCTCCGACCGCTCGCGCTGCATCCCGTGGAAGAACGGGTTCGAGCAGCTCATGCGGTAGTACCCGTCCCTGCGCAGCACGCGGGCGACTTCCGCGAACACGGGCCGGGGATCAGGCACGAAGTTCAGCGAGTGAGCGTGCCAGACGATGTCGAAGGCGCCGTCGGCGAGAGACGACAGGTCGCGCATGTCGCCCTGGATGGTCCGCACCTCGACCCCGTAGTGCGCGGCCGCCGCGCGGTCCCTGTCGAGCTGCACATCGGAGAGATCGACGACCGTCACCCGCGCCCCGAGCAGGGCAAAGGCCGCGGACTGCTGACCTCCGCCCCCCGCCAGGCAAAGCACGTCCTTGTCTGCCAGCGACGCCCGGCGGAGGACGTTCTCGGGATCGACCCGCTCGTGCGCGTTCTCGCTCGTGAGGTCGAGCCACGGCCGGGCATAGGCGATGCCCCGCAGCGCCAGCTCGTCCCACCGTTCGCGGTTGTATCTGGCGATCTCGTCCATGAGCGCTGCGGCCTCCAGGCCGACCGTACCACGCGCCTGCGGGCCGGCGCAACCGAACCAGTGGCGACGGCCCGCGCCCTACACCGATTCCTTGCCGCTGATCTCGGAGAGCGAGACCGCGACGACTGCGACCCTCGACAGCTCGGCGGCCGCAATCTCCCAACCGCTTCTTCCCGAGTACTTTCGCATCAGCAGCTGGAGCGCGGCCTCTTTCGCCGCCGGATCGCGTATCTCCTGCGCCCGGCCCCGCGCGATGACGCTTCGGTAGCGCAGGCTCCACGCGCAGGCCCGGTCGCTCTCGCGCACCGAGAGCTCTTCGTCGACCTCGACGCAGACGTGAGGATCCTCTCTCAAGCGGTCGAGCTTCTCCCCTTCGAGCGCGCAGTGGAACCAGATCGTACCCTGCTCATAGACAAAGTTGACGGGAACGACATAGGGGAACGGACTGCCGTTCCAGCCTATCCTGCACACGCGCGCCCTGCGGAGGATCTCCTCCACGCGGCTGCGCTCCGTGATCATCCTGTCGGACCTGCGCATCCCGCCCCCTCTCCGCGCAGTCGCTTCACATCGGCCGGGGGTAGGCCCTGACCACCCGGAAGCGGCGCAGCCGCACCTCGCCGGCCGGCGCCCCTTTTTCCTTGCGCACGTCGGCCACGCGGCAGACGTGCACCGGCACCTTGCCCCCTGCCTCCCGCGCCTTGCTGTAGAACGCGGCCAGCTCCGCCGCCCTGGCCACCACGGAGCCGGGGAAATGCTCGCGGCCCTGGGGCGCTTTGACGATCACGTGGCTGCCCGCGCTGCCCGATGCGTGCAGCCACAGGTCCTTGGGCCGCCCGACCCCAAAGGTCAGCCTGTCGTTGTCCGCGGCGCTCCTGCCCACCAGGATGGTGAAGCCTTCGACCTCGACCTCGCGCCATCCTTGTTCAGCTGCACTCACTGCCGTGATGCCTTTCCGGGCGCTGGGCTCACTCCAGCGCGCCCTCGATGAACGACACGAGGGTCTGCACGAACTCCGGAGTCGATGCCGGCGAGCTGATGTCCCCCGCGACGACGTGGCCCGCCGCGGAATCGAACTCCACCATGGCTTTCTTCTCGCTCCCGATCCGGCCGAACACCTGTCTGACCTTCTCCAGCGACACGACGTCGTCTCTGCCGGAAAACGCCACGAGCACCGGCACCGCGATCGAGCCGACCCTGGCACGCCTGCCCAGCGCAACGGCGCTTGTCATCGTGATGAGGGCCGCGGACTTGAAGCGGCGGGTCGCATACCTCGCCTGCAGCTCGTTGGCAGCCCCCCATTCGCGGTACTCCCCCTCCAGGGCCCTCACCAGCAGATTCGCCCAGGGCGGCAGCGGCAGTTCCGCCCGTGCGTCCCGCGGGCCGAAGTTGGGCGCGACGAGGACGATCGCGTCCACGTCGCTCGTGCGGGTGCAGACCCAGCAGAGCAGGGGGGCCGCGGTCGACGTCGCCACGACTGCGACCCGTCTCCCGATGCGATGGCCGATTGCGATCGCTTCCACGGTGTCGTCGACCCAGAGCTGGAGCGTCGCTTCCGCCATGGCATCCGGGCCGCAGCCGTGTCCAGCGTAGCGATTGAAAAAGAGGTTCGCGCCCAGCCGTTGCGCTGCGCTCTCCAGCGCCGGCGACATCTCGCGCCGGCTCGCCGTGAAGCCGTGCAGGTAGACCGGCGCCAAGTCAGTCACTCGTCCCGGACGGCCGTTCCAGACAACACCCTTCTCAACGCCCGCAACGAGCCCGCTGACACCGCCCTCACTGGCGCTCAGGAACGCGTCGATGTCCGGCGGAACGCTTGCGGCGCGGATCGGCGCGCTGGCGGCCGCGCGCGGGCCCGCAAGAACCAGGCCGCACGCGACAGCAGCGACGACGGCTGTCCAGGCAACAGTGCGCTTTGTCGGCACCTAACGCCCTCTCCGGCTCCTCGCAGGCACCTGCAGCCCGGTCTGCGCTCCCGGCGCCCCGCTCAGCCGAGGCCGTCGAGGATCGGGCCGTGGCGCCGCGCCACTGCCAGAATATCGCCAAGGGCGCGCAGATCGACAACGCAGGCGATCGCGTCCAGGGTGGCGGCGAAGTCCCTGCCCTCCTTCCTGTACATCCGCCGCAGCTCGGGAAAATGCGGCCGCAGCAGGTCGTTGGCGTCGCGCCACCGGGCAAACCAGCGCTCTGCGCTGCCGGGGCCGTCTTCGAGCAGCGCCAGCAGGAAGAGCGTGCTCAAGGCGCTCTCGGTCTCCCCTTCGCAGCCGTGGGCGGCTGCGCCTGTCGCCGCTGCCCATTCCCGAAGCACCGGCCCCTGACCCTGGTAGCACGCGAGCAGGTACAGGTCGGCGCCCCCGGAGAGCCGGAGCTGACCTGGGTACAGGTACAGGCCGCGGCCGTCGCCGACGCGCGCCTCGCCTGGGCCGCCGTGCCCGGAGACCACCACCCACCGCAGGTCCCTGAGCTCATCGGGCCGCAGCGGCTGGTCCGAGCCCCAGGCCAGGTGGCGAACGCCGTCCACCCCGGCCAGCAGGCCGCAGGCCTGTGCCACGCCGCGGAACTGGCCGTCCCCCGGGCCTGCGCAGCTGATGAGCAGGTAGCGGACAGGCGGGGAGCGCTTCGCTGTGCGCGCGTGAGGCCTTCGCATTCTAGCGACCGGACGGCCGCGCCGCCGTCACGGTCATTTGTTGGGATCCCACGTCAGGCTCATGCCGAACTCCCCGGCCAGGTCCCGGTCCTGTTCGCTGGCTGACCCCAGCGGCACGTAGAGGGTGCCGCGAAAGCTGCCGCCCACCGTGACGCTCTGCAGCCTGGACATGACGCGCAGGCCGAGGCTGTACGACTGCTCGGATCGCGCCTCGTTCTCGAACAGGTCGAACCCGCTCTTGGCCGTGGCCGTGATCCGCGTACCCCGCACGGGCTCGTAGGTCGCGGCGATCGCGCCGCTGAGCTGGAGGTGGTCCATGGAATCGGCGGTCGTCACCGCCTCGTCGTAGCTCACCCACTTGGAGCGCACCTCGCCGTCGACGGTCACGCGGTCGCTGAGATCCACGGACAGGTCGGGCTTGACGTAGAAGTAGCTGTAGTCTGCTGAAGTCTCCTCCTGGTAGTCCTTGGTGGAGCCGAACAGGGTCAGGTTGCCGGTCGTGGCCCGCGAGAACTGCTCCTTGATCCGCAGGCTCACGGAGTGGCGCGCAGAAGCGGGCTCGAGTCCCGCGTCGTCTTCCTCGAGCTCCTCGAAACCGACTCCTGCGGAGTACCGCAGGTAGAACACCGGAAGCTTCGCCGGCTGGCCCGGCGCCAGAGCTGCGCAGGCCAGGGCCAAGGCCGCGCCGACCGCGATCACTTTCCTCATCCATGCCTCCCGTTCGAGTCTATGACCGCGCCGGGAACCAGGCAAGTGCGAGAAAGCGCGCCGCCAGCTTCCGCCGGCCGCTGTCGTCCATTCGAGGCGCTCCCCGAGCAGCGGGCGATCGCGCCAGGGGGGTGCTCTCAATCCGGCCACCTCGCGCAGGAACGCCACGGGCTCGAAGCAAGCCTCCGGCGGCACCACACCCCTGAGCACGATCTGGCCTGAAAGGAGCTTGAGGGCGGCCACGACCAGGGCATCGGTGCCGCTGAGGTGGTCGGGCCGGCGCAGACGTAGCGGCCGAACCTGGTGTTTCGCCGTCCCGACGCTTCCACCCACATCCTCCAGGCAGGCGGAGCCGTTGCGTAGCCCGGTCCCAGCCGGCGGTCGGACTCGCCGAGAATCGCCTCCAGGACCAGGGGTGCCGCGTCGGACGGCGCCAGTCCCTCGCCCGAGATCCCCAGCGCCTGCCGCACCGCGAGCTCCGTCAGGCGGGGCGTCGGGTACGCAAGCAGGCACGAAACGCGACCGACTTCCGGCAGATGGCGAGGCAGGGTGATCACCTCGGAAAAGTCGATGGGACAGGCCAGAGCGGTGCCTGCCTCCGGAACCTCCAGACTGAGTTGCGCGCAAATGGGGTCTGTGGCGCTCCACTTGCCGTTCTCGTACACCCGCGCGGGCACGCTCAGGGCATGCAGCTGCACCTGCAGAGAGAGGTCGACGCGCCCGGTGTCGCGCAGGCTCAGCGCCTTGGGCCAGAGGTTGTAGGCCGCAAAGCAGAGCCGAAGCTCGTCGACCCGGTCGAACTGCCGGCACGCGTGCACGGCCAGCAGGTTGTCCAACCCCGGGTCCGTGTGCATTCCCACCAAGCGGTCACCCCGCGCTCGCGAGCCGCCGCGTCCAGGCCGAGCTTCGCTTCCGTGGTCGGTCCATGGGCTCCGATGTCGCAGTAGTGGGTTCCCGCGGCGATCGCGCCTTCGAGCGACGGCAGACAGACCGCCCACTCCGGACCCGCGGTGTTGATGACCGCGTCGAAACCGGCGGCCGCGGCCGCGACCTGCTGCGCGTCACTGATGTCCACCTGGACGGGTCGAGCCCTGGCGCCGAGCACGAGGATGGCTCGATCCAGGGCTTCGGCGCTGCGGCCGCCGACCGCCACCTCGACTGCCGGCTCCAGGGCAGCAAGGCGGCGGGCCGTCGCGAGGCCGAACTTCCCCGCCCCGCCCAGCACGAGCACGCTCCAGGCCGCCCGGTCACGCTCACGGCTGGCCACGGATGCTTTCCTTCGCAGTCTTCGACAACCCGGCGCCTTGACACCACCGCAACGACAATACCGCGAAGCCAAGTATCGTGCACCCGGGCGGCCGACCGCAAATCGCCGAACGCCAGACGGGTTCCGCGACCGCAGCTGGCCGCAGGTCTTGACTCCGCTTCGGCTTAGCGTGTATAGATAGGCGTCGACGAGGCCCCTTCGTCTATCGGCTAGGACGGGAGATTCTCAGTCTTCAAAGAGGGGTTCGAT
>CAZKGO010000042.1:0-39273 GCA_964552235.1 uncultured Spirochaetales bacterium | reverse complement strand
GGCGCCCCGCCCCTCGCCGCCCGGCGTCACTCCGGCGCGAGCCTCTTGCGAAGGCGCGCAGGCCAGTGCCGGGGGCTCGCGAGGCTGCGGCGCCAGCGTCGCAGCTCCAGCGTCTCGCGACGGTTCAGGACGCGGCCGCCGTAGAGCTCGCCGGCGAACGCCTGCACGGTCGACTCGATCTCAGCGGCGACGGCGGGGAAACAGCGCGACAGCCGCCGCGCGTACTCCAGAGGAGTCTCCCCCCGCTGCCGGCCGACCCCGCTTCGCCTTCCCCAGCGGTCCAGGCGCGCGAATGCCGTGACTCCCGCAGCCGCGGTGCGCCGGCGCAACAAACCCAGCAGCGCGGCCAGGATCGCCCGCAGCCTGCGCAGCAGCGCTGCCCACGAGGAGGCTCGCCTTCTCGGTGAGCCCGGCGTGCGCGACAGGAGAAAGAGCGCCAGCCGCCACAGCGCCCAGCCTGCAACGACCGCGGCCGCCCCGCAGACCAGCGCGACCATCATCCACATCAGCACGACCTGCATCGGCCCGCTCCTGGTCGCGCGCTCTTCCAGGGCTCTCAAGAACGAGTCGGACAACTGCGGCGGGGGGGCAGGCTCGGCCGGGCGCGGGGCCCAGAAGCTGAACAGGAAGCGCAGCAGGGCCAGCACCCACGGCCAGACAAAGACCGCCGCGGTCCGCAGGACGCCGTACCCCGCCTGCGCCGCCGCTTCGAGCAGCGGCAGCAGCGGGATCACGGCTGCGGCAAGCAGCACGGCGATCACGCCGAAAGAGAGGGCCACGCCCGTTTCGGCAAAGCCGGCCGAATACGCGCGGCTGCCGTCGCCGCCGAGGCGGGCCAGCGCCATGGCGAGGATCCCGAAGAGGAAGTACGAAGGAACCAGGAGCCGCGCCGCCGGCGAGACCACCTGGGCCGCCCAGCAGATGGACACGATCGCGCAGAGGACGCCGAGCCCGATGTCGAAGCGCGCGCTCACCCTCGCGCCCGAGAGAGGCCTGCGCGCCAGGGCGACTCCGCTCGCCCAGAAGGCGGCGCAGCAGGCGAGCGCCAGGATCAGCGTGGCCCACTCGTCCAGACCGGAGACTCGGCGCAGCCCTGCGAGCCAGCGCGGGTCGGTCCACGGTCGGCCGGGCTCGGTCCAGCGGCCAAAGGCGTGCAGCGCGGCCGAGGCGGTGAGCAGGAAGCCGGCGACGTGCGCGGCGATCACGTGCACCACCCTCAAGCCGCGGCCGGCGAGGACAACGCCGAGGACCGAAGCGAGCGAGAAGATCAGCGCTGCCCCGCCGAGCGGAAAACGGGCGAGCCCGTTCACATCAAAGATGAAGGCTGCGGCCGCGTAGAGCCACGTGAGCTCCATGGCCCCCGCCGCTGCCATGCGCAGCGCTCGACCCCGGCGCTCAGCCATGAGGCGCCTCTGCCCCCGGATGGATCTGCGCCAGTCGGATCACCGGCACGCCCAAGGGGAACCCTCCCTCCGGCGGCTCCCCCGCAGGCACGAGCACGACCACCGTGCGCAGCCGGTGACGCAGGGCCTCGAGCTCGCTCCGCTGCCGGTAGAATACCACGCAGGTGGTGCCGCCGGTGATCGGCAGATCCAGGCCGCGATCGTTGCCTCGCGTTTCGTCGCCGCCCGCGGTCCGCGTGAGCCTGGCGAGGATCTCCAGCAGACGGCCGACCTGGTACGGCCCGCGACCGGCGGGCAGCACCGGAGGCCCGCCTCCGGCCAGGGCGCCGTTGACCGCAAGGCCTACCGGCACCCGGGCCGCCTCCAGGCGCACGGCCAGAGAGGCCGCGGCCTCCAGCGCGCGTTCGAAGAGCTGCTCGCGCTCGCTCGCCCCGCTCTCGGCCGGCGGCACGTCCGCTCCGGCAATCGGGGGCGGGTCCGCGAAGCTCACCGCGTCCACGAGCAGCAGCACACTGGCCTGGGAGGTCGGCTCGTACTCCTTTTGCTGCAGCCGGCCGAGACGGGCGCTCGCCTTCCAGTGGATGTGGCGCGACGGGCCGCTCGCGTCGTAGTCGCGCGTGCCGACGTTGTTCACCGGGTCCTCGACCGGAGTCCTGGCTGACTGCAGGCCAAAGAAATCCCGCACCGGCACAGGGAGGGGCGCCAGGTCCACGAGCCGCGGATACACGATCAGGTCGACAGCTTTCCCCGGCTCGTTGCGCCGGTTGAAGAAGCCCAGGATGTCCCCCGCCTCGACCTCTATCGGGCCGAGGCGGCAGACGCCGCGCCTGAGGGCGACCAGCCGCTCCTCCCAGAGGACCCTCTGATGCCACAGGAGGCCTGTCTCCTTCGAAACGAGCTGAGTCGGTTCCTCGGGCTCGGCGGCGCCTGCCTGCGCGGGGACCGCGAGAATGTCAGCAGCGGGGCGGGTCGCCGTGCCTTCTGCGGCGGCCAGCCTCACGGGTTGAGGGATCTCGGCCTTGACCCAGACCGGCATCAGCTTGCGGTTGGCCGCGCCGATCGACAGGGCCAGCTCCTCTCCAGGGTAGAGCCGGCTGCGGCTCACCGAGACCTGCACCGACAGCCTGCGCGCGCTCCAGCGCGACATCAATCGCGCGGCGTTGACCGTGGCCAGGATGAGCGCCGGAATCACGATGAGATCACGGCTTCTCTGGACCAGGCCCGCGAACAGCGCCAGCGCAGCCGCCGCCTGGAAAAAGCCGAACGCGAAGAAGCTCTTCATGGGACGACGGGGACCGGGACGGCCTCCAGTACTTCCGCAAGCACCTCCGCGGCGCGCACGCCGCGGGCCCTCTCCTCGGGACGCAGGATGAGGCGGTGCTCGACCACGGGCGCGAACAGGTGCTTGACGTCGTCGGGCAGCACGTACTCGCGCCCCCTGATCGCGGCCAGCGACTGGCAGGCGCGCATGAGCCCGAGGGAGGCGCGGGGGCTGGCTCCGAAGCGCAGGCGCGGATGGCCTCGCGTGGCTTCGACCAGGTCCACGATGTACTCGCGCAGGGGCATGGCGAGGTGCACGTCGCGGCGGGCCCGCTGGAGCGCGACCACTGTTTCGGGATCGGCGACCGGCTGCAGGCGCTCGAGGGGGTCGTCGATGCGGAACCGCTCCAGGATGAGGATCTCGTCGTCGCGGCCGGGGTAGCCGATGCCGATGCGCATCAGGAAGCGGTCCATCTGCGCCTCGGGCAGCGGAAAGGTGCCTTCGAGCTCGATCGGGTTCTGGGTGGCGATCACGAAAAAGGGGCGGGGCAGGGCCATGGTCTGGCCGTCCACGGTCACCTGCGCTTCGCCCATGCTCTCCAGGAGGCTTGACTGGGTGCGGGGGATGGTCCGGTTGATCTCGTCGGCCAGCAGAACGTTGGCGATCACCGGCCCCTTCTGAAAGCGGAACTGCCCGCTCTTGGGGTCGAACATGGTGAAGCCCGTGACGTCGGCGGGCAGCAGGTCGGGGGTGAACTGGATCCTCTTGAACGAGCCGCCGATGCTGCGGGCAAGCGCCTTGGCCATGGACGTCTTGCCCGAACCGGGGATGTCCTCGATCAGCACGTGCCCTTCGGACAGCAGCGCCACCAGGAGGAGCTCGATCTGGGCTTCCTTGCCCACGATGACCGTCGAGATCTGCTCGACGATGCGCCGGCACAATGCGAAATTCGCAATCTGGTCCACGCCTCACCCTATCACGGAGGGGATCTTGCGTCCCGCCGGAGTCCGCGGACTGCCGCGAGCGGCGTCTACGGGGCCGCCCGCGCCCATGTCGCCGCCCGCGGGGGTGACGCCGGCGCCTCGCCTCAGCGGGATCGGGCCCCGTTCAGCGGTCGCTCCGCCGGGGCCCGCCAGCCGCCGTTGCCGCCCCTCGCCGCCTTCATGGCGTCGGCCAGCCTCTGCGCCTGCAGGAGGAACGTCTCGAAGCGCGCCTCCTCGATCTGGGTAAAGACGTTGCCGTCCAGCTCGACGAACAGGAACGGCAGCGCGTCCACGTCCTTCTTGAGCGCCCCCAGGTCGACCTGCCGTCCGGCGTTCCTTGCTGCCCGCTCCTTGCCTTCGACGGTCATCTCGACGCTGGCCACGGCTTCGGTCATGCGCGTGTTCATGCACCCAAAGGGTCCGACGACGATGGTTCCGCAGTACTTGTCCGCGAGGTGGTAGAGCGCCGCCCCCGAGCAGAGCCCCGGCTCTCCGGTCAGGTGCAGCGGCAAGTAGTGCGTCGAGTGGGCGAGGTACTTGCGCACGTCGAGCAGCTCCGGCTCGTACAGGCCGCTGCCGGCCAGCAGCCTCTTCGCCTTGCGCTCGTGGTGGTTGTGGACGAAGCCCGCTACCAGCGCTTCGAGCCGGCCCACCAGGTTGAGCTTCGCCTCGAACAGGCCGATGTCGCGCAGGAAATCCGTGTAGCGCACCCACTCCGAGATGGGGGCGTCGAGCATCACGAACCCCTGCTGCGCCAGCCTCTCGGGAATCCCCATCAGGGAAAAGTGGTCCCGGCGCACGAAGATCTCGCCCACCACGCCGACGTACCTGGCCTCGCTGAGCGGCGAGCGCAGCTCGATCCTCGAAAGCGCCCTGACCGATCGCCGCAGCTGCGCGTAGGTCGACCGGCGGACCGTTCCGTCAAATGTCCCGATCAGCTTGTCCACCTCGGCGTCGAAGATCTCCATGCCGCGCTCGCGGTCCACCGCGAGCGCCTTGATCACCGAGCGCACGTCGTCGAGTGAGTCGAAGATGTACAAGGCCTTGACCGAGTTCAGCAGAAAGGAGGCGCCGAGGCCGACGTAGCCGTCGTCGTTGGACAGCAGCAGCAGGGCGACGTCGCGCAGCTCGAGCTTCTCCACGAGGGCGCGGATCAGGATCTCGTACTGGCCCACGCGGCAGCAGCCGCCGGCGTCGACCATGAGGACGACGAGCTTTTCCGAGGGGTCCCTGCGGTGCTTGAGGTACCGGCGGATCTCCCCCAGGATGTTGATGATCGGCAGGCACTCCTTGCTCGTGGTGACTCCGCGGCCGAGGTCCAGGGCCTCGCGGTCGCATACCGGCAGGGCTTCGGCGTTCCACCCCATCCCGCGCAGCGCCGCGGCCAGGCTCCGGCTGAAGAGGTCGCCCATCGAAGGGACCACGACCTTGACCCGCGGGCTCTTGATCGGGAACCTCCGGCCTGCGGAGTCGACGTAGGTGACCCGGCCGGCCTGGTCGATCTCAGTGCGCGCCGGCACGAAGGTCACGACGGGATCGCGCACACCATCCCTGATGCGGATGTAGTTGCGCACGACGTCGAGGAACGCCTCGATCCTCGTGTTGACCCCGGCGTCGGCGGTGTGGGAGTCCACCTCCAGCGTGAGCGACGGCTTGGTCTGCATGAGGTCGCGGAAGTGCGGCACCATCATCGAGTCGAGGGCGCAGAGAAAGTTGGTCAGGTAGCAGCCGAACAGCTGCGGGTGCCTCTTCACGATGCGCGCGGCCTTGATGATCTTCTGCCCCATCTCCCAATAGGTGTCGCGGAAGTTCTCCTCCTTCTCGAACGGGAGGAAGTCGAAGGGGATGATCTCGACCCCGCGCGAGGCGAACTTGAACGGGACCCCCTTGTTCGCCTCGTCGGTAAAGGCGTTGTAGGGCCTGCCGAAGAGAACGACCGCGATGCGGCCGGGTTGCGCCTCAAGCTCCTCGAGGATCCGTTTCCCCTCGGCCTTCATGGCCGCGAAGAACTCGTGCTGCCTCTCAACCGCCCGCCTGTGGGCCGGCTTTGCCCTGCACTCGTCGAAGCCGATCTGGCGGGCCACCTCGACGAACCGCCTCTCCTCGGCGTGGTAGCCCCTCATGAAGTTCAGCGGCGGGGCGATCAGCTTGGGGGCGTCGGCCATCCCCCTCAGGAACGTCGCTTTCTGGTACCAGGGCTCGCCCTGGAGGAACATGCACGTCGACTGGTATTCGACGCGGTACTCGTCCTGCCTGGAGACGTGCATCTCCTTGATCTGGGGCATGAAGATGAAGTCCGGCTTTCTCGCGAGCAGGTCCTCGAACATGCCGAGGGCGATCTGCCCCGAGAGGCAGTAGCTCGTCATGGCCTTGTCCACGCCGCTCTGCCGCACGGTGTCGGGCATGACGATCCGGCAGCCGAGCTCGGCGAAAAAGGTGGCGTACAGGGGATAGAGCGTGTGCGTGTGGAACGAGCGGTTGATGCCGACGAGGGGACCTGAGGCGGGCAGCCCGCCGGGGGGCGGGGCAAAGAGCATCCCGGCGCGCTTTTCCACGTGGTTGTACTTCGCCACCTCGTAGCGCACGTTGCGGATCCGGTTGTAGTACTTGTTGCAGGCGCCGCCAAAGGGGAACTTGTTTCCCCGGATGTGGATCATGGCGATCTCGCACCTGCGGTCGCAGTTCTCCGGCTGTCCGTGGCAGACGAAGCTCCTGCCGTGCTCGACTTCGCGCTCCGCGAGCTCGGCGAGATCGAAGCTGGCGCGCTCGAGCAGCCCGAGGGCGAACATGTTCTTGAGCTCCAGCGCCACGCCGTAGGCCCCCATCAGGCCCGGATGGGGCGGCACGACGATCCTGCGGCCGATCAGGCCCGCCATGGCGATCGGCACCGCCCTGTTGTAGCAGACACCACCCTGCATGAAGACCTTGGACCCGGTCTGCCGCGAGCCGCGCACGCGGTTGGTGTAGTTGATGCAAACCGAGTACACGAGCCCGGCGATGATGTCTTCCTTCGCGATCCCCTCCTGGAACGCCGTGGTGACGTCGGAGGAGATAAAGGCGGCGCACTGGTCGGAAAAGTCGGGCGGCCGCTTCGCGCGCAGCGCGATGTCGGCGATCTCCTCCATGGGGATCCCCAGCGTCTCCCGTGCCGACTCCTCGAGAAAGCTGCCCGTGCCGGCCGAGCACGCCTCGTTCATCGCGTAGTCGGAGGCCACCGAGTTCGTGAGGTATGTGTACTTGGCGTCCTGGCCGCCGATCTCGTAGATCGTGTCGACCTGGGAGTCGAAATGCGCCGCGGCGCGGGCGTGGGCGATGATCTCGTTGACGATGCCTTCGGTGCCTGCGTGCAGCCCCGCGATGTACCTGCCGCTGCCGGTGACCCCGACGCCAACCACGCTCACCGCCGCACCGCCGAGCTGCCCCGCGATCGAGCGGTAGCATTCGCGCGACGCCTTGATGGGGTTGCCGTTGGTGCGCAGGTAGACCGACTTGAGGATCCTTTCGTCGGCGGTCCGCATCAGGACCGCCTTGGTGGTCGTGGACCCCACGTCGAGGCCGAGGATGCATTCGTCGCCCGCACGGGGCTGCCCGAAGCGCATCTCCTTGAACTCCACCATCGAGGTGAAGTCGGAAATGGGCCTGTGGAACTCGAACGACGATCCCGCGTCCCTGTAGTACCTGCCCTTCGCGGGCACGGTGGCCTGCCGCGTCTTCAGGGCCCACAGAGCCGCGCCGAGCGCCTCGAAGTACGGCGCTTCCGCGGGCACGGTGACGTCGAACCTCTCCCTGAGGTAGCCGATGACGACGTCGTTGCGGGCTGTCCCCCCGACGATCAACACGGTGCGCGCGTTGATCCTGACGAGCAGCTCCTCGATCTTCTTGGCGATCATCCGGGCGAGCCCAGCGACCACGTCCGCAATGGGTTCCCCCTTGTTGAGGGCGTGCGTGCAGTCCGACTTGCAGAACACCGAACAGCGGGCCGAGAGCTGGTGCGGGTGGGTCGACGTGCGCGCGAGGCGGACCGCCTCGTCCACCGACACGTCCATCCTCCGGATCTGCTGGAGAAAGAACTCCCCCGTACCCGACGCGCACTTGTTGCCCGAGCTGATGCGCGAGACCCGGCCCCTGGCGTCCATCTGGTAGACGACAAAGCTCTCGGCCCCCGCGGAGACCACCGCGTCGTAGCGGACCCCGTGCGGGGCCACGAACGCCAACGCGTACTCTGTGGCTTCGGGCTCCGTGATCGAAGGCATCGCGAGCATGCGCCGGAACTTCCGTCCCGTGGCGCCGAGGTACCTGCCCTCGAGGTCGTGCCGGTCGAGGCAGGCAGCCAGGATTGTCTTGGGATCACCTCCGTGGGAGCTCTGCGCGACGTCGGCGACCCGCACGGACCCTGCGGCCGACTCGATCTCCACCAGCGACAGGGTCGAAGCGCCGAGGCAGAGGCCAGCCGATCGCACGGTCCCGTCTTCGGCGTGAACGCCGGTCATATAGTGGTGGATGTATACACCATCGGGACCGCGCGGGGAAGGGCCTTGGGCCGGCCGCTGCCGGGGGTGCGCCGGGCGCTCGGGTTGCGCGGAGACTGATATTGTGCAACCATCGAAGCGAGTGAAGACCAACCTGTCGATCCTTCCGGTCATGCTTCGCTCGACGCCCGCCTACGTGGGACCGGTCGTGAAGCTGTTTCTGCGAAAGGCGCTGGCCGAGTGGATCGAGTACCGGCGCGGCTCGGACCGCAGCAAACGGCTCGCCCTGGTCACCTTTCGCATCACTCCTCTCTGCAACCTGAGCTGCGTCATGTGCAGCCAGAGGGGCAAGACCGGCGTGCTGAAAGGCAGGTACGCGCTGGAAGAGGCCAAGAAGATCGTCTCTATCGAGCGGTACAAGGATCTGGTCGACGAGCTCAAGGAGGTGGACCCCGTCTTCTACGTGTGGGGCGGCGAGCCCTTCCTCTATCCCGACTTCATGGACCTGGCTGCCTACATGGCGCGCAGGTCCAGGGCCTTTACCGTCAACACCAACGGCACGTACCTCGCGGCGAACGCCGAGCGGATCGTCCGCGACCAGTGGACGGGGGTCTACGTGTCCCTCGACGGCACCGAAGAGATCAACGACGCCATCCGCGGCAAGGGCACCTACAGGCGGGTCGCGGAGGCCTTCGAGGTGCTGAACCGCGAGAAGCGGCGGCAGGGGTCGAAGCTCCCGTACCTGGGCATGGTCAGCACCATCAGCAACCTGAACTACCGGCACCTGGAGGAGACGGTCCTGAACGCCCGCCAGTTCGGTCTTTCCTGGCACATGATCAACCTGGGAACCTACACCGATGAGGCCGCGGTGGAGCGGCAGTGCCGCTTCATGAAGGAGACCTTCGGCCTCGAGGTCAAGTCGATGCAGGGGTTCCTCAACGGGTACAACCAGGGCATCGACGCAGGCGCGTTCGCCGAGATCCTGGCCAGGGTGCAGCGCCTGGACTGCGGATACCCCGTGATCACCGTGCCGGTGGAGCGGGCCGACCGCATCGAGAAGTACTACACCGACTTCAGCGTCTCCCCTCACGACCACTGCATCTGCCCCTGGATCCACGTCGACATCGACTACAACGGGGACGTGCACTTCTGCATCGACTACCCCGAGTACACGATCGGCAACATCAAGGAGGGGCGGCTCCTCGACATCTTCAACAGCGAGAAGGCGGCGGCCTTCAGGCGAACGCTGCTGGCCGCCCCCGACGGCATGTTCCCCGGCTGCACCCGCTGCTACCAGCACATGCTGATGGGGCGGACGAACAGGCGCTTCTAGGGAGCCCTGGCTCCAGGCGTACGGCGGTCCAGGGTGTCGGCGCCGCTCAGGCGCTTGAATAGCAAGCAAATGTATGGTATCATTGGCGTGTGGCCTATGCCGGGGCCTTCGTGCCCCTGTGGTGCAAGAGCAACTTCTCGTTTCTCGAGGGAGCCAGCCACCCGGAGGAGTTGGTGCAGGCCGCCCGCGAGCTGGGCCTGCCGGCGCTCGCGCTCACCGACCGCGACGGCGTCTACGGAGCTGCCCGGGCCCACGTGGCCGCGCGCGAGAGCGGGGTGCGCCTCATCATCGGTTCGCAGATCACGGTCGACGAAGCGCATCCCGTCCGCGAGGCAGCGGCCTGCGGGGCAGTCTCGCGCATCGTGCTGCTGGCCCAGGATCGCGGCGGCTACGCGAATCTCTGCAGACTGATCTCCAGGGGAAGGCTGCGGTCGCCCAAGGGCTCCTCCTCTGTCGGCTGGAAGGAGGTGGCCGAGCACTCCTGCGGGCTGATCGCCCTCTGGTCCCCCCTGTGGGGCGGCTGCGGCGACCCCGCGGCCCTGCTGCGCGAGGCCTTTGGCGACCGGCTGTACGTGCCCGTTTCGCGCCACAGGCTGGCGGGCGAGAGCGAGGCCGAGGAGCGCCTCGCCGCTGCGGCCGCACGCCTGGGGGCGCCTCTCGTGGCCGCGCCGCAGGTCCTCTACCACACCCCGGGACGCAGGCGCCTGCAGGACGTCCTCACCGCGATCCGCTGCGGCGTGAGCCTGGAGGCGGCCGGGACGCGCCTGCAGCCTAACGACCGTTATGCGCTACTCGCGCCCGTCGAGGCCGCCGCCCTCTACCGCGACCTGCCCGACGCCCTCGCGCGCACCGCCGAGATCGCCGGGCGCTGCCGCTTTTCCCTGGCCGAGATCGTCTACCGCTACCCGGCCGAGCGCCTGCCCGACGGGGTGAGCTCCTACGAGTGGCTGCGGGAGCTCACGTTCCGCGGCGCCCGCGGCCGCTACGGCGGCACGGTGCCCGCAGACGTCGGCGCGCAGCTCGAGCGGGAGCTCGCCCTCATCAACGAGCTCGACTACTGCGGCTACTTTCTCACGATGTGGGACATCGTGGAGATCTGCAGGAGCCGCGGGATCCTCTGCCAGGGCCGCGGCTCGGCCGCCAACTCCGCGGTCTGCTACTGCCTCGGCATCACGGCCATCGACCCCGTGCGCATGGACCTGCTGTTCGAGCGCTTCCTCTCGCGGGAGAGGGCCGAGCCTCCGGACATCGACCTCGACATCGAGCACCGCCGCCGCGAGGAGGTGATCCAGCACGTCTACGCGAAGTACGGCCGCGACCACGCGGCCATGGTGGCCAACGTCGTGCGCTACAGGCCGCGCTCGGCGGTGCGCGAGGTCGGCAAGGCCCTCGGCTTTCCAGCCACCACCCTCGACCGCCTCGCGAGGATGCTCTCCTGGCGCGACGGCGACATCACCGATGCGCTCGTGGAAGCCGGCCTCGATCCGGAGGCGAGGGCGAGCAGCCTTCTCATTGACCTGGTCAGGGAGATCTGCGACTTTCCGCGCCACCTCTCGATTCACCCCGGCGGCTTCCTCCTTGGCGCCGAGCCGGTCACCGACCTCGTGCCGGTGGAGAACGCGACCATGGCCGATCGCACCGTGATCCAGTGGGACAAGTACGATGTCGAGGCGCTCGGGCTGTTCAAGGTCGACCTGCTCGGCCTCGGCGCTCTGAGCCAGCTCGACTACGCGTTCCGGCTGCTCAAGCGGCACCGCGGCGTCGAGCTCTCGATGGCCACGATCCCCGCCGACGATCCCGAGGTGTTCGCCATGGCCTCGCGCGCCGACACCGTCGGCGTGTTCCAGATCGAGAGCCGCGCCCAGATGGCGATGCTGCCGCGCCTGCGGCCGCGCAGCTTCTACGACCTGGTGATCGAGGTGAGCATCGTGCGGCCGGGGCCGATCACCGGAGGCATGGTGCACCCGTACCTGCGCCGCCGCGCGGGCGAGGAGCCGGTCGAGTACCCGCACCCGTCGCTGGAGCCGGTGCTGCGCAAGACCCTCGGCGTGCCGCTGTTCCAGGAGCAGGTGATGAAGCTCGCGGTCGTGGCCGCGGACTACACCCCCGGCGAGGCAGACCAGCTGCGGCGCGACATGGCGGCGTGGCGGCGCAGCGGCCGCATCGAGGGCCACGGCGAGAGGATCGTCTCGCGCATGATGCGAAAAGGCATCGCGCGGGAGTTCGCCGAGCGCGTCTTCGACCAGATCCGCGGCTTCGGCGAGTACGGCTTTCCCGAGAGCCATGCCGCGAGCTTTGCCCTCATCGCCTACTGCACCGCCTGGCTGCGCTGCCACTACCCGGCGGAGTTCACCTGCGCGCTGCTCAACGCCTGGCCGATGGGCTTCTACGCGCCGGCGACGATCGTGGAGGACGCGAGGCGCCACGGCCTGGAGGTGCGGCCCGTCGACGTGCTGGCCAGCGACTGGGAGTGCACGCTGGAGCCGGAGGGCGCAGGGGCCGCCGCGGCCGCGCCCTCCCCCGCGTCCCGCTTTGCCGTGCGCATGGGCCTGCGTTACGTCAAGGGCCTCGGCGAGGGCGACTGGAAGCGCATCGAGGCCGCGCGCCGCCCGGGGGTGCCGAGCCTCGCCGCCTTTGCAGCTGCCAGCGGCCTCGACGAGGCGGCGCTCGAAGCGCTCGCGGCGGCGGGCGCGCTCGCGAGCCTCGGCGTCGAGCGGCGCGATGCGCTGTGGAGCGTCGCCGGCGCCGGCAGGCGGCGCGCGGCCGCAGCGGACGGTGGCGTCGAGCTCGGCCTCGGCGATCCCGAGATCGCGCCCGATCTCGAGGGCCTCACCTCGTACGAGGAGATCTCCTGGGACTACGGCGCGAGCGGGCACAGCACGCGCGGCCACCCGCTGGAGCCCTACAGGTCGGAGCTGGCGGCCCGCGGTCTGCCCGATGCCGCCGCGCTTTCAGCAGCACCCGACGGCAGCCGCGCCTCCTACGCCGGCCTGGTGATCTGCAGGCAGAGGCCGGGCACAGCGGGCGGAGTGGTCTTCATGACGCTGGAGGACGAGAGCGGCTTCGTGAACCTGGTCGTCTGGGAGAAGGTCTTCAACGTCCACCGCAAGGTGATCCTCACCTCGTGGGTGCTGGGCGTGACGGGAAAGATCCAATCGCGCGACGGGACCGTGCACCTGATCGTCGAGTCCTGCTGGAAGCCCGAGCTGTCCTCGGCTCCCGCCCGCATATCCAGCCGCGACTTCCATTAGCCGCAGCGCACTGCCAGCGGACCCGCCGATTCCCGCGAACACGGGCGCTCGGCCTGCACCGCCGCGACAGCGGCCCGCAACAGGCATCGCGACTCGAGCCGGCGAGGCTATCGATCCGCATCGCGCGGCCGGCGCCTGCGCTTTCTGTCGGCCCGCGCGGCGCTCGCGAAGGCCCGCATGCAGTGCTCTCTCACCGCTGGATGATACGTATGCAGGACTTCCGCAGAGAACCGAGGGAGGTTCCTGCTGATCAGCTCGAACACGTCGCTGCGGTCCTTCGAGGCGACGTCCTCGCCATCCTCGCTTAGTTTTGTGAGATAGACCGCGGCTTTCAGCTGCACCAAAGCGTGCAGCCCGATGAAATTGGCGCCGAGCTCTTCGTCGAATTCGCCCACCGTGGCCGGATCCGGCATCGCCATGGGCATTCCCCGGTCTTCTTCGAAAAAAAGAACGGCGATCCTTGCGCCGGTTCTGTCGTCTCTGCAGCTGTCAATCCCCTCGCTGGAGATGTCTCCCTCGAGCGGAAGCACCTTCAGCCATCGGTCTTTGGAGGTGAGCACATCCACGTCGGTCGTCGTGCGCGGATACCCGTTACGGATCACGGCCATTCCTCCGATCACGCAGTAGGGCAGATCCCGCGCGGTGCTCAGCGCGTGGAACCGGCGTACCACCTCCATCATGGGAGAATCGTGCAGATCGCCGTTGAGTTGCAGTATCCGTGCCGCGGTCATCTTTTCCACGCGCTTCCGTCATAGCATCGACCCCGCGGGCAGGCGAGCACGGCGCGAACCCGGGACCTGCCCGTTTCCGCGCAGGCGGACGCCGTTCCGTGTTGACAGAGCGGCGGGGCCGGCTGACAATCCGCCGGAAACCGAGATGCTGGACGTCCTGATCCTTGAGGATGAGCCGAACACGCGCAGCGCTCTCAGGGATCAGATCCCGTGGAGCGAGTGGGAGCGCCTGGGGCACGCTCCCGACCCGCTCGGTGAGAAACGAACGATCGACGGTGATGATCTGCGAGGCGTTGATGACGGAGTCCTTCGGCAGCCCGGATGCCCCAGCCGCCAGCGGGACGTTGCCCGGCGCGCGCCCGATGTCGAGGTTCGTCGCGATAACGAGGCATACGACCGTGCGGATCGCGCTCCGGTTGAACAGGTCCGACTGCACGACGAGCACGGGGCGCCGGTAACCGGGCTGCGACGCCGTGGGCATCCCGAGGGACGCCCACCAGACTTCGCCTCGCACCATCTACCACCGCTCCCTGGCTCCGAGCCGGGAAACCTCCGGCGTACCGCGCTGACAAGTTTCCAGGAGAGGTTCGGGTCGAGAAGGAGTCTCACGTCGACGCTGCCATCAACCGCCGCTCGCGCTCGGCGGCAAACTCAAGGGCCGCCAGTACGTCCTCTCTGCGGAGCTCGCGGAAGTCGGCCAGGAGCTCTTCGATCGTCATACCTCCCGCCAGGTACTCCAGCAGGTCGTAGACCGTGATGTGAGTCCCGCGGATGCATGGTTTGCCTGAGCGCCGATGCGGGTCGATCACGATCCTGTCAATATGGCTCATCTCGCATCGAGTATAGTGTGTTTTCCCCGACGGGAACAGCTGCGGCCCCTGATGGCCCGCGGGACACCGTCTGCCTGCGTGCCGACGCGCGCGCGGCCGCAACGTCGTGCGCGGCATGCGCCGAAGCGGCGCTCAGCCGCCCGGCGCGCGCGGCGCCCGCACCGCGTCGCGGCCAAAGAGAGCGAACACCGCGATGCCCAGCACGCCAAAGGCTGTCGCCACGAGAAAGTTCGTCGCCGGCGAGATGCTCCACAGGAACGCGCTCGAGAGCGCCGCGATGGACACCATGATGTCCCGCGCCAGGTAGTAGGCGCCAAAGGTCAGCGCCTTGGCGTCCTCGGGGGCGAGCTCCATGATCAGCGCCTTGCGCGTCGGCTCGCCGAACTCCTTGAGGCCGCGGATCACAAAGGCGAGCACCAGCATCGGGAAGCTGCGCGAGGCGAGCAGCACCAGGGGAAAGAGGGTGAAGAAGCAGAAGGTGATCAGCACGAACGGCTTCTTGGTGGAGCGGTCGGCGAGGTAGGCGACCGGGATGTAGACGAGCATGGCGGTGACCATCTCGATGGTCGTGAGCACGCCGAACTGCAGGGCGCTCAGCCCGTTGAGCTCGACGACCCACACCACGACAAAGGCGTAGGGGATCTGCTCGGCGAACCGGACCAGGATGTCCGAAACCAGCAGGTTGCGCAGCGCGGGGCTGATGTGAGCGAGGCTCGCGAGGAGGCCGCGGGATGAAGCCTTCTTCTTTGTTTGCTCGCCTTGCATCAGGAACTGGACCGCAGCGATGCCCACGGCGCCCAGCGCCAGGGCTGCGCCAAAGGCCAGGCGCACGCCGGTCACCCTGCCGAACGCCCCGATCAAGACGCCGCCGAGGATCGGGCCGAGGGCCATCGGGATGCGGCGCACGAACGAGTGCACGGTCACCCCCATGATGCGCCGGTCGCTCGGCATCACCTGGGCCACCAGGCTCATGATCGCCGGCAGCGAGATCGCGGTCCACGAGATGAAGAAGATGCTGCCGACGAGCACCGCCCACCACGTGGGCACGAGGATCACGATGACGTAGCCGAACATCGCCACGAGGGTGAACAGGATCAGCGCCCGCTTGTAGCCGATGCGGTCGGTGACCCAGCCGCCGGGAAACGAGTAGAGGGCCGACAGCAGGTTGTCGATCGCGTTGAGGAACCCCACCGCGTAGACCGAGCCGCCGAGGGCCAGCAGGTAGAGCGGCAGAAAGCGCTCGGCCATCTTTTCGCCGAGCCCGACGACCACCACGAGCGTGATCATGGCCCCGATGCTGGCGTTCAGGCCGAAGAAACCCGCGATCCTCTTGTGCAGCGGGGCGCCCGCGCTCGACATGTGTGGGACCTCCCGAGGCGCCCACCATAGCACGGCCCGGCCGGAGGCGGCCAGCATGGGTTGAGTCGAGAGGCCCCGTGGTGATAAGAGTAGGCTATGAAGAAGGTTGCTCTCGGCACGACGGGCGTCGAGGTGAGCGCGCTCTGCCTCGGCACGATGTACTTCGGCTCCACGGTGAACGAGGAGACGAGCAGGCGGCTGCTCGACATGTACGTGGCGGCGGGCGGCTCGTTCCTGGACACCGCCAACGCGTACGCGCGCTGGGTCCCCGGCTTTCGCGGCGGTGAGAGCGAGGCGCTGCTTGGCCGCTGGATGAAAGAGCGGGGCAACCGCAGGTCGCTGTTCCTCGCCACCAAGGTCGGGTTCCCGGCACCGATCGACGGCCTGGAGTTCGGCCTGCGCGCCTCCGACATCGCGAGGGCCTGCGAGGCGAGCCTCAAGCGGCTCGGCACCGACGTGATCGACCTCTACTACGCCCACGCCGACGACCGCCGCACGCCCCTGGAGGAGCGCCTCGCCGCCTTTGACCGCCTGGTGCGCGCGGGCAAGGTGCGGCACGTGGGCGCCAGCAACATGGTCGACTGGCGCCTCGAAGAGGCGCGCTGGATGGCGGCTTCGGCGGGGCAGGCCCAGTACTGCTGCGTGCAGCAGCGCTACTCCTATGTGCGGCCCCAGGCGGGCGCGATCTACGACCCGCACGCGGCCGTCAACGACGAGCTGCTCGACTACTGCCGCGCCCGCGGGCTCACGATCCTGGCCTACTCGCCGCTGCTCGGCGGGGTCTACGGCCGCAGCGACAAGGAGCTGCCCGAGCAGTACCGCGGCCCCGACACAGACCTGCGCCTCAAGGTGCTGCGCGAAGTGGCGGCTGAGGCCGGGGCCACAGCCAACCAGTTGGTCTACGCCTGGATGCTGCAGAGCCCGCCGCCGGTGATCCCGCTGATGACCGCGAGCCGCCCCGAGCAGATGAGCGAAAACCTGGCGAGCCTCGACGTGCAGCTCTCCGTCGACCAGCTCGAGCGCCTCTCCCGGGCCGGCAACCGCAGCGCGGCCCAGGCGACGGCGCAGCGCAAGCTGCCCCGCGGGGCGAAAGAAGGCTGACGAGCCTCCGCCACATGAGCCGCGTCGACGCCGTCGTTTTCGATTTCGGAAACGTCCTCGCCGCCATCGATCGCCTGGCGATGTGCGAGGCGATCGGCCGTCACTCCAGTCTCGATGCGGGGGAGATCGCCCGCCGCATCTGGGACAACGAGATCGAGCGCAAGGCTGAGACCGGCGCCTGGGACTCCCGTGAGCACTTTCGCCGGATCCGCGACCGTATCGAGGCGGCGGATTCCTGGAGCTACGACGAGTTCCTGGAGGAGTTCCTCAGCGGCGTCGCGCCGAATCCCGAGGGCCTGCAGGCACTGTGCCTGGCGCACGAGCGGGGCAGGCGGGTCTTCGTGCTTTCCAACACCTCCTTTGCCCATGCGCGCTGGCTCCTGTCGCGGGAGGAGATCGTGACGGCCGTCGAGGCCTTCGTGTTCTCCTTCAAGGTCGGCGTCATGAAGCCCGACCCGCTGATCTGGCGGACCCTTCTGTCCAACACGGGCCTCGCCGCCGAGAGGTGCCTGTACGTCGATGACGTGGCGGACTACTGCCTCGCCGCCGAGCGGCTCGGCTTGCGGACGGTCAACTACGTCAGGGGCCGGACCGACCTTTTACAGGAACTGGAGCGGGTACTATAATGGAGGCGCACGAACGTGCAGAAGGGGGAACGTATGAGAAAGTTTGCCTTGGTGCCGGCTGTGCTGCTGGTCTTCTCGATCGCGGGCGCGGGCGCACAGGCGCGGAAAGTCGTGGCCTACACCGCCCACGAGGACAACATCATCGCCGGCATGGTGCCGCGGTTCAAGGCCGAAACGGGCATCACGCTGGATTTTGTGAAGCTGCCGTCCGGGGACGTCATCAAGCGCGTGGTGGCCGAAGCGGCCAACCCGCAGTGTGACGTTATCTGGAGCATCGGGGGCGAGCAGCTGGAGGCGAGCAACCAGGTCCTGGAGAAGTACGTGCCCAAGGAATGGGACAAGATCGACCCGGTCTTCAAGGTCGGTACCAACTGGCTGCCGTACACCGGCATCATGAACGTGCTGATCGTCAACACGAAGCTGCTGCCCGCGGGCCAGATTCCCACCAGGTGGGCGGATCTGACGGACAAGAAGTGGAAGGGCAAGGTGGTCTCAGCCATGCCGGACAAGTCGGGTTCCTCGTACATGCAGCTGAACAACGTCCTGCTGGCCTTTCCCGACCGGGGCTGGGACATGTACAAGGCCATCGTCGCCAACTTTTTCGTGTCCGCTTCGTCGGGCGCGGTGCCGCGCTTTGTCAACGACGGCGAAGCGCCGATCGGCATCACGCTCGAGGACAACGCCTTCCGCTTTGTCCAGGGCGGCGGGCCCGTCAAGGTGGTCTATCCCGCCGAGGGTGTGATCGCGGCTCCGGACGGCATCGCCCTTGTGAAGGGCGCCCCGCGACCGGACGCCGGGAAGGCCTTTATCGATTGGTGCCTTTCCAAGCCGACTCAGGACTTTCTCGTGGACCAGATGCTGCGCAGGCCGGTGCGCGTCGACGGGAAGAACCCGCCGGGGCTTGCGCCCTTGAGCCAGATCAAGACCCTGCCGTACGACTTTGGCGCGGCGGCCAGGAACAAGAACGCCTACCTCAAGCGCTTCAACGACATGAAGATGGAGCTCGGGCTGTAGGGCCTGCAGAGTGCGAGAGGCGCCGCGGCCGCCGGCCGCGGCGCCTTTTTCGGGGACGGGACATGGCATCGATCAGGCTCGAGAACATCTCCAAGAGCTTTCCCGGGGTTAAGGCGCTGCAGGACGTGTCGCTCGCCATCGACAGCGGCGAGCTGTTCACGCTGCTCGGCCCGAGCGGCTGCGGCAAGACCACCCTGCTGCGCACGATCGCGGGGTTCTACGTCCAGGATGCGGGTCACGTGTTCGTCGGCGACGAGTGCATCGACTCGGTGCCGCCCTATCGCCGCGACACCGGCATGGTCTTCCAGAGCTACGCGATCTTTCCCCACATGACCGTGTTCGAGAACGTGGCCTTTGGCCTGCGCAACCGCCGGGTCCCCGGCGAGGAGGTGCGCAAGCGGGTCGGCAAGGCCCTGGCAATGGCCCGCCTCGGCGGCTACGAGCGGCGGACGCCGGACCAGCTGTCCGGCGGGCAGCAGCAGAGGGTCGGGCTTGCGCGCGCGATGGTGATCGAGCCGCGCGTGCTGCTGATGGACGAGCCGCTGTCGAACCTCGACGCCAAGCTGCGCGTCGAGATGCGCTGCGAGATTCGCGACATCCAGCGCGAGCTCGGGATCACCACGGTCTACGTGACCCACGACCAGGAAGAGGCCCTGGTCATCTCCGATCGCGTGGCGGTCATGCAGGGCGGCGTGGTGCAGCAGGTCGGCCGTCCCTGGGAGATCTACAAGGACCCGCAGAATGTCTTCGTGGCGTCGTTCGTAGGCAACATGAACTTCGTCGATGGCGAGATCGTCGACGGGGCCGTGCGCATCGGGCCAGCGGTGATCCGCAGCCCCGGGCTCGAGGCGGCCCGGGGCCCGGCGAGGATCGCCTTTCGGCCCGAAGACCTCACCGTCGCAGGCGACGGCGAGGCGCCGGCGGACATGCAGCTGCCGGCGATCGCCGGAGTGCTGCGGTCGAGCACGTTCACCGGCTCGCTGGTCAGCTACGTGGTGGACTGCGGCGGCGGTCTGCAGCTCACCGTCGAGCGTCACCGGCCCGCAGCCCGCGATATCATCGCAGGCGGCGCGCGGGTGCGGGTGGGGATCCCTCCCGGCTCGATCTACGCCTTCGACCGGCAGACAGGGGCCCGCCTGTGAAACGCGGGCAACGGCCCGGCTTCTGGACCTTTGTGACGTTTCTCGGATACGCCGTCGTCGGCCTCCTGCTGGTCTATCCGCTGTTCAACATCTTCAAGTTCAGCTTTGTCGACAAGGAGACCGGCCTGCTTTCCCTGGCGAATTACCGGGAGTTCTTCGGCAAGGCCTACTACCGGGTCTCCTTTGTCAACACCATGGTGGTCTCGGCCGGTGGGACGCTCGGCGCGGTGGTCCTCGGAGTCCCGCTCGCCTTCTTCACGACGCGCTTCCGCATCGCCGGCCGCTCCCTGCTGTCGACGCTGGCGGTGCTCGCGCTGCTGTCGCCGCCCTTTATCGGCGCCTACTCCTGGATCATCCTCCTCGGGCGCAGCGGGGTCCTGCGCACGATGCTGGCGAACGTCGGCATCCAGGTGCCGCCGATCTACGGCCCTCTCGGGATCGTCCTCGTCTACACGCTCCACTACTATCCCTACGTCTTCCTCCTCGCCTCCTCGGGCCTGGGGACGGTGGACAGGTCGCTGGAGGAGGCGGCGGAGAACCTGGGGGCGAGGGGACTGCGCAAGTTCTTTTGCGTCACCCTCCCGCTGGTGCTGCCGTCGGTGACCGCGGGCGCGCTCATCGTCTTCATGATGTGCCTGTCCAACTTCGACACGCCGATGATCATCGGAGGCAACTACCGGGTCCTGCCGACCCTCGCCTACAACCTGTTCACCAGCGAGGTCGGAGAGCGGCCGGGGCTGGCGTCGACGGTCAGCATCTTTCTCATCCTCTGCGCCTCGCTGGTCATTTTTCTGCAGCGGTACGCGGTGAGCAGGCGCAAGTACTCCAGCAGCCTCATCAACCGCACGATCGTCAAGGCGCTCCGCGGCTGGCCGGCGATCGGCGCGCACCTGGCCAGCTACCTGATCGTGGCCGTGGGCACCATCCCGCTCGCGGTGGTCGTGTACTTCTCGTTCCGCAACACCAGGGGGCCGGTGTTCCAGCCCGGCCTGAGCCTGGCCAGCTACATCAAGGTCTTCGAGGAAGTGCCGAAGACGATAACGAACAGCCTCGTGTTCTCCATCGCGTCGGTGATCGTCATCGTCGTCATCGGCACGCTGCTCGGCTTTGTTCTCAGCCGCCGCAGAACGATCCCGGCGCAGATCCTGGATCCGCTGCTGATGATCCCCTACATGGTGCCGGGGACGGTCATCGGCATCGGTTTCATTGTCGCGTTCAACAAGAAGCCGCTGTACCTGCTCGGCACCGGGACGATCATCGTGCTCGCCTACTTCGTGCGCAGGCTCCCGTACTCGGTGCGCTCCGGCGCTTCGATCCTGAAACAGATCGACCCGGCCCTCGAGGAGGCGGGCATCAACCTCGGAGCGCCGCCTGCGCGCACGTTCCGCAGGATCACCCTGCCGCTGATGCTGCCCGGAGTCGTCTCGGGGGCGATCCTGAGCTGGGTGACCGCCATCAACGAGATCTCGGCGTCGATCCTTCTATATGTCGGCTCCACCATGACGCTGCCGATCCGGGTCTACCTCGCGGTGGTCGACGGCTACTTCGGGCCCGCCTCCGCCATGTCGACGATCCTGCTGGCCGTCACGGGCCTGAGCCTCTTTGTCGTCAACCGTTTCTTCGGGCTCGGCCGCGAAAGCCTCGTGTAGCGGCCGCCGGCCCGCTGGCCCGTCGCACCCCTTCGGTGATAGGATCGCACCAATGAGCGCGAGACGAACCGGTCCGGCTGCGGAGCTCGAGGAGCCGCTTTCGCCTTTCGGGCAAAAGGCGCGCGTGCCCGCTCCCGTGGCGCGCATGATGGCCGAGTTCGCCGCGGACTTCCGCGAGGACGTGGACATCAACCTCGGCGTCGGCTACGTCAACGAGCGCACGATCCCGCGCGAGCTCGTCCGCGAGGCTCTCGCGGCTGTGCTCGACGATCCGGGCCGCTACCGCAACGCGCTCAACTACGGAGGGCCGGCCGGTTCGCCCAACCTGGTCGACTCGATCCGCCGCTACCTGCTGCGCCACCAGGCCGCGGGTCTCGGCGAACGGCTGCTCGCGGGCCGGCGCATCATCGTCGGAGCCAACGGCGTCACGAGCATCCTCGCTTCGCTTGCGGACGTGGCAGCGCCCGGCATCGTCGTGACCACAGACCCGATGTACTACATCTACTGCAACTACCTCGAGCGCAAGGGCTTCCGCGTGCTCGCGGTTGCCGAGGACGGCGACGGCGTGCATGCCGCCGAAGTCGAGGCCGCGCTGGCTGCGCTGGGCGGCGCGAGGCGGGATGTAGCCTTCTTCTACTTCGTGACCGTGAACAACCCGACGTCGACGATCCTGGCCGACGCGCAGCGGGAGGGCCTCGTGCGCCTGGCCGCGCGCCTCTCGCGTGAGCTCGGCCGCCGCGTGCCCGTGGTCTTTGACCGAGCCTACGAGGACCTGGTCCACGACCCCGCGGTGCCGCCGCTCACCTCCGGCTTCGCGTGGGACGACGAGGGGCTGGTGTACGAGCTGGGCACGATGTCCAAGATCCTCGCCCCCGGGCTGCGGATCGGCTACCTCGTGGGCCCCGACGGCCCGCTGCTCGACGCGCTCGTGCAGAACACCAGCGACCAGGGCTTCAGCGCCCCGCTGGTCAACCAGGAGATCGCCAGCTGGCTGCTCGATCACCACATCGACTCGCAGCTCGAGAGGGTGCGCGCCGGCTACAGGCAGAAAGCGCTCGCCGTCGCGGCCGACATTCGCTGGCGCCTCGGCGGCCTCGTCGAAGAGTGCCGCGGCGGCAGCGCGGGCTTCTACTTCTACCTGACGCTGGCCGGCGTGCAGACGCACGAGCGCAGCCGGTTCTTCCGGTTCCTCTCCAGGCGCACAGGCGAGGCGGCGGTCGACGGGCCGGCGGGCTCGCCGTTGCCGCGCGTCATCTACGTGCCGGGCGAAGTGTGCGTTCACCCGCGCGGTTCGCTCGTGGAGGCGGGCAGCAGGCAGCTGCGCATCTCCTACGGCTTCGAGGAGACCGAGCGCATCGGCGAGGCCCTGCGCATGATGAGCGAGGCCGCGGCCTGGGCTTCGGTGTGAGCACAGGCGGCCCCAAGCCGGCAGCCGCGACGCCGCCGAGCCGCGCTCCCGCGGCCGCGGAGCTGATGATCGCCATGACCGCGACGCTGTGGGCCTCGGGCGGGCTGTTCATCAAGCTCGTGAACCTGGGCCCCCTTGCCACGGCGGGCATCCGCAGCGTGATCGCCGCGGTCTTTCTGTTCGCCACCGCTGACGGGCCCCGCTTCCACGCGAGCCTCGCGCAGCTGCTGTGCGGGCTCGCCCACGCGGCGGCCATGGTCAGCTTTGTGGCCGCCACCAAGCTCACGACCGCGGCCAACGCCATCCTTCTCCAGTACTGCGCGCCGGTGTTCGTGGCCCTGTTCAGCTTCTGGCTGCTCGGCGAGCGCATCTCGCGCTTCGACTGGTTTTCGCTCGCCGCCGTGCTCGGCGGCCTGGTGCTGTTCTTTCTCGATGACCTGACGCTCGCCGGCTCGTGGGGCAACGTGCTCGCGATCGCCAGCGGCGTCGCCTTTGCCTGGGTGCACCTGCTGCTGCGCTACCAGAAAGCCGGCAGCCCGGTCGGTTCGCTGATCCTCGGCAACGTGATCGCCGCGGTGGTGTGCGCGCCGTGGGCCTTGGAGCGCTGGCCCGACGGCCGCAGCTGGCTCGCGCTGCTCTTTCTCGGCACGGTCCAGCTCGGGGTCTCGAACATGCTGTACGCTCGGGCGATCCGCCACGTGCGTGCGGTCGAATCGGCGATCATCCTGATGATCGAGCCGGTGCTCAACCCGCTGCTGGTCTTCGTGTTTCTGGGAGAGCGGCCGGGGCCCTGGGCGATCGCAGGCGGGATGGTGGTCTTTGCTGTGATCGGCGCGCGCAGCCTGATGACGGCGCGGGCCGCCGAGGCGATGCGCGCGCGGGACTAGCCGCGGCCGCGGGGCTCTTTTGACCCCCCGCGAGCCTCCTTTCTATACTCTGCGAGGGATCCTGTGGAATACGGTTCTCTGGGGCGCACGGGCGTCAGGGTGAGCCGGCTGTGTCTCGGCTGCATGACGTTCGGCGGCACCACGCTTGCTGATTCGTATGCGATCATCGACCGCGCCCTCGATGCCGGCATCAATTTCCTCGACGCCTCAGGCGTGTGCGGCCGCGGCGCCGGCGAGGAGGTCGCGGGGCAGGCGCTGGAGCGCAGCGGCCGGCGGGCCGGCGTCGTGCTGGCCACCCGGGTGCGCTGCGGAGCCGGCGACGCCGATCCGAGCGCCGCGGGCGGCACTCGGCGTCACATCGGGGAGCAGTGCGAGGCGAGCCTGAGGCGCCTGCGGACCGACTGGATCGACCTGTACCAGATCCACAAGCCGCAGAGCCTGGGGCCGATCGACGAAACGCTGCGAGCCCTCGACGACCTGATCCGGGCAGGCAAGGTGCGCTACGTCGGCACGAGCGCCCTGGCCGCGTGGCAGGCGGTCGAGGCGCTGTGGGTGGCCAAGGAGCTGGGCCTCAACCGCTTCGTGTCGGAGCAGCCGCCCTACAACATCCTGGACCGGCGCGTCGAGCGCGAGCTGATCCCGATGGCGCGCGCCTACGGCTGCGCGATCATCCCCTGCAGCCCGACGGCCGGCGGGCTGCTCGGCGGCAAGCACACGCGGCGGAACGCGGGCCCTCCGCACGCATCCGCCGCCCCTCTCCCGGCCGGCGGCATGGGCGAGGCGGTGCGGAGCGTCGTCGAGGCTCTCGCATCCCTGGCTGAGGCGAAAGGCGCCACGATGGCGCAGCTCGCCCTGGCCTGGGTTGCCCAGCGGCCTGGAGTCACCAGCCCGCTCATCGGGCCGCGCACCCTGGCCCAGCTCGAGGACGCCCTGGGATCTCTCGCGGTGGAGCTTTCGCGCCAGGACCTCGAGAAGATCGACGGCCTCGTGCCCCCGGGCGAGTGCGCGTCGCCGTTCTACGAGGCCGACTTCGGGCCGCACCGCTGCCGCTGAGCAGGCCGAAGGCCGGTGCAGCCGTGCGGGCCTCGTTGACATTCCGGCGCAGGCTCGCTTCCCTTGGAGCAGATGAAAAAGCTCAAGGTCGCCTTTTTCGGCGACGACCCGGACAGGCTCGATGAGGTCTATGGCGCGGCGAGGCGGCAGCGCATCGCCGAGATCGCCAGCGTCCATCCGCGCGTCGTGACCTCAGGAAGCTTCGCTTCGGAGGCGGCGGAGCTTGCAGACGTGGAGGCGCTGTTCTGCACGTGGGGGATGCCCGCCCTGAGCCCCGAGCAGCTCGCGCAGCTTCCCGCGCTGCGGGCGCTGTTCTACGCCGCAGGCTCCGTGCAGGCCTTTGCGCGCCCGTTTCTCGAGCGCGGGATCCGCGTGTCGAGCGCGGCCGCTGCCAACGCGGTCCCCGTGGCTGAGTTCGCCTTTTCGCAGATCGTGCTCTCGTGCAAGGGCTTCTTCCGCAACACGCGCGAGGTGCGGGCGGGCGCGGGCGCGCAGGGCAAGCGCCTGTTCTCCGGGCCCGGGTGCTACGGAGAGACCGTGGCGCTGCTGGGCGCCGGTCTCGTGGCGCGACGCCTCATCGGCCTGCTGGACCATTTGGACCTCGAGGTGATCGTCTACGATCCCTACCTCGAAGCCGCCGAAGCGGCCCGACTGGGCGTGGAGCGGGTGTCTCTCGAGGACGCATTCCGGCGCGGGTACGTGGTCTCCAACCACGTTCCGAACCTCCCCGCGACGCGGGGCATGCTTGCCGCGCGCCTGTTCCGCCTGATGCGAGCCGACGCGACGTTCATCAACACCGGCCGCGGCGCCACCGTGGTCGAGGAGGACCTGGTCGCCGTCCTGCGCGAGCGGCCGGACCTGAGCGCCCTGCTCGACGTCACGTGGCCCGAGCCGCCGGTTGCGGGGTCGCCGCTGTACGCGCTGGAGAACGTCTGGCTCTCTTCGCACATCGCCGGCTCCAAGGGCGACGAGGTGCGCCGGATGGCCGACCTGATGATCGAGGAGTACCTGCGCTGGGCCGCCGAAGGCAGGCTCGAGCACGAGGTGACGCTGGCGATGCTGGAGCGGATGGCGTGAGCATCTGAGGCGGCTGCGCGGTCCCATGAGAGACGATTGGCAGAGGAACTTCCAGGCGATCTGGGCGGCCCAGCTGCTGGCCGTGGCCGGCTTCGGCACGGTCACCCCGATCCTCCCCTTCTACATCCAGGAGCTCGGGGTCGCCGATCCGGCGCGGCTCAAGATCTGGGTCGGTCTCGTCCAGACCTCCGGCTCCGCGATGGTGGCTCTCTTCTCGCCGATCTGGGGCAGGCTCGCGGATTCCTACGGCCGCAGGATCATGTTTCTGCGGGCGCTGATCGGCGGGACCGTCATGATGGCCCTGATGGGCGCGGCGAGCCATCCCTGGCAGCTGGTTCTCTTCCGCGGGCTGGGCGGCATCTTTACCGGGACGGTGGCGGCGGCCACGGTGCTGGTGGCGAGCACGGCACCCCGCGGACGCACCGGGGGCAGCCTCGGGATGCTGCAGATGGCTGTGATGGCCGGGTCGGCATTCGGCCCCGTGCTGGGCGGAACGTTGGGCGACCTTCTCGGTTATCGCCCCGCGTTCCTCTGCACCGCGGCTCTCCTGGGCTCCGCTGCGCTCATCGTGCTCACGCGCGTGCGCGAGGAGTTCACGCCGAGGCGGCCCGATGGGCCGCTGTGGCGCCGCATCGTGCCCGAGTTCTCCGTGATCACTCGATCGAGGGACCTGCCGCTGCTGGTGCTCGTGGTCGCGGTCGTGAACATCGGCGGGGGCGCCGTGATGCCGATCCTGCCGCTGTTCATACAGTCGCTGGCTCCCGACGCGGGCTTCCTTGGAACTACCACGGGGCTGATCATCGGCGTGCGGGCGGTCGCGGCGGCGGCCGCCGCCGCCGCCATCGGCCGCGTGAGCGACCGCCTCGGCTACCAGAGGGTGCTGCTCGCCTGCCTTGCCGGCGGCGTCGCTTCGCACCTGCTGCTGCTGCTCGTGCGCACGCCGGCCCAGCTCGCGCTGCTGCGGGTCGTCACCGGCGTCATGATGGGCGGCACGATGCCCACGGTCAACGCCCTCATCGCCGCGCGCACCGAGCGCGGCAGGCAGGGCACGGTCTTCGGCATGACCGCCAGCGTCGGCTCTGCCGCTACGGCCCTCGGCCCCGCGGTCGGCGCGTCGATCGGCGCGGCCTGGGGGTTCGCGCCTGTCTTTGCGACCGTGGCCGCCATCCTCGCCGCGGGCGCCGTCATGGTGCTCGCCGCGATGCGGCGCTCGTCGGCTCGGACCGCCCCGGGGGCCTGACCGCCTGAGCGACCGGCGGGTCCTGTCGCTCGTAGACCACGCGGCCTCCGGCGATCGTCATCTCGACCCGTACGTCGCGCAGGCGCTCGGCCTCCACGGCCGTCGGGTCCGCCGAGAGCACCGCGACGTCCGCAGCCTTGCCCGGCGCCAGGCTGCCTTTGACCCCCTCCTGCATCTCGGCGTACGCGCTGCCCACCGTGTAGCAGCGCAGCGCCTCTTCGGCCGAGATCCGCTCGGGGCCCCGGCGGTTGACCGCGTAGTGGAGGGCCAGCATGGGATCCAGCGACGGCTCGCCGGGAAAATCCGAGCCGAACGACAGAGCGACGCCGGCATCGAGCAGCGAGCGGTAGGGGTAGGCGCGCTGCGCGCGTTCTTCTCCGAGGAGGCGGGCATCCTTTTCGGGGGTGCCGAGGGCGTGGGGCTGGGCCGCGATCAGGACCCCCAGGCGCGCCAGGCGCGGCATGTCGGCCTCGCGGATGATCTGCGCGTGCTCGAGGCGCAGGCGCATCGTCGTGACCCACGGGTAGCGGCCGGCCAGCTCCTCGACGGCATCAAGGAACTCCTGGACCGCCCGGTCGCCGATGGCGTGGCAGGCGACCTGGCTGCGGCGGCGCGGATCGGCCGGCCTCACGTGGGGCTCGAGCAGCGCCTCGATCTGGCGCCGGTCCTTGCCCTGGCCGCTGTGCTCCCGCTCGTCGGCGTACGGCTCGGTGAGCCAGGCTGTGCGGGTGGAAAAGGTGCCGTCGAGAAAGTACTTGAAAGGGCCGGGCCGCAGCCACGGATCGTCGAGCCGCCGCAGCCGCATCAGGCGCGACTGCAGCGGCTGCTCGCCGCGGTACCAGTAGGAGAACCTGCACGTGAGGCGGCCCTGGCCTCGCAGCTCGGCCAGCACGTCGAGCACCCGCGGGAACCAGGTGTTGTCCTGCACCGAGGTGATGCCGAGCCTGCGGTACTCCTCCAGGATCCGCAGCAGGTAGCCGCGGATCGTGGGCCTGTGGGTGTTGCGCCTGGCGAACTGCCGCCTGAGCCACGGGTTGTCGCGCAGCTCGCGCAGCACTCCCGTCGGCTCGCCGCTGCTGTCGCGCAGGATCCTGCCGTGCGGCGGGTCCGGGGTCCTGCGATCGATGCGCATCCTGCGCAGCGCCTCGGAGCTGACCCAGACCGCGTGGCCCGAGAACTGGTGCAGCACCACGGGCCGGCCGGGAAAGGCCTCGTCGAGGATCCGGCGGTGGGGCTCGGGACAGCTTTCGTAGTCCCAGCCGAAGCCCGTGATGAGCTCGCCCGGCGCCGAACCCGCGAAGCGCTCCCTGAGGTGGGCGACGATGGCCGCCGCGTCCATTCCATAGAGCCAGGGCCGCGAGAAGTGGTAGCCGCCGCTGACGGCGTGCAGGTGGTTGTCGTTGAAGCCGGGAATGGCGGTCCTGCCTGCCAGGTCGATGCGTCGAGCGCCGGAGCCGGCAAGGGCCGCGATGTCGCCGTCGGAGCCGACGGCCACGATGCGTTCGTCGTCGGCCAGGAGGGCCTGCGCCCGGGGCCGCGCGGGATCCATGGTGATGATGTTGCCGTTGACCAGGAGGAGCTGCCCCATGGGAGCCAAGGTAGCGAAACGCGGCCCCCCCATCAATCGGTCTCGTGCCAGCAGGCGAGAGACGGGTCGA
The DNA here is from genome assembly GCA_964552235.1 of uncultured Spirochaetales bacterium. GTDB lineage: Bacteria > Spirochaetota > Spirochaetia > SZUA-6 > CAVTHK01 > CAVTHK01. The sequence continues at coordinate 10,798 of CAZKGO010000042.1, read as the reverse complement.
GCAGGGCGGCGATGTCTCCCAGGTCGAAGAGCCCCTTGGTCGGCTCCCGGAAGGCCGGGTCGGTGAGGCGGATCTCGTGCAGGCAGCGGCCGAGCTCGCCGCAGGGGGCGAGCTTCGCCTCCGACTCCTCCATGGGCAGCGTGAGGTAGGTTCCGGTATCGAACAGCACGAACGGGCAGGGCGAATGGAACACCAGCCGCGCGGCCCGTACGTCGCCGAACACGTTGAAGTTCCAGCGCTTCTCGGGCCAACGCGTGCGGAAGTGCCGGAACACCACAAACCGGTCGATGATGCGCGGCTCCTGGAGCATCGCGCTCGCGATGTCGGTGGCGGCGCCGAGACCCGCGACCCACGACGGCTTCGCGGCGCTGCCCGCCATCGCCCGTTCTATGATCAAGTCGACGCCCTCGCTTTCGACCGGCTCCGCCTGGTAGCGTATCGGGTCGAAGCCGCGCTTGACCGGCCATCCCGGCTTTTTCCGGCACCCGATCGATCTCACGCACCGACTTCTCGATCCCGTCGGGGCTGCCGCGGGCGTTGTCGAAGTTCGCGCCGACGAAGCCCTCGATCGCGAACCGCTCGCCGGAGTGGACGGCCAGCGCGATCGCATACTGGTCGTCGACTTCGTTGGAGGCGTCGCTGTCGATGAGCAGCCGCAGCCGCTCGCCCTTTGGCGGGATGACGGGCAGCCTGCGATTGCGGGGATCGATCGGGAAGGACAACCTCTCTTCCTCGCGGCGACGCCCGCGGTCCGATCGCCGGCGCCGGTGCGCCGCTGCCCCTGCCGGGGGCCGCTGCGCTGCCGCCGATGCATCCGGCAGCGCCAGGCCGCCGGCGCCTCTACTTGCGCGGCCCCTTGGGCACCCACCCCTTCGGGTTGCCGATCTCCTGCTCAGCCTCCGCGATCAGCTCGAGAGAGATGTCGTGCCGTCCGCCCTGGTAGGGGGTGTCGAGCCACGCGTCGAGCATGTCGAGGGCCTCGAAGATGCCGGTGATGCGCCCACCGAGGCAGAGGATGTTGGAGTCGTTGTGGGCGCGGGTCATGCGGGCCTGGTAGGTGCTGGTGCAGTGCGAGGCGCGCACGCCCTTGAACTTGTTGGCGATGATGCTCATCCCGATGCCTGTCGAGCAGATCAGGATCCCGGCCTCGGCTTCGCCGCGCGAGACCGCGCCGGCCACCTCGGCGGCAAAGTAGGGATAGCGCACGATCTCGGTGGAGTCGGTGCCCACGTCGCGGACCTGGTAGCCCTTTTCCCGCAGCCGGGCGACGACGTCCTTCTTCATCTCGTATCCGCCGTGATCACTGCCGATCCAGATCGGCCTGCTCTTGTCCACGCGGTCCCCCCGATGCAACAGGAATCGAGGCTACCGTAAGCGCATCGGGCCCGGCGGTCAAGGCGGCTGAGACCGGGGCTTGCAGCGCAGCCGCGGTCCGTCGACAATAGGCCCTGTCCGCGGGCGGCGAGCGGCGGCCGGCAGCCGGTGCCGGATCGCCGCGGTCGAAGAAAGGCCAGGCGAAGGGTGGACAAACCATGGGTCTGAAGGTGGGCATCGTCGGAATGGGTTTGGGCCGCTGGCATCTGGCCGCGTACGCGCAGTCGCCCTACGTGGAGCGGATCGCGCTCTGCGACCTGGACCGCTCGCGCCTGCAGCCGTACAGGGCGCAGTACGAGCGGGTCGCGGCCGTGTACACCGACCTGGGGCAGATGCTCGCGCGCGAGCGGCCCGACCTGGTGAGCGTGACGACGCCCGATCACCTGCACAGGCCCCATGCCGAGGCCTGCCTGGCAGCCGGCTGCCACGTGCTGCTCACCAAGCCGCTGGCCACCAGTCTCGAGGACGGCCGGGCGATCGTGCGCGCGGCCGAGGCCGCCGCGGCCCGGGGCTGCAAGCTGATGATGGCCCACGAGCGCCGCTTCCGGCCCTTCTTTGTCAGGATCAAGGAGCTGCTCGATTCCGGGCAGCTCGGCGAGATCATCCACATCCGTTCGGACTCGATCCAGGACAAGCGCCAGCAGTTCGAGAGGGCGCCGTGGTACGCCTCGCCGGAGGCGGGCCGTTCGCCGCTGGTCGGAAGCGGCATCCACCAGGTCGACGTCGTGCGCTATCTGGTGGGCCGGCCGCTGCTGGCCGCCTTTGGCTACAGCAACGCTCTGGGGCAGATGAAGTTCCCGACCGACAAGACGACCTCGGCGCTGTTCCGCTTCGAAGGGGGCGCCATCGCCTCCGTGACGGTCACCTACGAGGCGCGCTGGCCGAAGGCCGGGGCGATCGAGGACCTGTTCCGGCTGGTGGCGAGCAAGGGCGTGATCGTGGGCGACCAGGTCTGCATGGACGGCCGCGACGAGTGGATGAGCATACCCAAGGACGACAACCCGATCCCGGCCTCCTCGGCGACGCTGGTGCACAGCTTTCTCGACTCGGTGGTGCACGATCGAGCGGTGGCGGTGCCGGTGATGGAAGGCTACCTCTCGCTCGCTGCCGCCGTGGCGGCCGACCGCTCGGCTGTCGAAGGCCGCGAGCTCGCCCCCGAGCCGCTGTGAGCGGCCCGGCGCGCCGGCGACCCGGACCGAGCCGCGCCGCGATTACCGGCCGCGGGGCACCCCGAGCCTACCACGGCTGCCGCCGATCGGCTATCATGGCCGCGGCGGAGGCCCCGATGGCTGATCTGGCGATCAACGGCGGTCCCTCGACGCGCACGCGGCCTTTTCCGGCGTGGCCGGTGTTCGACGACCGGGAAAAGGCGGCTCTGATCGACGTGCTGGAGAGCCGGCAGTGGGGCACACGAGGCCCCAGGGTGGAAGAGCTCGAGCGCAGGTACGCGGCCCTGGTCGGCGTGCGGCGCGCTGTGGCCGTGGCCAACGGCACGGTGTCGCTGGAGATCATTCTCCGCGCCCTGGACATCGGCAGCGGCGACGAGGTGATCGTGCCGCCGTACACCTTTGTGGCCACTGCAGCCGCGCCGCTGCTGGCGGGCGCCACGCCGGTGTTCGCCGACATCGAGGCCGAGAGCCTCTGCCTTGACGCCCGGCGGGTCGCCGCCGAGATCACCGACCGCACGCGCGCGATCATCGCCGTGCACCTGGCGGGCCGGCCCGCGGACCTGGACGCTCTCGCGGCGGCGGCGCGCCCGCGCGGGATCGCCGTGATCGAGGACGCGGCCCAGGCCCACGGGGCCCGCTGGCGCGGCCGCGCCGCCGGGTCGCTGGGCGCCGCCGGCTCCGTGAGCTTCCAGCTCAGCAAGAACCTGAGCGCCGGCGAAGGGGGCATGATCACGGTCGACGACGACGCCCTGGCCGAGCGCTGCTGGTCGATCCATCACTGCGGCCGCGACAGCGGCGGCGCGTGGTACGAGCACCCGCGGCTGGGCGGCAACGCCCGCATGACCGAATGGCAGGCCGCCGTGCTGCTGGTGCAGATGCAGCGCCTGGAGCAGCAGGCTGCGGCGCGCGAGCGCGCGGCCGCGCGGCTGGACGAGGCGCTCGCAGGAATCGACGGCATCGAGGTCCCGCCGGTCGACCCGCGGGTCGACCGCCACGCCCGCCACCTCTACACCTTCCGCTACCGCGCCGAGCGGTTCGGGGGCGCACCGAAGGAGCTGTTCCTGCGCGCTCTCGAGGCCGAGGGAATCCCCTGCAGCGAGGGCTACAGACCGCTGCATCGCCAGCGCCTCTTCGCTTCGGCCCGCGTGCAGTCCCTACTGAGCCGGCCGATCGCCTACGACTCTCTCGAGCTGCCCGTCTGCGAGCAGGCCTGCCGCGAGGTCGTCTGGATCCCGCAGAACGTGCTGCTTGACGACGACAGCGGCCTCGACGACGTGGCCGCCGCGATCGCCAAGATCAGGCAGAACGCCGCTCGCCTCAGGCGGGACTGAGGTCGACGGCTGATCCGCGGCGCACCGATTGGTCGGCGGCGAGCACCACGCGCAGGCTGTCCACCGCCGACTCCATGTGCTCGCTCAGGTCGAGGTCGCTGCGGATCGCCTCCAGAAAGAAGCGCTGCTCCCGGTCGCACAGCTCCTGGTGGTCAGGCTCGGCCGACGTGTCGATCACCTCGTCGCCTCGGGCGAACGATCCGTCGTCCGCCAGCTCGCTGTGGTGCACGCGCAGGCGCGTGGTCCGGGTGTGCGAGCCGATGTCGGCAGACCCGCTCTCGCAGCCCACCATGCTCACGCTGCCGCGGGGCCCGATCGCGTCCTTTACGAAAAAGGCGGTCTCGCTCATCATCGGCCCCCACCCGGCCTCGTACCATCCGACCGAGCCGTCGGCGAACACGACCTGCAGCTGGCCGTAGTTGTACATGTCCCCGGCGATCTCGCCGGTGAGACGGGCGCCGATGGCGTGCACGCGCACGGGGCCGCAGCCGGTCATCTGGCGCATCACGTCGACGTAGTGGACCCCGCAGTCCACGATCGGCGGCAGAGACTCCATGAGGTGCCTGTGCGTGCGCCACGCCTCGCCGCTGCTCTGCTGGTTGAGATTCATGCGCATCACCAGCGGCTTGCCGAGGCCCCGGGCGATCTCTACGAAGCGCTGCCACGAGGGGTGATGACGCAGGATGTAGCCGACGACGAGCTTGCGACCCGCAGCCCGCGCGGCGTCGACTGCGGCGCGCGCCTCCGCGACCGTCGTGCCGAGCGGCTTCTCGACGAACACGTGAGCTCCCGCCTCCAGGGCGGCGACGGCGTAGGAGGCGTGGGTGTCGGGCCAGGTCGCGATCGCGACGGCGTCGGGGCGGGCGGCCCTCAGCGCCTCGCCGTAGTCGCTCCAGTCGGCGACGCCGCCCAGCTCGGCTGCGAGGCGCCGCCGGCTCGCGGCTCCACGGCTCACGACGCCGACGATGTCGAACCCGCCGACGCGCCGGTAGGCGCGTGCGTGGGAGCTTCCCATGGTGCCGCAGCCGACCACCAGAACCTTGAGCATGGCAGCCTCCGTCCTACCTGACCTCGATCACCTCGACGCCGTCGCAGCCCGCCGGCACGACGATCCGCCGGGCGTCGGTGTCGACCATGTCGAGCTCGAGCACGGCGAGCAGCGTCGAGCCGTCGGCGTCGAAGACCGGAGCGTATCCGGTGACGGAGTTCACGTCGAACTCCTCGTCGCGGCTGTACTCGGTCTCCACGAGGGCGCTGCGGCCGGCAAAGGCCTGCCGCGCCACGGGAAACCGCGCGATGTCCAGCTCGGAGCCGATGTGCGAGACCTCCTCCACTCCCGAGGCCAGGTCCTCCAGGACGTCGGCGTCGGCCAGGTACAGGGCGGTGTCCGGGTCTGATGTCGGCACGAAGGTGTATACAAAACGGATAAGCGCCTTCTCGGTCTGGCGCAGGCGGTTGAGCTGGGCCGAGACGAGCTGGAACTCCCGCGAGCGCTCCGGAGCGGCGACGCTGTCCGGCGGCAGCCCCTGCCGAACGACCGCCGCGAGCCGGCGCAGGGCGCCGCGGTCGAGGGCGAGGCTTCCGGCGTCGGCCAGGTTGCGCACGCGGTTCTGCAGCTCGCGGAAGAGGCTTCGGTTGAGCGTGCGGTAGGTGGAGAAGCCCAGGGCGAGGCTCACGAGGACGCTCAACCCGCAGAACACGATGATGATCTTGGCCCTCATGCCGAGCGAGGGGCGGGACGTTGTATTCATACCTTTTCTATCGGTACCGAACCTATGCGCCGGAACCGGTCGCGGCAGAGCGAGGTCATCGCCATGGCCGTCCCGTGTTGAGCCGCGGGCCGCGCTGGTGTAGTCTGGCCGCGGCATGAGCGAGCCTTTGTACTACGCAGACCCGCGCCTCACCGAGTTCACGGCCCTGGCCGTTTCCGTCCAGGAGGCCGGCGGCGCATGGCACGTCGAGCTCGACCGCACCGCCTTCTACCCCGAGGGCGGCGGCCAGCCTGCCGACCGCGGGACGCTGGGCGGTGCGCCTGTGCGAGACGTGCGCAAGGAGGGCGAACGCATCGTCCACGTGCTGTCGGCCCGGCCCCAGGGCGACCCGCTGGTCGGCCGCCTGGACTGGCCGCACCGCTGGCACTTCATGCAGCAGCACACGGGGCAGCACCTGCTGTCGGCCGCGCTCCTGGCGGCCTGTCGGGCGCCGACCGTGAGTGTCCACCTCGGCGACGACGTCTCGACGATCGAGCTCGACGTGCCGACCCTCGCTCGCGCCGACCTGGCGGCAGCCGAGGACCGGGCGGCCGAGATCATAGCGGCGGACCTGCCGGTGAGTGCGCGCTGGGTCGGCGACGAGGAGCTGGGGGGCCTGCGGCTGCGCAGGCCCACCTCGCGCAAGGGCAGGGTGCGGCTGGTGGAGATCGGCGACTTCGACCGGGTCGCCTGCGGGGGTCTGCACGTGAGCCGCACCGCCGAGGTGCAGCTGGTGCGCCTGGAGCGGGTCGAGCGGATCCGCGGCCGGCTGCGCACGCACTGGAAGATCGGCCGCTGCGCACTCCTCGACTGCCGCGCCCGCGGCGACGCGGTGAGCCGCATCGGCGCGGAGCTGTCGGTTCCGCCCGAGGGGGTGGTGGATGCGGTCCTCGACCTGAGGCGGCGGCTTCAGGCGGGCGAGTACGCCCTCGAGGCAGCCGCGCGGAGACTGGCGCGGGTCGTCGCCGACGGCCTGGCGGCGTCGGCCGTGCGCGCCGCGGCCGTGCGCGTCGTGACCGCCGGCTTCGGCGGCGAGGAGCCCGGCTTCCTGCGGCGCGTCGCCGCGGCGCTGGCCCTTGAGGCCGACATCGCCTTCTGCCTCACCAACGAGTCCGAGGGGCGGCTGCAGTGGGTGGTCGGCGCCGGCGAGGCCTGCCGCCTGGACGTCGCAGGCGTGCTGCCGCGGTTGCTCGCGCCGGTGGCGGGAAAAGGCGGCGGCCGGCCGCCGCTGTGGCAGGGCGTCGGCAGCCGGCCCGAGGGGCGCGAGGCGATGTTCGCCGAGTTCGCCGCAGCCTGCCGGGCCGGCGGGTAGACGGCAGCGCACGCCGTCGCTACAGTAGGCTGGCCGGTGCCGGCCGGCCGAGAACGGGAGAGGGCGGTGATCAGGATCAACGCGAAACTGACGGCCAGGGACCTGCAGCCGCAGCTCGACGAGCTGTTCGCGCTCGCTGGCGGGAAGATCCGCCTGCTCGAGCAGGAGTGGGACCCGGCCAAGGGGACACCGGTGTTTACCGTGGCGGGACGCTACACGACGCGCGGCTGGACCGAGTGGACCCAGGGCTTTCAGTACGGCTGCGGCCTCTACCAGTTCGACGCCACGGGCGAGCGGTCGTTCCTCGAGAGCGCGCGTCGCTCGATTCTGGCGCGGATGGCCTCCCACGTGAGCCACGTCGGGGTGCACGACCACGGCTTCAACAACGTGAGCACCTACGGCAACCTCCTGCGCCTGATGAGCGAGGGCCGCATCGCCGCAGACCCCTGGGAGCGGGCCCACCACGAGCTGGCGCTCAAGGTCTCGGGTGCGGTGCAGGCCGCCCGCTGGACCGAGCTGCCCGAGGGGCTCGGCTACGTGTACTCGTTCAACGGGCCTCATTCGCTGTTCGCCGACACGATCCGCTCGATGCGGGCGCTCGCCGTCGCCCACAGGCTCGGCCACGCGCTGATGGGCGAGAGGGACCGCCGCATATCGCTGCTCGGGCGGCTGCTGCGCCACGCCGAGACGACGGCCCGCTTCAGCGTCTACTACGGGCAGGGCCGCGACGGGTACGATACCCCCGGCGAGCGCGGGCGGGTCGTGCACGAGGCGATCTTCAACACCAACGACGGCTCGTTCCGCTGCCCGAGCACGCAGCAGGGATACTCGCCCTTCACGACGTGGACCCGCGGCCAGGCCTGGATCCTCTGCGGCTACGCCGAGCTGCTGGAGTTCTTCGACGACATCGACGACGGCGAGATCAAGGCCGAAGGCTTCGGCCCGCTGCCCGACCGCGCAGCGGTGCAGCGGCGCTTCGTCGAGGTGGCCCTCGCTGTGGCCGGTCACTACATCGGCCACACCCCGACCTGCGGCGTGCCCTACTGGGACACCGGAGCCCCGGGCCTGGCGCGGATGGGAGACTGGGGCAGCAGGCCGGCAGACCCGTATAACAGGCACGAGCCGGTCGACAGCTCGGCTGCAGCCATCGCGGCGCAGGGGCTTCTGCGGCTCGGTCGCTGGCTCGCGGCCGCGGGCAGGGGCGAGGACGGAAGCCGCTGCCTGCAGGCGGGTCTCACGGTGGCGCGAACGCTCTTTGCCGACCCCTACCTCTCGCGGGATCCCGCGCACCAGGGGATCCTGCTGCACTCGGTCTACCACCGTCCCAACGGCTGGGACCACGTGGCCGCGGGCCAGGCGGTCCCCAACGGCGAGTCGTCGCTGTGGGGCGACTACCACGCGATGGAGCTGGCGGTCTACCTCAATCGGCTCGCCGCCGGCGGACCGTACCTCACATTCTTCGGAGGCGTTCATGGCCATCGCTGACCTCTCGCGCCTGGCAATCCACACGATCACGACGAAGCCCTGGGGACTCGACACCGCGATCGCGAAGTACGCGGCCGCGGGGGTCAAGGGGATTACGGTCTGGCGCGACGCCCTCGAGGGTCACGACATCCGGGCCGCGGGCCGGCGCATCCGCGACGCCGGGCTCACGGTGGTGTCGCTGTGCCGCGGCGGCTTCTTTCCGTCGGCCGATGCGGCCGGCCGGCGGCGGGGCATCGAGGACAACCTGCGGGCGATCGACGAGGCCGAGGCGCTCGGGGCGCCGCTCATCGTGCTGGTCTGCGGCGCCGACCCGAGGCAGAGCCTCGAGACCTCGCGCGACCAGATCGCCGAGGCGCTGGCGGAGATCGGGCCGCGCGCCCGCCAGGCCGGCGTGCGGCTCGGCGTCGAGCCGCTGCACCCGATGTACGCCGACGCCCGCTCGGCGATCAACACGATCGCCTCGGCCATGGACATGTGCGAGCGTGTCGGCGATCCGAACGTGGGCGTGGCGGTGGACGTCTATCACCTCTGGTGGGACCCGGACCTCGAGCGCGGCATCGAGCGCACGGCCCGGGCCGGGCGCCTGTTCGCCTTTCACATCTGCGACTGGAAGAGCCCGACGGTCGACATGCTGAACGACCGGGGCCTGATGGGCGAAGGCTGCATCCCGATCCCGCGCATCCGTGGTTGGGTCGAACAGGCAGGGTTCCGCGGGTTCAACGAGGTCGAGATCTTCTCGACGCGCCACTGGAGCACGGACCAGGACCGCTTCCTCGAGGCGGTAGTCCAGGCGTATCGCAACCACGCCTGAGCGTGGTCAAGAGGGCCCGGACGAGGACGCCCGGGCTTGGGGGGAACAGCCATGGCTGAGAAGCGCATCGGAATCATCATGAACGGCGTCACGGGCCGCATGGGCACCAACCAGCACCTCGTGCGCTCGATCCTGTCCATACGAGAGGACGGAGGCGTGCCGCTCGCCAGCGGCGACGTGGCGATGCCGGAGCCGCTGCTGGTCGGGCGCAGCGAGGCGCGGCTGCGCAGCCTGGCGGCGAGGCACGGGGTGGCGCGCTGGAGCACGGACCTCGACGCCGCCCTGTCGGACCGCTCCTACGAGGTCTACTTCGACGCCCAGCTCACGCAGCTGCGGGCGGCGGCCCTGCGCAAGGCGATCGCAGCCGGCAAGGCGATCTACTGCGAGAAGCCTACCGCCACCAGCCTCGAGGAGGCGGTCGCGCTCGCCCGTCAGGCGCGCAAGGCGGGTGTGAAGAACGGCGTGGTCCAGGACAAGCTGTGGCTCCCGGGGCTGCTCAAGCTCAAGTACCTGATCGACACCGGCTTCTTTGGCCGGATCCTGTCGGTGCGCGGGGAGTTCGGCTACTGGGTGTTCGACGGCGCCCACCAGCCGACGCAGCGCCCGTCGTGGAACTACAAGAAGGACCAGGGCGGCGGGATCATCTTCGACATGCTCTGCCACTGGCGCTACGTGATTGACAACCTGTTCGGCCCGATCAAGTCGCTGTCGGCCCTCGGCGCCATCCACGTTCCCAGCCGCATCGACGAGGCGGGCCGCGAGTACCGCTGCGACGCCGAGGACTCGGTCTACTCGACCTTCGAGTGCGCCAACGGCATCGTGTGCCACTTCAACAGCTCCTGGTGCGTGCGGGTGCGGCGCGACGACCTGCTCACGATGCAGGTCGACGGCACGAACGGGAGCGCGGTCGCCGGCCTGCGGGAATGCTGGGTGCAGCACGACTCGGCCACGCCCAAGCCGGTCTGGAACCCGGACATCGACAGCCCTATCCGCTACTTCGACGGGTGGACCCAGATGCCGACGCGCGACGCCTGCGAGAACGCCTTCAAGGCCCAGTGGCGGCTGTTCCTGCGCCACCTCGCAGAGGGCGGGCCCTTCCCCTGGGACCTGATGGAGGGGGCCAAGGGAGTGCAGCTGGCGGAGCTCGGCCACAAGAGCTGGCAGGAGCGGCGCTGGGTGGACGTGCCCGACCTCGGGTAGCCGGCGGGGGCCGCGGTCGCGACCTTTGTTCTGCTCAATTCCTGTAGCGGTACTCCTGCAGGAAGCTCAGGTCGAGGCTCGCGGCCTCTTCGGGCTCCTGCGGAGCCTCGGCCGGCTCGGCGAACGGCGTGTTGACGATCTCCAGCTCGGCCTTGACGACGCTCGGCGGGGCGAGCACGATGCGGCTGACCACGCTCTCGCTGTCGACGGTGCTGAGCACCAGCTCCTGGAACGACCGGTCGAAGACGAGGAACCCCTTCTGCAGGCCTGCGAGGTTCTGCTGGAAGCTGCCGTACAGCGACTCCAGCAGCTGGCGGAACTCCGGGATCTTGGCTCCGAGGCGGACGAGCTTGTCGACGTAGGAC
>CAZKGO010000041.1:24201-39850 GCA_964552235.1 uncultured Spirochaetales bacterium | reverse complement strand
TCGACGGCATTCCGCCCGCCATCGCCATCGACCAGACCAACCCCGTGCGCACCTCCCGCTCGACGGTCGGCACCATGACCGAGCTCAACGACCACATCAAGCTGCTCTACGCCCGCGCAGCCCGCCTGGTCTGCCGCGGCTGCGGGAGGCTGGTGCGGCGCGACAGCCCCGACAGCATCTTCGAGTCGCTGGCGGCGGCGGCGGCTGGCCGGCGAGTGCTCATCACCTTTCCCATGCGGGTACCTGAGAACTTCGGCGAAGGCGAAGTCCTGGGGTTCCTGGCTGCCCAGGGCTACCAGCGCGTCCACTCCCGCTCGGGACCGCTCCTCGAGATCGTGCAGGACCGCCTGATCGTCGACGAAGCCGATCGTTCCCGCATCGTCGAAGACATCGAGGCCGCCCTCGGCCACGGCGGCGGCCGCGTCGACGTCTATGTGCTCGAAGACGAAGGCGACGGCACGGGGGCGCCTCTCCGATTCTCCAGCGACCTGCACTGCCCGCACTGCGACATCCACTACCGCGACCCGGTGCCGAACCTGTTCTCGTTCAACTCGCCCATCGGCGCCTGCGAGACCTGCAGGGGCTTCGGCCGCACGATCGGCATCGATTACGGCCTGGTGGTCCCCGACCCGACCAGGACCCTCGCCGAGGGCGCGGTGCGGCCCTGGCAGTCGGAAAGCTACAGCGAGTGCCAGGACGACCTCATGAGCTTCGCCCGCCGCCGGGGCGTGCCCACGAACGTTCCGTGGCGCGCGATGAGCGAGGAGCATCGCCGGTGGGTGCTCGAGGGCGAAGGCCGCTACGAGGACGGCAAGTGGTACGGCGCGAAGCGCTTCTTCGAGTGGCTCGAGACCAAGAGCTACAAGATGCACATCCGGGTGCTGCTGTCCAAGTACCGCGCCTACCGCGAGTGCCCGACCTGCGGCGGCGCCCGGCTGAAGCCGGAGGCGCTGCTGTGGCGCGTCGGAGCCGGCGACGGCCTCTCGATCCACGACGTGATGCTGCTGCCGATCGAGAGGGCCGCCGAATTCTTCGGCTCCCTCCAGCTGCCGCCGCCCTTTGACGAGGCCGGGGCAGTGCTGCTGGAGGAGATCCGCACGCGCCTGCGCTACCTGGTCGACGTGGGGCTCGGCTACCTCACCCTCGACCGGCAGTCGCGAACCCTCAGCGGCGGCGAGGTGCAGCGGATCAACCTCACGACCGCCCTCGGCACCTCGCTGGTGAACACGCTGTTCGTGCTCGACGAGCCGAGCATCGGGCTGCACTCGCGGGACATCCGCCGGCTGATCGCGGTGCTGCATCGCCTGCGCGACGCGGGCAACACGCTCCTGGTGGTCGAGCACGACCCCGAGGTGATCCGGGCAGCGGACCTGGTGCTGGACATGGGGCCGGGCCCGGGCGCTGCCGGGGGCGACGTGGTGTTCCTTGGCGACCATCGCGCCCTGCTGCGCGCGAAAGGGTCGTTGACCGCTGACTACCTCGCGGGCCGCAGGCGCGTGGGCGCGGGCCTGGCGGCCGCGCCCGGGGTCGGCAGCCGGGGCAGCGGCGAGCGCGCGATCGAGATCGTGGCGGCCAGCGCCCACAACCTGCGGGCCATCGACGTGCGCATTCCGCTGGGGACGCTGGTGTGCGTCACGGGGGTCAGCGGATCGGGCAAGTCGACCCTCGTGCAGGACGTGCTCTACTACGGCCTGCGCAAGCTCAAGCACCGCCCGGTCGAGCAGCCGGGCCCCCACCGCGAGCTGCGGGGGGCCGCCCTGGTGGACGATGTCGTGCTGGTCGACCAGTCCCCGATCGGCCGCACGACGCGCTCGAACCCCGCCAGCTACGTGGGCGCCTTCGACGAGATCCGCAGGCTGTTCGCGGCGCAGCCGCTGGCGCGCGAGCGCGGGTACACGGCCGGAACCTTCTCCTTCAATTCCGGCGATGGCCGCTGCCCGACCTGCGGCGGCAACGGGTTCGAGCGCCTGGAGATGCAGTTCCTCAGCGACGTCTACCTGCGCTGTCCCGACTGCGACGGCAGGCGCTACCGGCCCGACGTGCTCGACGTGAGGCTGCCGGCTGCAGCGCGCGACGGAAGGCGCGGCCGCGCGGTCTCGATCGCAGACGTCTTGGACATGACGGTCGCCGAGGCCTGCGCGTTCTTCGCCGACGAGCCCGCAGTCGTGCGGGCTCTCGAGCCCCTGCGCGCCGTCGGCCTCGACTACCTCGCCCTCGGCCAGCCGGCCACCAGCCTCAGCGGCGGCGAGGCGCAGCGCCTCAAGCTCGCGGGTTTCCTCGCCGAGGCCTCGGGCCGCAAGGTCGGCCGGGGCACGCTCTTTCTCTTCGACGAGCCGACGACGGGCCTGCACTTCCACGACATCGCGAGGCTGCTCGGGGCGCTGCGGCAGCTGCTGGCTGCCGGCCACTCGGTGGTGGTGATCGAGCACAACCTCGACGTGATCGCGGCTGCCGACTGGATCATCGACCTCGGCCCGGAGGGCGGCGAGGCGGGCGGAGCGGTGGTGTGCACGGGAACGCCCGCGCAGGTGGCCCGCGTGCGGGCGAGCCACACCGGGGAGGCGCTGCGCCGCTACCGGCAGGCGCTCGCGGCCCCCGCACGGGCGGCCGCGGCAGCCGCGCGCGCTCCCGCCGAGGCGTCGCGGGCCCGCTCGGCTGCGCGCAATCACTCGATCGTGATCCGCCGCGCGCGGGAGCACAACCTCAAGGGCATCGACGTGCGCATCCCGCGCGACCGCTTTACCGTCATCACCGGCGTGAGCGGCAGCGGCAAGAGCACCCTCGCCTTTGACATCCTCTTCGCCGAAGGCCAGCGCCGCTACCTCGAGTCGCTCAACGCCTACGCCCGCCAGTTCGTGCAGCCCGCCTCCAGGCCCGACGTCGACGGCATCCTCGGCGTCCCGCCGACGGTGGCGATCGAGCAGCGAACCAGCCGGGGCGGCCGCAAGAGCACCGTGGCCACGGTCACCGAGATCTACCACTTTCTGCGGCTGCTGTTCGTCAAGCTCGGCACCCAGCACTGCCCCGACTGCGGCGTGCCGATCGAGCCCCAGAGCCGCGACCGCATCCTCGCCCGCATCCTCGCCGACCACGCGGGCTGCGAGATCACCCTGCTCGCGCCCCTGATCGTGGCGCGCAAGGGCTACTACACCGACCTGGCGCGCTGGGCCGCGGGCCGCGGCTTCGAGCAGCTGCGCGTCGACGGCCGCCTCACGCCCGTAGATCCCTGGCCGCGCCTCGACCGCTACGTCGAGCACAACATCGAGCTGCCCGTGGCCACGCTGGCGGTCACGCGCGGGGCGGCGCAAGGGGTCGGCGAGGCCCTCGATCTGGCCCTGGGCCTGGGTAAGGGCGTGGTCTACCTGCTCGGCGGGCCGGGCCGGCGCGGCGAGAGCGAGCCGATCGTCTTTTCGACGCGGAGAGCCTGCCCGAGCTGCGGCCGCAGCTTCGAAGAGCTGGACCCGCGCCTGTTCTCCTTCAACTCCAAGCACGGCTGGTGCCCCTCCTGCTACGGCACGGGGCTGCAGATGCGCGGCTTCGACGCCGAGCAGACCGGCGAGGAGATCTGGTGGAACCAGTGGTGGGAGGGCGGCGAGCGGCCCTGCCCCACCTGCCACGGCCAGCGGCTGCGTCCCGAGGCCCTGGCCGTGCGCTTTGCCGGCCGCAGCATCTGCGAGGTGACCGCCCTCTCGGTCGAGGAGGCGCGCGAGTTCCTCGAGGGGCTGCGCCTCGCCGGACGCGAGGCCGAGATCGCCCGCGACATCGTGGCCGAGCTGCGCTCGCGCCTGGAGTTCCTCGCCGAGGTCGGCCTGCCCTATCTGTCCCTCGACAGGGCCGCGCCTAGCCTGAGCGGCGGCGAGGCGCAGCGCATCCGCCTCGCCTCGCAGCTCGGCTCCAACCTGCGCGGGGTCTGCTACATCCTCGACGAGCCGACGATCGGCCTGCACGCCCGCGACAACCGCATGCTGCTCGACACGCTCAAGCGCCTCAAGGACAAGGGCAACACCGTGGTCGTGGTCGAGCACGACGAGGCGACGATCCGCCAGGCCGAGCACGTCATCGATCTCGGCCCCGGCGGCGGCGTCGGCGGCGGGCACCTGGTGTTCGCCGGACCGGTGAGCCGCCTGCTCGGCCCGCGGGCGGCGCGCGCCTCGCAGACCGCGCGCTTTCTCGGCCAGCCGCTGCGCCACCCGCTTCAGGCCGCCCGCCGCGACGCCGGGACGCCCCGCACGCTGCGCCTGCGCGGCGCGAGGCTGCACAACCTACGCAGCCTCGACCTCGATCTGCCCCTCGGCCGCCTGGTGTGCGTGACCGGGGTGAGCGGCAGCGGCAAGAGCACGCTGGTGCGCGAAGTGCTCTACGAGGGCCTCAAGGCCGCCCTCGCGCGCGGCCCCGGTCGCCGCCGTTCCCCGGCCTCGCGGCCGTCCGCGGAGCCGCCCCGCGTCTGCGACTCCCTCGACGGCTGGCAGGCGCTCGGCCGCGTTCTGGAGGTGGACCAGGCGCCGATCGGCAAGACCCCGCGCTCCTGCCCCGCCACCTACGTCGGCTTCTGGGACGACGTGCGCCGCCTGTTCGCCGAGGTGCCGGACGCCAAGATGCGAGGCTACACGGCGAGCCGCTTCTCGTTCAACGTGAGCGGCGGCCGCTGCGAGGACTGCGAGGGCCAGGGCCTCAAGCGCATCGAGATGAGCTTTCTGCCCGACGTGACGGTGCGCTGCGAATCGTGCCAGGGCCGCCGCTTCGGCGAGGAGACGCTCGCCATCCGATTCCGCGACCGCACGATCGCCGACGTTCTGGCCATGAGCGTCGAGGAGGCCGCGGCCTTTTTCAGCTTTCATCCGAGAATCCGCCACAGCCTCGAGCTGCTGCGGGACGTCGGGCTCGGCTACCTGTCGCTCGGCCAGCAGAGCCCGACCCTGAGCGGAGGCGAGGCGCAGCGGATCAAGCTCGTCACGGAGCTGGCGCGGGCCCGGCCCGTGGCCGGCGGGGGAGCCCGACGCGGGAGCGCCGGCGTCGCGGCCCGCGCTTCGGGCGACTGCCTCTACGTGCTCGACGAGCCGACGATCGGACTGCACATGGCCGACGTCGAGAGGCTCGTGCGCGTGCTGCACCGCCTGGTGGATGCCGGCAACACCGTGGTGATCATCGAGCACAACCTGGACATCATCGCCGAGGCCGACTGGATCATCGACCTGGGGCCGGAGGGCGGGGCGGGCGGCGGACGCATCGTGGCGCAGGGCACCCCCGAGCAGGTCGCCCGGGTGAGCCGGCTCTCGCACACGGCACGTTTCCTCAGGGAGTTCCTCGCCGAGCGCAGCGCGGCATCCGGGGCGGGGCCGCGAACGCGGCGCTCGACCGCGCGGCGAGGCTAGTCGACCAGAACCGCGGCCTCGGCAATGTACGGGCTGCTCAGCGCGGTCACGATCTCCCTGGTCACGCCATCGACGCGGATCTCGACCTGCACGCTGTCGCTCAACAGGTTGTCTCCGTCGGCCTGGATGGCCGCCCAGTACTTGTCGAACCCCGACACGCTAAAGGTGCTGCGCCACTCGCTCGAAGAGATGTTGTCGTAGGTCTCCGGCTCGCCGTCCTGGTTGTTGATCGTGATGTCCATGGTCGCCCCGGGGCTCCCGTCGAGGCGCGCGATGTACTCGATGTCGGACGACCACTCGTCGCCGATGATCAGAAAGCACCCGCTCGCGCTCATCACGAGGAGCGCCAGGGCTCCCGCCATCAATACACGCTTCATGAAATCCTCCCGACGGATATATAACACGGCATCGCGTCCGGGGTGTCACTTCCGCCGCGGCTGTGCGCCGGCCCGCGGCCGCGTTGCGCCGCGGCGGCTGCTCGTGCTATAGGCGGCTCATGAGTCGCGGCGCGAGCGACCGAGGAGCGCGGCCGAGGGTGGGCACCAGCCCGGCTCCCCGCGCCGAAAGGAGACTCCATGTGGACCATGAGCCTCGGGGGCGGACAGGTCAGCGCCCTGTGCCTAGGCACGATGCGGCTCGGCACGCTGCAGGACGAGCGGCAGTCGTTCGCCCTGCTCGACCGCTACGTCGAGGCGGGCGGGGCGTTCATCGACACCGCCAACAATTACTCCCACTGGTACCCCGGCGGCAAGGGCGGCGAGGCCGAGACGGTGATCGGCAAGTGGATGCGCGAGCGCGGCAACCGCTCGCGGCTGTTCATCGCCACCAAGGTCGGCTTCAACCCGCCCGGGGTCGGCTACAGCCTCTCGCGCCGGACGATTATGAGCGAGGTGGAGAAGAGCCTGCGCCGGCTGGGAATCGAGACCATCGACCTGTACTACGCGCACAGGGACAACAGGGCCGATCCTCTCGAGGAGACGCTCGAGGCCTTTGACGCCCTCGCGCGGTTCGGCAAGATCCGTTTTGCCGGGTGCAGCAACACGGCGGCGTGGCGGGTCGAACGGGCGCGCAGCCTCAGCCGAAGCCGCGGCTGGATCGCCTACTGCTGCGTCCAGCAGCGCCACAGCTACCTGCGGCCTGCGCCGGGCGCCGCCTTCGGGCCGCAGCTGGCCGCCAACGACGATCTCCTCGACTACTGCCGCGAAAACCCCGACGTGCGCATGCTGGCCTACACTCCCCTGCTCGCCGGCGCGTACGCGCGGCAGGACAAGCCCGTGCCGTGGCAGTACCGGAGCGCCGACAACGAGGCGCGTCTGGCCGCCCTGCGCGCCGTCGCTGCCGAGACCGGGGCGACCGCCAACCAGGTGGTGCTCGCCTGGATGATGCAGGGCTCTCCGCAGGTGCTCCCCGTGTTCGGAGCGAGCAGCGTGGAGCAGATGAACGAGAGCCTGGGCGCTCTCGCCCTCAGGCTGACCGGCGAGCAGATCGAACGCCTCTCGGCCGCCGGGAATCCACAAAAGGACGGCTGACGCGTGCGCGGCGCGAGCTGCGCCGAGAGACTACCGGTGTCTGGACAGCCAGTACTCGCGAAAGGCCCGCAGGCGCGGCAGGGACTCCCGGTCCTTGGCGCGATTCGATGCCGCCTTGCTCGCGATGATGTCGTCGATGTGGCACACCGGGAATCCCTCGATTTCCACGTGTCGAGCCCAGGCGTCCTCGAATCGCTCGATGCCATCGGGGGCGAAGACCAGGTCGAGGTCGAAGGGGCCGTTCTTCAGTTGGACGAAGTCCTTGCCGCGCACGATGTCGGCCGATTGCGCCTCGTCCAGCGCGAAACCGAGGTCCCGGAGCGCAGCCACGAGCGCCGCGCCGTTGCCGGCCGCTCTGGCCACGAAGAGATCGGCATCTTGAGTCGTGTCGGGAAAGCCGAGCAGGATCGCCCCCGACTTGCCGATAAAGAGATAGCGCACTCCTCGGCGGGCGAGCGCATCCCGCACCTCTTCGGCCTGACGATACTCAAACGCGGGCATAGCCGAGCCACTCGGGCAGATTGTCTTCGCACCAGCGCCGATACTCCTCCATGGTTTCGAACGAGCGATAGGGCGCATCGTCGAGCACCGGCTTGTACGTGCGGATGAACGCGTACTTCCACCGCAGCGGCAGGGGACGTCGCGCGGCCGCCTCGAACTCGGCGAGCCATTCGCGCGGGATGTCGCTCACGACGCCATGATAGCCGGCAGCACCCCACCTGTCCAATCCGGCCCCCGCGGCCGGCGCGCTTGCCGGGCGGGGGCTCCACCCCGGGGCCCCGCCCGTGCTACCATCGCGCCACAGGAGGAGACCATGGTCAAGGGAAAGAAGATCGCGGCCATCATCACCGACACGTTCCACAACACCGAGCTCACGGACCCGCAGAAGGCGCTGGAGAAGGCCGGGGCCAAGGTGGTGGTCATCGGCGTCGAAGCGCGGCAGAAAAAGGAAGGCGTCCTCGACCACGTCACGGGCCGGCTGCCCGACAACATGAAGCCCGCCTTCAAGGACCGCCAGCAGATCGACATGACCATCGACGAGGCCGACGCCTCCGCGTTCGACGGTCTGCTCCTGGCCGGCGGCGGGTCGCCGGAGAAGCTGCGGGGCTACCCGAAGGTGATCAGCTTCGTGCAGGACATCTTCTGGCAGAAAAAGCCGATCGCCGCCATCTGCCACGGGCCGATGATCATGATCAGCGCCGGCATCGTGAAGGGCAAGGCGATGACGTGCGTGCCGAGCATCGGCGTGGACCTGGCCAACGCGGGGGCGATCTACCTGGACCGGCCGCTGGTGGTCGACGGCAGCTTCGCCACATCGCGCACGCCCAACGACATGGAGCAGTTCATCGCCGGCGCGCTCGAGGTCTTCGGCCGGTAGGAAGGACCGAGCGAAAGGCCGCGGCCGGGCGGCCGGCGCCTCGCGCGCGAACGCGCCGCGGCCCGGGGCCTGCGCGCGCTCATCGCCCCCCGCGGATCCCGGCGCCTGATGCGGCCGTCGGCGCGCGGTGCGGCGGCGCGCCGGGAACGCGCCCCTCGCGGGCCTCCAGCCGGTACAGCAGCCAGTAGACGAGGCTGCCGATCAGGCGGATCGCGGCCGTGAGCAGGAACGCCTCGCGGAAATCCATGAAGCGCAGCAGCCCCACCCCCGCCAGCGGCGCGATGATCGACGAGACGGTCACGGCGCTGTTGAAGTAGGCGATGTACGAGGTCTTGTGCCGCTCGGGCACGAAGTCGAGCAGCGAGTTGAAGAGCGCGATGTTCACGCCGGCAAAGATCGCGCCCACCACCAGGTTCGAGACCGCCACGGTGTACAGCTCTTTCGAGAAGGCATAGATCAGCGACGTGACAAAGATGGGCAGCGTCGAGACGGACAACGCCTTGAGGTTGCCCCAGCGCTTGATCATCCGCGTCCAGAAGCCGTAGCCGACCAGGGCGCCTCCGGTGTTGGTGAGCGCGAGCACGCTCACCCAGACATTGTTCGCGTGCAGCACCCTCACCTGGTACCAGGAGTACAGCGGCCACGGGATCTGCCACGCCAGGTAGAACAGGACCGAGGCCCCGGTGTAGCGCAGAAAGCGGCGCTCCTGCAGCAACTCGCGCAGGCGATCCGAGGCGCGGCGGCCGTAGCGCACCGTGTGGGCCACGAAGCGCAGCAGCGGAATGCGCGGCATCGAGGTGAACGGCGGATAGGGTCCGCCGAGCGCCGGGCTCGCCGGCGACTTGGGAACCGGCAGGCCGTCGGCCACCGACACCGTGTCGCGTATGAGGTTGAAGACCGCAAGCTCGACCACGGCCACCAGAAAGGCGCCGAGAAACGCCATCTGGTATCCGAGCGGAAAGGCCGCGCGATCGAGGAACAGCCCCACGGCCAGGGTGACCGCAGTGCCGACCACGCTCATGAGGCGGTTGCGCGCGGCAAAGGTCTCCGCCCGCCGGTCCGGAGGCACGACGCGCGACACAAAGGCCTGCCACGCCACGTTGCTGATCGCGCCCGGCAGGTTCATCAGCGCAAGCAGCGCCACGAAGACCGTCGGCTGGGACGCTCCGTGGAAGAACGGCACGCAGGCAAGGGCCAGGTAGAACAGGCGGTGACCGAGCATGAATCGCGACGTGAGCTCCTTCTTGCGGTCCGACCGGTCGATGGTCAGGGCTCCCGGGATCATGGCCAGCAGGCTCACAATGGCAGGCGCCGATGTGAGGAACGCCACGTGCATCTTGGTGGCGCCGATCTTCATGGCGAAGATGGCGGCAAAGGGGCCGGCCATGTTTGCCGACGCGCTGTTGAAAATCCCGTGGGTCACAGTGAGATGAAGGTTGCGCGCCAGGATTCCGCCCGTGGGCGCCATGAAGTAGGGGCGGAGCGCGGCCGGCGTTCTTCTCATGAGCCGCCGTGCCGCCCGCTTCCAGGGCTTCACGGCGTGTAGAGCTTGAGCACCGTCGGCAGCCAGGTCGAGAGCACCGGGAACAACGACAGGAAGAACAGGGCCAGCGCCGCCCACACCACCATCGGGATGACGTTGCGCACCATCTCGCTGTTGATGTCGCTCTTGATGAGGTTCGCCGTCACGTACAGGTTCACGGCGACGGGGGGAGTGATCTGACCGACGGCGAGGGCCGTCGTGAAGATGATCCCGAAGTAGAGCAGGTCGACCTTGAGCGCGATCATGACAGGCAGGAGGACAGGGATCAGCACGTAGTTGATCGAGATCGCGTCCAGAAACATGCCGGCGACGAGCACGACCACGTTGGCGAGAAACACGAAGACCATCGGCGACCTGGCCACCGAGGCGATCGCATCGGCGGCTGCGGAGACGACCCCGATGGTGGCGGCGGCCCACGAAAAGAGCCCGGCCGTGGCCACCACGAACATGACCACAGCCGACGACAGCACCGTGTCGGCGAGGGTCCGCATCAGCACCGGGAGGTCGATCGTCCTGTAGAAAAAGACGCCGATCACGAGCGCGTAGAAGATGCCGATCACCGCCGCCTCGGTCGGGGTGGCGACGCCCGCATAGATCGAGCCCAGCACGACCACCGGCGCGATCAGGGCCCAGACCGACTCCTTGATCGCGACGAGGATCTCCCTGAGGCTGCCGCGCTCGGTCAGGCCGCGGAAGCCCTCCTTGCGGGCGACGAGCCAGGCGCTGATCATGAGGAAGCTGGCCATGATGAAGCCGGGGATGAAGCCCCCGAGAAACAGCGCGCCCACCGACACGCCGGTGACGTTGCCGTAGACGATAAAGGCGATGCTCGGCGGAATGATGATGTCCAAACCCGCGGCCGCGGCCACGACGCTCGCCGCGTAGTACTTGCTGTAGCCCTGCTTGATCATGAAGGGGATAACGATCACCCCCATGGCCGCCGCCGTAGCCGGACCCGAACCCGAGATGGCGCCCCACAGCATCCCCGAAGCGATCGAGGCGAGGGCCAGACCGCCTGTGGCCCGGCCGACCACGATGGTGGCGAGCTTCGCGATCTGCTCGGCGATCTTCGCCTTCTCCATCAGGTAGCCGACAAGGATGAAGAACGGAATGGCGATCAGGGGGAACTTGGCGATGTTGGCCTCGAAGTTCCGGGAGATCATCGTCCAGCCGAGGTCGAAAAAGGTGATCGCTCCGATCGCCACCGTGGAAAGGGCGACACCGATCGGCGTCGCCAGCAGGAGCAGCAGGATGAAGAGTCCGAATACGACTGCGGCCATCATACGACCGACACCCCCGGTCATCCTTGCCGGACGGCTGGGACGACCGCTTCCAGGCAGCCACGGTGCTGGCGACGATGTTGCCGAGCACGAGCGCGGAAAACACGGGCGTGCCGAGGCTGTAGATCCATGCCGGGATGCCGAGAGCCTCGGAGGTCGCGTGGTAAAAGGTGATGTTGCGGTGGATCTCGCGCACCGAATTGGCGATCAGGAACGCGAACACCGCGACGCCGAGGGCGGCGGAGAGCAGGATCGAGAAGCGCTTGAACCGGGGGCCGAGCACGTCGATAAGGCTCCTCATCCGCAGGTGAGCCCCCCGCCTGTAGGCGATGCCGATGCCGATGATCGTGATCCGGACGAACATGTTGATCTCGATCTCCTCGATGGCCGCCAGCGACAGGTGCAGAAAGTAGCGCGACAGCACGTTCGCAAAGGCGATCAGCGCCATGACGCCGAGAATCATCGCCGCGATGAGCTCGTCGAGCTGGAGCTTTCTGTGACTCATGCCTCTCCCCCGCAAACGAAACAAGGGGGGCCTCGCAGCCCCCCCGCGTAGTCCCGCGACCCTGCAGTCCTACTTCATGTCCTGCAGCGCCATCTCGTACACGTCCCTTCCGATCTGGGGGATCCACTTGTCGTAGATGCTCCTGGTGGCGTCCTGGAATGCCTTGAGCTGTTGCGGGTTGAGCGTGGTCAGCACCATGCCCTTGTCCTGCATCATCTTGATCGGGTCAGGCAAGTCCTTGACGCCGAACCGGTCCCGGAGGACCTTGAGCGACTTGTCGCCGTCGAGGTAGGCGCGGGCGAGAGCCTTTTCGTAGGCCGCGGCCTCGACGGCCGCTTCCTCGACCGCCTTCTGGATGTCGGGCGGGAACGAGCGCCACACCCTCTCGTTCAGGACGAAGACCAGGGGGTCGATCAGGTAGTTCCACGCCGTCAGGTACTTGTGGTACTCCCAGATCTTGACCACCGTGAGGATCGACTTGGGGTTTTCCTGTCCGTCGACGACGCCCTGCTGGAAGGCGGTCACGGCATCGGCCCAGTTCATGCTGACCGGGTCGGAGCCGAGGGCTTTGAAGATGTCGATGAAGATCGGCGAGCCGACCACGCGCATCTTGGTGCCCCTCATGTCCTCGGGCCGGGCGATGGGCCGCTTGCTGTTGGTCACCTGGCGGAAGCCGTTCTCGCCCCAGGCCAGGAACTTGACGCCGCCCTTCTCCATGTCCTGGATGATCTTCTTGCCGGCCTTGCCGTCCTCGATCTTGTCCACGTTCTCGTAGGTGTTGATGAAGAAGGGAAGGCTGAAGAGGTTCATGCTCCTGATGACCGACGAGGCGTTGATCGTCGACTCGACGGCAAAGTCGATGCTGCCCTCGCTCACCGCCTGGAACCAGTTGGTCTGCTTGCCTGCGAGCAGCGACGAGCCGAAGTACGGCTTGACGTTCCGGCGGCCGCCGGTCTTTTCCCTGATCAGGTCGGCCCACTTCTGAGCGCCGAGGCTCCAGTCGTAAACCGGGCCGACGTTGACCTGCATCGTGTACTCGGCCTTGGGCCTGAACGCCTGCGCCGCCAGCGGCGCGAGGCTGCCCACGAACAGCGCGAGCACGGCCAGGATTGCGATCTTGCGCGACATTCCGTTTCCTCCTTGTCAGTGGTTGCCCTAGGCCACCTTCGTTCTACAGGCCCATGACCGAGGGGTGGTCAAGCGACGGTTGCGGCCGGCGGCCCCTCGGCGTACACTCGCGGCCATGGCGGAGATGAAGGTGAGCCTCGCCGGCAAGAGGGCCCTGGTCACGGGCGCCACCAAGGGGATCGGGCGCGAGGTCGCCCTCAGGCTGGCCCGCGCAGGCTGCGACGTCGGCATCACGGGCCGGGCGGCCGAGGAGCTGCGCTCGCTGTCCGCCGAGATCGGCGCGATGGGCCGCCGGTGCTGGAGCCGCGCCGCGAACCTCGCCTCGCGCAGCGAGACCCTCGCCATGGCCGAGCACTTTGCCCGCCTCATGGACCCGATCGACATCCTGGTCAACAACGCGGGCACGGCCGTCACCGAGACCCTGCTCGATCTGGATCCGGACCACTGGGACGCCGTTCTCCAGGTGAACCTCACGGCCCCCGCCCTGGTGAGCAAGATCGTGGCCGCGGGCATGGTGCGCCGCCGCAGCGGCGCCATCGTCAACGTGTCCAGCCAAGCGGGCGTGATCGGGCTCGTGGAGCACGCGGCCTACTGCGCGAGCAAGTTCGGCCTCAACGGGCTGACCAAGGTGATGGCGCTCGAGCTGGGTCCGCACAACGTGCGGGTCAACGCGGTCGCCCCGACCGTCGTGCTCACCCCGATGGGCGAGCAGGTCTGGGGCGCCCCCGAGAAGGGCGGCCCGATGAAGGCCAAGATCCCCCTCGGCCGCTTTGCCTACCCCTCCAACATCGCCGACGCAGTGCTGTTCCTCGCCTCGGACGCCGCTTCGATGATCCACGGCGAGGTGCTGCTCATCGATGGAGGCTACACCGCTCAGTGAGCGCCCCCCGCCCGGCGGCGACGCCCGTTCGCTCGCGGCGTTTCGCCTGTTCTGCTTCTTCTGCTTCGGCGCAGGTGCGGCGCTCATGTCGAACCTGCTCCTGCACTACCGCGGCGCCGGGCTCCCTGGGAGCCTGGTCGGCGTTCTGGCGGCGGTGCAGCCGCCGGTCATGCTCTTCGCCGCGACGCTGTGGAGCGGCCTCGCCGATGCGACCCGCAGCCATCGCCGCGTTCTCTCCCTCACGGTCGCGGGCACGACGGCCTGCTCGGCGGCAGTAGGGCTGGCCGCCCGCTTCGAGCTGCTCCGGTCTCGGTGACCGCCTACGCCTTCGCCCTCGCGCCCGTCATCTCGCTGGCCGACGACGCCGTGCTCGGCCGCCTCGGCGGCGGGACGGGCCGCTACGGTCGCATCCGCGTGTGGGGAGCCGTCGGGTGGGGCGTCACCGCTCCGGTCGTCGGACTGCTCGTCGAGCGATGGGGGCTCGGCGCAGCCTTCGCCTCGTACCAGCTGCTCATGGGCGTCCCGCTGAGCTCGTCGTGTTCGTGCTCTGCGGCCCCATGCCCGCGCGGCTGGGCGCCCGCGGCGTCCTGCTGCCGGCAGGCGGGCGAGGCCCGCGGCCGGCTGAGGCGCCGACTGGGTTGATGCGGCCGCCCGGCACGGCTACACTCCGGCCGAAGCATGAGCGACCTGATCCTCGCATCCGATCTCGGCACCTCCGGATGCCGGACCGTGCTCTTCGACCGCGACTTCCGTGCGCTCGCATCGGCATCCGCCGACGTCCCGACCTCGCATCCCCGCCCGGGCTGGGCCGAACAGGAAGCGGAGGACTGGTGGCGCGCCTTCTGCCGCTGCGCGCGCGAAGTGATCGCCGCTTCGGCCGTACGCCCGGCCGCCGTCGCGGCCGTGGGCATCGACGCGATGTCGAGCATGGCGCTGCCCGTCGACGCCAAAGGCGCGCCGCTGCGGCCCGGCCCGCTTTGGTACGACCGGCGCGCGGGCGCCGAGGCGGCGGACATCCAGGAGCGCCTGGGCGAGACGCTCGCCCGCATCGCCGGCAATCGCAGCGATGCCTCCAACTTCGCCCCCAAGGTGCTGTGGATCAGGGCCCACGAGCCGGATGTCTACCGCAGCGCCGCCTGGTTCCTCCACGCGGGCGGGTTCCTGGTCCTGCGCCTCACCGGCGAGGCCACGATGAGCGTGTCGGACTGCGGCTTGAGCCAGCTCTGCGAGCTGGCGAGCGGCCGCTGGTCCCCGGAGCTGGTCGACGGCTGCGGCATCGACCGCCGCAAGCTGCCGCCGATTCTCGGCTGCACCGAGGTGGCCGGGAGGGTGACGCAGAGGGCCGCCGCGGCCTGCGGGCTGGCAGCAGGCACGCCGGTGGTGGCCGGGGCGATGGACAACGTGGCGGCCGTGCTCGGCACGGGACTGGCCCGCGCCGGCACCGTCGGCGTCTCGGCCGGAACGGCCACCAACATCAACGCCTGCGTGGCATCGCCGCAGGTGGAACCGGGCATCCACTGCTACCACCACGCGATCCCGGGCCTGTGGATCGCGGCGGGCGGAGTCGATTACGGCGGCGCAGGGCTCAAGTGGTTTCGCGACCTGCTCGGGGAGGCGGACTACCGCGCTCTCGACGCCGAAGTCGAGGCCCTGCCCTTCGACGGAAGCCCTCTCCTGTTTCTCCCGTACATGGTCGGCCAGCGGGCTCCGCTGTGGAACGACGCGGCGCGCGGCGCGCTCATCGGCCTGGATCCGCGCGTCTCGCGCGCCGCCGTCGCCCGGGCGATCATGGAGGGCAACGCTCTGGGCACCCGTCGGGTCCTGGAGATGCTCGAGCAGGGTGGCCGACGGGAGTCGTTCCGCCTGACCGGCGGCTGCAGCCGCAGCCGGGTCTGGAGCGGGATCTTTGCCGACGTCACGGGTAGGACCGTCGAGATTCCTGGTGACCGCGACGCCGCCACCCTCGGTGCCGCCCTGATCGCCGCCGCCGGCGGGGAAGATCCGTGGCCACGAGATCGAGAAGCGGTAGGCGCC
>CAZKGO010000041.1:17999-24191 GCA_964552235.1 uncultured Spirochaetales bacterium | reverse complement strand
GGGCCTGGCCGCCGACCTGGCCGCAGCAGCCGAGCGGGCCGCGGCCGTGACGGCGCGCTTCGCGCCCCGCAGCGAGCGAGGCGTCTGGTACGACCGGCTCTACGCCGCGTTCCGCGGCGCCTACGACGGAATGCGCGGCACCTACGAGGTGCTGGCGGCAATCAGGGGCGGCAACGCGGCACGTTGACAGCAGCGGCTGTTGCGGCCGATCCTTGTCGCCGGGGAGGCGGAAGTGAGCGAACACAGGATGCCCGCGGAGCGTCACCACCGGATCGGTCGCCTCCTGGAGGAGCGCGGCATCATCGGGGTCGCCGAGCTGAGCTCGCTGCTGGGCGTGTCGGAGATCACGATCAGGAGAGACCTCGCGGTCCTGGAACGGCGCGGGCTGCTGGAGCGGGCGCGCGGCGGGGCCGTGGCGACCCACAGGCTGCGGGTCGAGACGATGTTCTCCCAGAAGGGCCTCGACCGCCGGGTGGAAAAGACGGCGATCGGCCGCGCGGCCGCGGCGCTGATCGAGGACGGCGACACCCTGCTCGTCAACGGAGGCTCGACGACCCTCGAGGTCATCCGCAATCTGGGCTCCAGAAAGATCCGGCTCATCACCAACAATGTGGCCGCGGTCCTGGAAAGCTACGCGCTCGGCATCGAGCTGATCCTCATCGGGGGCGAGTACCGACCCCAGTCGAACTCCGTCGTCGGCTCGTTCGCCTCGATCGCGCTGCAGCGCGTCTACGCCAGCAAGGCGATCATCGGGGTCGATGGGCTGAGCGTCAAGGACGGCCTCACCCACCCCGTGGCTCAGGAGGCCGAGGTCACCCGGGAGATGATCGAGCGCACGCGCGGCGAGGTCATCGTGGTCGCCGACCACGGCAAGCTGGCCGTGGTATCGAACTTCGTCTCAGCCCCGATCGACGAGGTCGACGTGCTGGTCACGGACGAGGGGTCGCAGCAGGAGTATCGCAGCGAGCTCGAGCAAAAGGGCATCAGGCTCATCATCGCCCCTGCGGAGACCAGGCTGCCTTGAAACGAGATCGGACGGCTCCTTTCTGATCGCTAATGACCACAAAGAGCCCTCGACTCTTGACAATCAGTCGCACAGCGACATATCCTGCGCACTAACGATCTCTATGAACCTCGCCAAGGAGGAAAGCGTATGGTCAAGAATAGATCGTCGTTAGTGCTGGCGGGCATGATGCTGCTCGCGGGCGGTGTGCTGTTCGCCGGGGGAGAGCAGGAAAAGGCCGCGGCCGCGCCCGCACAGAAGCGAACGGTCCAGTTCTGGTACACCTTCGGGTCGGGCGTGAATGCGGAGACGACGAAGAAACAGATCGCCGACTTCAACAAGCTGAACGAGGGCAAGATCGAGGTCGTCGGGACTTTTCAGGGCAACTACGCCCAGGCCTTCGGCAAGTACATCACCTCGCTGGCCGCTCAGGAGAATCCGGAGTGCGGCGTCTGCGATTCGCCCGACAATCCGCGCCTGATCAAGATGGGCGTCGTCGAGGAGCTGACTCCGTACCTGAAAAAGCACAACGTCGACATCAACGACTACATCGAGGGCTTCCTGAGCTACAGCAAGCTGAGCGGCGGGCTCTACGGAATGCCGTTCTGCAGGTCGACGCCGATCATGTACTACAACAAGGACATGTTCAAAAAGGTCCTCGGGACCGACAAGGCGCCGGTGACGTGGGACGACATGGTGAGCTACGGCCGCAAGCTCAAGGCTGCGGGCATCGCCCCCATGTCGTGGGAGATCGAGAACTGGTTCTACGGCGCCTTCATCAACCAGCAGGGCGGCGCGTTCCTAAACGAGGAGGGCACCCAGGCGCTCCTGACCAAGAACGACGTCGGTCTCACTGCCCTCAAGTTCTGGAAGCAGCTCGTCGACGAGGGCCTGTACCTCGTTCCGCCGCTGACCTCGCCGGGCAGCTTCATGCTGCAGGAATTCTACCAGGGCAAGCTCGGCTTCATGCTGCAGAGCACGGGCAACGTCGGCAGCGTCCTGAAGAACACGGAGGGCAAGTTCGAGGCCGCCGGAGCCTTTATGCCGATGAAGGAGACGCGCGGTTTCGCCACCGGCGGCGGCAACATCGTGATCTTCAAGAGGAGCGATCCGGGCCAGAAGGACGCCGCGTTCCAGTTCGTGAAGTACATCACGTCGGCGCCCGTGAACGCGGAGTTCAGCGCCGCAGGCGGCTACATGATCACTCACAAGTCCGCCAAGGACATGAAGATCATCCAGGACCTGTGGGCGGCAAAGCCGATCTACAAAGTCACCTTTGACCAGCTCGCCTACGTCAAGGACACCTACGTGTCCGCCGACTGGGCCGAGCTGAACCTCGAGATCAAGAAGACCCTGCAGGCCATGGTGGCGGACAACAAGATCACCGCCGAGCAGGCGTACGCCGAGATCAAGAAGGCCTGCGAGACGATCCTGCCCAACGGCTACTACAAGTAGGATCGTGACCCTCGGGACTCCCGCTCCGCGCCCGGGCGCGGAGCGGGGCCCGACATCCTCCGATTGGGGAATCGAGACATGCGCCGAGTCCTGATCGACAAAGAGGCCCGTCGGGGCGGGCTCTTCGCCGTCCTGCTTGCCGCCGCGCTCGCCGCCGGATGCGCACACGTGCGGTCCGCAGGCGACTGCCTGGAGGCCACGAACCTGCTGCTCCTGCGGGGCGACCTGCACTGCCACTCGGCCTACAGCAAGGACGGCGCCCAGTCGGTGGACACGATCATAGGCTACGTGGCAGCGGCGGGGTGGGACTTCTTTGCGCTCACGGACCACAACACGAGGAACCACTTCAAGGCGGCGGCGTTCTCGCAGCCCAACCCGCAGGGGATCATCCTCATCCCCGGCTACGAGCTGACCCTGAAGAACGGCCACTTCAACTTCTACGGGATCACCGACTTCATGGAGACGCTCACCTTTGCCGACGCCGCGGAGATCAGGCAGTTCTTCGACACTCTGGAGGCCGCCGGCGCCCTCACGCAGGTCAACCACCCCTTCGACCCGAAGTATCCCAACAAGTACGGAATGGACTTCGATTTCGGCGCCCTGGAGGCATGGAACGGCGTCTGGGACGACGCCGACCGGCAGACGGTCGACTGGTGGCAGGGAGCCCTCTCCCGGGGCCGCCGCGTCCGCCTCGTGGGCGGCTCGGACGCTCACAAGATCGGAAGCGAGCGCAGCCCGGTCAACTGCGTGTACGCCGAGAGCAGGGATGCCCCCTCGATCCTGGCCGCGCTGCGAAAGGGCCACTCCTACGTGAGCGAGAACGCCCGGACCGCCAACATCGCCTTCTGCTGTCCGGGGGGCATGATGGGGGACACGGTGACCTACGCGCCCGGCACGGTCTTCGCCCTGCGCGTGGACAACGCCACAGCGGGAAGCCGCGTGCGGGTCATCACCGACATGGGCGTCGAGGTCGAGAGCGAGACCCGCGGAGGCCGGCTGCGCATCGACGTGCCGATGCAGCGGCGGCTCTTCTACCGCGTGGAGGTGGTCAAGAGCGACGGCCTGCCGGAGGCGTTGTCCAACCCGATCTACATCCAGTAGAGCGTCTTTTCTCGAATCGCCGCCCTTGATACTCTGTGGCGGCGAGAAGGAAGAGAATCGTGGCGAGCATCGAAGTCCGCGAAGTCACCAGGGGCCGCCGCCTGATGAGCGGCGCACCGGTCCCGTTCCGCAGGCAGACGCTGTATCCCTACCTGTTCATCGCGCCCGCGATCGCCTTTCTGTGCGTGTTCATCGTCTACCCCATCGTCCGTCTGGTCGCCCTCGGGTTCACCGAGTGGAACATGATCGACCCCAAGCCGCTGTTCGTGGGCTTGAGGAACTACAGCATCCTGTTCCGCAAGCGAGAGTTCCTCGAGGCGATGTCGCACACGGTCGTCTACACCGTGTTCACCGTAGGAGTGCAGCTGGCCCTCGCGATCCTGGTCGCCGTCTGGCTCAAGCCGCCCACGAGGTTCAACGCCTTTTCCCAGGCGGCGATCTTTACCCCCCACATCATTTCGCTGGTCTCGGTCTCGATGGTGTGGATGTGGCTGATGGATCCGAGAACCGGAGTGCTCAACCTGGTCCTCAACGCCTTTGGCCTGCCGTCGCTGAAGTGGCTCAACAGCTCCGACACCGCCATGATGTCGATCATCATGGTCTCGATCTGGAAAGGTCTCGGCTACCACGCCCTCGTGGTGCTGGCGTCCCTGCAGGCGATCCCGGCCGAGATCTACGAGGCGGCGGCCCTGGACAACGCCGGCCGCACGAGGGTCTTTTTCAGGATCACCCTTCCCATGATCTCGCCCCAGACGTTCCTCCTCCTGATCACGATGACCATCAACTCGTTCAAGGTCTTCGAGACGATCAGGATCATGACCAACGGCGGGCCCGGCAACTCGACCAAGGTGCTCGTCTACTACATCTATGAGAACGCCTTTACCCTCATGAAGCTCGGCTATGCCTCGGCGGGCGGAACGGTCCTGCTGGTCATCGTCGCAGCGATCACGGCCGTCTACTTTCTGGTCCTGTCCCGACGGGTCCACTATCAGTAGGAGCGCGAGCGATGAGCATCACCGCCGATCGGATCCTGAACCGGACGCAGAGGCTGTTCAGCGCCTCGTTCAAGCTCGTGCTCGTCACGATCTTCGTTTTCCCCTTTCTCTGGATGATGATCACGGCGTTCAAGACCTTCGACGAGACCATCGTGTTCCCGCCGTCGCTGTGGCCCGCGGAAATCCAGTGGCAGAACTTTGTCGAGGTCTGGAACTCGGGGCCCTATCCGCTGTTCGTGCGCAACAGCATCGTCGTGACGCTGTCGATCGTGGTCATGCAGCTCGCCGTCATGATCCCCGCGGCCTACGGCTTCGCGAAGTACCAGTTCCGCTTCAAGGGTCCCCTGTTCGCCCTCGTGCTGGTCGCGTTCATGATTCCGGGCCAGGTGACCTTTATCTCGGTGTACCTGATGTTCGCCAGGATGAAGCTGCTCAAGACCCTGGTGCCGCAGATCCTGCCGTTCGGCGCCAACGCCTTCGGCATCTTCCTGCTTCGGCAGGCCTTCATGCAGGTTCCCGAGGAGATCGTCGAGTCTGCCCGGCTGGATAGCGCCAAGGAGCTGCAGATCCTCTTCAGCATCCTGCTGCCGATGGCCAGGTCCTCCATGGTCACGGTGGCCATGTTCAGCTTCATCGCCCACTGGAACGACTTTTTCTGGCCCTTCGTCATGACCAACACGACCGAGGTGAGGCCGCTGCCGATCGCCATCGCGGGGCTGCGCAACATCGAGGGCGCCTACGCCTGGCACATCATCATGGCCGGCAACGTGATCCTGGTGCTGCCGATCATCCTGGTCTACGTGTTTCTCAGCAAGCAGATCATCACGGCGTTCATGTATCGAGGCATCAAGTGAAGACCACGATGAAGGCCGCACTCCGGCGCGGCCCCGGCCGCATGGAGTGCGTCGAGCTGCCGACCCCCGAGCCGCGCGCCGGCGAAGTCCTGATCCGCGTGCGCAAGGTCGGCATCTGCGGCTCCGACGTCAACCGGGTCACCGAAGCGGCGGACCGATGGGACCGGATCGTGCTCGGCCACGAGTTCGCCGGCGAGGTGGCGGCGATAGCACCGGGAGCGGCGGGCTTCGCGGTCGGCGACCGCGTTACCGCCGCTCCGCTGGTGCCCAACCCCGACTCGCCGTGGAGCCGGCGCGGCCTGTACTCGCTGGGCGACGACTACAGCTTCGTCGGCAGCCGTGTCCATGGCGCCATGGCCGAGTATGTCGCCGTGCCCTCCGCCAACGTGCTGAGCCTCCCGCCGGGCCTGTCCTTCGAGCTCGGCGCCCTGATCGAGCCCGT
The DNA here is from genome assembly GCA_964552235.1 of uncultured Spirochaetales bacterium. Taxonomy (GTDB): domain Bacteria; phylum Spirochaetota; class Spirochaetia; order SZUA-6; family CAVTHK01; genus CAVTHK01. The sequence goes on along the minus strand of CAZKGO010000041.1, from coordinate 18,341 downwards.
GACGGTCTGCCTGCATCCCCTGCTGCGCCTCGGCGCCCTGCTCGGCCGCAGCGCCATCGTCACGGGGGCGGGCGCCATCGGCCTGATCGCGCTTCAGGCCCTCAAGGCGATGGGCGCGCGCACGGTCATCGTCTCCGACGTCGTCGAGGCCAAGCTCGAGGCGGCCCGCGCCCTCGGCGCAGACGCGACCGTCAACCCGGCCAGGGCGAGCTTGCGCGAGGCGGCCGCCTCCCTGCCCGACGGCGGCGCCGACGTGGTCTTCGAATCGTCGGGCAGCAGCCCGGCCAAGAAGGACGCGATCGCCTGCGCCAAGGGCGGCGGCACGGTGCTGCTGGTCGGTAC
>CAZKGO010000041.1:0-17989 GCA_964552235.1 uncultured Spirochaetales bacterium | reverse complement strand
ACGCCGCAGGACGTGAGCTTCGAAGCGGCCGCCTTCGAACGGATCACGCGCAAGGAGCTGCACCTGGTCGGGTCGTGGATGAACTACTCGGCTCCGTTTCCGGGGCACGAATGGACCACTGGCCTGTGGATGTTGGAAACCGGCCGCGTGTGCGCCGATGGGCTGATCACGCACCGCTACCCGCTGGACCGAGTGGCCGAAGCCTTCGCCATGATCCTTGGGGGCCGCGAAAACCCGATCAAGGTGATGCTCGAGCCATGAATCGAGCTCTCAGGCGTTTTCTCGACGCGGTCGAGGCAAACCGCGGCGGCCGCGGGGTCGGCGTCGCGTCGCTGTGCACGGCGCACCCGCTGGTGCTGCAGGCTGCCATGCGGCAGGCGCTCGAAGACCAGTCGCTCGTGCTGATCGAGTCGACCTCCAACCAGGTCGACCAGGCCGGCGGCTACACGGGCATGAAGCCGGCGGACTTTGTCGGCTTCGTGGCCGCGCTCGCCGGCGAGGCGGGCTTTCCCGCCGACCAGGTGCTGCTGGGCGGCGATCATCTCGGACCCAACCGCTGGCAGAACGCGCCGGCCCGCGAGGCCATGGCTCACGCGCGCACGCTGGTGGCGGCGTATGCGGCGGCGGGATTCCGCAAGCTGCACCTCGACGCGAGCATGCACTGCGCCGACGACCCGGGCGACCGCCACCTGCCGCTGCCCGACGAGATCGTGGCCGCACGCGCCGCCGAGCTGTGCGCGGCGGCCGAGGCTGCGGCCCGGGGTGAGCCGCCGGTGTACGTCATCGGCACCGAGGTGCCGGTCCCCGGCGGGGCTCAGGCGCCCGAGCAGACGCTGCGCGTCACCGCGGCCGCCGACGTGCGGCGCACGGTCGAGGCGGCCCAGGCGGCCTTTCTCGACCGCGGGCTCGGCGGCGCGTGGCAGCGGGTCGTCGCCGTGGTCGTGCAGCCGGGGGTCGAGTTCGGCGACGACCAGATCTTCGACTACCGGCGCGAAGCTGCGGCGGACCTGAGCGCCGCGGTGCTGGGCTTCCCGCGCATGGTCTACGAGGCGCACTCCACCGACTACCAGACGCCCGCCGCTCTGCGGGCCATGGTGGAGGATCACTTCTGCATCCTCAAGGTGGGACCGTGGCTCACCTTTGCCCTGCGCGAGGCGCTCTTCGCCCTGGAGGCGATCGAACGCGAGCTCGTCGGCGGCCGCAGGTCAGACCTGCGCGCGACGCTCGACCGCGCCATGGTCGAGCGGCCCGAGCACTGGCGCCGCTACTACCAGGGCAGCGCCGCGGAACAGGCCCTCAAGCGGGCCTTCAGCTTCAGCGACCGCTGCCGCTACTACTGGCCGGATCCGGCCGTGCGGGAGGCGGTGGAGCGCCTGCAGGCGAACCTGCGGGCCGTGCCGATCCCGCTTTCGCTGCTGAGCCAGCACATGAGCCGCCAGTACGAGCTGGTGCGCGCGGGGCGCCTCGCCCCCGAGCCCCGTGCCCTGGCCGAGAGCCGGGTGCGCGAAGTGCTCGCCGTCTACTCTGCCGCCTGCGGGCGCTGCGCGCCGCCCGACGCAGTGACGTCGCCGAGCGAGGCGACGCCGCCGGCCCGCGGGGCGCGCGCGTGAGCTCCGCGGCCCCTGCGCGCCGCCCCCTGGCGATCGTCACGGGCGGCACCAGCGGAATCGGCGCGGCCTTCGCCGCGGCCCTGGCCGCAGGCGGCCATGACCTCCTGATCACGGGCCGCAGGCGCGAGCTGATCGAACGGGTGGCTGCCGGCATCCGCGAGCGCCACGGCGTCGGGGTGGAAGTGCGCATCGTCGACCTGGCGCAGCCGGCGCAGCTGGCCGCCTTCGAGAAGCGGGTCCGCGCCGCGGCGGGCCTGCGGATCCTCGTCAACAACGCCGGCGGCGGCGCCGGCGCCCCGTTTCTGGAAGATTCCGGCGACAGTCTTGCGGCGATGCTGCGGGCGCAGGCGGAGGCAGCAGTTCGTCTCTGCCTCGCCGCGGTCCCGCGCCTGGCCGAGGCGGGCGGCGGCGCCATCATCAACGTCGCTTCGATGGCCGCCTTCCTGCCGTCGCCGATGGCCGTGGTCTACGGGGCGACCAAGCGGTTTCTCGTGAGCTTTTCCGAGGCGCTGGCCATGACCGTGGGCGACCGCGGCATCCGGGTGCAGGCTCTGTGCCCGGGGCTCGTCCGCACGGACTTCCACCAGCGACTCGGCCTCGATCCGGCGCAGATGCGCAATCGCGGCCTCGCCCGCTGGATGTCGGCTGAGCGGGTGGCCAAGCTCTCGCTGGCGGCTCTGGAACGCGGCAGCGTGGTCTACGTGCCCGGACTTCTCAACCGCTTCCTGCTCGCCTTTACGCGCGCGCTTCCGCGCCGGCTCTACTACGCCCTGGCCGCGCGCGTGAAGCCGCTCCGCGACTGAGGCCGCGCCGGCGCCTTCGGCCTGCCGTCCGAGCCGGCCGCGGGGCCGGCCCGCCCTCAGGCGCTCCTGAGCAGCGCCTTCAACAGCGGCTCCAGCGGCACGACGGCAAAGCCCGTCGCCCAATCCGATATGCCGTAGGGGATCAGCAGGCGTCCGTTGTGGACGATCGAGCCGCAGGAGTAGACCACGTTCGGCACGTACCCCTCCCGCTCGTCGTCGGTCGGCATCAGCAGCGGCTCCCGAAGCGCGCCGATCACGCGCGTGGGATCCTCGAGATCCAGCAGGCTCGCGCCGAGGCAGTAGGTCCGCACCGGCCCCACCCCGTGCGTGATGACGAGCCAGCCGTGCTCGGTCTCGATCGGCGAGCCGGCGTTGCCGATCTGCACGAACTCCCAGGAGTGGGTGGGAGCCAGAATGCGGGTCGCCTCGCGCCAGAGTGTGACCGTGTCGGAGAACATCATGTAGAGGTTGACGCCGTCGCACCGTGAGAGCATCGCGTAGCGACCCTTGATTTTCCTCGGGAACAGCGACATCCCCTTGTTCTGCGCGTATTCGCCGTTGAGGGGCATCACCTGGAAGTGGTAGAAGTCCGTGGTCTTGAGCAGCTTGGGGAGGATAGCAAAGCCGTTGTACGCTGTGTAGGTGGCGTAGTAGGTGACGCCGCCATCGTCGTCGACGAAGCGCACGAAGCGGGCGTCCTCGATCCCGTTGCTCTCGGAGTGGGAGACCGGAAAGAGCACGCGCTCCGAGATCGCGGTATCGCGCGAGAACGTCACCTCGTAGTGCGACGTCGCCAGCCAGTTGATCGCCTGCAGGACCTTCTGCCTGGTATACGACAGGTCGCGGCGCTTGCGGCTCTCCTCGAGGCTCGCCTGCAGCTCGCCGTAGACGAATCGATCGCCGAGACGGTCCATGACCTCGGCGATGATGTCCTTGTGGACTTTCATCTCGTCGAGCTTGGTGAGAAAGACCTCCTTTTCGTAGACGTGGCGCGTCACGATCTCCGGCATGTCCACGTGGTGGCCCGGTTCCTCGAAGTCCAGGCTCCAGTCGGGCTTGATCAGGGCACTGCGAAAGACGATCGAGGAAATGTGACCTTCGCCGGTGGCCCGCACGCTCACGATCACACGCTTTTCGCCGTCGGCCAGAGCATCCTGGTCCGGGTCCTCGACGATCGAAGGGTTGTAGAAGGCCGCGCTCTCCAACGAGTACTCCATGGTGAAGTACGAGCCGATGAGAAGACGCTTGGCCTCGGTGACGGCACCGGCGGACAGGCGGGAATCGGCGAGGGTGGTGAACACCTGCTCGCAGTGGCGCGAGAACACACGGCTGATGTTCCGGTGACGCGGGGAGAAGCGGCGCAGCACCTGGGCCAGCACCCGCTCGGCGTCGCGGTCCGGCAGGGCAAGGACCTTGTCGACGATCGAGCGCAGCCGGTCCTGGTGCCCCGGCCTGTAGAAACGAGCGATCACGCGCCGCGCATCGGGCAGTAGCCTCGCATCAAGACGGGTAACGGGGATTGCCACGGCAGACCTCCATCAACAGGCGGAAAGCCGACCTAACACGGGCCGCCGGATTGTGTCAATCGAGCCGACGGACAGCGGGCCTCTCGGCGCAGGGCCGTTGACCGGCGACAGCGCAGCCACTATATTCTTTTCCGTACGATGGATGTTGCCGCCTCAGGCCGCGGGGGAATACCGGCCGCACAGGCGTCGTGGCGTCGTAGCTCCACAGATGCGGGAGGTGGACACGACCATGAGCCGTTCGCTGCAGCGCGTGGCTTTCGTCGGGGACTACGTGCCTCGCAGGTGCGGCATCGCGACGTTCACCCGCGATCTCCGCAACTCGGTGGCTGCTCACGTGCAGGGCGCCGACTGTCTGGTCGTAGCTGTCAACGACACCGCTGACGGCTATGACTATCCGCCGGAGGTGAGGTTCGAGGTACCCCAGCACGAAGTCGACGGCTACCGGCAGGCCGCCGACTTTATCCGGGTCTCCCACGCCGATGTCGTCTGCGTGCAGCACGAGTACGGCATCTACGGCGGCGGGGCCGGCAGCCACATCCTGGCGCTCGTCCGCAGGCTCTCGATCCCCGTGGTCACAACGCTGCATACCGTGCTCGAGTCTCCGGCCGACGACCAGCAACGGGTCCTCGTCGAGCTCGCTCGCCTGTCCACCAGCATGATCGTGATGAGCGAGCGGGGACGACGCATCCTCGAGACGCAGGGCGTGCCGCCGCAGAAGATCGAGGTGATTCCGCACGGCGTCCCGGATGTTCCCTTTGTCGATCCCAACTTCTACAAGGACCTCTTCGGCGTCGAAGGACGCAAAGTGGTTCTCACCTTCGGACTGCTGTCGCCGGGCAAGGGGATCGAGTACGTTCTGCATGCGCTCCCGAAAGTGATTCGCGAGATTCCCGACGTCGTCTACATCGTCGTGGGCGCCACGCACCCCAACCTGCTGCGCAGCGAGGGCGACACCTACCGAGCGAGCCTCGTGCGGCTCGCTCGGCGCCTCGGAGTGCAGGACCACGTCGTCTTCGACGACCGGTACGTGACCGACCAGGAGCTGCGGGAATTCCTCGGCGCCGCCGACGTGTACGTCACCCCCTACCTCAACCCGGCGCAGATCACGTCGGGGACCCTCTCCTACGCCTTTGGCTGCGGCAAGGCCGTCGTGTCGACTCCGTACTGGCACGCCGAGGAGCTTCTCGCCGACGGCAGAGGGTTCCTGGTGCCGTTCAGGGACGCCGACGCCCTGGCCGCGAGCCTGACCCGGCTGCTGAGCGACGATGCGCTGCGCAACGCGGTGCGCAAGCACGCCTACCTGCTCGGCCGCGAGATGGTGTGGAGCGCCGTGGCCGCCCGCTACGCTGCGGTGTTCCTCGAGGCCCGGGCGACCTTCACGACAGACCGAAAGCCGCGCCCGGCCGTCCACACTCTCGCCGATCGGCGGAGTCCCCTGCCCGACATACGGCTCCAGCATCTGAAGGCGCTCACCGACGGCACCGGCGTGTGCCAGCACGCGATATACCGGATTCCCAACTACCGCGAAGGCTACTCCACCGACGACAACGCGCGCGCCCTGATGCTCACCGTGCTCCTGGAGCAGTCGCGCGTCGAGGACCCCGAGCTGTCCCGCTTCGCCCTGCGCTATGCCGCCTTTCTCGACTACGCCTACGACGCGCAGACGGGCCGCTTTCGCAACTTCCTCTCCTTCGACCGCCGCTGGCTGGATGCCCGGGGCTCCGACGACGGCCACGGACGGGCGCTGTGGGCCCTCGGAGCCGTGGTCGGCCGTTCGGCGGATTCCGACTTCGCGATGTGGGCGGCACGCCTGTTTGCCGAGGCGCTGCCCCAGGCCCTCGAAACGACGTCGCCCCGCGCCTGGGCCTTTGCCCTGCTGGGCGTCTGCGACTACGCGCGCCGTTTCGCGGGGGACAGGTCCGTGCGTCAGGCGGGCGAGAGCCTGCAGGCCAGGCTGCTGGCGGCCTACCGCGCCCACAGCGCGGGCCAGTGGCGATGGTTCGAGCCGATCGTGAGCTACGCCAACGCGCGCCTGTGCCACGCCCTGATCGTTTCGGGCGCTCACTACGGCAGCGCCGAGGCTCTGGAGGTGGGCATCGAGAGCCTCCGGTGGCTGCGCTCGGTTCAGACAGCCGACGTCGGCCATTTCCGCCCCGTCGGCACCAACGGCTTCTATCCGCGCGGCGGTACGCCGGCGCTGTACGACCAGCAGCCCCTGGAGGCCTCGTGTGTCGTCTCGGCCTCTCTGGCGGCGTTCACCGCCACGCAGGAGCGCGAGTGGCTGGAAACTGCGCGCGGGGCCTTTGACTGGTTCCTCGGCAACAACGACCTGGGGGTACCTGTCTACGATCCACGCTGCGGCGGCTGCCACGACGGGCTGCACATCGACCGCATCAACCAGAACATGGGTGCGGAATCGACCCTGGCCTTCCTCATGTCTCTCGTGGAAATGCGCCTGATCGAGCAGACCGTGATGGCCTACGAACGCAGTGAGCCGACCGCTCCTCCCGCCGCCCATTCAGACAAAGCAGACCCGCCGCGAGGATAGGTCCCGCCCGGATTGCGCCGAACCGTCTGGCAGCCGGGGGGCGAAAATCCGCGCTGGCGCGACGCGCACAGGCGTATTACGATGCTGCAGGGGCCCAGGCGCCTCCTACGCCAACGATTGCCCGGGAGAGAGGGAAACAGATGGAAGACACGGTCGTGAAGGTGATGCAGTCGACGGCGGCCAGAAACCCGGAGAGCCCCGCTCTGATGAGCAGGGGCAGAGACGGCAAGTGGCAGACGATGCCGTTCCGCGAGTTCGCGGCGCAATTCGAGCGGGTCGGAGCCGGGCTCCTCGACTTTGGCGTCAAGAGAGGCGACCACGTCGGCGTCATTTCCGACAGCCGCAGGGAGTGGATCATCACGAACCTGGGCATCCTCGGCATCGGGGCGGCCGACGTGCCGCGCGGCTCCGACACCATGGCCGACGAGGCCCGCTACATCCTGCAGCACGCCGATTGCCAGGTGTCCTTTGCCGAGAACGCGGAGCAGGTAAAGAAGATCCTGTCGCGCAAGAAGGACCTGCCGGCCCTCAAGTCGATCATCGTCTTCGACGGCGATTTTCGCCCGGAGGCCTTCGAGGAACCGACCGACGGGGTCGGCCTCTTGACCCTGCAGGGCATCATGGAGCGCGGCGAGGCGCTGCTGGCCCGTGAACCGCAGACGTTCCAGCGGGAGGTGGCAAAAGGCAGGAGCGAAGACCTGGCCACGATCATCTACACTTCGGGAACCACGGGCGAGCCCAAAGGGGTCATGCTCACCCACTCGAACTTCCTGCACAACCTGCGGACGATCCCGTTCACGATCGACGTCAATCCCGGCGACATCTTCCTCTCGGTCCTGCCCGTGTGGCACTCCTTCGAGCGCATGATCGAGACCTTTGCCCTCTCCCGCGGCGCGGCGCTCGCCTACTCCAAGCCGATCGGCAAGATCATGATGGCCGACATGGCCGAGGTGAAGCCCACCATTCTCGCCTCGGTGCCCCGCATCTGGGAGGGCGTGCGGGCCGCCATCTACAGGAACATCAAGGAAGAAGGCGGCATCAAGCAGACGCTCTTCCACTTTTTCGTCGCCGTGGGCGGCGCCCATGCCACCGCCACCTCCTTGGTCAGGGGGCTCTATCCGCGCTTCACGCGGCGCATCCGCGCCCTCGACTTCGTGATCGGGCTCGCGCCCTTTCTCCTCCTCTACCCCCTTCGCGCGCTGGGGAACCTGCTGGTGTTCAGCAAGATCAAGGCCAGGCTCGGCGGCAGGTTCCGCTTTACCGTTTCGGGCGGCGGGGCGCTTCCGCCGTTCGTCGACAGGTTCTTCCAGGCCGCCGGCGTCCTGCTGCTCGAAGGCTACGGCCTGACCGAGACCACGCCCGTGGTGTCCGTGCGGCTGCAGGCCAGGCCGGTGCCGGGCACGATCGGCCCGGTGCTCAAGGAGATGGAGGTCAAACTCCTCGACCCCGAGACCGGCGAGCAGGTCCCGCCCGGCCGCAAGGGAGTCATCTATCTCAAGGGCCCCAACGTGATGAAGGGCTACTACAAGCGGCCGGACAAGACGGCCGAGGTCCTGGGGTCCGACGGCTGGCTCAACACCGGCGACCTCGGGATGCAGACCTGGGACGGCGAGCTCAAGATCATCGGCCGGGTCAAAGAGACCATCGTGCTGCTCGGCGGGGAGAACGTCGAGCCGGTGCCGATCGAGGACGCGATCCTGGAGAGCGAGTACATCGACCAGGTGATGGTGGTGGGCCAGGACCAGAAGTTCCTTGCCGCGCTGGTGGTGGCCAACGACGAGGCGATCGAGAAGTACGCCGCGGCTCACGGGATCCCCTACGTGACCAGGGAACAGCTGCTTGAGAGCGCACCGATCCTCGAGCTCATCTCCGACGAGATCAACTCCCGGGTCTGCTCCAAGCGGGGATTCCGCGAGTTCGAGCGGGTCTTCCGCTTCCGCCTGCTGCCCAAGCACTTCGAGATGGGCGTGGAGCTCAGCGCCAAGCAGTCGGTCAAGAGAGACGTCGTGAGCCGGATCTACGCCAAGGAGATCGCGGCGCTATTTGCCAGGTAGGCGGGGGGCGCTGCGGGCTTCCTACTCCTTGAGCGCGCCGATCATCACGCCCCGGATAAAGTAGCGCTGCAGGAAGGGATACACGAACAGGATGGGAAGCGTCGCCACGACGATAGTGGCGTACTTGATGGTCTCGCCGGTCGGCTCTCGGTCCATGGCCGAAGCCTCGGTCATCATGCTCTCGGTCGTGGCTGCGATCAGGATCTCCCTCAGGATGAGCTGCAGCGGGTATTTCTCGCGCTTGCGCAGGAAGATCATGGCGTTGAACCAGACGTTCCAGTGCCCGACGGAGTAGAACAGGATCATCACCGCCACCACGGCCATGCAGAGCGGGATGTAGATCTGGATGAGAATGATGAAGTCGTTGGCCCCGTCCATGCGCGTCGACTCTTCCATGCTGTCGGGAACCTGGGCAAAGGCCGTGCGCATCACGATCAGGTTGTAGCTCGAGATCGCCGTGGGCAGAACGAGCGCCCACATCGTGTCCGCCAGGCCCAGGCCGCGGACCACGAGGTAGAACGGGATCAGACCTCCGGAAAAAAAATCGTGACCACGATGAAGAACATGATGGCGTTGCGGAGGAGGAGTCTCTTGCGCGAGAGCACGTAGGCCCCGAGGGCGGTGAGGAACAGGTTCAGCACGGTTCCCACGCTCACGTACACGAGGGTGTTGAGGTAGCCGCCGAGGATCATGGGGTTGCGCAGCACCCGGCCGTAGCTGGCCAGAGTGAAGCCGAGGGGGGTCAGGAGAAAGCCCAGGTGTTGTCCCATGCAGACCGGGTCGCTGACAGAGGCGAACAGCACGTACAGGAACGGTTAGAGCGTCGCGACCACGACAAAGAGCATCAGGACCGTGTTCAGGCTCGTGAAGGCGATATCCGCGGCTCGGTGTCTCCGCTTCATGAGCAGCTCCCTAGAACAGGCTCGCCTGGTTCAGGCGCCGGGCCATCCCGTTCGACGCGAGCAGCAGAGAGAAGTTGATCACCGAGTTGAAGAGTCCGACGGCCGCCGAGTAGCTGAAGCTGAACTCCAGAATGCCCCTCCTGTAGACAAAGGACGAGATCACGTCGCCGGTCTCCAGCGTATTGGGATTGACGAGCAGGATCACCTTTTCGAAGCCGATGCTCATCAGCGTCCCCATCCGCAGGACGAGCAGGATCATGACCGTGGGCAGGATGCCGGGCAGGGAGATGCTCCAAATCTTGCGCAGGCGTCCGGCCCCGTCCATCTCAGCCGCCTCGTAGAGCTGGGGGTCGACTGCGGAAAGAGCGGCCAGGTAGATGATCGAGCTCCAGCCCGTGGCCTGCCAGATGTCGGATATGATGTAGATGGGACGGAACAGCTCGGGCTTGAGCAGAAGCGAAACGCGCTCCCCGCCCAGGGCCGCGATCAGGTCGTTGATCAGCCCGTCGCGCGACGTAAAGTTGATGATGAGGCCGCACACGATCATGACGGAGATGAAGTGCGGCAGGTAGCTCACGGTCTGGACGAAGCGCTTGAACGAGCTGACGCGCACCTCGTTCAGGAGGATCGCCAGCAGGATCGGCATGGGGAAACCGAAGACCAGTATGCCGAGGTTGATGAGGATCGTGTTGCGCACGATCCTGACGAGGTAGTAGCTCGAGAAGAAGGCCCGGAAGTGGGCTAATCCCGCCCACGGGCTGCCCAGGATGCCCTTGATCGGGCTGAAGTCCTTGAAGGCGATGATGGCGCCGTACATGGGGCCGTAGTGGAACAGGGTGTAGTACAGCAGCACCGGCACGGCCATGACGTAGACGTAACGGTTCTGGGTGAGATCTCTGGCGAGGGCGGCCAGCAGGCTTCTCTTGGTGTTCGTCATCATGCCTTTTCAGAGAGGGAGGGCCGGGCGATGCGGCTCCGCCCGGCCCGCCGTTGACTGCAGCATGAGCTCAGCGCTTGTTGTAGCGCTCCAGGGCCGCCTTGTATACCGCCAGGGCCTCATCGACCCTGAGCTTCTTGAGTTGCGCAAGATAGCTGTCCCACTGATCGAGCCCGACCTGTCCCATGATGCCCTTGATGAGCATCTCGTCGGCGTAGACGTCCAACTCGGTCATGATCGTCGCCATCTTGGTGCTCTCTTCGGCCGTGAAGGCGATGCGCGGCATCCTCCAGCTAAAGTCCGACCCTCTCTCCACGTCTTGGCGCAGGCGACCTGGTCCGGGTAGGCCATGAACTGCTCGAAATACTCGATCCGCTGGACGAACGGGCCGTCGTAGTGCGAACGCATCCAGCGGCTCATGGCCACGGCCATGGCGTAGTTCGGATCCCTGGTGATGATGTCGGTGTACTTGGGGTAGCCGTTGACCCAGTTGAAGCTCTTGCCCTCCACGCCGAAGTTGAACAGGATATCGCCTTCTTTGCCGTAACCGTAGTCCAGGAGCCTGGCGCTGTCGGCCACTTTCTTGTTCAGCGGCGTGATGAACGCCCTGCTCGGGATGTGCACCTCCCAGTCCTTCTGGCCGAAGCGGCTCTTCTGCCCGGCCTTGAGCACCGGGTCAGGAACGCCCACGAGGGCGAAGGTGGGATTGGTCTTCTTCACGTTGTCGTAGAAGAAGCCTGTGCCGCCGCCGACGTTGGTGATCATGGCACCGGCCTTGTTGCCCATGACCTTGGCGCGCCAGGTCTGGGTGTCCTGCACAGGGAAGTCGGGGTCGATCAGGCCTTCCTTGAACCACTTGGACATCGTGGCTACAGAGTCCTTCCAGCCTGGCTGCATCGGCCCATAGAGGACCTCTCCCTTTTCGCCGAGGAAGAACCCGCGCGCCACTCCCCAGGCGCCGGGCAGAGCGTTGCCGAAGAACAGGTCGTTGCCGTCCTGCCCTTGGGCCTTCTGGCGGAAGCTGAAGGGATACTGGATGCCCTTTTTCTGCTTGAACGCCGTGAGGGCCGCGTACCACTCGTCGATCGTCGTGGGCGGCTTGAGGCCTACCTCGTCCAGCCAGTCCTTGCGGAACATGGGGCCGTTCCAGACCGCCAGCGCCGCGTGGCCGCGGATGAACGGGAAGGCGTAGAAGCTGCCGTCGTCGAGCTTGGCCTGCTTGACCCACAGCGGATTCCTCTTGTACAGGGCGGTCAGGTTGGGCGCGTACTTGTCGAAGATCTCGTTGTGACGCTGGGTAACGCCATCGGCGATGGCCTTGGCAGGGCCGCCCGGGTAGCTGAACAGGTCCCACTCCATGATGTCCGGCAGGTCCCGGGATGCCACGATGAGGTTGAACTGGTCCCTCACGTTGCTCGACGGGGCATGCAGGAACTCGATCTCGATGTTGAGCCTCTTCTGCAGCTCCTTGTACAGGTCGCTTTCACCCAGGTTCTTGAAGATCGGGGCGAGCTTGTCGGCGTTCAACTCCTTCCAGTAGGTGATCTTGACTTTCTGCGCGCCCGCGGCCGGAGCCCCGGACGCGGGCCCGGCAATGGCCGTTGCCGCGACCAGGACGAGGATTGCGGCGAGGAACCATACCAACGCTATTCTCATACAACACCTCCCTATTGGGGGTCTTACCCCATTGTGTTTCTTGCCAGCCCTCGCTTCGCGATTTGGCGCAAAATCCGGCGTTTCTCGCCAGCCCTGTTTCTGCGTCCTGCCAGGGCCCATTGCACCCCGGGGCACATCGGACAGCCAACGAGCTCAGCGCATTCCGCCAATCTGGTGCCGTTCGAGTCCTGGCGTGCCCCTTCGTCGCCGTGTTGGTAGCTGGCGAGCAACGGCAACGCAACTTGGCGAGACCGAGAAGAAATAGCTGGCCCGCAACACGTTCCTACCGGGACTGGCTCGCGCGCATGAAGAGCGCGAACGAGAGGCGGTTCGTGGTCCTGGACGATGCTGTGGCCTGCCTGAGGTCGCTCCCCGATGACAGGTCCCTGCCGGCCCGGGCAACTCTTGTGATGCTCGTGGACAGGGCGTGGTTCACCGAAACCCTCGGGGTGCTGGCGTGGAACAAGCAGGAATCCATCGTGATCCTCGACGGAGAGAACCGGGTCGTGGCGGAGGTCGGAGGCGAGGCGATTCCCGCAGGCCTCCGCTACGACAAGATGCCCTCGCGCACCGGCAAGGGGCTTCTCCTCGCCTCGGTGACCGAGCCCGTCTCGGGCTGGAAGGTGATCTCCGCAATGCCCGAACAGGCGCTGATGGGCCCCGTCACCTCCCTGCAGACGGTCACGATCCTCGCGCTCGCGGCTTGCCTGGCCGCTGGCGGGCTGATGGCGGTGAGCTTTGCCAAGAGGAACTACGCCCGCATTTCCGAGGTGACGCGGGACATGGCTTACCTCGCCGGGATCCGCACCGACGGAGGCGATGAGTACGCAATACTGCGCGAAGCAGTTTTGGCCACCCTGCGCTGGAAGGACAGGGTCGACTCCGACCTCCGCCGGAACAACGCCGTCGTGAGGCAGAACTTCCTGCGCAGGCTCCTGCGCGGCAGGTTCGCCGACACGGCGGAGCTCGAGCAGGCGTTCGCCGACTTCGGAATGGTGCCGTTCTCCCCCTACCACGCGGTCTTCATCGTGCACTCCGAGGAACCTCCTGCCCCGCAGACGCCGCACGCCGACGCGGGAAAGCGCCTGGCCTCCCTCATCATCGCGAACTCCGTGGAGGCCATCATCAACAGGACGCACCGCGGCTTTGTCACGGAGTACCACGACATGCTCGCCTGCATCGTGAGCCTGAGACTGCTGTCCGCGCCCGAGTGGAACAGCGACATCGACGCCATCATCGGGGCGACAAGGAGCTACCTCCGCGAATCCTTCGGGCTGCGGACCACGGTCGGCGTGAGCACGATCGTGAGCGGGGTCGAGTCCATCCCCCAGACGTTCCAGGAGGCCCTCGACGCCCTCGAGTACAAGCTCGTCGTCGGTTCGGAATCGGTCATCCGCTACGCCGACGTGAGGACCCGCAGATCCGTCTACCGCTGCTCCCTCGAGACCGAGCAGCAGCTGTTCAACGCCGTGCGCGCGGGCGACGAGGAGAAAGCGGAGGAAACCCTCCGCCTGATCGCCGAACGCAACCTCAGGGCCGGCGAGGTGTCCATACAGAGCCTCAAGTGCTTCATCTTCGACATGTACAATCTGCTCGCCGAGGCGGTGGCCGCCGTGGATGAGTCGCGCCAGCGCGCGCTCACCGAGGAGATCCAGCCGCTGATGCGCCTTCTCTCCGAAGAGGTTTCGCTTGCCTCCCTGGAGCGGGAGGTCGTGGAGGTGGTGCTCGACGTCTGCCGGCTCATGCGGGACATCAGAAAGGACAACCGCCTGTCCTGGGAGATCCGGGAGTACGTGATGCAGACCTACGCCGACGTCAACCTCAGCATCGGCATGATCGCGGAGCGCTTCGGAATGGGTCAGGGCTACATCTCGAAGCTGTTCCGCGAGACGACAGGGCAGAGCCTGCTCGACCTGATCGCGCACGTGCGCATCACCCACGCCAAGGAGCTCATGGGCGAGGACGGGCTCGCTCTCCAGGAGGTGGCCGAGCGGGTCGGCTACACCAGCGCCAACGCGCTCATCAGGGCGTTCAAGAAGCACGAGGGCATCACCCCCGGCCGCTACCGCGAAATCGTCGCCGGCGAGGCGGACAGCGACCGATAGTCGCTTGCAGGCACGGCCCGCCGCAGGGGCAAAGGCAGCAGGCGCGCCGCCTTCATTCTCTGTATGATGAAGCATGGCGAAGATGGGACTGCCGCTCAAGAAGACCGATCGCCACTACACCTGCGGGGACTACCGCACCCGGCCCGACGACGAGCGCTGGGAGCTGATCGAGGGCGAGGCCTGGAACATAAGTCCCGCGCCTTCGTCCTCGCACCAGGGGCTCGCCACTGGCCTGGCCGCGCGCATCTACATGCACCTCAGGGGCAGCGCGTGCCGAGCTTTCATCGCACCGTTCGACGTTCTCCTGCCTGAAAGCCCGGGTCAGGACGACGACCAAGTGGACACGGTCGTGCAGCCCGGCGTCTCGGTGATCTGCGATCGCTCCAAGATCACGCCCCGCGGATGCCGCGGAGCGCCCGACCCGGCGATCGAGATCCTCTCGCCCTACACGGCGGCCAAGGACATGCGGGTCAAGAGGGATCTGTACGAGCGCCACGGCGTGCCGGAGTACTGGATCGTCGACATCGGCAACCGCTGCGTCCACGTCCACCGGGCTCGGTGACGACAAGCGCTACGGCGAAGCCGAAACGCTCCTCGGCGCAGCCACGCTTCGATCCACGGTGTGCGCGGGGTTCGAGCTGCGGCTCGAGGAGCTGTTCGCCGACGCCTGAGGGCGCCTACGGGAAGATCTTGGCCGGGTTCAGCAGGTAGTCCGGGTCGAAGGTCTCCTTGATGCGCTTCATGAGCTGGAGCTGGACGCCGTCCACGTTGTGGTGCAGGTACTGCCTGCGCACGAGCCCCACGCCGTGCTCGGCGGTGATCATGCCGCCGAGGGCGACGCAGGCGGTGTAGATGCGCTCGGCTGCGACCGGCATCTTGTTCCGCCAGGCCGCGTCGTCCATGTCCTTGACCACGCACACGTGGATGTTGCCGTCGCCGGCGTGGCCGAAGCTGATGATGTTCAGCCGCTCTTCCTTCGCGATGTCCCTGACGCGGTCGAGCATGTCCGGGATCGCGGAGCGGGGCACCACGATGTCCATGGTCTCCATGATCTTCTGGGGGCTCAAGTGCTTGACGGCGTCGATGAGCTTTTTCCGCGCCTCCCACAGGCGGTCGCGGGTCGGCGCGTTGTCGGCCACCAGGACGTCGACGGCGCCGTTGGCCAGGCAGATCTCGCCGATCCGCTCGCTGTCGGCGTCGATCGACGCGCGGTCGGCGCCGTCGAGGGTGATCAGCAGGTGCGCCGCCTGCTCGCGGAACGGCACCTCGCGCTCGAGCAGCCGCTCGCAGGCGAGGAGGCTGTCGCGCTCCATGAACTCAAGGGCCACCGGAACGATCTTGGCCTCGATGATCTGGGCCACCGACTTCGTGGCCGAGCGGATGTCGTCGAACGGCACGAGGAGATCGATCCGCTCCTTGGGCAGCGGAATCAGGCGCAGGAGGATCTTCGTGATGATCGCCAGCGTGCCTTCGGAGCCGAGCAGCAGCTGGATGAGGCTGTAGCCGGTCACGTTCTTCATCACCTTGCCGCCCATCGTGACGATCTCGCCGCTGGGCAGCACGGCCTCAAGCCCAACGACGTAGTCCTTGGTGACCCCGTACTTGACCGCCCGCGGCCCGCCGGAGTTCTCGGCGATGTTGCCGCCGATCGAGCAGGAGTCGAGGCTCGCGGGGTCCGGTGGATAGAACAGCCCCCGCTCCTCCACGGCGCGGTGCAGGTTGCCTGTGATCACCCCGGGCTCGACTGTGGCGACCAGGTTCTCGGTGTCGATCTCGAGGATGCGGTTCATGCGCTCGAGGGACAGCACCAGGCCGCCCTCGGCGGGCACCGCGCCGCCGCTGAGGCCCTGGCCGAGGCCGCGCGGGGTCACGGGAAAGCGCTCGGCCTGCGCCAGCTTCATGATCGCCGACACCTGGGCGGTCGTCGTCGGGCGCGCCACAGCCTCGGGGGCGCGATGGAGCTCGGCGACTTCGTCGTGGGAGTACGGCTCGATGGCGTCGGGCTTCACGAGCAGGTTCGCCTCGCCCACGATCCCGCTCAGCTTGAGCAACACGGCTTCGGTCAGCGGTTTGTACATGGATCGAACGATAGAGGCGGCTGCGACGGTATGTCAACGGCGGGCGGCGGCCCTCCGGTTCCCGCGCGAGCGGCCGCCGTCACTCGGTCACCCAGCGGAAGGTCTCCCAGTCCGGCACCACGGCGCTGCGCCGCAGGTAGCTGCCGCTGAACACCGCCCGGCAGCGCCCCTCCTGCCTGACCGCGAGGCCGCCCTCGACCGGCTCGATGAGGAGCAGGCACCCGTCGTCTGCAGCCACCTGGAGGATTTCGCCTTGGAGCTCGGCGTAGCCTGCCACGTCGCCGGCAAGCGCGGCTCCTCCGGCGCCCGCCCACAGCGAATAGGCCTGGACCTTGACGCGGCCATCATCGAGAAGAAGAAGGTCGATCGCACCGCCCGAGCCGGCATCGCGGCGCACGTAGTGGCCGTTGATCAGCTGCGCGGCCGGCAGATCGTTGGCCACTTCGTCGGCTCCGAAGGCGAGCCTGCGGCCGGCCTCCTGCCAGACGCCCCGCAGCGTTCCGCCCCGCGGCGCCAGGCACGACACGAGCGCTTCGGTCCGACCGGTCTGGTCGATGGCCCGCAGCTCGAGGCGTCCGTCTTGGCTGCGGCCCTCGAGCGTCTTCTGCGGACCGCCGTCGGCAGGCCTGTACCACCCCGCCACGGCGCCGGCGGCGAAAGTAAGGGAGATCTCGACGCTGCCGTGGGCGCCGACGACGCCCGAGTACAGGCGCGTCACCGCAAGGGTCTCGGCGGCGAGCGGCCGCGCCGAGACCGCGAGAACCGCCGCCGCGAGTGCGCAAGCGCGGCGCAGGGCCGCGTGGATGCTCCGGGACATACCCAGATGATCGGCGCGCCGCCGGTTGCGCCGCAGTCGACCTTCGCCTTACCCTGACAGCGTGATCCTGCCCGAGGAACGGGTGCGCGCGGCCCTGCGCGGGGCTTTTGCCCTCGCCGGCGCCGCGGCCGCCGTCTGCGCCGCCATCGGCTGGCTCGCCTCCAGCGGGCTCGCCGCCGCAGCCCGCGGGGCGGCTGCGGCCTCCGCAGCCGCCGCCGCCTTTGCCGCTGTCTCCGCCGCTGCTGCCCGCGCGCCGCGCAGGCGCGCGCGCGTGCTCGGCGAGCCCTTTCCGCAGCAGTGGCAGGCGCTGCTGGAGCGCCACGTGCCCTGGTTCCGGGCGCTCGACGAGGCGGGGCGCGCGCGGTTCCGGCGCGCGGTGGCGCTGTTTCTGGCGGAGAAGCGCGTCACCGGCGTCGACGTGCCGGCGAGCGACCTGGCCCGCGTGCTCGTGGCGGCGAGCGCCGTGATCCCCGTGTTCGGCCTCGAGGAGTGGACCTACCGCAGCGTCGTCGAGGTGCTCGTCTACCCCGAGAGCTTCGACGAGGACTACGAGGTGCGGGCCCGACGCGGCGACATGCTCGGGATGGCGCCCAGCCAGACCTCGACCGTGATCCTGTCGCTGCCCGCGCTGCTTGAGGGCTTTTCGCCGGCGCACGGCCTCATGCACGTGGGCATCCACGAGTTCATGCACGCCGTCGACGGCGAAGACGGCGAGGTCGACGGCTTTCCCCGGCTGCTCATGGACGCCCGGACCGCGGCTGAGTGGACGCGCATCGCGAGCGAGAACCTCAGGCTCCTGGATCGCGGAGGCGGAATCCTCGACCTGTACGCGGGCGAGGACGCCGCGGAGCTGTTCGCGGTGGCGGGCGAGCACTTCTTTCTCGATCCGGCGAGCCTCGCCCGCAGCCACCCCGATCTCTCCCTCGGGCTGAGGCCGCGCGGCGCGCTGATGC
>CAZKGO010000040.1:0-39953 GCA_964552235.1 uncultured Spirochaetales bacterium | reverse complement strand
CCTCTATGATGATCGGCAGGCTCACGCGGCGGTGGCTCTCCGGATGCACTCCGCCCTTGACGCGGTCGGGGAATCCGATGACGATCTTCTTGTCTGGTCCGGCCAGCTCCCGCAGGGGCGGCATGCCCACCGGCTTCCGCAGCGCCTCGCGCGCCGCCTCAGCGACCGACGGCACGGCGGGCGGATCCTTGTAGGTCTCGTTGTAGCGGACGACCGTTGCCGTGTCGGGAAGCTCGACCTCCATCCTGCAGTCGCCGTAGTCCAGCTGCACCTTCTTCATCTGATCCCCTCTCTCGAACAGACTCAAGATTCCCGCCCGGCTCGTCAAGAGCTAGGCGGCCTTGCCGCGGCCAAGCAGGCCCGTGAGGCCGGCTGTCGAATCGAGAATGTAGCCAGGACGCAGGGAGGCGTCCATGACCTCCTCGCGGGTCGTGTTTCCGGTCAGCACGAGAACCGACGGCATGTTCATCTTCTTGGCCAGGGCCACATCGGAGGCGATCGAGTCGCCTACGACGGCGCACTCGCTCTCGCTGATTCCCATCCGGCGCAGCGCCCTTTCGACGGACTGGTGGTTCGGCTTGCCGATGACGGCCTCGGGCTCCCGCTTGATCATGCCCCTGACCGCGCCCACCACCGCGCCGGCGGCCGGCAGCAGGCCCTCCTCGCTGGGCAGCGCGCCGTCCTCGTTGGGGGCCACGAGCCGCGCCTCCTCCAGCAGCACCTTCAGCGCCAGCGCGAGCCGGCGATGGCCAAGGTCCCGGTCGAAACCCACGGCCGGGAACCGGCCGCGCCGCGGGTCCTGCGGTATGTAGGTGAGTTCCTGCCCCCGCAGGACGTCGAGCTCTGCCTCGCCGACAGCCAGCAGGTCCCGCCCGTCGAAGTCGACGGTGCCGGCCCTGACGAAGCCGTTGGGCGGCAGGAACCCCACGCAGGCAAGAAAGGACGCGGTCTTGCCGCAGCCGCTCTCGCCGACCACTCCGTAGACCTCGCCGGCGCCTACCGTGAGGTTCAGGTCGCTGACAGCCTCGAGCGCGCCTGCGCGAGTGCGGAAACACACGCTGAGGCCCTGGATTCGAAGCAGATCGCTCACCGGTGAGGTCACGGGATCTGCCGGCGCCGGCGCGCCTGCCGCGCGGCGCCCGGCCGGCGCTTCGACGCCCCGGGCGCGTCGCGCCCCCGCCGGTCAGCTACTGATTCCCTTCGAGCTTCTTCAGCTGGTCGCGCAGCTTGGCCGCTTCTTCGTAGTTCTCTTCCTCGACGGCGCGCTCGAGCTTTTCCTTGATCGACTGGACCTCTTCCTCGCGGGAAGCGCTGGTGGCGACCTCGTTGATGATGTTCACCGAGATGCCGGCCTCGTCCACCACCAGCTCGTCGATGTAGATCGGGCACTTGACGCGCACGGCCAGGGCGATGCAGTCCGAGGGCCGGGAGTCGATGCTCACGTCCTTGCCGCCCTGGCTCAGGACCAACCGGCCGTAGAACGTGCCGTTCTTGAGCTCCGTGATCTCGATGCGGCTGATCGGCGCATTGATCTGCTTCAGCACGGAGATCAGCAGGTCGTGGGTGAGCGGTCGCGGCATGGTGTGGTTGGCCAGCCCGATCATGATCGCCTGGGCCTCGGGCTGCCCGATCATGATCGGGACAGCAACCTCGGAGCCCACCGGCCTGATGAGCACAGCGCTGCCCTGTTCGGCCTTGGCGACGGTCCAGACCTCAGCAGGCACAAGCATGGAACATAACCCTCGTGAACGCCGGGTCGGTCTTCCGGAACCCCCGTTTCTGACTCAAGGATAGATAATAGTCCCTGAAAGTCAATATACAAAACACACCCCGCCCCCGGGGACGGTCAGCCCGGCGGATCCGCGACTGCCGCCAGAGGCTGTTTTCGCCCCCCCTGGCGGCACCCGCAAGGCCGTTCCCGGGGCCGCGTCGAGCCCCCCAGCGCGCTTGCGGCCGCCGGGGCAGCGGGTTTACATTCGCGGCCGATGCCGATCTCGATCCTGGTCGCCGACGACCACAAGATCTTCCGCGAGGGGCTGCGCGCCCTCATCGACCGCCAGAAGGGCATGCGCGTGGTCGCCGAGGCGGAGGACGGCCGGCGGGCCGTGCGCCTTGCTCAGGATCTCGCCCCCGACGTCGTCGTCATGGACGTTTCGATGCCGCAGCTCAACGGCTTCGAGGCGACCCGCCAGATCGTCGAGCGCGTGCCGGGGGTGCGGGTGCTCGCCCTCTCGATGCACTCCGAGGAGCCCTACGTCGGCGAGATGCTCAGCGCCGGGGCCAGCGGCTACCTGCTCAAGGATTGCGCCTTCGAGGAGCTGGCCGATGCCATCGCGACGGTGATGTCCGGCCGCATCTACCTGAGCCCCAACATCACGGCGCGCGTGGTCGAAGACTACGTGCGCCAGTACGCAGACCCGCGCCCGGCGGCTGCTTCGCGCCTGACCGCGAGGGAGCGGGAGGTGGTGCAGCTGCTCGCCGAGGGACGGACGGTAAAGGAGACCGCCCATCTCCTGCACGTGAGCGCGAAGACCGTCGAGACGCACAAGAACCGCGTGATGAAGAAGCTGTCGCTTGCCGGCATCGCCGATCTGACCAGGTGGGCCATCCGGGCCGGCCTGACGTCGCTCTGAGCCGCCGCGCCGCGGGCGGCAGTTGCGGCCGGCGATGGACGCCGGACCCCGTTGACACGCCCGGCGGGTTTCGTATGCTGGGCCCCGCGGGCCCATAGCTCAGCTGGTCAGAGCGGCGGACTCATAATCCGTTGGTCGCAGGTTCAAGTCCTGCTGGGCCCACGACAGCCGCAGCGATGCCGCTCTCGCGCCGCCGGCGCTCGTGGTTTGACGCGTCGCCACGCCTCGGGTATGGTGGCGCGCACGATGGACACTCGTTTCGCGGACCCCTATCGGCCCAAGCTTGGGCTGCGGGACACCGAGCGCGGCATCAAGCTCATCAAGGACACCTTCGAGAGGCGGCTCGCCGACGCTCTGCATCTGGAGCGCGTGAGCGCGCCCCGCTTTCTCGAGGTCGGCAACGGCCTCCAGGACGATTTGGCCGGGACCCAGGTGCCGGTGAGCTTTCGCGTTCCCCAGATCGAGCACCCCGTGGAGATCGTCCACAGCCTCGCCAAGTGGAAGCGCATGGCCCTCGGCCGCTACCGCTTCGCCCGCGGCACCGGTCTGTACACGGACATGGACGCCGTGCGCAAGGACGAGGCGGTCGACGACATCCACAGCGCGTACGTCGACCAGTGGGACTGGGAGCTGGCGATCGGCAGCGAGGACCGGACCCTGGCCTTTCTCGAATCGATCGTGCGGCGCATCTACGAGGCGCTGCTCGACACCGAGGAGCGGGTCTGCGCCGCGTTCCCCGTCCTGGAGAAGCGCCTCAGCCGCGTGATCCGGTTCGTGCACGCGCAGGAGCTCGAGGACCGCTACCCCGGCCTGCAGCCCCGCGAGCGCGAGGACCGGGCGGCCGAGGAGCACGGCGCCTTTTTCCTGGTGGGCATCGGGGCGCCGCTGCGCTCGGGAGTCCCGCACGACGTGCGCGCCGCCGACTACGACGACTGGAGCTCGATCAATGGCAGCGGCCTCCCCGGCCTCAACGGCGACATCATCGTTTGGGACGGCACCCGCGGGCGCGCCCTGGAGTTGTCGTCGATGGGCATCCGCGTCGATGCCCGCTCGCTCGCCCGCCAGCTGGAGCTGATGGGGCAGAGCGATCGGGCAGGGCTGGAGTTCCACAGGGGCGTGGCCGACGGAACGCTGCCGCTGTCGATCGGCGGCGGCATCGGCCAGTCGCGCATGTGCATGCTGCTGCTGCACAAGGTGCACATCGGCGAGGTCCAGGTCGGCGTGTGGCCGCCTCAGATGCGGGAGCGCTGCGCCGCGGCCGGCATCCCGCTGCTGTAGCCGGCTACCGCAGGTACTCGTCCACCGCCGCGGCGGCCCTTCTGCCGTGGCTGATGGCACGCACCACCAGCGACGCCCCGGCGTGCGAGTCGCCGGCCGCGAAGATGCCGGGCACCGAGGTCGCGTAGCGGGAGTCGACCTGGATGTTGCCCCGGCCGTCGAGGGCGACGCCCAGGTCCTCGGTGAGCCGGCTATGCTCCACATGCACGAACCCCATGGCCAACAGGACGAGGTCCACGTCGAGGACGAATCCGCTGCCGGGCACACCGACCGGCTCGGGGCGCCTGCCCGGCGACGCCTTCCACTCGACCTGGCTGCAGTGAGCCTGCTGCACCTTCGCGTCGTAGCCGCCGGAAAAGCTCGCGACCGTGGTCGACCACAGGCGCTCGCAGCCTTCGTCGTGACTGGAAGACGTGCGCAGGATGTTGGGCCAGAACGGCCAGTCGGGATTCGTGGGGTGCTCCCACACCCGCGGCTTAGGCAGGATCTCTATCTGGGTGATCCTGCGCGCCCCCTGCCGCACGGCGGTGCCTACACAGTCGGCGCCGGTGTCTCCGCCGCCGACCACCAGCACGCGCTTGTCGCGGGCCGAGATCACGGCCCGCTCGTCGATCTCGCCGTTGAGCAGCCGGTTGGAGAGGGTGAGGTACTCCATCGCGAAGTGGATGCCCTCGTATCCGCGGCCGGGTGCCTGCAGGTCCCGCGGCGTGCCTGCGCCCATGCACAGCACGATCACGTCGAACCGGCGCCGCAGATAGCGCGCCGACACGTCCTCGCCGATGACCAGCCCGGTCTCGAACTCGACTCCTTCGGCGGCCATCTGCCCGATGCGGCGGTCGAGCACGGGCTTTTCGAGCTTGAAGTCGGGGATTCCGTAGCGCAAAAGGCCGCCGACGCGCTCGGCGCGCTCGAACAGCGAGACCGAGTGACCGCTGCGCCGCAGCTGCTGAGCCGCAGCCAGCCCCGCGGGCCCCGAGCCGATCACGGCCACCCGCCGGCCGCTTTCGCGCAGCGGGGGGCGCGGCTGGACCCACCCCTCGGCAAAGGCCCGCTCGATGATCGCCCGCTCGATGTTCTTGATGGACACCGGGCTCGAATTGATCGACAGGGTGCAGGAGGCCTCGCAGGGGGCGGGGCAGACCCGGCCGGTGATCTCCGGGAAGTTGTTGGTCATCTCCAGGCGCTCCCAGGCCTCGCGCCAGTTGCCCCTGTAGACCGCGTCGTTCCATTCGGGGATCAGGTTGACCACCGGGCAGCCGAGAGAGTGGCAGAAGGGGGTGCCGCAGTCCATGCAGCGGGCGCCTTCGCGCATCAGCTTCTCTTCGGCGACGGGGAGGGCCACCTCGCGCCAGTCGCGCACCCTCTCTTCGACGCTGCGGTAGGGGCTGTCGACCCTCTCGTATTCCAGGAAACCCGTGGGCTTTCCCATCAGGCAAAGACCTCCTCGGTCAGCTTGGCCGTCTCGGCTTCCTTGGCCTCCAGCTCCTTGAGCCGCTTGAGCGCGGCACGGTAGTCGAGCGGCACGACCTTGACGAACAGCGGCAGCATCTCGGCCCACAGCTCGAGGATCTGGCGGGCGTTCGGGCTGCCGGTGAGGGCGGCGTGGCGTTCGATCGCGCCGTGAAGGAACTCGACGTCCTCCCTTTCCACCACCGGTTCGACGTCGACCATCTCCAGGTTGCAGCGCGTGTCGAAGAGCTGGCTGCGATCGAGCACGTACGCATAGCCGCCGCTCATGCCCGCGGCAAAGTTGACTCCCGTCTCGCCGAGCACCACGACCCGGCCGCCGGTCATGTACTCGCAGCCATGGTCGCCGACCCCCTCGACGACGGCGATGGCGCCGCTGTTGCGCACGGCAAAGCGCTCGCCGGCCATGCCGTTGATGTAGACCTCGCCCGAGGTGGCGCCGAAGAGGTTGACGTTGCCCGAGATGATGTTGCGCTCCGGGATAAAGGTCGACCCGCGCGGCGGGCGCACGATGACGCGGCCTCCGCTTAAGCCCTTGCAGAAGTAATCGTTGGCGTCGCCTTCGAGTTCGAGGGTCACGCCGCGGGCGAGAAAGGCGGCGAAGCTCTGGCCGGCCGAGCCCTCGAGCCTGACCCTGATCGTGTCGTCGCTCAGGCCGCGCGATCCGTGCTTTCGAGAGATCTCGGCGCTGAGGGTAGCTCCCACGGCCCGGTCGCTGTTGCGGATCGGCAGCTGGAGGCTCACCGGGGGCCCGCCCTCGATCGCCCCGCGGGCGGCGGTCAAGATCCGATCGTCGAGCGAGCCGCCGTGGTTGTCCTGGCGGCGCACGCAGCGCAGCGCGCCGCCCTCGGGCACCGCAGGCCTGTGCAGCAGCCGCGAGAAGTCGAGGCCCCGCGTCTTCCAGTGGCCGGCCGCCGCGTCGACCTCGAGCATTTCGACGCGGCCGATCATCTGGTCGAAGCTGCGGAAGCCGAGAGCCGCCATGATCTCACGCACCTCCGCGGCGAGGAAGCGCATGAACCTCATGACGTGCTCGGGCCTGCCCCGGAAGCGCTTGCGCAGCCCGGGGTCCTGGGTCGCCACTCCCACCGGGCAGGTGTTCAGGTGGCACTTGCGCATCATGACGCAGCCGACCGAGACCAGCGCTGTCGTGGCAAAGCCGAACTCGTCGGCGCCGAGCAGCGCGGCAATCACCACGTCGCGCCCGGTCTTGAGCTGGCCGTCGACGTGGACGCGGATGCGGTCCCGCAGGCGGCTGCCGACGAGCACCTGCTGCGTCTCGGCGAGGCCGATCTCCCAGGGAGTGCCCGCGTGCATGATCGACGATCGGGGCGACGCCCCCGTTCCTCCGTCGCCGCCGGCGATCTGGACGGTGTCGGCTCGCCCCTTGGCCACGCCCGCCGCCACGGTTCCGACCCCGACCTCCGAGACGAGTTTGACCGAGACGCGGGCACTGGGGTTGCCGTGCTTGAGGTCGTAGATCAGCTGCGCCAGGTCCTCGATCGAGTAGATGTCGTGGTGAGGCGGGGGCGAGATCAGCCCGACACCGGGCGTCGAGTGCCTGACCCGGGCGATGCTCTCGTTGACCTTGTGGCCGGGAAGCTGCCCCCCCTCGCCGGGCTTGGCGCCCTGGGCGATCTTGATCTGCAGCTCGTCGGCGCTCACGAGGTAGGCGCTGGTGACGCCGAAGCGCCCCGAGGCCACCTGCTTGACGCGGCTGTTGAGATTGTCGCCGTTGGCCGCAGGGGCGAAGCGCCGCTCGTCCTCGCCGCCTTCGCCGCAGTTGCTGCGGGCGCCGAGGCGGTTCATGGCAATGGCGAGGGTCTCGTGCGCCTCCTTGCTGATGGAGCCGAAGGACATGGCCGAGGTCACGAACCGTTTGACGATCGCCTCGATCGGCTCCACCTCTTCGAGCGGCACCGGCGCGCCCGGCTTGAACCGGAACAGCTGGCGCAGCGTGCACAGGTTGCGGCTGGTGTCGTTGACGGTGGCGGTGTACTGCTTGAACACTTCGTAGGAGTCTTCGCGCACCGCCTTCTGCAGGAGCGCGATCGCCGCCGGCGAGAACAGGTGCTGCTCCGAGTCGCTCCTGTGGCCGTAGAGGCCGCCGGAGCGCAGCGTGTAGTCGGCCTCGACCGGCTGCGCCGCCTTGAGGGGAAAGCCGCGGCGGTGGATCGCGAGCCTCTCCTGCTCGACCTCGGCGAGGCCGATGCCGCCTACCAGAGACGGGGTGCCGGTAAAGTGGCGCTCCACCAGCTCCCTGCCCAAGCCGACGGCCTCGAAGATCTGGGCGCCTCGATAGCTGCGCAGGGTCGAGATGCCCATCTTGGACATGATCTTGAGGAGGCCCTTCTTGACGGCCGTGATGTAGTTCTCGATCGCCTGCTGGACCGTCAGCGACCGCGACAGGTAGCCCCTGGCCTGGAGGTCCGGGATGCTCTCGAAGACCAGGTACGGGTTGATGCCGCTGGCGCCGTAGGCCACCAGCGCGGCGAAGTGGTGCACCTCGGTCGGCTCGCCGGTCTCGAGCACGAGGCCGCTCAGGTGGCGCTTGCCGGCCCGCACCAGGTGATGGTGCACCCCCGAGATGGCCAGCAGGCTCGGGATCGCGGCTCGTTCGGTTCCGATTCCGCGATCGCTCAGGATCACCAGCGAGTGCCCCTCGTCGATCCGCTGTTCGACCTCCGCACACACCTCGGCGAGGGCGCGCTCGAGGGCTCCGGGACCCTCGTCGGCGGGAAACAGCATCGGAACCGTGCAGACGCGGAAGTCCTTGATCGGCGAGGTGCGCAGCATCTCGACGTCGTCGTTGGTCAGGACCGGGTGCGCCAGCTTGAGCTGGTGGCAGTGCTCGGGCGTCTCGGACAGCAGGTTGCGCTCCCGCCCGACAAAGCTCATGAGCGACATCACCAGGTGCTCGCGGTAGGGGTCGATCGGCGGATTGGTCACCTGGGCGAACAGCTGCTTGAAGTAGGAGAACAGCAGCTGCGGCTCCCTGGAGAGAACCGCCAGCGCCGCGTCGTTGCCCATCGAGCCGATTGGCTCCTGGGAGTTCTCGATCATCGGCGCCAGGATCATCTTGACGGTTTCGAGGCTGTAGCCAAAGGCGCGCTGGCCGGTGGCGATGCGCTCGGGGTCGGAGGGAACCGGCCGCGGCACCCCCAGGAGCCCCGCCAGCTCGATGCGGTTGGTCTCGAGCCAGTGCCGGTAGGGCTGCCGCCGCGAGACCGTGCTCTTGATCTCGTTGTCCTTGATCACGCGCCTCCGCGCCACGTCGACCATGAACATCTTGCCGGGCGCGAGGCGGCCCTTTTCCAGGATGTCGGCCGGCTCGACGTCGAGCACGCCCGTTTCGGAGGCGAGGATCACGCGGCCGCTTCGGGTGATCGTGTAGCGACCGGGCCGCAGGCCGTTGCGGTCCAGCATGGCGCCGACCCGCTCGCCGTCGCAGAAAGCCACCGCCGCCGGCCCGTCCCACGGCTCCATGATGGCGGCGTGGTACTCGAAAAAGGCGCGCTTGTCCTGGGAGATGTGGTAGGCCGAGCCGAACGCCTCGGGCACCATCATGATCAGGCTGTGCTCCAGGGACCGGCCGCCCATGACCAGCAGCTCGAGGACGCTGTCGAAGATCGCCGAGTCGCTCATCGTCGGGTTGACGACGGGCCGCAGCTTCGCAATGTCGTCGCCGAACAGGCTCGACGCCATGCTCGACTCGCGGGCGCTCATGTTGTTGATGTTGCGCCGCAGCGTGTTGATCTCACCGTTGTGGGCGATGTAGCGGTAGGGGTGGGCGAGGTACCACGAGGGGAAGGTGTTGGTGCTGTAGCGCTGGTGGAAGAGCGCCATGGCGCTCTCGAAGTCCTCGTCCTGCAGGTCGGGGTAGAAGGTGAGGAACTGGGTCGAGACGAACATCCCCTTGTAGACCATCGTGCGGCTGGAGAGCGACGGGACGTAGAACTCGGCCAGCTCCCACCCCGCAGCCCGCGCCTCGCGCTCCAGGCACTTGCGCAGCACGTAGAGCCTGCGTTCGAGCGCCTGCCCGTCCGCCGCCAGAGGGCAGCGCACGAACAGCTGCCAGAACGACGGCATCTCCTCGCGGGCCTGCTGGCCGAGGCAGTCGGGGTTGACGGGCACCGCTCGCCAGCCGAGCACCTCGACCTTTTCCGCTGCGGCGACGTGCTCGACGAGGGCGCGCGCCTGTTCCGCCCTCTCGGGCTCGGGGGGAAGGAACAGGAACCCGGCCCCGTAGGAGCCCGGCTCGGGCAGGGAAAAGTCGAGGACCTTCGCCAGGAAGCGGTGGGGGATCTGGATGAGGATGCCGGCGCCGTCGCCGGTCTTCATGTCGCCGCCCACGGCGCCGCGGTGCTCGAGGTTGCACAGCGCGCGGATCGCGTCGCTCACGATGGCATGCGACTTCTGGCCGTTGATGTTGGCGACGAACCCGACACCGCAGGCATCGTGTTCGCTGAGCGGGTCGAAATATCCGCCAGGTTCGCGTCTCATAGGCTCCACCTGAATGAAGGGCAAGTTATAGACCAACAGCGGCGCGCATGACAATCTGGCTCCGGGGCGCCGGCGGACGGGGGACGCGGCGGGACGAACGCGCCTCGCCTGTAGGCGGCCGCAGAGCCCGGCGGCCGGTCGGCCGACCTGCGGCGCCAAGGCCGCGCCGAAGGCGGCCGGTCGAGCGCCAGGCCGGCTATTTCGTCGCGCGAGCCTGCCACCGCCGCCGGGCCGACTCGGGGGTCTCCGCCTTTTCCATGATGCGGCGCTGGCAGCGGTCGCACACCAGGGGGCCTGTCTCGACGCTCACGTCTTCCCACGTCCAGATCACGTGAGGGCGGGTGCGGAGGTCGGTGGCCGTGATGCAGTCCGGGCAGACAAACTCCCCGATCGATTCGGCGAACCAGTATCCCACGATGTCGGCCCAGTCGAGCGCTTTCACAGCTCGCACCTCCTCGCCGGGCCAATATACCACGGATCGCCGCCGCGTCGCTGCGTGCCGCGTCTCCTGCCGCGCCGCTGCCCGCGGCCCCGCCGCCGGGCGCCCGCGCCGCCGGCGCGGGCTTGCGCGCAGCAGCCGGGCGTGCTTTTCTGTAGGTCGAGCCGTCGCCGGGGAGGACGGCTGACCATGGACAGGGACCTGATCGTCGTCGCCCGCGCCCTCTGCTACTCGGCCGAGAGGCACGCCAAGCAGCGGCGCAAGGGCAGCCGGGCCGAGCCCTACGTCAACCACCTGGCCGAAGTGGCCCTGCTGCTGGCCGAGGCCACCGACGGCGGCGATGCGGCCCTCGTGGCCGCGGGGCTGCTGCACGACACGATCGAGGACACGGGCGCGAGCGAGGCCGAGCTGGCGGCCAGGTTCGGCAGCGAGATCGCCGGGATCGTCGCCGAGGTCACCGACGACAAGAGCCTGCCGCGGGAGCGCCGCAAGCAGCT
Source organism: uncultured Spirochaetales bacterium (assembly GCA_964552235.1). Lineage (GTDB taxonomy): Bacteria > Spirochaetota > Spirochaetia > SZUA-6 > CAVTHK01 > CAVTHK01. The sequence continues at coordinate 29,136 of CAZKGO010000040.1, read as the reverse complement.
GCAGGTCGAGACCGCGGCGGCCAAGTCGCCGCGGGCGAGGATGATCAAGATCGCAGACAAGACGAGCAACCTGCGCTCGATCGTCGACAGCCCGCCGACCGACTGGGATGCCGCCCGCAGGCGCCAGTACCTCGAATGGGCCGCCGCCGTGGTCGAGCAGTGCCGCGGCGTGAACGCGCGGCTCGAGGGGCTCTTCGACCGGGTCCGGGCCGAGGCTGAGGCGGCGCTGGCCAGCGGCCGGCCGCCGGATCCGGTCAAGGAAGGACGCTGATGAGCTACCAGAGAGATTACGATCGCACCCTGAACGTCGGGATGGTCGGCGTCGGCTCCCACACCTACCGCAACTTGCTGCCGGCCATGAACTTCCTGCCCGTGACGCTGCGGGCCGTCTGCTACGGAAGCAATGAGCAGAGGGCCCGCAGGACCGCGAAGCAGTACGGCGACTGCGCCTGCTACCCCAGCGCTGCCCAGATGTACGCCCGCGAAAAGCTCGACGCGGTGTTCATCTGCGTCTCCCCCGAGGCGCACCCGCGCTTGGCATGCGAGGCCCTCGACGCCGGGCTGGACGTGTGGCTGGAGAAGCCGCCCGCGATGCTCGCCTCCGAGATCGAGGAGATGATCGGCCGCCGCGGGGACCGCATCGTGGTCGTCGGCTTCAAGAAGGCCTTCATGCCCGCGGCGTTCAAGGCCCGCGAGATCGCCGCCTCGCCGAGGTACGGCAACCTCAAGAGCTGCCTGGCGGTCTACCCGATGAGCATCCCGGCCGACGGCGCCCGGGTGCTCGCCGAGCGGCGGTTCACCAACTGGCTCGGCAACGGCGTGCACCCTCTGTCGTTTCTCATCTCGGTCGGCGGACCGGTCGCGACCGTCACGGCGCTCACCGGCCGGGACGGCCACGGCGCCTGCGTCCTGGAGTTCGAGAACGGCGTGATCGGCAACCTTCACATGGGTTCCGGGCCGCACCCCATGGAGACCTACGCGCTCTACGGCGACAAGTGGCACCTCTCGGTGCAGAACAGCAGCCGGGTCGTGCTGCAGCGGGCGATCCCGTTCGAGTACGCAAAGACCACGACCTTTGTTCCGTCCGGCGACGACTCGGGGGCGATCGTCTGGGAAGCCTCCAGCTGCCTGGCCACGCTGGAGAACAAGGCGCTGTTCGTGCAGGGGATCTTCAACGAGATGAAGCACTTCTGCGACTGCGCCCTCGCGCGCAAGGCCCCTGAGGTCGGCTCGCTCGAGTTCGCCCTGGAGGTGATGCGCGTGTACGAGGCCGGCCTGAGATCGGCCGGCGCAACGGTTCGCGTGCACGGCTGAGGCGGCGACCCGCGGGCCGCTTTGCTGGAGGCTGCATGACCGTCAAGGAGAACCTGCTGCGGGCGATCGCCCACGATGCGCCTGATCACGTTCCGTACTACGGCGAAGGGGGGATCCAGTTCCTCAGCTACGACGGCGCGCTTCCGCCCGACGACGGCCGCGACCCGTGGGGCGTGCGCTGGCGCAAGCGCGTGGCCGAGTCTCTTCCGTACCCCGTCGATCACCCCGTGCGCACGGTCGCCGACCTGGAGTCGCTCGCCTTTCCCGACCCGCGGGCGCTCACCGGCGCACTGCCCCCCGCGGATCCCGGCAGCCTGGTCGTCGGCTGCCACTACCTGGCGTTGTTCGAGCGTCTGCACTGCCTGTGCGGCATGGAGAACGCCCTCGTGTGGATGCTCGAGGAGACCGCCGCGGTGGGCCGCTTTCTCCTGCGCCTCGCCGACTGGCACCTGGAGATCGCGCGCCTGTTCGTGGACCACGGCGTCGAGGCCGGCCGCATCTCCGACGACTACGGCGCGCAGACGGGTCTGCTGATGTCGGCGGACCTGTGGCGAACCGCGGTCGCTCCGGCGCTCTCGCGGCTGGTCGGCTTCTACAAGAGCCGCGGCCGCATCGTCCTTCTCCACTCCTGCGGCGCCCTCGAGCCGATCATGGATGAGCTCGTCGACATGGGAATCGACGTGTTCAACATCCAGACCTCCGCCAACGACCTGCCGGCCTACAAGAGGAGGTACGGCACGAGGATCACGTTCATGGGCGGCATCGACACGCGCGAGCTCCTGACGCGTGGGAGCCCCGAGATGGTCAGGACCAAGGTGAAGGCTGCGGTCGAAGCGCTCGGCCGCGGCGGCGGCCTCATCCTGGAGCCGGATCAGCGCGTGAGCATGCCCGAGGAGAACCTGCGCGCGCTCGCCGAAGCGGCGAGGCTCTACGGCGTCTATGGCGGACGCCGCGAGGGGAGGTAGCCGTGAGCCCCGGCGGATCGCGGCTCCTGTTCGCCGAGGCCCTGCGGGAGGAGGCGCTTCGGCGCAAGCTTTCCGATTGGCCGTCCCGCGCCCTCGAGCCTCTGGCCGCGCTGCCCTATCCGGAGGAGATCGAGCTCAAGCAGGCGGCGCTCGAGGCGTTTCTCCGCCTCGCCCGCCTTCCCGTGCGGCCCGCGCCGATCCGGCCGTCGCCGGTGCCGCGGGGCTATCGCGCCACCTCCAAGCGCCGCGTTCTGCCGCGCGACGGCCGCGTCGTGCTGGCGGCCAACCGCGATGACCCGGCCCCCGGCGGCTTCAGCGTTTCGGCGCTTGAGCCTCAGGAGCACGAGCTGCTGTTCCGCGCCCTGGCCGCCGCCCTCAATCAGCCCGCGATGAGCCGCACCGCGGCGCGGCTGTCGTGGGTGATCCTCCGCAGCTCCAGCAGGGGAAACGCCGTGATCTTCAACGCGACCCGGTCCGACGAACGGATCGTCAACGGCCTGCTGCGCGTCGGTGAGCAGATCGCCGCCTCAGCCGCGCCTCTCGTCGGCGGGTGGCTGTTCGTCGACCCGTCCCGCTCGGACTACTACCTCGAGTCGGGGTCGGCCGGCGGCGCCGTATCGCTCGAGCGGCTGTGGGGCGAGGAGGCGCTCACCGCGGCGTTCGAAGGCCGCGACTACCTGTTCAGCCCCGCGATTTTCTCCCAGGTGAACCCCTCGATCGTGCCGGCCATGCTCGCCGAAGCCCGCCGCCTCGCGGGCGGCGGCCAGCGGCTGTGGGACCTGTACTGCGGCTACGGCCTGTTCGCCGTCGCTCTTGCCGCCGGGTTTGCCTCTGTCGTGGGCGTCGAGGCGTCGGCCGAAGCGGTGGCGTGGGCGCGGGTCAACGCCGCACGGGGCGGGCAACGCGGCGGCGCAGCCCTGCAGTTCCACCACCTGCACATCACCGGGCCCGCGCTGGCGGCCCTCTTCAAGGCGACTCCCCCGGCCGACGAGGCGCTCATCCTGGACCCGCCGCACGCCGGCGCGCCGGCGCCGGTCCTGCTGGCCGCGGGCGCCCGCCGGGCGCGCCGGGTGGTGCACGTGTTCTGCAACACGAGCCGCATCCCGGCCGACGCCGCGGTGTGGCGCAAGGCGGGCTACCGCATCCGCGAGATCGTGCCGCTGGACATGTTCGCCGGCACCCCCGAGCTGGAGACGCTGGTGTGCCTGGAGCCCGGCGCGCCCCCGCGGCGGCCCACGCGCGCGGCGCGTTGACTTTTTGCCGGCGCCGTGCCTTCTTCATCTCATGCGTCCCGTCAGCTTCGAGCGCGGCTACATCGAGCACCCGGCCGGTTCGTGCCTCGTTAGCTTTGGCCGCACCCGGGTGATCTGCACTGCGACCGTGCAGGCCGATGTCCCGCGCTTTCTCGTCGGCAGCGGAGGCGGGTGGGTCACCGCCGAGTACGCGATGCTGCCCGGCAGCACCGCGGGCGGGCGCAAGCCCCGCGAGCTGCTCAAGCGCGACAGCCGCAACGTGGAGATCAGTCGCCTGATCGGCCGCAGCCTGCGCGCCGCTGTCGACATGCCCAGGCTCGGCGAGCTCACCATCGTCATCGACTGCGACGTGCTGCAGGCCGACGGCGGCACGAGAACCGCCGCGATCTGCGGCGGGTGGGTGGCGCTCTGCGACGCGCTGCGCAGCCTCGCCTCCCAGGGGACCGTGTCGAGCGCGGAGGCGTGCCTGCTCGGCCAGGTGGCGGCGGTGAGCGTGGGGCTGGTCGGCGGCGAGGTCGTGTGCGACCTCGACTACGAGCAGGACTCGGCCGCGACCGTCGACATGAACGTCGTCGAGCGGGACGGGGCCCTCGTCGAGGTGCAGGGCACGGGCGAGCGCGGCGTCTTTGACCGGGCGCAGCTCGCGGCCATGCTCGACGCTGCCGACAAGGGCATAGCGGAGATCTACCGGGTGCAGCGCGCCGCGCTGGGAATATAGAGTTCCGGATCGCCCGCGGCCGTCTTGCCGCTGTGGGGATTTTGCGCTATTTCATACCCGCGGGCCCGCGGGACGGGCGCCCGCCGGATCGGGGAGCACAATGCACAGCACGCTGGTTACCGACGGCATCTACCGGCTCTCGGCCAAGGTGCACGACATACTGTTCGAGGGCCTCTGGCCCATCCCCCACGGCATTTCGATGAACTCCTACATCGTCAAGGGCGACCAGGTGGCGATCATCGACGGCGTGTGCGGATGGGAGGGCGTGCCCGAGACGCTGTACCGGCAGCTCGACGAGATCGGGGTTGACATCAAGGACATCCGCTACGTGGTCCTCAACCACCTCGAGCCCGACCACAGCGGGTGGCTGAATTCGTTCATCCAGCTCACCCAGGGCTTCGAGATCGTGGCCAGCGCCAAGGGCGTCGAGCTGGCCAAGGCCTTCTACGGCCTGGATGAGCGGTTCCGCTTGCGGGCGGTCAAGTCCGGGGACACGATCGATCTCGGAGGCGGGAAGCGGCTGCTGTTCGAGGAGATCCCCAACGTCCACTGGCCCGAGACGATCGCGACCTACGAGACCGGCAGCAGGACGCTCATGCCGTGCGACGCCTTTGGCTCCTTTGGCGCGATCGCAGACGACGCCCCGTTCGACGACCAGCTGTCCGAGGAGGAGCTGCGGTTCTTCGAGGGCGAGACCCTGCGCTACTACGCGAACATCGTGTCGGCCTTCTCGCTGCCCGTGAAAAAGGCGATCGACAAGCTCGGGCCCCTCGAGATCAGGACCATCGCGCCCGGCCACGGGATCGTGTGGCGCAGGAACCCCGGCCGCATCCTGGAGCTGTACCGGCGCTACGCGCGGTACGCCGGGGGCCCGGCCGAGCCCGAGGTGACGCTGATCTGGGGAAGCATGTATGGAATGACGGAAAGGGGCGTCGAGCCGGTGGTCGAAGGCGTCAAGGCCGAGGGGCTGCCCGTGCACGTGCACCGGGTGCCCGAGACGCACATTTCCTACATCCTAGCCTCGGCGCTGCGCTCGAGCGGCATCGTGCTCGGCATGCCGACCTACGAGTACAAGATGTTCCCGCCGCTCGCCCACGCCCTCGACGACCTGGGGCGCAAGCGCATCTTCAACCGCAAGGCCTTCCGGTTCGGGAGCTTCGGGTGGTCGGGCGGCGCGCAGAAGGAGCTCGACGAGGTCGTGCAGACCTACCGCATGTGCTGGGAGTTCCTGCCTCCGGTCGAGTTCATGGGCGAGCCGGCCGCGGCCGACCTCGAGGCGATCCACAGCCGCGGCCGCGAGCTCGCCGCCGCGGTCAAGGCCGCCTGCTCCACCTGACGGCGGGGCACATACTGCAACGACCAAGGAGTTCCCCATGGGCAAGAACAGCGGCCTGCTTTTCGACAAGGTCTACGGCTGCCTCGTCGGTGGGATCATCGGCGACGCCATGGGTGCGCCGGCCGAAGGCAAGCACTACGACGAGATCGCCAGGGATCTCGGTGAGATCACGGACTTCGAGGGGGCGGGGACCGACGACTCGGCCATCAAGCTGATCCTGATCGAGGCGATTCTCGACAGCGGCGGATATGTCACCGCCGACGAGTTCGCCGCTTCTTTTCTGCGCAACAAGCAGAAGTTCTACAGGCTCTTCTACGTCCCCGTGCGCAACATGTTCCACAAGATCGAAAGCCGCCTCTCGCTGCCGGTCTACGCCGGCCTGGGCAACATGCACAGCAGCAGCTCGGCGATGTCGATCTCGCCGATGGGATTGATCAACGCGTGCAACCCCCGGCAGGCCGCGCTCGAGACTTTTGACGTGGCCGGGCTCATTCACGCCGGCGACTCGACTTTCTGCCGGGACGGCGCCTGCGCGATCGCCGCGGCCACCGCCGAAGCGATGAGCCCCGACGCCACCGTCGACTCGGTGCTCAGTGCCTCGACGGCCTACCTGCACAAGACCAGCTCACGAGTGATGCTCGACTGGATCGCCCGCACTCTCCAGATGGCGCGTGACGCCGGCGACTACAGGAAGTTCCGGGAGCAGTTCTACAGGACCAATCTCGGCGACATCGTCAGCGACTCGCGCGAAACCGTGCCTTGCGTCCTCTCTCTGTTCTATCTCGGCCAGGGAGATCCGGAGCGCTGCATCGTTTTCGGCGCGAACTTCGGCCGTGACGCCGACACGATCGGCACGATGGTCGGCGCCCTTTCGGGCGCGTTCAGGGGAATCGGCGGGATCAAGCGGGAGTGGGTCGCCAAGGTCGAGGCGAGCTACGGGAAAAAGCTGTCGGTCAGCAAGGACTACGGGGTCCCGGCCCTCGACGCGCCCGATCAGCGGGAGCTGGCGCGCTCGATCGTGGCCGTCATCGAGAAGAGGATCGCCGCGCAGAAGAGCTGCATCGGGGCCTTTGAGCGACTTGCATCGCGTTAGCGCGCGCTTCCCGGGGCCTCACCCCTTGATCGCCCCGATCATGATGCCCTTGACGAAGTAGCGCTGCACGAAGGGGTAGATCGCGAGAACCGGCGCCGTGGCGACGACCGCCGTGGCGTACTTGATCGTCTCGCCGACCTGCACCTGCTCCCCCTGCGCCACGGCCCCGCCCATCAGGCGGTTGGTGTCGTTGAGGATGAGGATCTCGCGCAGGATGAGCTGCAGCGGGAAGAGCATGCGGTTGTTGAGGAAGATCATCGCGTGGAACCACGCGTTCCAGATGCCGACCGCGTAGAACAGCCCGATGACCGCGATCACGGGAATCGCGAGGGGAACGATGATGCGCAGCATGATCACGTAGTCGTTGGCGCCGTCGATCCGCGCCGACTCGTCAAGGCTGTCGGGGATCGTGCGAAAGTACGACAGGGTCACGATCAGGTTGTAGGTGCTGATCGCGTTGGGCAGGATCAGGGCGAAACGGCTGTTGAGCAGCCCGATGTCGCGCACCAGCAGGAACAGCGGGATCATCCCGCCGCTGAACCACATCGTGAAGACGATGAAGAAGGTGAGGGGAGCGCGGAGCATCACGTCCTTGCGGGACAGCGCGTAGGCGCCGCAGACCGTCAGCGTCACGCTGAGGCAGGTTCCCGCGCTGACGTAGATCATGGTGTTCATGTAGCTCGACAGCAGCACCGGGTTGCTGAACACCATCTTGTATGAGCCGGTCTCGAAGCCGAGGGGCCGCAGCAGCAGGCCGCGGTGCTTGAGCAGGAGGCCTGCGTCGCTGAACGACGCGAGCGTCACGTACAGGAACGGGTAGAGCGTGGCAAAGGCGAGCGCGATCATGAACACTCCGTTGGCCAGGCTGAAGATCTGCTCACCGATCGATCTTCTGTAGCTCACCGCGGTCTCCCCCTCACCACAGGCTGCTCTCCGTGGTCCGGCGGCTCAGCGCGTTGGCCGTGATGACCAGCAGGCAGGCGATCGTGGAGTTGAACAGCCCGACCGCGGCCGAGTAGGCGTACTGGGCCTCGAGGATCCCGCGGCGGTACACGAACGTCGAGATCACATCTGCGGTGTCGTAGATGCGCGGGTTGTACAGGAGCATCACCTTCTCGAACCCGACGTTCAGCAGGTTGCCGATGTTGAGGATCAGCAGGATGATGATCGTGGGCCTGAGCCCAGGGAGTGTGATGTGCCAGGTCTGCTTCCACCGCCCGGCGCCGTCGATGCGCGCGGCCTCGTAGAGCTCGTCGCTGATGCTCGACAGGGCCGCGAGGTAGATGATCGAGCCCCAGCCGACCTGCTGCCAGATGCCCGACGTCACGTAGATTGCCCGGAAGTATTCTTCCTTGAGCAGGAGGTTCCCGCTGTAGCCCAGCAGCGGAGCCAGAGCGCCGGTGATCAGTCCGTCCTCCTTGACGAAGTCGATGATGATGCCGCTGATGACCACGATCGAGATGAAGTGCGGGATGTAGGCGATGGTCTGCACGGACCGCTTGAACAGCGGGCTGCGCAGCTCGTTCAGCAGCAGCGCCAGGACGATCGGAGCGGGAAAGCCGAAGATGATATTGTAGACACTGAGAGCGACAGTGTTGCGCAGAAGCCGCCAGAAGTAGAAGCTTCCGAAGAACTCCTGGAAGTTGGTGAGCCCGATCCACTTGCTGCCCCAGATGCCCAGCGACGGCCGGAAATCCTTGAAGGCGATGACGGCGCCGTACATCGGCATGTAGTGGAAGACGACGTAGTAGAGCAGGACGGGCAGGAGGATGACGTAGACGTTGACGTTGCGGCGCAGGTCGCGGGCCAGACGGACCCCCAGGCTGCCCCGCTTCGGCTCCTCCACTGGCTTTGACATCCGTGTGCCGGCTCCCAGCCAAGAACACGCGGGCGAGGCCCCTCGCGGAGCCTCACCCGCCGCTTGAGCGCAGTCTTCGAACTAAGGGCGCGCAAAGTAGCGCTTGAGCTGCGCCCTCATGATCTCCATGGCGCGGTCCAGGTTCATCTTTTTGAGGGTCGCCTGGAAGTCGGGCAGTCTGTCGATCGGTTCTGCGCCCATGATGAACTTGACCATCATCTCCTGCGAGTAGGTGTTGATCTCGGTCATGAGCTTGGCGAACTCGCGGCTCTCCTCCGGGGTCGGGTAGACCGGCGGCAGCCACATGTCGTTGATGGTCTCCATCCAGAGGCCGCGGCCCTTGGGGCCGAGCTGCTCGGGGAGGCAGTCGCGCTGCTCCAGGAACTCGAGGCTCTTGATGCCCACATGGTTGCCGACGCGCAGAAAGACGCCGCTCGCCTGGTCGCGGGACAGGCCTTCGGGATTCGCGATCAGGTCGGTCCAGCGCGGGTAGCCGTACTTCTCCAGCCCGAACACCGGGTCCTTGTAGCCCGTGACGGTCTTGTCCCATTTGAAGTGGACGCCCTCGATGCCGAAGTTGTTCAGGATGTAGCCGGCTTCGGAGTAGTCGTAGTTCATAAGGCGCGTTGCGGCTTCGACATTCTTGCAGGCCGTCGTGATTGCAGCACCGGTCCCCGTGTACTCCGGCGTCTTGAACCCGAGCAGCGGCCGGTCACCCTTCTTGAGCACCGGGTACTTGACGATCCCCAGCATGAAGTTCGGGTTTTTCGGCCGCGCAAGACCGGTGTACCGGGTAACCATGCCGCCCATGGCACCCTGCATGACGAGAATGCGGTTGTCCAGCACCTTCTCATCGTACATCTTGGACGTATTGGCCGCGAACTCGGGGTCGAGGAGGCCGTCCTTGAACCAGCGGTTCATCAGGACCAGGAAGTCCTTGAACTGCGGAGTCGCCGGTCCGTAAACAGGCTCGCCCTTGATGTGAGTGAAGCGCGTCGAGATGCCGAAGGCGCCGCTGATGATGTGATCGTTGTGCAGGTTGGCCATCATGACGCTGAAGGGTATCAGATCCTTGCCGCTCGCTCCCTTGAGGCCCGACGCCTTGGCAGCGCGCAACAGCGCCTCCCACTCCTCGAGCGTCTCGAGGTTGGCGGGGAACTTGCTGACGTCGAAGCCGGGGATCTTGCTCAGGATGTCGCGGCGCACCATCGGGCCGCTCCAATGGGCCAGCGCAGGATCCGCGTAGATCTGCGGAAAGACATACAGCGTTCCGTCGTCGAGGGTCGCCTGCCGCTTGGCCACGGGGAACTTGGCGAAGGCTTTCTTGGTATCGGGGCCCCACTTGTCGATCGGCTCGTTGAGGCGGATGATCACCTTGTCGGTGATGTACGATGCCGGCCCGCCGGGGACCGTCATCCAAGTGTGGGTGATGATGTCGGCGTAGTTTTTGGAAGCAATCATCAGGTTGAACTGCTCCGTCTCGTTGCCCATAGCCGGCGTGATGAACTCGACCTGCACGTTGGTGCGCTTCTGCTGCTCGATCCAGCCCGGATGGTCCTTGAGGGACGCCCACTTGCTCCCTGCTCGGCCGAGGGCTTCCCAGTAGCTCACCTTGGCCGGCGCGCCGGCAGGCTGCCCCTTTTCTGCCTCGGGCGAAGCAAGGGCCAGAGCCGGCAGCAGCAGGAGCGCCGCGCCGACGATTGCGATCATGCGTTTCACGTTCCACCTCCTTGCGAGTGTCCGCCCGCGTACGCGGGCATCCGAACTTGACTATAGCAGACCGCAGCAGCAAGTCAAGGACCCGAGGCGATCCGATGCGTACCCGCACGCCCCTTGCGCAAAGCAGCCTGCGTCGCCATTGTAAGCGGGCGGCGGATAGCCGCTGCGACGAGGAGCGAAGCGGATGAAGAGTATCGGCAGCTACCAGGAACCCGCGAGGGAGATCAACCTCTACGGCGACTACGACGTGGTCGTCGTCGGGGGCGGCGTGGCGGGTTTTCCCGCGGCGATCGCCGCGGCGCGCAACGGCGCGCGAACCCTGATCATCGAGCGCTTTCCGTTTTTCGGCGGCACGGCCACCGCGAGCCTGATGGCCAACATCGTCGGCTTCCGCAACCAGGTCGAGCCCGACTACCTGCAGACGACCAAGGGCATTGGCGAAGAGCTGATGCTGCGCCTGATCGCCGACGGCGCAGCGGTCAAGTCGCGCAACGCCTACGAATCGAAGCAGCGCAGCGACACCAAGGGCGACCTCTCCTACAACTACGCCTTCGACACCGAACGGTTCAAGTTCGTCGTGCTGAAGATGGTGCGCGACGCCGGGGTGGACATCCTCTTCCACACCTGGTACGCCGCCGTGATCAGGGACGGCGAGAACCGCCTGCGCGGGGTGATCGTCGAGAACAAGAGCGGCCGCCACGCCATTTACGCCAAAATCGTGGTCGATGCCTCCGGCGACGGCGATGTGGCGGCCCACGCGGGCGTGCCCTTCTGGCAGACGAAAAGGGACGAGGCGCCTCGCCTCAACGACTGCCTGATGTACAAGATCGCCGGGTTCCCCAAGGACACCAAGGCACCCGGCTGCCTCCACGGCGACACGATGGTGCTGTGGGGGCCGAACCCCGGGCCCACCAACGGCGCCGACGCCGACGAGCTCACGGAGGAGGAGATCCGAGTGCGCCTCGCGGTCTACGACGACCTGGAGGCGAAGAAGAAGAGGCACCCCGACCTCGGCAACGCCTACGTGCTCGACACCGGAACGCTGATCGGCATCCGGCAGACGCGCTTTTTCGAGGGCGAGTACACGATCACGGGCGAAGACGTGCTGGAGGGCCGGGAGTTCGAGGATTCGATCGCGATGGCGGCCAACCCGATCATCCACTACTACGGCTACCGCCGGTTCCTCGAGCACGAGGGCTACCAGATCCCCTACCGTTCGATTCTTCCGAAGAAGATCGACAACCTCTACGTGATCGGCCGCTGCATGGCCTCCGATCAGCGCGCCTACGAAAGCTGGCGGGCCATGGCGCACATCCTCGCCATCGGCGAGGCCTGCGGCGTGGCCGCGGCCCTGTGCGTCCGGACCGGGCGCGACCCCAAGCGGCTGGACGTCAAGCTGCTGCAGAAGACGCTGATCGAGCAGGGCTGCGAGATCGGGCAGGGCAAGAAGAAAAAATAGGCGCCGGCCGCTCCGCCGGCTATAATCAGAAGTGCCATGACCCAGGATCAGACCCTCGCTCTCGTCTACCGGGGACCCGGCCGCATCGAGCCGATGACCGTGCCGATCCCCCGCATCCCGGGCTCCTCGGTGCGCGTCGAGATGAAGGCGTGCGGCATCTGCGGCAGCGACGTCAAGTACCTGCGCGGCGACAACCCGTGGGCGCTGCACACCCTCGGCCGCAATATCCCGCCGCCGCCGAACATGATCCTCGGCCACGAGGTGTCCGGGGTCGAGGTCTCCAGCGGGCAGCGGCGGCGCGTGGCGATCCTCGCGTTCAAGAGCTGCGGCCGCTGCGCCGCCTGCCGCGCGGGCCGCGAGAACCTGTGCGCCGACATGCAGCACTTCGGCCACAGCGCCGGCTGGCCCACGATGGACTACACTCCGGGGGGGATGTCGCGGCAGTTCGACATCTGGCAGGGCTTCGACTACGAGATCCCGGACGCAGTTTCGCACGAGGCCGCCACGTTCCTCGACGGCCTGGCCGTGGCCGTACACGCCGTCGAGGTCGGCGGCGTGGCCCCGGGTCACTGGGTGGGAGTCGTGGGCCTCGGCCCGATCGGGATGCTGGCCGCGCAGGCGGCCCGGGCCGTCGGCGCCGAGCGCGTCTTCGGCTCCGACGTCTACGAGGTGCCTGTGCGCCTCGCGCGGGGGGTGGGGCTCGTCCACGTCGTGTGTGCCGAGGAGGCCGACCCTGTCGAGTACGTGCGCGCCCAGGTCAAGGGCCGCGCGGGCCTCGACGTGGTCTTCGACACGGTCGGCAGCGAGAGCTCGATCAGTCAGGGCCTCGGGCTGCTCGCCCCCGGGGGCGCGCTGGTGCTGCTGGCGATCGGCGAGAGGCCGGTGTCGCTCGCCCCGATCGCCCTCAGCGGCGAGCGGCGGATCCTCTCGTCGGCGAACAACCGCTACCCGGACTTTCCCCGCGCGATCGAGCTGCTCGCCCGCGGGCTGGTGCAGGTCGAGCCGCTGATCACCCACCGCTTCCGCCTCGAAGACGGCTCGAGAGCCTTTGAGGTCATGATGCGCAAAAAGGAAGAGGGAGCGTACAAGGTGGTGCTGCTGCCGTGAGCACGGAGGTGTCGCCATAGCCCCGGACCGCAACGACCTGGACGCTTACTTCACTCCCCAGCAGGTGGTGTTCCTGCGCAGCCGCACCCGCGAGGCGGCGATCCGGGAGCTCGTGCAGGCCGCCTCCCGCGCCGTGCCGTCGCTCGATCCCGCGGCGGCTTTTTCCGCGGTCTGGGAGCGCGAGCAGGTCGTCAGCTCGTGGATCGCGCCCGGCATCGCCATGCCGCACGCAAGGCTGCGCGGCTTCGAGGGTTTCCTCCTCGTCTTCGGCCGCAGCCGCAAGGGCGTCGATTACGAGTCCCCCGACGGCAAGCCGGTGGAGATCATGGCGCTGATCCTCGGCAACGCCGTGGAGGTCGATCGGCACCTGGAGCTCCTGGCCGAGATCGCGCGGACGCTGCGGCCCGAGGACACGCGCCGGCGCCTGCTCGCCGCGCGCAGCCGGCGCGAGATCTGGGCGATCGTGACCTCGCAGCCCGACGAGCGCCTGCGCAAGCCTGCCGCCGTGGACCCGTCGCGGCTGATGATCAACCACGCGGTGTGGCTCGCTCGCGAGATCCAGGCCGCGGCGGTGATCCTGCACATCGAGGCGATGGCGGACGTGGCAGCGCTCTCGGCCGTCGAGAGCGAGCTGCCTCTCGTCCTTGTGGTTCGCGACGCCGACAGCCTGCCCGAGGACCTGCAGGGACGCCACCCGATCCTCGAGCTGCCCCTGGCCGGTCTGACCCGGGCCAACCACGTGGCTTTTACCCTGATCGTGGCCCTCTCGCGCGGGCTCATCGAGCGCAGCTGCCGCGTGGTGAGCCTGTTCGGCGTGCCGGGCTCGGGCCGGCTCGACACGCTGGTGGTGATCGACGTGGCCAGGGAGTTCCCGTCGCTGCTCGGGCCCTCGTCGACCGGCCTCCTGGGCGACGTGCGGCTGGAGGTGCTCGAGCGCGTCCTGCAGCTGGCGTCGGAGCTGGGGCGCGAAGGCCGCGAGGGCAAGCCGGTGGGCACGCTGTTCGTGCTCGGCGACCATGAAAAGGTGCGCGGCTGGACCCACCAGATGGTCATGAACCCCTTCAAGGGCTACCGCGACGAGGAGAAGAACATCCTCGATCCGAGCCTTGCCGAAACCGTCAAGGAGTTCTCGACGATCGACGGCGCGTTCCTCGTGCGAGGCGACGGCGTCCTGGAGGCCGCAGGCGCGTTCCTGCGGACCGGCAAGCAGGCCGCCGAGCCCGCCCCCGGCCTGGGGGCGCGCCACGCGGCGGCGGCTGCGGTCACCTCGCGCACGGCGGCGCTGGCCGTGGCGCTGTCGCAGTCGACCGGCCGCGTGAGCCTCTTCGCCGGGGGCAAGCTCGTGATGCAGCTCGACCGCGCCGGCGGCTGACGCCGCCTTCGGCTTCCCGTTGCCGCCAACAACCCGTATAGTGGGCGCACCATGACCGATCTCACGCAGGGCAACGAGGCGAAGGTGATCATCGCTTTCGCCCTGCCGATGCTGCTCGGCAACGTCTTTCAGCAGCTGTACTCGACCGTCGACGGCATCGTGCTCGGGCGGTTCGTGGGCAAGGAGGCCCTGGCCGCCGTGGGCGCCAGCTTCCCGATCATGTTCCTCATGGTCTCGCTCATGATGGGCGTCACGATGGGCGCCAGCATCATGCTGTCGCAGTTCTTCGGTGCCAAGGACTACGCCAGGCTCACGAGGACCCGGGACACGGCGGTCGTGGTGCTGTTCGCGGCCTCGCTGGTCGTGACCGCCGTCGGATGGGCAGCCAGCGGCCCCCTGCTGCGCCTCGTTCGGACTCCCGACGCCGTCTTCCCGCTGGCCCGCCTCTACCTGCGGATCATGTTCGCGGGCACGATCTTTGCGTTCGGCTACAACACCGTCGGAGCCATCCTCCGCGGCCTCGGCGACTCGAAGCGGCCGCTGTACTTTCTGATCGTCGCCACGCTGGTTAACATCGTCCTCGACCTGCTGTTCGTGATCGTCTTCCGGTGGGGCGTGGCCGGCGCCGCCTGGGCCACCGTCATCTCCCAGGCGATCTCCTTTGCCCTCGGCGCGCGCACCATGCAGCGCAGCAAGCTCCTGCGCACGCGCCTGCCGAGCCTGGTCTTCGACCGCGGCCTGTTCCGCACGATGCTGCGCATCGGCCTGCCCGTCGGCCTGCAGCATTCGCTCATCTCCCTCGGCTTCGTGGCGCTGAACCGCATCGTGAACCCCTTCGGCACCGCCGCCTTTGCCGGCTTCACGGCCGCCTCGCGCCTGGACTCGTTTGCGGGGATGCCGGCGATGAACCTCTCGATGGCCGTCTCGACGTTCGTCGGCCAGAACCTGGGCGCCGGCAGACCGGAGCGCGTGCGCAAGGGCTTTCTCTCGGCTCTCGCCATCGGGGCGGCGATCTCCGCGGCCCTCACGGCCGTCATGGTCTTCTTCAAGCAGCCGCTGGTCGCGGTGTTCAACTCCGATCCGGAGGTCGTGCGCATCGGCTCCGAGTACCTGGTGATCGTTTCGCTGTTCTACGTGGTGTTTGCCGCGATGTTCATCACCGGCGGAGTCCTGCGCGGGGCGGGGGACACCCTCGTGCAGATGATCTTCCAGCTGGTTGCCCTGTGGGCGGTGCGCATTCCGGTGTCGGCCCTGCTGTCGCGCAGCCTCGGCACCCGGGGCATCTGGTTCGGGATTCCGATCGGCTGGGCCATCGGCTGCGGGGCGAGCTTCGCCTACTACCTCACGGGACGGTGGAAGAAGAAGGCGCTCGTGCGGCCTGGAATCGGTGGTTGATGTGAGCGAGCGCGCTGACCCTCGGCCCCTGCTGCCCACGCTCGCCGCCCTCGCCGTGGTGCTGCTGTGGGGCCTGTCCTTCGTTTCGTCGAAAGCGGTGCTCAACACCGGGTTCCCGCCCCTCACGATGGCGCTGGCCCGCTTTGCCGTGGCCTCGCTCCTGCTCGGGATCCTGCGGCTGCGGCTGGAGCCCGGCAGCCGCTTCGCGCCCCGGGAGCGGCTGCTGCTGGCGGCGAGCGGCTTCTTCGGGGTGACGCTCTACTTTTTCTTCGAGACCCGGGGGATCAGGCTGACGAGCGCCTCGAACGCCGCCCTCATCATAGCGACGATCCCGGTGTTCACGGTGGCGGCGGAGTACGTGTTCTTCCGCCACCCGATCCGCTGGGTGCAGGGAGTCGGGATCGCGCTCTCGGTGGTGGGCGTGTACCTGCTGGTGGGCAGGGGCGGCGCCCGCGCCCCGCGGCAGCTCGAGGGCAACCTCTCGATGCTGGGAGCCTGCCTGTCGTGGGTCGCCTACGTGGCGATCAGCCGCCGGCTGCACGCGCAGCCGGCGCTGCAGGCTAGGCGGGGCCTCAGCCTCACCGCCTGGCAGAACCTCATCGGCGCCGCACTCATGACGCCGCTGGCCCTGGCCGAGCGCTCCGAGTGGTCGGCCGCCGGCGCTGTGGTCTGGCTGAATATCCTGTACCTGGGGATCTTCTGCTCGGCTGCCGGGTATTTTCTCTACCAGTATGCGCTGGCGCGGCTCGGCGCCGTCGCCGTCGTGGCCTACGTCAACCTGATCCCGGTGGTCGGAGCCCTGGGCGGCCTGCTCGTCCTCGGCGAGGCCCTCGGCCCCCTGCAGATCGCCGGCGGGCTGGTGGTCATAGGCGGAGTGTTCCTGGTCAACAGGCGGGGCGGGTGACGCCCGCAGCTACTGGCTCTTGCGGCGAACGAGATCGCTGATCGCCGAGATCAGGCCTGCGGCGATCAGCCCGAGGCCGGCGATTCCCGAGACCGCGGCGAGCAGCCGGCCAAAGAGGGCGAGCGCCGCTCCCGCGCCGATGCTCGTCCAGCCGGGCGCCTGGTTGTCCCGGTTCTTGCCGAGCAGGTAGAAGCCCCAGATGACCGCCGTCGCGGCGATCAGCAGACGCGGCACCCGCGGTTCGAGCAGCAGGCCCTTGGCGAGCAGCATGCCGACGCCGCTGGCCGCCAGGAAGACCGCGTTCGGCAGCGCAGGCAGCTGCCTGTTTTGGGATTCCATGGTCTCAATATCGCAACACCGGCGGCGGCAATCAAGGGCCGGGCGCTTCTACTCCGAAGAGGCCCGGCGCGGCTTGGCCAGAATCTCGCGGATTTCCAGGTCCTCGAAGGTGCGGCAAAAGGCCGGCCTGACCACGATGGCGGTATCGGCGCCGCTGCCGGTGCCTCCGATGGCGATTGCCTCCTGCCCCATGTCGAGCAGGCCCGCCTCGGCCGCCATGAGCGCCACTTCGACCGCGACCTTCATCCCCTGGCAGAAGCGGTAGAGCGTCGTGCGCACCACGCGATTGGGCGCCACGAACCCGAGGGCGTCGCTCACGTCGTCGCCGAGGGCATGCAGGCCCATGAGCACTGTGACGCCCGCGGCCTCGAGCTTCGCGCGCTCCTCGCTTGTCATCGTCCAGCCCTCGCCGGCAAAGCTTGCCGCGATCGAGACCGCGATCACCCGGGCCTGGCCGGCGAACAGCCGCTGCGCCGCCAGCGCCGTACCGCCGTGCGAGGAGGCGACCACCACCTGGCGGATGCCGAGTGCGCCCGCCCGATCGCGGGCCGCCCGCAGTGTGGCGTCGGTGTTGTCGTCGCCCGGCTCCTCGAAAAGCAACGTCCTGGTCTCCACGAAACGCTCCTTGTTCGGCATAATAAGGCCGCGGCCGCCGGCAGCGCAACCGAGGCGGTCCCGCGCCGCGAGTTCACAAAGTGAGGTGTCCCGTGCAGATCAACCGCATCATGCCGCCCCGCGGAGTCCCGACCATCCGCGCTCTCATCGAATCCCTCGAGTCCTCGAAGCTCGGCCTTCCTGCCCTCGCGATGAAGCTGGGCGACGGCTCCTACTGGCGCCTTTCCTACGGCCAGACGCAGGAGCACGTGCGCGCTCTGGGAGAGGCGCTCCTCGCCTCCGGGGTGTCCCCGGGCGACCGCGTCGGCCTGATCGGCGAGAACCGCTCGGAGTGGATCCTGTCGTACCTGGCCGCCACCGCGATCGGCGCGGTGATCGTGCCCTTCGACATCCTGATCAAGCCCGAAGAGCTGGCCCCGATCATCCGCTCGAGCGGCGCACGGCTGGTCCTTGCCTCCGGCTCGTATCTGGAGCGCCTGCTGGAGGCGCGCCGTGTCTCGACTGCCGGCCTCACGCAGGACTCGGTCGCGAAGGTGGTGCTCTTCGACGACCCGGCTTCGGTCGCGCCGGGCGCGCCCTGGCCGATCGTCGGCTTCAAGGACCTCCTGGCCACGGGCCGGCAGTTGCTCGCCGGCGCCTCTGCGCGCTACCCGACGATCTCGGTCCGGCCGGGGGACCTGGCCGCCCTGATCTACACGTCGGGAACCACCGGCGAGCCGAAGGCCGTGATGCTCTCCCACGGCAACATCATGGCGAATGCCGACGGGGTGCAGATGACCACTCGCCTCGGGCCCGGCGACAACTGGGTGGTCGTGCTGCCGCTGCACCACACCTACCCGACCATGCTCGGCATGATCGTGCCCCTGCTCACCTACGGCATGATCACGACCGTCGCCTCGCTCAAGAGCAACCTTCTCATCCAGATCATGCGCGAGACAGGCGCCTCGTGCATCCCGGCGGTTCCCGCGCTGGTCGAGCGGTTCTACAAGGGCGTCTGGGCCGGCGTGCGCGAGAAGCCGCTGCCGGTCCGCGTGGCGTTCCGCGCCCTCTTCGGCTTGAGCTGCGGCCTGCGGGTCCTCGGCATCAGCGCCGGCAGGTTCCTCTTCCGCAGCGTGGCTGCCCAGCTCGGCGTCCAGAAGCTGCGCTTCTTCATCTCGGGCGGCGGGCCCATCTCCAGGCAGATCATAGACGGCATGCAGACGCTGGGCCTGGCCACCTTCCAGGGCTACGGGCTGACCGAGGCGAGCCCCGTAGTCTCCTCCACGTGCCCGGGCCGCGACCGTCCGGGCACGGTCGGGCTGCCGCTGGCCAACGTCGAGGTGCGCCTGCTGGAGCCCGACAGCGACGGCAACGGCGAGATCCTCGTCCGCGGGCCCAGCGTCATGCTCGGCTACCAGGGGCGGCAGGACCTCACGGCCGCAATCCTCGATTCCGACGGTTGGCTGCACACGGGAGACCTCGGGGCGATCGACAGCGACGGCTACCTGACGATCACGGGGCGCATCAAGAACCTGATCGTCACCAGCGGCGGCAAGAACATCTACCCGGAGGAGATTGAGAACGTGCTGCTCGAGAGCCCCTACATCGCCGAAGCGGTCGTCGTCGGCAGGGATGACCCGCAGCACGGCGAGATGCCGTACGCCATCGTGCACCCGAACCTGGAGGCCCTCGCGGAGGCCCACGGCGGGCGGGCGCCCGAGGGCGACGCGCTGCGGCGCCTGGTGGCGGCCGAGGTGCGGCGCATGACCCGCGGCCTGGCCGCCTACAAGATCCCGACGGGCTTCGACATCAGCCTCGACGCGCTGCCCAAGACCTCGTCGCAGAAGGTCAAGCGCTTCCTGGTCAAGAACAAGTAGGGTCGCCTCCGGCCTTGGCCCCCCGCCCGCTCCTGTCGTACAATCACGCTCCGGAGGAACTCGAGTGAACTACGCGGTCATCGGCTTGGGGGCGAGGTCCTACATGTACACCGACGCCCTGCTCGGCGACTTCAAGGATCGCCATCGGCTGGTCGCGCTCTGCGACGTGAACCAGGTCCGCATGGACGTGGCCAACCGCCGCTTCCAGGAACGCTACGGAGCCGCGGCGCTGCCCACGTACAAGCCCGCCGACTTCGAGCACATGATCCGCGAGCACTCGGTGCAGACGATGATCGTCACGAGCATCGACCGCACCCACCACGAGTACATCATCCGCGCGATGGAGGCCGGCTGCGACGTGATCAGCGAAAAGCCGATGACCATCGACGCCGAGAAGTGCCGCGCGATCCTCGAGGCGATCGAGCGCACCGGCCGCAGGCTGCGCGTGACCTTTAACTACCGCTACGCGCCGCGCAACAGCCAGGTCAAGGAGCTGCTCATGCGGGGGGTGGTCGGCGAGATTAAGAGCGTGCACTTCGAGTGGCTGCTCGACACCGTGCACGGCGCCGACTACTTCCGCCGCTGGCACAGGGACAAGCGCAACTCCGGCGGGCTGATGGTGCACAAGGCGACGCACCACTTCGACCTGGTCAACTGGTGGATCGACAGCGTGCCCGAGACGGTGTTCGGCGTCGGCGACCTGGTGTTCTACGGCCGCGCCAACGCCGAGGCCCGCGGGGTCAGCCGCTTCTACGACCGCGCCACCGGCCACCCGAACGCCGTCGGCGATCCCTTTGCCCTCGACCTGTCCAAGGAGCCGAAGCTTCGCGAGATGTACCTCGAGGCCGAGGGCGAAGACGGCTACCGTCGCGACGAGAGCGTGTTCGGCCACTACATCTCGATCGAGGACGACATGGCCCTGGTGGTGCGCTACAGGAGCGGCGCCCTCATGAGCTACCACCTCACGGCCTACTCGCCGTGGGAAGGCTACCGCATCGCCTTTAACGGCACCAAGGGCCGCCTCGAGTACGAGGTCACGGAAAAGCCCTACGTGTCCGGATCATCGGAAGACGCCAACCAGGCGACGGTGCGCAAGGCCAGCGGCTTCCAGATCGAGGAGCCGGTGCGCATCGTCCTGCGTCCCCACTGGCAGCCGCCGGTGCAGATCCCCTTTGCCATGGGCAAGGAAGGCGGCCACGGCGGCGGCGACGCGCGTATGCTGCGCGACATCTTTGTCGGCGGCGAGGCGGATCCTCTGGGACGCGCCGCCGACCACCGCTCCGGCGCCTGGTCGATCCTCACCGGCATCGCGGCCAACAAGAGCTTCGCCAGCGGACTGCCGGTGCGCGTCGAGGACCTGGTCAAGATATAGATGCGGTGCCCGCCGGACGCCTACATCCCCGGCTTGTAGCCCGTAAGCTTGGGCAGCCACAGCACGATCTCAGGGACGAACGTGATCAGGAACAGCACGCCGATAAAGAGGATGATGAACGGGATCATCTCCCGGATCACCTCCTTGAGGTTCGCGCCCGTCAGGCCCGAGACGATGAACAGCAGCATCCCGAACGGCGGCGTCGACAGCCCGATCATCATGTTCAGCACGATGACCACGCCGAAGTGAACGAGGTCGACGCCGAGCTTTTCGATCACCGGCAGCACGATCGGCACGAAGACGAGCTGGATCGTGCTGGTGTCCATGAAGCAGCCCAGGATCAGGAACACCACGTTCACGATCAGCAGCATGAGGTACCGGTTCTCCGTGATCGACAGCAGGCCGGTGGCGACGATCGCCGGGATCTTTTCCACGGCCACGATGTAGGAGAACGTGTAGGCCGCTCCGATCATGAACGAGAGGGTGCCGATCGACCTGACCGTGTTCTTGAGAACCTCCAGGAGGTCTCCAGGGCCGAAGGCGCGGTAGAAGAAGATCGAGATGATCAGGGCCCAGGTGGCGGCGAGGGCGCCCGCCTCCGTCGGAGTGACGATGCCTGAGTAGATGGCCCCCAGCAGGATCACGACGGTCAGGAGGGCGGGCAGCGAGCGCCAGGCGACCTTGATGAACTCGCGCAGGGGGTAGCTGTGGCCGGCCGGGTAGTTGCGCTTGACCGAGAGGAAGGCGGTGTAGACCATCATCACGATTCCGAGGATCAGCCCCGGCACCACTCCGCCCATGAACAGCGCTCCGACCGAGGCGCCGGAGAGCATCGAGTAGATGATCATCGGGATGCTCGGCGGGATGATCGGTCCTTCGGTGGCGCTGGCCGCCGTCAGGGCGCAGGTAAAGGGCTTGTCGAAGCCCGCCTCGAGCATGGCCTGCATCTCGATGTTGCCCGGCCCCGAGGCGTCGGCGATCGCCGAGCCGGTCATGCCGGAAAAGATGATCGAGTTGACGATGTTGACCTGAGCGTGAGCTCCCCGCCGCTTTCCCACCAGCGCCGAGGCGAAGTCGAAGATGATCTTGGTCACCTTGCTGGTGTTCATGATCTCGGCCATGAAGATGTACAGCGGCACCGCGATGATGATGAAGCTGCTGCTGAGCTCGGCGACGAACTTGGAGGCCACCATGTCCACGGTGGCCGCTGGCGACGGCGAGGCCACGAAGTAGGCCACCGAGGCCATCACCATGCCGAAGCCGATCGGGATCCGCAGCACGAACACCAGCACGAAGCCCACGAAAAAGACCAGGACGGGGAGGTTCACGCGGCGCCTCCCGCCCGCAGGCTGCGCATGTCACGCACGACGTCGATGATGTAGCGGATCGTGATGTCCACCAGGAAGACCAGGTACGCCGCCGAGACCACGTTCATGGGTATCGAGAGGACGCTGGACTTTTTGTAGGATATGAAGATCACGAAGTCGAGCGACGGCTTGAAGGAGATCACGAACGCCGCCACCAGCAGCAGGTTGCCGGTGATCCGCATGATCGTCTGGCCCCGCGGCGACATCGCATCGTAGACCATCGTGAACGCCACAAGCGACTCCCGCCGCTTCGCGTAGAGGGCGCCCAGCAGCGCCGCCCACAGGAACGACAGCAGCGCCAGCTCCTCCGGCCACATCAGCGGCGTAAAGAAATAGCGCGAGACGATCTGCAGCATGAAGCAGACGTAGATGGTGAGGAAGGCGGCCATGGGCAGGTAGAGCTCGATGATGTCGACGAGGAGCAGCAGAACGGATTTCCTGCGCTGGTTCACGAGCGGCCTCCGGGGACAAAAAGGGCCGCCAGCGTCGTGCGCCGGCGGCCCGTGAGAGCCGACCCTACCTGATCTTCTGGATCTCCTCGTACAGGGCCCAGTCCCAGTCCTTGGTCAGGTCCTTGGCCTCGTTGCGGTAGTAGTTCATGGCGTGGGCCGCGAAGGCCGCGCGGTCGGGATTCTCGATGACCGTCAGCCCCTGGCTGCGGAAGAAGCTCAGGATGTTCGCCTCTCTGTCCAGGTTGGTTTTGTCGCAGTGCTGCCGGCCCTTCTCCAGGGCCTTCATCACCCAGTCCTTCTGCTGTGCGGTCAGGCTCTGCCACCGTTTCTCGTTGATCGTCGGCCACACCGAGTCCACGACGTGGTTGGTCAGCACGATGTACTTGGTGACCTCGTAGAACTTGGCCGCCTGGTCTGTGGGCAGCGGGTTGTCCTGGCCGTCCACCACACCGGTCTTGAGGCCCATGTAGACTTCGCCAAAGGCCATCGGAGTCGGGTTGGCGCCGAGAGCCCGGCCCATGGCGATCCAGGCCGGGGCGTTGGGTACGCGGAACTTCACACCCTTCATCTGTTCCGGCCTCGTGACCGGGCCGACTTTCTCGATGAGGTTGAGCTGGCGGGTGCCGAGGTAGTAGGCCATGAGCGGGCGGTAGCCGAGCTTCTTGACGCTCATCTCGAACAGCCGCTGTCCGACCGGGCCGTTCAGCGTCTTGGTCATCTGGTCGTAGCTGCCAAAGGTGTAGGCCGCTCCGAACATGGCCATTGCCGGGATGTACTGCGCCTGCCAGGCGGCCGAGCTGTAGACCATGTCGACCTTGCCCTGCATGCAGGCGTTCTGGTCGTCGTTCTGGCTGAACAGCTGGCTCGAATGGTAGTAGTCGACCGTGATGTTGCCGCCGGACAGCTTCTCGACCTCGTCCTTGAATACCTTGATGGCTTCGGTATGGGCGTCGTTGGGCACGCTGGCCGTCGACCACACCAGCTTGACCTTGGCCTGGCCAAAGGCTGCGCCGGACGCGAGCACGCCGAGCGCCAGAAGCAGCAGCGCGAGCTTCTTCATGTGCTTACCTCCCTCTCAGGCTGGACCCCCGTACGGGAGTCTTCGTTCCGATGTGCGAACATCTTCCGAGAACAGAGGCTGCAGTCTAAACCGGCCCCGTGCCGCCGTCAAGGACATGGATGTCCGGGCCCCGACGCAGGGGGCGAGGCGCCTTGACGTCGGGCCGGCGCCGTCCCAGAGTCGGTGTCCGGAGGCACCATGTCGCGTTACTCTTGGAAGGATCTGGGCGCGCTCGCGGCCCGGCTGCTCGAGGCCGCCGGTCTGCCCAGGGACAGGGCGGAGGTGTTCGCCCGCGTTCTGGTGGAAGCCGATCTCATGGGACACACGACCCACGGGCTGCGCCAGATGCCCCGTTACCTGGAGGAGCTGGCGGCAGGCCGGATGGCCGCGCGCGGGGAGCCCAAAGTAGTGCGGGACACGGGCGCCACCTTTGCCTGGGACGGCGGGTACCTGCCGGGGCCCTGGTTGGTGCACCGCGCTCTCGAGCAGTCCTACGAGCGGATCAAGCAGCACCCCGTGGTCTTCGGCGCGGTGTCGCGCAGTCATCACATCTGCAGCCTCTCGTCATACCTGCTCGAGCCCGCCTCTCGCGGCTTCCTGTGCTTCGTCGCCTCTTGCGACCCGGCGACGGCGAGCGTGGCGCCCTTCGGCGGTCGAGTCCCGCTGTACACCCCAAACCCGATCGCCATGGCGATCCCCACGGGCGGCGACCCGATGCTGGTCGACATGAGTGTATCGACGACGGCCAACGCCGTGGTGGGCCTCTATCGCTCGTGGGGCAAGCGCCTGCCCGGCCCCTGGGTCCTGGACAACGCGGGGCGCGCGAGCGACGATCCGGATGCACTGTTCACGGACCCGCCGGGGTCAGTCCTTCCCCTGGGAGGGATGGACCTCGGCTACAAGGGCTATGCCCTGGGCCTGATCGTGGAGGCGCTCACCTCGGGGCTCGCCGGCCATGGACGGGCCGACGGGGTCAAGCGCTGGGGCGCCTCGTTCTGCGTCGGGCTGATCGATCCGGCCGGCTTCGCCGGCAGGGAGGCGTTCACGCGACAGCTCGGCTGGCTTGCCGACGCATGCCACGCCAATCCGCTGCGTCCGGGCGCGGCCCGCGTGTGGCTGCCGGGAGAAATCGAGCTCAGCCGGCGGGCCGAGGCCATGCAGCGGGGCGTCGAGCTCGACGACGCGATCGTGGCGGCCCTGCGCATGCGGGCCGAGGCCGCGGGCGTCGTCCTGCCGGAGCCGATCCCGGAAACAGGGTAGGCCGTTACACGGCGATCGCCTGGGCGGCGTACAGCCGCGCGTAGGCGCCGCCTGCCGCCTCCATCTCCTCGTGGGTGCCCTCTTCGACGATCCTGCCGTGATCGACGTAGAAGATGCGCGTCGCGCTGCGGATGGTCGAGAGCCGGTGCGCGATGATGAACGAGGTGCGGCCCGCCAGCAGCCCGGCCAGCCCCCTCTGGATCGCGAGCTCGGTCTCGGTGTCCACGCTCGAGGTGGCCTCGTCGAGGATCAGGATGCGCGGGTCGGCAAGCAACGCCCGGGCAAAGGAGATCAGCTGCCGCTGTCCCATCGACAGGCGCGTGCCGCGCTCGTTCACGCTTGTGGCGTAGCCCTCGGAGAGGCTCATGATGAAGTCGTGGGCAGCCACCGCCCGGGCAGCCTCCACGACCTCGTCGTCCCCGGCGTCGAGCCGTCCGTAGCGGATGTTGTCCATGATCGTGCCCGAGAACAGGAACGTGTCCTGCAGCATGATCCCCATCTGGCGCCTAACCGAGGCGATGGTGACCGTGTTGATGTCGATGCCGTCGAGAAAGATCCGCCCGTCCTCGATGTTGTAGAAGCGGGCGAGCAGGTTCACGATCGTGGTCTTGCCGGCCCCGGTCGGTCCCACGATCGCGATTGACGATCCCGGCTCGACGACGAAGCTGACATCGCGCAGCACCGGCTTGCCGGGCTCGTAGGCGAACGTCACGCCGCGCAGCTCGACCCGGCCGCGGATGGGAGGCAGCTCGCGGGCGCCCGGGCTGTCCGCCACCGCCACCGGTTCGTCGATGGTCTCCAAGATGCGCTCGAGGTAGGCCATCGCCACGATGATCGCGTTGTAGAAGTTGCCGATGTTGGTGATCGGCTGCCAGAAGCGCCAGATGTAGCCGACAAAGGCCACGAGCACGCCGACGCTCACCGTGCCGCGCATCCAGAACACGCCTGCGATGTGGACGAGCACGACCCCGACCACCGAGATGTTCTCGATGATCGGCCAGACGGAGAACTGCACGGCGACAGCCTTCATCCATGACGTCCGGTACTCTTCGTTGAGCCCCGTGTAGATGCGGAGGTTCTCCTGCTCCCGGGCGAACGACTGCGTGACCTTGATGCCGCTCAGGCTCTCGTGCAGGTAGGCGTTCATGTTGGCCTGCTTGCGCGAGACCGTCTGCCAGGTGCGCCGCTGCCTGTTCTTCACGACGAACACGGCCACGGCCAGGATCGGCAGCCCTGCCAGCGCGATGCCCGTGAGGCGCACGTTGATGCTCATCATGAAAGCGATGATCACCGCCAGCGAGAACAGGTCCGTGATGACGTTGATGAGCCCGTTGGAAAGAAGGTCGGAAAGCGAGTTCACGTAGTTGACGACGCGCACGAGGATCTTGCCGTGGGGCCGCGAGTCGTAGTAGGTGAACGGAAGCCGCTGCAGGTGCGCGAAGATGTCGGACCGTATGCTCATGATCACGCCGTGTCCGATGCGCGTCATGATGCGGATGCGCGCCCTGAGGCACAGGCCGCTGCCCACGGTCGCCGACAGGAACACTGCGGCCAGCGCGAACAGCAGCCGGACGTCGTCGCGCGGGATCGCCTCGTCGAGCGCGATCTTGGTGAGGTAGGGGGCCAGCAGTCCCGAGCCGCTGGCCACCAGCATCAGCGCCACAGCCGCCAGAGCCTGCCTGGCCTGAGGTCGGATGTAGGCCAGCAGCCGCCTGAAGTGGTGGATGTTGAACCGGCCCTCGAGCGTCTCGTCGATGTCGTACTTGTTCCGCGCCATGCGTGCTACCGTCGCGCTGCCACGGGTGCGCGCCTCCGTCCGTTGCCGCCGTCGCCCGCCTGAGCCGGCACGGGCAGACCGGCCGCCGGCCGGCGGCCGCTCACGGCGTCGCGGCCGCTCTGGTGCGCGTACACCTGGCTGTAATAGCCCCCGAGCGCCGCGAGCTCGGCGTGGGTGCCCTGCTCGGCGATCCTGCCGTCGACGACCACGAGGATCACGTCGGCGTCTTCGACCGAGGAGATGCGGTGGGCGATGATGAACGTGGTGCGTCCATGCGTGAGCCTGCGCAGGGCCTCCTGGATCGCGTGCTCGGTCTCGACGTCCACGTTCGAGGTCGTGTCGTCCAGGATCACCACCGGAGGGTCCTTGAGCAGTAGGCGCGCGAGCGCCAGCCGCTGCCTCTGTCCGCCCGAAAGGCCCACCCCGCGCTCGCCGACGATGGTGTCGTAGCCTTGGGGCAGCTCGCGGACAAAGTCGTCGGCGTTGGCCAGCTTCGCGGCCTCGACGACGCGGGAGGCCGGCGCCTGCGGCTCGCCGTAGGCGATGTTGCCTTCGATCGTGTCCGAGAACAGGAACACGTCCTGCATCGCGATGCCGACCTGCGAGCGCAGCGACTGCAGGTCGTAGTCCTGAACCGGGATGCCGTCGACGAGCACCTGGCCCGAAGTCGCGTCGTAGAAGCGGCAGACGAGGTGCGCGATCGTCGATTTGCCGCTGCCGGTCGGCCCCATGATGCCGACGGTGGCGCCGGCGGGCGCCCGGAAGCTCACGTCGGTGAGCACCGCCTCGTCGCCGTAGGTGAACGAGACGTTGCGCAGCTCCACCTCGCCGCGGATCTTGCGCACGATCGGCCGCGCTGGCAGCCTCAGGCGCGACTGCGTCTTCGCGAGGCCCATGATCTTCTCGGCGGAAGCGCGGAAGCGCTGCCCGTCGTTGACCAGCCACCCCGCGATGCGCATCGGGTTGATGAGGGCCCAGGTGAAGCTCGAAAAGGTGACGAGCTCGCCGAGGGTGATCCAGCGGCGGATCACGAAGATGCCGCCTGCCACCATCGTCACGATCCCGAACGCGCTCGAGAGCGAGTCGATGATGGGGATGTACCGGCCCCACACCGCCGCCGAGTCGAGGTTGCGGTCGCGAAACGCGGCGTTCTCGCGCTCGAACTTCTCAATCTCGAAGCGCTCGCGCGAAAAGGCCTTGACCACGCGGTTGCCGGCAATATTCTCCTGGACGACCGAGTTCAGGCGCGAGAACTGCTCGCGGATCGCCAGGAAGGTCGGCCGCACCGTGCCGGCCAGCTTCCGGGCGAACCAACCGACCGCCGGAGTGAGGACAAAGAGCGCCGCCGCGAGCTGCCAGTTGATGGCAAAGAGGATCACGACCGAGAACAGGAAGATCGTCCCGTTCTCGAAGCTCATGTAGATGACCCACGCGACGTAGTGGCGCACGGCGTCCATGTCGCCCGTCATGCGCGCCATGATGTCGCCGGTCTTGGTCCGCTCGAAGTAGGTGAAGTCCAGAGTGTTCAGGTGACGGTAGAGGTCGCGCCTGATCGAGAAGATCACGTCCTGCGAAACGTGCTCGAACGCCATCTGGAACGCGTAGCGCACCACCGATTTGAGCACGGTTGCGGCGATCATGATCAGGAGAAGGCGGGGCAGCAGCGACGGGTTGTCCGCCACGATCACGGCATCGACGATGATGCCGGTCACGTAGGGGTTGACCATGTTCAGCAGCGACGCCAGCAGCACCAGCGCCAGGGCGCCGATGACGAGGGCGAGGTGCTTGCCGAGGTAGCGTCCGAGCCAGCGGTAGGCTTCCATATCCGGGGCGTTTCAAGTGTCCCGTCGCGGCGCGCGCCGGGGGGTCCCGAGCGGGGTCGAATCGGTCATGTACATCCGGGGTGTGCCCGACTTGCGCGGGAGACTACCACGGAACGGGAGCGCTTGAAAATGGGCCCCAGGCGCAGGCGGGAGCGGTGAGGCGCTGCGAGCGCCCTTGTACTATACTAGTCCACAGCCCGAAACGGAGCAGGAGGCAAGAAAGCCATGGCAGCCACAGCCAAAGCGGTTCAGTTCGCGTTCTCGTTTCCCGACAGGCCCGGTCTGCTGGCCGAGGTGAGTGCAGCGCTCGCGGCCGCGAAGGTCAACATGCTATCGATCTGCGCCTACGCGATGCAGGGCACCGCGCAGTTCATGCTGACCGTCGATTCGCCGGCCAGGGCGCGCAAGGCCCTTGCGACGATGGGGGTCGCCGCAAAGGAGGCGCCGGTCCTGACCGTCACGATGCCCAACAAGCCCGGCGAGCTCGGCAAGGTCGCGAAGAAGCTCGCCGACGGCGGCGTGAACATCGAGGAGATATACGGCACGGTCTCGACCGGGGCAAAGGCGTCCTGCGTCTTCAAGCTGCCCGATGTCGCGAAGGCGGCTCGGCTGATCGGAAAGTGACCTTGCGGGGCGCGCCGCCACGCCCCAAAGGCCGCCGCGCGCCCCGGTTCACGTACGCCCACTAGGCGCACCCCGGGGGTTCGCTGCGCCCACCAAGT
>CAZKGO010000039.1:0-40405 GCA_964552235.1 uncultured Spirochaetales bacterium | reverse complement strand
GGCTGATCTCGCTCGGTTCGTCGGACACGAACCTCTCGATCGTGGTCCCGCAGGAGCGCACCGAGGAAGCTGTGGGCCGGCTCCACAGGGAGTTCTTCGAGGTCGAGGCGGTGGAATCATCGAATTCCTGAAGCTGCAGAGCTGCGGAAAGGACATCATCCTCATCGACGGCACCCGCCAGCGGCTGCCGGAGCACTTCCCGGCGATGTGCCGCCGGCTGCTGCACAGGCGGCTCGGCGTCGGGGCGGCGGAGGCGGCCGTGCTGCTGAGCGCCGGCAGGGCGCAGGCCAGGGCCGAGGTCATAGGCCGCAGCGGCGAGCCGAGCCCGTTCCCGTCCGACGCCCTGCGCTGCCTTGCCCGCTACTGCTACGATGCCGGCCTCCTCGAGGCCGAGGGCGCTGACATCATCGTCGGGCAGCGGTCGTTCACGGCGGACCTCATCGACAGCCAGAGCATCATGATGGGGCTCGGGGTGCCCAGCGACCTGGCGCGCGCCGAGATCCGCGAGAGCCTCGCGGGCGACCCCTTCCGCAGCGTCGAGGTCGGCGACGCCACCTTCACGTGCGCCTCGCTGTTCGTCGAGGGGGCGCAGGTGACGGTGTTCGTGCCGACCTACGGATTCGGCCTGGCCGAGGTTTCCCGCGGGCTCGCGGTGGAGGTCGACGGCCCCGTGAGGGTGGGGTTCACGCGCGTGTTCAGCCGCACGGAGCTGCAGCTGCGCTGCCTCGACGAGGCGGGCCGTGAGGAGCCGTGCTCGGCCGCGGCCTCGGCTGCGGCCCTGGTGGCGGCAGCCCTCGGAGGCCTCGCCGACCGGGAGGCCGCGGTGCACAATCGCGGAGGCGATCTGTACGTCGAATGGGAAGAGCGGACGGGGGGCCTGTACGTGACGGGCCCGGTCTCGTACGTGTTCACGGGCACCTTCGACTCCGAGGACGTGGAACCCGGCCGGTAGGAACGGCTTCGCGTTGTCAGCCGCCGGTCAGTTCGGGTATTCTTGGCTCCGACGTGGACAGGTTCTTCGACTGGCTCGGCGACATCCTGCACTCCCTCACCAACGGCCCCTCGGGCGCACGCCGCGGGCCGCAGGCGCGTGCCCAGGTCGACCCGGACGTCCGGGAGGCCTGGGAGGAGCTCGACCGCTACCTCAAAGGGGAGCAGCAGCCGCCCCCGCGGCCGCCGAGGGCCGACCCGGAGCTGGAGGCGCTTCGCCAGGACTACGCGAACCTCGAGGTCCCGTTCGGGGCGCCCTTCGACGAGGTCCGCAAGTCGTATCGGCGCCTGCTCGCCGCCTATCACCCCGACAGGAACGCCGCCGACCCCGAGCGGCTGCGCCTCGCCACCGAGATCACGAAGAAGATCAACGTCTCCTACCGCCGGATAGAAGAGCTGGAGGAGAAAAAGGCGCGGTAGCCGCCGTCAGCCGCGGGCCACGGCGCCGGCGGCCCGTTCCATTCCGTCGGCGATGATGCTCTCGACCTGGCGACTCACCAGGGCGCCGAGGCCGGGCACCTGGTTCATGTCGCGCCCCCACAGACGCTCGAAGCCGAGCACGCGTCGGACCAGGCCGCCGACATCGAGGCTGCCCGCCCCGACGGCCTCCCAGCCGCGGCGGTAAAGCTCGATGATCGGCCCGTCGTCGGCCAGAGCGATGCGCTCTCCGTTGCGGCTGCCTCGGTAGAAGACGACGAGGGCGGCGAGCGAGAACACCGCGGCCTCGGGCAGCCGCTTCTCGCGATCCAGGAAGTCGCTGACCGTCGGCAGCACGCGCGTCCTCCACTTGGACATCGAGTTCAGCGAGATCGCCGCGAGCCTGTGGTTGATCGCGGGATTGCGCTGCCGCTCGATCACATCCTCGGCGTACTGACGGCAGTCGCCGCACGACGCGGGTACGGTCGGCAGTATCTCGCCCTCGACGAGGCGGCGCACGTAGGCGCCGACGACCGGGTGCGTCACCGCCTGCCGCGTGGTCTCCAGGCCGCACAGATAGGCGACCGGTGTCATGGCCGTCTGCACACCGTTGAGGATGCGCACCTTGCGCTCGCGGTAGGGGGCGACGTTCTCCGCGAAGACCACGTTGAGCCCCGCCCGGTCGGCCGGGAACAGCTCGCGCACCGCGGCCGGCCCCTCGATCACCCAGACGTGGAAGCTCTCCCCGAGGACGAGGAGCTCGTCGCGGTAGCCGAGCTCCGCCCACAGACCGGCCGCCCGCTCGTGAGGGTAGCCGGCCACGATTCGATCGACGAGGGTGTTGCAGAAGGTGTTCTCGGCCTCGACCCAGGCGCGAAACCCCCTGTCGAGCCGCCAGTGATCGGCGTAGCGCAGCACGGTCTCCCTGAGCGTCGCGCCGTTGCGATCGATGAGCTCGCACGGCAGAAAAACCAGCCCCGCACCCGGCGCGCCTCCGAGGGCCTGGTACCTGCGGTGGAGGAACAGCGTCACCTTTGCGGGGAACGAGGTGCGCGCTCCGTCGCCGGGCCGATCGGCCTCGTCGAACGCGATGCCGGCCTCGGTCGTGTTGGAGACGCAGAGCTTGAGCGCCGGCTCCTCGGCGAGCCGCAGAAAGGCCTCGAAGTCCTCGTAGGGGCTCAGGGCGCGGCTCACGCAGCTGATGAGGCGCCGCTGCTCGAAGGGCGCACCTGCGCGGGTGCCCGCGAGCAGCGTGGTGTAGAGGCCCTCCTGCCGCTCCAGCACCGCAGCGGTGCCGCTCTCGATCGGCTGCACCACCGCCACTCCGTAGCCGCAGCCGAGCCGCTCGTTCATGACGTCTATCATCCAGTCGGCGAAGGCCCGCAGGAAGTTGCCTTCGCCGAACTGCACGATCCTCACCGGCAGCCGCGCCGATACGCCCGCTCCGCGGCGGGTCAGTGGCTCCATAGGCCCTCCTGTTGCCTGATGCTCTCCCCGCGACGGTAGCCGAGCCGGCTCGCCGCAGTCAACCCGACCTGGCTGCGCACCACGGCGCCTGCGGGCGTGTGGGTTTTCCGCGGAACGGCCTCACGCCGCCGGAACAGACCCGCAGAACGAGAACGCTCACGGGCCTTGTAGAAACGCGGCCGCCAGTGCTAAAGTCCGGCTTGACCCCCATGCGCAACTGGCAGAGCGCCCTGCTTGCAGGGGCCATCGCGTTCGTGATAAATGTCGGGCTCACCCCGCTGATCACGAGCCTCGCCCACCGTTTTCGGTGGTACGACGAACCGAACCACCGCAAGATCCACACCAGGCTCGTGCCGCGCCTCGGCGGCGTGGGCATGTTCCTGTCGTTCGTCGTCTCCACCGGCCTCGTGTCGGCGATCGCCTGGGCCGCCAGCGGCGGAGCGCAACGGGGCGTCCTCGAACCGCGATTCCTGGCGATTCTCGCCGGCATGGCGCTGATCCACGGGATGGGCCTCGCAGACGATTTCAGCAGCCTGCGCGCGCCGCTGAAGCTGCTCATCCAGATCGCCGCAGCGGCGCTGGTGACCACGGGCGGGTTCGCCGTCAGGTCGATCAACCTGCCGTACATCGGCAGGTTGTCGCTGGGCCTGGCAAGCTACCCGATCACCGTGCTCTGGATCATCGGCATTGCGAATGCGATCAACCTGATCGACGGCATGGATGGCCTGGCAGGAGGCATCAGCACCTTCGCGGCTCTCACGATGGGGGTGGTGGCGCTGATCCAGGGCCGCGACGAGGCGGCCCTGCTGGCGCTCGCCCTCGGAGGAGCGGGCGCGGCCTTTCTGGTCTACAACCTTCCGCCGGCCAGCATCTTCATGGGTGATTCGGGGGCCTATTTCCTGGGTTTCACGCTGGCCACGATCGCCCTCATGGGGATCTCGCGCATGGCGACCGTCGGAAGCCTCATCATTCCCCTCACTCTGCTCATCATACCGGTCATGGATACGATGGCCGCCATCGTCCGCCGGGTGCGGGACGGCCGCCACCCGTTCTCCCCGGACAAGGAGCACCTCCACCACAGACTGCTCGACCTCGGCCTCGGGGAGCGGCACATACTGGCCGTTGTCTACGGGTTCAGCCTTTACCTGAGCGTGGTGGCGATCACATCGGTCATCTTGCCCGAGCAGGCGAACACCTACCTCGTCCTCGTCGTGTGGGCGGGCACCATGCTCGGCTTCTACTCGCTGGGCATGAACCGCAACAGGTCGAGCAGGACGACCCGGCCTGATGCCGGGAAA
Source organism: uncultured Spirochaetales bacterium (assembly GCA_964552235.1). Taxonomy (GTDB): domain Bacteria; phylum Spirochaetota; class Spirochaetia; order SZUA-6; family CAVTHK01; genus CAVTHK01. Next base: position 36,233 of record CAZKGO010000039.1, on the reverse strand, counting down.
AGAAAGCCCAAGTAGACCCTTCCCGCCGGGCGCGCCGCGCGGACGCGCTCCGGTCCCCCCTACCTCGCGGATTCGGCCGGCCGCTCCGTCTGCTCGAGGCGGTAGTCCTCGATCTTGCGATGAAGGGTCTTCCTGCCGATTCCGAGGATCTCGGCCGTACGGCTCTTGTTGCCCCGGTTGCGGCTGAGGGTGTGGGCGATGATCTGGCGTTCGGCCTCCGCGAGGGTGATCCCGGAGGGGAGCCGGATGGTGTCGTCCTCGGAGGCTCCGCGGACCGTCGGCGGCAGATCCTCTTCAGTGACGAAGCTGCCCTTGGTCATCACGATCGCGCTTTCGATGCAGTTGCGCAGCTCCCTGACGTTGCCGGGCCAGTGATGGTTGTACAGGATCGCGGCGGCCTTGTGATCGACTCCCTCGACGCTCTTGCCGTTCTCTCGCGCCAGCTCCTTGACGAAGTGGTGCACGAGCAGCGGGATGTCCTCCCGGCGCTCGCGCAGCGGCGGGATCTCGATGTTGACCACGTTCAGCCGGTAGAACAGGTCCTCCCGGAACCTGCCGTTCGCGATCTCCTCCTTGAGGTTCCTGTTGGTGGCCGCGATGATGCGCACGTCGACCTCGATCGTCTGCTCGCCGCCGACCCGTTCAAAGGTCTTTTCCTGGAGCACCCGGAGGATCTTGATCTGCACCGTCTGGTTGATCTCGCCGATCTCGTCGAGAAACAGAGTCCCGAGGTGCGCGAGCTCGAAGCGGCCGCGCTTGCGCGACACCGCGCCGGTAAACGCCCCGGCCTCGTGGCCGAACAGCTCGCTTTCCAGCAGCGACTCCGACAGCGCGGCGCAGTGCACCTTGATGAGGGCCTTTTCCCGGCGCGGCGAGTTGTAGTGGATCGCGTCGGCGATCAGCTCCTTGCCGACGCCGCTCTCGCCGGTGATGAGGACCGACGCCCGGGTGGGCGCCACCTGCGACACCACCTCGAACACGCGCTTCATCTGGGGGCTCTTGCCGATGATGCTGGCAAAGCGGCTGCGCTTCTCCACCTCCTCCTGCAGCTCCCGGTGCCTGAGCACGAGCTCGCGGTTGGCGAGGGCGCGCTTGGCCATGAGCGAGAGGTGGTCGAGGTTCGGCGGCTTGGTGAGGAAATCGTAGGCGCCGCCGCGCATGGCGTTGACCGCGCTCTCGATCGAGCCGTGCCCCGTGAGGATGATCACGGGGATCGTGGGATGCGAAGACACGACGCGCTTGAGCAGCTCCTCGCCCGACACGCGCGGCATCTTGAGGTCGGTGATGATCAGGTCGAACTCGGCCGAGGACATCATCTCGAGCGCCTCCTGGCCGTCCGAAGCCAGGCTCACCTCGTAGCCGTCGAGCTCGAGCGCCTTGCCGAGGCCGGTCCTGATGTTGCGCTCGTCGTCGACCACCATGACGTTGAACTTCATTCTTTGTCGTCTCCCTCCCAGGCGAGCAGACGCCGCTCCCGCTGCGGCACGGGGAACGTGAGCGTAAAGGTGGTCCCCTCGCCGACGCGCGAGCTCACCGAGACTTCGCCGCCGTGCTCCTTCATGATCTTGTAGACCACGGTCAGCCCGAGACCGGACGAGAAATCCTTGGTGGTGAAGTACGGCTCGAAGATCTTGCCCACGATGTCTTCGGGAATGCCGACCCCGCTGTCACGGATCTGGACCGTCACCTCCTCGCCCCGCCGCGATGTCCCGATCCAGAGCGTGCCTCCCTTGGGCATCGCCTCGATGGCGTTCTTGATCAGGTTCAGCAGCGCCTGCTTGAGACTCTTCACGTCGAGCTCGATGCGGGGGATCTCCGAGTACTCCTCGATCACCTCCACGCCGGCCTCCCGCAGCTCGAACTGCAGGAACCGGGTGATGTCCCGGATCACCTCGTTGAGATCGCCGGGCTCGAGGCGACCCTCTGACGGGCGCACGGCCATCAGGTAGTCGACCACGATCATGTTCAGACGGTCGACCTCCTCGCCCACGATGTCGAGGTAGGCCTTGAGGTCGGCGGTCTGCACCTTGTCGGTGTCCTTGAGCTGCTTCTGCATCAGCTGCAAGTGGATCCCGATCGAGGCGAGCGGGTTCTTGATCTCGTGAGCCACCCCCGCCGTGAGCGTCGTGAGCGCAGCGAGGCTCTCGGCCCGCCGCAGGCGCGCCTCCCTGCCCCGTCGCTCCGTGACGTCCTCGACGCTCAGGAGGCTGCCGTGGATCTCGCCCCTGCGCACCAGCGGCAGGATCGAGATCGAGATCGTGCGGGCCGGCGACTCCTCCAGGGCAAAGTCGTGCTCGCAGACCCGCTCCTGCCTCTCGAGCCTGTCCCGCACGAAGTCGGCGATCTCGCGGTCCGCGATCGCCTCCCAGACCGGCCGCTCGATCAGCTCGCCGTGGTCGAGGGGCAGCAGGCGCTCCGAGGCCTTGTTGGCCAGCAGGACGCGATTGTCCTGGCCGAGGACGACGATTCCGCCGGTCATCGAGTCCATCACCATGTCGAACAGCTCGTTCTCCGAGGACAGCGCCTCGATGAGCTGCCGGACGCTCTGCGGGTCGAGCTTTTCCAGCTTGGCGAGCGCCCGCTGCACGAAACGCTTCACGCGACCGCCCTCATGCGATAGTAGAGGCTCTCGAGCTGCAGCGAGGCGCCCGGGTTGTACTGGCGGGCATAGTCGGCCGCCTCGCGCACCAGGGCGTTCCACTTTTCCAGCACCAGCAGGCCGGGGCTCGGGTCGGCCAGCCTGCGCTGCAGCTCGCCGAGCAATTCCTCGCAGAAGACGCAGAACGCCTCGGCCGTGCCCCCCCCCTGCACCAGCTCGCCGATCAGGTCCTGCAGGCTCCCGCCTGCCCCGTCGCCCTGGAGCAGGAGCGTCACGAAGCGGCCGGCCAGCGCGCGCAGGGCCTCGGGGTTCAGGGCCCGCCAGGCCAGGAAGTAGTCGCGCAGCCGTGGGTACTCGCCGGGCTCTTCGCGGAACACGCGGCGCAGCACCTCTGCCTGCTCGGCGGGGGTCCGCTCGGCAAAGGGATACGGCCGCAGGCGCGAGACGATCGTCGGGATGATGGCGGCTCGCCGCGTCGTGGTCAGGATCAGCGTGACCCCCTCGGGCGGCTCCTCGAGCAGCTTGAGGAGAGCGTTGCGCGCGCTCTCGTTGATCGCGTCGGCGCCCTCCACGATCGCCACTTTTCGCGAGAGGCCGGGGGCGAGGTGCGCCCACTGCGCGAGCCGCCGGATCTGCTGGATCGCGATGCCGGTCGTGGGCAGGTTGTCGAGCACCCTGGTCGCCGCCTCGATGACGGCCGCGGCAGCCTTCTGCAGCCGCTCGGGTCCCGCGTTCTCGCCCGGAAGCTCTTCGAGCAGGTCCTCGACGGCGGCCGCCTGGGCGAGCACTCTCCGCCCTTCGCCGCTGTCGGCGTCCCAGAGCGCGGGGTCGAAGCGCCTCAGCAGCTTGCGCACCGCCCGCACGAACAGGAATCGGGCCGCGCGCGCCCCGGTGCGCCTCAACACCTCGGCCGAAGCCGCCATTTCCACCTCGAAGTAGCGCTGGCCGAGCAGCAGCAGGTCGGGATGGGTGAGGACGCGATGACGCTCGCAGGAGGCGCAGGAGCAGCTCCACTCCGCGCTGCCCCGCAGGCAGCACAGGCCTCGGGCGGCTTCGAGCGCCGCCGACAGCTTGGCCGAGTACGCCGGCCCGTGGAACAGCACGGCCCTGGGAAAGGCCCCGGAGGCCAGCTGCGAGCGGAGCAAGGCTATGGTTTCCTTCTGACCAATGATGTTCTCGAACATCAAACGCCGATCGTCCAGCCCAGGGATTCGGCCGTGGCTCCCAGCAACGGCAGCAGAGTCCGGGCGTAGAAGCTCGTTCGCAGCAGAGCGCCGGCGTCGAGCAGGGGCTGTACCTTGAGTATAACCAGGAGTCCGGCCACTACCAACAGCCCCTCGAACGCGCCCAGCAGCAGGCCGAGCGCGCGGTCGAGCTGCTCGAGGGAGAGGCTCTCGACGCCGCGCCGCAGGCCGGCGCCTAGAAGCGTCACCAGGAGATACACCACCACGAACAGCACAAGAGAGGCGAGGACACCGCTCCAGATCGACGGCCCCAGCAGGCGCTCGACGGTGGCCGCCATTCGTCCGCCGAGCAGAACCGCCGCGAGGGTCCCCAGCGTCACCGCCGCCACGGCGAACGCTTCGCCGACAAAGCCGCGCAGCAGCCCGCGGACGGCCAGCGTCCCAATGACCAGGCTCAGCGCCACGTCAAGAGCGGCAAAGCTCATCGCGCGCGCTCGCTCAGCACCGAGGCCACGCGCGCGGCCGCCTCGGGCGCCGCCAGCCGTCGCATCGCGGCAGCCATGGACGCACGGCGCTCGGAGTCCTCGAGCAGGCCGATCACGGCGTCGGCGAAATCCTGCGGCCCGCCGTCGCCGAAGACCTCCGCGGCCCCCCTGGCGGCGAAGTAGGCGGCGTTGCGTATCTGGTCACCCCGGCTGCCGGAGAGGTCCAGCGGCAGCAGCAGCGCGGGTGTGCCGCAGGCGGCGAGCTCGGCGAGGGTGTTGGCGCCGGCGCGAGCCACCACGAGGTCGGCGGCGGCCATCAGATCGGGCAGCTCCTCGCCCACAAAGGCTACCGGCCGGTAGCGGCTGCCGGCGCCGGAGGGAACGAAATCCCGGGCGCCGGTCTGGTGCACCACGATGCAGCGTTCGGCGAGGCGCGGCAGCGCCGAACGCACGAGGCGGTTCACGCTCTCGCTGCCGAGGCTGCCACCGAGCACGAGCAGGATCGGCGTGCCGCCCGGCGCCCCGAGCGCGGCCCTGCCCGCGGCGGCGTCGGCGCGGAAGAAGCGCTCCCGCACCGGGTTGCCCGTCGTGACGACGCGCTCCCTCAACTGAGCCCGGAACCAGGCGGCGGTCTCGGGGAACGACGTGAGAACGAGGTCGGCGAAGCGGGAGTTGATGCGGGTGGCGAGCCCGGGGTCGGTGTCCGATTCGTGGGTGATCACCGGGATCCCCAGAAGACGGGCCGCGATCACCGGCGGCACGGTGACGTAGCCTCCCTTGGAGAACAGCAGCGCCGGTCGCTCGCGCGCCAGGACCACCATCGCCGCGAAGATGCCGGCGAGCACCCGCAGCACGTCGGCGAGGTTGGCGGCCGACAGGTACCGCCGCCACTTTCCGGCCGGAATCGCGTGGTAGCGGATGCCCGCTTCGCTGACGAGCCTGCGCTCCATGCCGCTGCGCGAGCCGATCCAGCTCACGTCGAAGCCGGGCCCAAGAGCGCTGATGACGGCCAACGCCGGGTAGACGTGGCCGGCAGTGCCGCCCCCGGTGAACACGATCCTGTTGTTCAAACCCGGTCCCCTGTCCTGGATGAGGCTGCGCTCATCCTAACACGGGGTCGTCGCGCCTTCAATCTGCGGCGGCCTGCCGAGGCGGGAGGCGGGCCGACCGGGAGCCTATCCGAGCTTGCGGATCTCCGAGACCACGTTTTCCTCGGTGAGTCCGAAGGCCCGCGCCACATCCTTGGCGGGGCCCGATTCGCCGAAACGATCGATCGACAGGATTCTCCCGCCTTCGCCGGCGATGCCCTCCCACCCCGAGCTCGCACCCGCTTCGATCACCAGGCGCTTCGCGCCCTGCGGCAGCAGGCTCTGCCTGAAGCCCTCGTCCTGCTTCTGGAACAGCTCGCGCGAGATCATCGACACCACGCGGATGCCGGGGTCGGCGAGCTTCTCCGCCGCCCTCACCGCCAGCTCGACTTCGCTGCCTGTTGCCACGATCACGAGCCGGGGCGCTCCCTTGGACTCGCGCACGACGCAGGCCCCGCGCGTGATCGTAGACCGCCACTCTTCGCTCGGCCGCGGCAGCACAACGAGGTCCTGGCGCGTGAGAGCCAGGACGGTCGGGCCGTCGGTGCGCTCCAGGGCCATCTTCCACGCCATCGCGGTCTCCTCGGCGTCGGCGGGCCGAAGCACGACGACGTTGGGGATCACCCGCAGGCTGGCGATCTGCTCGACCGGCTGGTGCGTCGGCCCGTCCTCGCCCACGTAGATCGAGTCGTGGGTGAGGATGTACACGACCGGCAGCCGCATGAGCGCGGCCAGCCTCACCGCGGCTCTCATGTAGTCCACGAACACGAGGAAGGTCGCTCCGTAGGGGCGAACGCCGCCGTGGAGCGCCATGCCGTTGAGGACAGCGCCCATCGCGTGCTCGCGCACGCCGAAGTGCATGTTCCGACCGCCCCAGGCGCCCTTCTGGAAGTCGGGGGCCCCGCTCACCGCGCTCTTGTTCGACGGCTCGAGGTCGGCCGAGCCGCCCACGAGAGCAGGCACGAGCCTGGCCAGGGCGTTGAGTACCTTTCCGCTGGCGTTGCGGGTCGCCACTTTCGAGCCGACCTCGAACCTCGGCAGGTCCTTGACGTCGATCCGGGGAGCGGCGAACCGCTGTTCCCACTCCCGCGCCAGCTCGGGATTCGCCTGCGACCAGTCCGCGAACAGCCGCTCCCAGTCGCGCCGCTTCTTTTCCCAGCTCCTGCGCCGCGCCGCGAAGTACTCGGCCGCCGCAGGCGCGATGTAGAACGCAGCGTCCTGCGGGATGCCGATCGCCTTGCGCGTGGCCCTGACCTCCTCATCGCCGAGCGGCGCTCCGTGCGCCTCGGCGCTGCCGGCCTTGTGCGGCGAGCCCCTGGCAATGACGCTCTTGAGCACGATGAGGCTCGGACGGTCCGCTTCGGCCCTGGCGGCCTCCACCATGCGGGCGAGCGCCTCGAAGTCGTAGGCGTCCCCGGCCTGGACGTGCCAGTTGTAGGCCCGGAAGCGCGCGGCCACGTCCTCGGTAAAGGCCAGGTCAGTCGAACCCTCGATGGTGATCCGGTTGGAGTCGTAGAACACGATGAGCCTGCCGAGGCCGAGGTGCCCGGCGAGCGAAGCCGCCTCCGCGCTCACCCCCTCCATCATGCAGCCCTCACCGGCCAGGGCGTAGGTGTAGTGGTCGACCACGGCGTGCCTGGGGGTGTTGAATCGCGCGGCCAGCATCCGCTCGGCGATGGCCATCCCGACCGCGTTGCCCACGCCCTGGCCGAGAGGACCGGTGGTCGTCTCGACGCCGGGCACGATCCCGTACTCCGGATGGCCGGGGGTGCGCGAGCCCAGCTGCCTGAAGCGCTTCAGCTCCTCGAGCGGCAGGTCGTAGCCCGCCAGGTGCAGCAGCGAGTACAGCAGCATCGAGCCGTGTCCGGCCGACAGGACGAACCGGTCGCGGTTGGGCCAGTGCGGCGCCGACGGATCGTGGCTGAGCACCTCGCCGTACACCAGGGCCCCGAGCTCGGCCATGCCCATCGGCAGTCCCGGGTGCCCCGACCGCGCCGCCTGCACGGCGTCCATCGAAAGCGAGCGAACCGAGAGCGCCACCGCCTCGAGCGCCTTGATGTCCATCGCGTCCTCCGTCTATGCCCGCGCGGCCTCGCCCGCCTGTGATGCCGCCCGCGCGCCCCTGGGCCCGGCCTCGCGCGCCTTGCGCCGCTTGTCCACCAGATTCTGCCAGCCGAGCACAAGCGGGGCCGCGATGAAGATCGAGGAATAGGTGCCCACGACCATGCCGATGGTCATCACGATGGCGAAGTCGCGGATGGTGCCCGTGCTGATGATGAAGATCGTAAGCACGGCGATCTGCGCCGTCAGGTTGGTGATGATCGTGCGGCCGAGCGTCTGGGTGACGCTCGTGTCGATCACCAGCGCCCGGTCGGCGTGAGGCATCAGGCCGAAGTTCTCGCGGACGCGGTCAAAGACCACGATCGTGTCGTTGATCGAATACCCGATGATGGTGAGCAGCGCGGCGACCGTAGCCGCCGTGAACTCGATGCCGAACGCCCCGACCGCCGCCACCATGAACAAGGCGTCGTGCACCAGGGCGAGAACGGCGGCAGCAGCGTAGACGAACCGGAAGCGCACGCTGGCGTAGATCATGATCAGGATGAGGGCGACGAGGATGCTCCAGAAGGCTGCCTTGACCAGATCGGCCGAGAACATGGCGCCGACAAAGCTGGTCTGCCGCAGCAGCACGTCCGAGCCCGGGAAGCGGGCGCCCAGGCTCTCGCTGATGATGCGGTCGACGCGCGCGAGGTACTCGGTGCTTCCTTCTTCGCGCACCGCCGCCAGCTTGATCACAAAGGCCTGCTCCCTTGGCCGGCCGACCGTCTGGAGGCTGAAGTCGCCGAGCTCGGCCAGCGCCTGCCGCACGGCCTGGATCGAAGCCGCCGCCTCTTCGCCTTCGGCGAGCACCCGGTCGAGGTTCGCGCCCGCTCCACCGAGATCGGCGGGAAAGCTCAGGGGTATGAGCAGTTCCGAAGGCAGAGCCTCGACTCCCTGCGCCGCCTCCACGCGCACACCGTCGATCATCCGCAGCGCGGCCGCCACGTCGCCGATGCGCGGGTAGTTGCGCAGCGGGAACTCCATGTTCTTCTCGTCGGCGGCCGGAAGGGAGAGCCGCAGCGACAGCACGTCGCCCGCCAGCGACACCAGCGCCCGGCCCTGGCCCTCGTAGCGGAGCGTCAGCGCGCGGGGGGCCACTTGGAAGTCCTTGCTCACGCCGCCGGTGAAATCCACGCTCCAGTTGAAGCCGCCCCGCAGGGCGGTGGCGACGAGGCCTGCGACGATGCACGCCAGCGACAGCGCGTACATCCACCTGCGGACACGCGTGAACCGGATGACGTTTTTCATTGCGCGTGCCTCCAGGAAATCCGCAGCTTGGTCGCCTTGAACACGTCCGTGATGAAGTCGAAGATGAGCCGCGACACGAAGAGGGAGGCGATCAGGGTGGTCACGATGCCGACCGCCAGCACCACGGCGAAGCCCTGGATGGGCCCGCTTCCGAACTGGGCCAGCGACAGGGCGGCGATGAACGTCGTGATCTGCCCGTCGAGGATCGCGCCCAGGGCCTTGTGGAACCCGGCCTCGACGCAGGCCGCCCGGCTCTTTCCGAGCCGCTGCTCGTCCTTCATGCGCTCGTAGATCAGCACGTTCGCGTCCACGGACATGCCGAGGTTCAGGATGAAGCCGGCGATGCCGGGAAGCGTGAGGGTGAAGTTGAACATCGAAAGCACCGCGACCATGAGGAACATGTTCACCAGCATCGCGAAGCTGGCGATGATCCCCGGGCCCCGGTAGTAGATGATCATGAAGGCGACCACCAGCGCGACGGCGACCAGGATCGCATTCCGCCCCTGGCGGATCGAGTCCTCGCCGAGCGACGCGCCGACGGCCTCCTGGCTGTGGATGTCTACGGGCACGGGCAGCGCGCCGGTCTTGAGCACGAGGGCGAGGTCGGTCGCCTCGGCGGTGCTGAACCCGGTCACCCGCACGTCCTGCCGGATCGCGTCCTGGATCGTGGCCTGGGCCTTCACGTTGTTGTCCAGGACCACGGCCATGACCTTGCCGCGGTTCTCGCTGGTGAGCTTGTAGAAGACCTCGCCGCCCGCGCCGTCGAGCCTAAAGATCACCTCGGGACGGTTGGTGAGGGGGTCCATGCGAACAAAGGCCTCCTGGACGCGCTCGCCATCGAGACCGGGCCTGGCCGTGAGCACGGTGTAGCCGATCGGCTGGTCGATGCCGAAGCTGTCCTTTTCCACCACCCTGCGCAGCACGACCTCGTCGCCGAGCAGCGTCTTGAGCGCCGGGTTGGCGATCGTGGTGCCGTCCGGGGCGAGGTACGGCCCGGGATTGGCCTGCTGGAACTGGATGAACCTGGCCAGGGCCTCCTGGTCGACGATGTGGAACGCCAGGCGCCCCTTGCCGACGATCACGCGGCGGATGCGCTCGGGGTCCGCGGCGCCCGGCATCTCGACGAGGATGCGGTCGCTGTTGGCCCCGCCCTCGCGGCGGATCACGGGCTCGCTCACGCCGAACTGGTCGATGCGGTTGGTCAGGACCTCGAGCACGCCGCGCACCGCGTCGTCGCGCTCCTGCGTGCTGAGGGCGTGGCCCTTGATCTCCTCCAGGGCGGGAAAGTCGGCCCGCAGGCTGACCCGCATCCCGCCCTGCAGATCGAGCCCCAGGGTGATGATGCGGCTGCGGGTCTCCTTGACCGCCTCGATCTCCTCACGATAGCGGGTCGTCAGGGCCTCGACGACCTCGGCTTCCTGGTAGGTGTCGGCGATGTCCTTGACCGTCCACACCTTGGGAAAGCTCTTCTGCTCGACGCGGTAGCGCTCCTTGATCTTGGGAGTGAGAAAGAGCAGGTCGTCCGGCAGCGGAGTGGCCGGGTCTTTGGCGATCAGGCTCTTGATCTCCCTGACCTTGTCGGAGGCGTGGCGCAGGGCCCATTCCCGGATCTCGAAGCGGCTGCCCGTGGCGAGCTGCTTCTGTTCCGGCGAGATGAACGCGTACCACCGGATGCTCGGCATCAAGAACGCCACGGCGACGCCCATCATCGCCAGCACCAGGACAAACCGCAATCGCTTGCTCATGAATACACTCCGTGAGGCAGAACTCGGGCAGGAGGAACGGACGGGCGGCTAGTTGATGTTCTTGGAAGCGTCTGCTGAACCGCTCGACCCGGATTCGCCGGCCGCTTCCTTGGAACCGTTCTTCGATGCCTGGGGTCGGATCACCGAAGCGATCGCGCTCTTGTTGAACTCGATCTTGACCTCGTCGTCGACCTTGAGCACGACCGCGTCGTCTCTGACCGCCTGCACCGTGCCGCGGATTCCGCCGATGGTCACGACCCGATCGTTCTTCTTGACCGACGCGAGCATCGCCTGCGTCTCTTTCTGCTTCTTGTTCTGGGGCCGAATGATGAGGAAATAGAACACCAGGATAATCAGCCCGAAGGGAATGAGCATACTGACGAGCTGCGCCCCCTGATCCTGGAGCAAGGGCATGAATTGGGACAAGGATTCCTCCATGCTTCGAGAAATGCGCGGATAACGTAGCACGGAGGCGCGTGCGACGTCAACCTTGGAGCGGCGGCAGCGGCGGCGCGCGCCGCGGCCGCCCGCCTCAGATCACCTGAACCTTGATCGGCGGGCCGTTCCCGTCGGAGCCGCCGAGAGCCTGCATCGGCACTCCGAACAGGCGGATCAGGTCTTCCCGGCCTCGCAGGCTGCTGCCCGACATCCGGTTGACGGTCTCGATCACCCGGCCGATCGCCGCCTCGTCGCCGTCCCAGAGAGCGGCGCAGGCGGCGGGACGATACAGCCCCGCCTCCAGCAGCTCGTCGACCGAAGCGCGCCCGTGGCGCCGCCTGGCCGCGCCGTCGACGACCGACGTCGCGCCATCGAAGCCGACGGTGAACACGAAGTCCTCGCGCTTCATGGCTCCTCCCCAGACAAAGCGGGGAACCCCGAGGGGTTCCCCGTTTCCTGCGGGCGCGTCCGCTACATCATGCCGCCCATGCCGCCCATGCCGCCCATCCCGCCCATGCCGCCGCCCGGAGGTCCGGCCGGTGCTTCCTTCTTTTCCGGGATGTCGGTGACGGCGCATTCGGTGGTCAGCAGCATGCCGGCGATCGAAGCGGCGTTCTGCAGGGCCGAGCGCGTGACCTTGGCCGGATCGATGATGCCGTCGTCGATCATGCTGGCCCACTGCATCGAGGCCGCGTTGAAGCCGACGCCCTTCTTCTCGCCCTTGGCGCGCTCGGCCACGATCGAGCCGTCGACGCCCGCGTTGATCGCGATCTGGCGGATCGGCTCCTCGAGTGCGCGCCTGACAATCTGGTAGCCGACTTTCTCGTCCGCCGTGAGCCCCAGGGTGTCGACCGCCTTGTCCAGGGACTTGACCGCCTGGATGAGGGCGACGCCGCCGCCGGGCACAATGCCTTCTTCGATCGCCGCGCGGGTGGCCGACAGGGCGTCCTCGACGCGGTGCTTCTTTTCCTTGAGCTCGACCTCGGTCGCGGCGCCCACGTTGATCACCGCCACGCCTCCGGCGAGCTTGGCCAGGCGCTCCTGCAGCTTCTCGCGGTCATAGTCCGAGGTGGTCTCCTCGATCTGGCTCTTGATCTGCGCGATGCGGTCCTTGATGTCCTTCTGGGTGCCCGAGCCCTCGATGATGGTGGTGTTCTCCTTGTCGACCTTGACCTGCTTGGCGCGGCCGAGCTGCTTGAGCTCGGTGTTCTCGAGCTTCAGTCCGAGCTCTTCGGCGACGACCTCGCCGCCGGTGAGGATCGCGATGTCCTCGAGCATGGCCTTGCGGCGGTCGCCGAAGCCCGGCGCCTTGACCGCGCACGAGGCCAGGGTGCCGCGCAGCGTGTTGACCACCAGGGTGGCCAGCGCCTCGCCCTCGATGTCCTCCGCTATGAGCAGCAGCGGCTTGCCGCTCTGCGCGATCTTCTCCAGCAGCGGCAGCAGGTCCTTCATCGCCGAGATCTTCTTGTCGTGGATCAGGATGTAGGGGTTCTCCAGGACGGCGGTCATGGACTCGCGGTTGTTGGCGAAGTACGGCGAGACGTAGCCGCGGTCGAACTGCATCCCCTCGACGACCTCCAGCTGGGTATCCATGCTCTTGGACTCTTCGACGGTGATGACGCCGTCCTTGCCCACCTTCTCCATCGCGTCGGCGATGAGGTTGCCGATCTCGATGTCGTTGTTCGCCGAGATGGCGGCCACCTGGGCGATCTCGTGCTTGTCCTTGATGTCCTTGGCGAGCTTCTTGATGTCCTCGACCGCCACTTCGACCGCCTTGGCGATGCCCCGCTTGATCTCCATCGGGTTGATGCCGGCGGCCACGCTGCGCAGCCCCTCGCGGATCATCGAATAGGCGAGCACCGTCGCGGTCGTGGTGCCGTCGCCGGCGATGTCGTTGGTCTTGGTCGCCACCTCTTTGAGCAGCTGGGCGCCCATGTTCTCGTACGGATCGTCGAGCTCGATCTCCTTGGCGATCGTCACGCCGTCGTTGGTGACGGTCGGCGCGCCGAACTTCTTGTCCAGGACGACGTTGCGTCCCTTGGGGCCCAGCGTGACCTTGACGGCGGTCGCCATCTTGTCGACGCCGGCCAGCAGTCCTTTGCGGGCGGACTCATCGAAGCGCAGTTGCTTGGCCATCTGACAACTCCCTTTCCTCTTGGCGTAGCTGTATTATGGGTAAAACGAAAGCGCAGAGCGCTTTCCGGGCGAAGATAACAATTCTTTACACGCGATTCAAGTGGCCTCGGGCCCTTTTGCGCAGGCTGCGCCCGCCGCGCAGCTCGTGTTTGACACCCCGCGGGCACCGTGCTACAGTCGCCGTGACTCGGCTTCCGCTATGGGCAAGAAGCAACTCCGCGTCTTCCTCCTGGTGCGGCCCGATGGCCGGACGCCCCCTGCGTCGCTGTCGGCGCTGATCGCTGCCCTGCCCGAAGCCCCGCTACACTGGAACCTGCCTTCGTGCGCGCTCTCCGGCTCCGACGGGCCGGCGTGGCGCGCCTTTCTCGAGGAACTGGAGCAGCGGCGGCCGCTCGACCGCCTCGTGGCCCTGGGCTACGCGGGCGCGCCCCACCCCGCGCTGCAGCTCGAGGAGCTCAGGCGCGAGGTCGACTGGGGGCTGCACCCTCCCGGCGACCAGGGCCGGAGCTTTCGGCCGCTGCCTGGGGTGTTCGCGCCCGCTGCCGCGGATCTCCTGCGCCCCGAGGCGCTGTGGCTGTACGCGACCAAGGGCCTGAGGCGCATGGTCGTGCCGGCCGCCGGCGGCTGGTCCTTGGGCGCGCAGATGCTCGTCGAGGGCGTGCCGCTGCAGGTCCTCTACAGCCACGGAGTCCGGGCTGCGGCCGCGGAGCCGGTCGGCCGCCTGCTGGCGCGCACCGGCGGCCTGCTGTGCGTGCGGGCGGACGCTCGCGACCAGGCGGCGCTGCGCTCGCTGCTGGCCAGGCTCGCCAGCCGCACCCGCCTCTCCTTCGCCCCCCTCGACGAGCCGCTGGAGCTTCCGCCCGGGGAGGCGCCGGCCGCGTCCGGGTGGAGCAGCGATCCGGGGTTCCGCGACCGGGCGTCGAGCGTGAGCTCGATTCGCACCCGCAGGCAGGCCAGCGACGAGACCTCCAGCGTGCTGCGGGTGCTCGCCGGCCTGAGCAGCGTCGCGGGGCCGCCGCGTTCCGTCGATGTGTTCCCGGCCGCGAGGCGGAAGAACACCGCCGAGATGATGGGGGCGATCTCGCTGTCGGACGGCGCCCTGAGCGCGCACTTCGACTCCGGCCGGCTCGGCGGCTTTTCGTGGAACGGCCGCCAGGTGACCCCCGCCGCCGCCGCCCGCTCGTACGCCGGCGCCTCGACAAGGCCGCGCCCGTTCGAGGTCGTGGCCGCCTACGCCCTCGAGGCCGAGCGGCTGCGCGGCCTGCGCACCCTCTGCCGCCTGGCGGGAGACCCGGCCAGCCTCACGCTCGAGTACTTCTTCGTCGAGGACTGCCCTCTGCTGCTGGTGAGCGGCCGCGTCCGCTATCCCGCGCGCCGCGGACTCGAACAGGTGACTCCGCTGGAGCTCGCCGCGGCCCGGGTGCCCCCGGGCGGCCTCGCGGTGCACGTCTTCAGCCGGGGCGAAGCCCCCTACCGGGTGCGCGTCACGGAGGACGCGCCGCCGGTGTGCCTCGCGGGAAGCCTGTTCTGGTTCGAAGACGAGGAGGGAGGACTGGCGGCCGGCTTCCCTCCGCTCAAGGAGCCTCCGCGCGAGAGCATGCGCCTGCGCGTCCTTCGGGTCGGCGGCGAGCCGCTCGTGCTCGCGTCGTTCTTCGCCAACGCCGATGCGTCGCAGTCGTTCGCGGGAAGGGACGAGCTGTTCTCGCTGTACTTCGGCGTCGCCTTCGAGCCGCCGCGGGTCCTTCCGGGCTTCGCGCGCGCGGTCCTTGAGGAGCTGCCGCACCACGCCCTGGGCCGATAGCCTCGGCGCCGCTCAATCGTCGGCCAGCGGCTGGATGTTCACGATCGAAGGGATGGTCCGCAGGCTCTTGAGCACCTGGCGGTACTTCTCCTGGTCCTCGATCTCGATCGTGAAGTAGCCGGTGAGGGCCTGGCCCTCGCCGCGCGAGAGCTTGCCCGCGATCAGGTGGCCCTGGAACTTGCGGATCGCGCCCTCGATCTCGGCAAAGATGTTCGGCGCCTCGCGCGCCGTGACTCGGAAGCGGCGCGTCGGCAGCGGCGAGGTCGTCTCCCAGTCGACCGCGATGCCGCGCACGTCGAAATCGGGGATGAACGGGATGTTGCGGCAGTCGCGGCGGTGCACGATGATCCCCCGTCCGCGCGAGACGTATCCGACGATCGGGTCGCCCGGGGTCGGCGCGCAGCACCCGGCGAAGCTGATGAGGATGTTGCGCTCCTTGCCGATGCGGATGCCGACCCGCGAGCGGTCGAGGACCTCCAGGCCGCCAGGTGCCGAGGCGGGGCTCACCGCGGCCGGGGGCGCGGCGCCGGCGGCCGCGGCCCCGTCGGGCCTGACCGCGGCCTCGCGCTCGGGCGGCGGCGGCGCGTGCTGGTTGAGCCACTGGCGCACCTTGGCCCGGGCCCTGTGGGTCTTGCACTGGCCGAGCCAGGACTCGTGCGGGTGCGCCGCGGGCGCGGTGATCACCTCCACGACCTGGGTGTTGCGCAGCGGCTTCTTCAGCGGCCAGATGCGTCCGTCGACGCGGGCGCCCTGGGTGTGGTGCCCCACTTCGGTGTGGATCGTGTAGGCAAAGTCGATCGGCGTGGCGCCCACCGGCAGCTCCACGACGTCCCCGCGCGGGGTAAAGACGTAGATCGAGTCCTTGAGCAGCTCGCCCTTGATCTCCTCGAGAAAGTCCTGCGACGCGGCCGGGTCCCACGAGCGCAGCTTGTTGATGATCGCCAGGTCCTGCGGCCTCGCCGTGCCGCCCCGCTTGTACAGCCAGTGCGCCGCCACCCCGTACTCCGCCACCTCGTCCATCTCGTAGGTGCGGATCTGGAACTCCATCAGGCGTCCATCGAAGCCCATGACGACGGTGTGCAGGCTCTGGTAGCGGTTCGCCTTGGGCATGGCGATGTAGTCCTTGAAGCGGCCCGCGATCGGCCGCCACAGCTTGTGCACGAGGCCGAGGAGGCTGTAGCAGTCGGCCGGGGTCGGGCACAGGATCCGGATGCCGAGCAGGTCGTAGATCTCGTCGAGCGGCACGTTGCGCCGCTTCATCTTGTGGTAGACCGAGTAGAAGTGCTTGGTCCTGGTCTTGACCTGCACCTCGATCCCCTCGCGGGCCGCCGCCTCGTGCACCTCGCGAGTGACGCGGTCGAGGGCTCCGTCGCGCTCGCCCTTGCGCTCGGACACGAACCGGCTGATCTGCTCGTAGGCCCGTGGGTTGAGGGCCTTGAGCGCCAGATCCTCCAGCTCGTCCTTGATCGAGAAGATGCCCATCCTGCCGGCCAGGGGGGCGTAGATCTCCAGGCACTCCTCGGCCGTCTCCCGGGCCCGCTCGCTCGCCAGGTACTCGAGGGTGCGCATGTTGTGGAGCTTGTCCGCGAGCTTGATCAGGATCACGCGGATGTCCTTGACCATGGCGAACAGGATCTTGCGGATCGTCTCGGCGCTCTGCACGTGCCTGCCCTGCGGCCCCACGCGGGCGATCTTGGTCACCCCTTCGACGAGGAGAGCCACCTCGTCGCCGAACCGCTCCCTGACTTGGTCAAAGGTGGCGACCGTGTCCTCGAGCACGTCATGAAGAAGGGCGGCCGCCACAGCCGAGGCGTCGAGCCGCAGTCCGACCAGCACCGAGGCCACCTGCAGCGGGTGGCTGATGTACGGCTCGCCGCTCTCGCGCTTCTGGCCCTCGTGGAGCATGGCGGCCCAGCAGGCCGCCTCGCCGATGCGCCGCCGGTCGGCTTCGGCGTAGGGCTCGAGCAGCGCGCTCCACTGGGCCGGATCGGCGCTCACGCGAGCCTCCTCGCCTCGATCACGCGCTCGGCGCCGGCGAGGTCGCGCAGGCGCCGCGGGTCCCCGAAGCCCTGCTCCAGGAGGCTGCCTTCGAGCGCATCCATCTGCCAGGGGTCGGCCTCGAGCAGCAGCCAGCCGCCGGCCGCGAGGCGGCTGCGGGCCTGGGGCAGCAGCCTGCGGGCCACAGAGAGGCCGTCGGGGCCGCCGGCCAGCGCCAGAGCGGGCTCGGGCCAGCCGCGGGCCTTCATCGCGCGGACCTCGGCGTCGCGCAGGTAGGGCGGGTTGGCGGTGATCAGGTCGAAGGGCCCCGTCACCGAACCGAGGAGATCCGAAAGGACAAAATGAAGGCTGCGGCCGAGGAGGCGGCGGCAGTTGATCCCGAAAAAGGCGGCCGCCTCGGTCGAAACGTCCGACGCGCTGACGTCGAGGTCCGGCCGTGCGCGGCTCACCGCCACGGCCACGCATCCGCTGCCGCTGCAGGCGTCGTGCAGGCGCGCGCAGGGCGCAGCCAGCGCGAGGGCGCGCTCGACCAGCAGCTCGGTCTCGGGGCGGGGCACGAGCACCCCCGGACCCACGGCGAACTCCAGGCTGTAGAACTCCTTGCGGCCCCGGATGTAGGACACCGGCGCGCCCTGCGCGCGCCTGGCCAGGAGGTCTCGGTAGCGGCCGAGGGCCGCCTCGTCGACGCCGTCGGGCAAGCGGGCGAGCAGCTGCTCGCGGCCGCCGACCCCCAGGGCCTCTGCGAGCAGGAGCGAAGCGTCGAGCTGCGGAGTTTCCACTCCGCAGTCGGCGAGCCGGCGGTGTCCCTGCAGCAGGGCCTCGCGGACGGTCATGACCTCAACGCCTGCTCCCGCGCGCTGTCCTTGAGCGCCTCGATGATCTCCGCCAGGTCTCCCTCGACGATGGAATCGAGGCGGTAGAGCGTCAGGTTGACGCGGTGGTCGGTGACGCGGTTCTGCGGGAAGTTGTAGGTCCGGATCCGCTCCGAGCGGTCGCCGCTGCCGACCTGCGAGCGGCGCGCCTGGGCGCGCTCGGCCTGCTTGCGCTGCTCCTCGGCCTCGTACAGCCGCGCGCGCAGCACGCGCAGGGCTTTGGCCTTGTTCTTGTGCTGGCTCTTCTCGTCCTGGCAGATGACCACCATCCCGGTGGGCAGGTGAGTGAGCCGCACCGCCGAGTCGGTCGTGTTCACGCTCTGTCCGCCGGGGCCGCCGGAGCGGAACACGTCGACCCGCAGGTCCTCCTGCCGGATCTCGATGTCGGTCTCCTCGGCCTCGGGCAGCACCGCCACCGTGACGGCCGAGGTGTGGATCCGGCCCGACGCCTCGGTGACAGGCACCCGCTGAACCCGGTGCACGCCGCTCTCGTATCGGAGGTCGGCATACACGTCCTTGCCGGCCACCGAGAAGATCACTTCCTTAAACCCGCCGATCTCCGTCTCGCTGGAGCTGATGAGCTCGACCCGCCACCCGCGGGCCTCGGCGTACCGCTGGTACATGCGGTAGAGATCGGCCGCGAACAGGGCCGCCTCCTCGCCTCCGGTGCCCGCCCTGATCTCCATGATGATGTTGCGCAGGTCCAGCGGGTCCCGGGGGATCAGCAGCACCTTGATCCGCTCCTCGATCTCGGCTGCCGACCGCTCCAGCTTCGTCGCCTCTTCGCGGGCCAGGTCCCGCAGCTCGCTCTCGGCCGCGCTCTCCGCCATCTCGCGCGCCGCTTCCAGCTCCCGGCTGACCCTCTCCAGCCGCTCGGCAGCCTCGACGAGCTCGCGCAGGCCGCTGGCCTCCTGCATCAGCTCGCGGTAGCGCTTCTGGTTGCGGGTAACGCCGGGGTCGGCCAGCTCGGCCTGCAGGGCCTCGTAGCGCTGGCGGGATTCCTTGAGTTTCTGACTGCTCATCGGTAGCCAAGCATAGCAGAAAGCCGCGGACGCTCCAACAGCGCGGCTTCGGCGCTAGCGCGCGCCGGAGCCCTCGCCGCCCCCGGCGTCTTCGGCGGAGTGGAAGAGGAAGCCGAAAAAGGCCCCGCAGATCCCGCCCGCCACGTGGGCCAGCTCCGAGATGTTGTTCGCCTGCAGGGCGGCGAACACCTCCTTGACCATGAACAGCAGCACTACCAGAACGAACGAGAGAGGCACCTCCCCCGCCCTGATGTTGGTGATCGAAGTCAGCAGGATCATCATGAAGGCGATGCCGCTCGCCCCGTAGAGGCCCGAGTCCATCAGCATCACGTTCAGCAGCCCGGTCACGACCGCGGTGGCTGCCATCATCAGCAGCAGGGCCGCCGAGCCGTACTTCTCCTCGAGGATAGGACCGATCAGGAGGATCAGGGTGAAGTTCCCGAGCAGGTGGGCCCAGCTGGCGTGGCCGAGCACGTGGCTGGCGAGGCGCAGCGCACCCGCCGACAGCAGGCGCAGGCCCTCGCCGCGGCCCGGCACGCGAAAGAACGTCTCGACCAGGCCGGGGCCCAGCACGCTCGATGCCGTCATCACGGCCGCGCAGGCGAGGGCGTAGGTGAGCACGACCGGGGCGTTGTACTTGAGCTTCATGGGACGCTCCTGCCGCTCAGCCGCCGATGAGCGAGCGCAGCTCGGCTGCGGCCGCCTCGGCGATGGCGGCGCTCCTCGCCTCCAGGCGCACGCGCAGGATCGGCTCGGTGTTGCTCGGCCGCACGTTGAACCAGTAGTCCGGGTAGCTCACGCTGATGCCGTCGAGCCGGCCGGTGACCGCGCCGCGGTGCCGCTCCTCGACCTTGTTCATCGCCGCCTCGCGGTCGGCCACCTCCACGTTGATCTCGGGCGCCTGGGCGTAGCGCTCTCTCAGCGGCCGCGCCAGCTCCGACAGCGGCCGCCGCCGGGCCGCCAGGAGGTTCAGCACCACCACGAGGGCGTAAGCCGCCGATTCGGTGATGTGCCCGTCGGCCGTGCGGAAGTAGACATGGCCCGAGGTCTCGGTGCCGAAGAGCGCCTGCTCGCCCACCATCGCGCGATGGATGAACGTGTAGCCGACGCGCGACACCACCGGCCGTCCGCCCGCCTCGGCGATGCGCTCGCTCAGCACGCGCGAGGAGATCAGGTCGTGGACGATGGCGGCGCCGGGGGACGCGGCCAGCAGCTGCTCGGCGATGAGGGCCGAGACGAAGGAGTTCTCCAGCGCCCGCCCCTTCTCGTCGACAAAGATCACGCGATCTCCGTCGCCGTCGACCACGGCACCGACGTCGGCGCCGGTGCGCACGACTTCGGCGGCGATCTGTTCGTGGCTCGCCGGCTCCAGCGGGTTGGGCCCGTGGTTGGGGAAGAATCCGTCGGGCGTTCCGTTCATCACGCCGGCGTTCAGGCCCAGCCGCGCAGCCAGCGAGCGGAACACGGCGCCGGCCGAGCCGTTGGACGCGTCGATGACCACCTTCAGGCGCGAGAGGTCGGCGGAGGCCGCTGCGGCCAGGAACTCGATGTAGGGCCCCATGTCGCTCGACGACTCCAGCCGTCCCGCGGCGGCCGCCCCCGCCTCGGGCAGCCTATCGACCAGACGCTCGATCTCGGCAAGGCCGGTGTCGTAGCTCACCGAACCGCCGCCGGCGCCGAAGAGCTTGAAGCCGTGGTAGCGCGGCGGGTTGTGCGACGCGGTCACCATGACCGCCCCGTCGAACCCTCCCGCGATCTGGGTGTGATGCAGATGGGGCGTGCTGGTGAGGCCGAGGGTGAGCACCCGCGCCCCCTCGTACCGCAGCCCGGCGATCAGCCGCTCGCAGAGCTCGGCGGAGTAGGTGCGCGCGTCGTAGGCGACGACGCAGGAACCGAGAGCGGCGTGGCGCGCGAACGCGCGGCCCAGCCGGTAGGCCAGGTCCCTGTCGATCTCCCTACCGTAGATGCCCCTAATGTCGTAGGTCTTGAACACTCCCATGCGCGCCTCCCGTCAGCTCGCGGCCTCGCGCTCGGCGAGCCTCTCCTCGATCTGCTGCCAGCGCTCGGCCAGCCGGCCCTGCTCGGCCTGGTTCTCGGCCACCCGGGCCTTGAGCTTCTTCATGCGCTCGCCGTCGCGCCACGTGTCCTCGCGTCCCATGATGTCCTCCAGCTGCGCCCGCTGCCGCTCCAGCGTCTCGAGGCGCTCGACGATTTCCGCCTCTTCCTTGCGCAGCCGCCGCTCCTCGGCGCGCTGCCTCTTCGATTCCTCCCGGTCGTCGCGGGGGCTCGCCGCAGGCCCGCTCGGGCGAGGGGCCGGCGCCGGCGCCGCCGACGGCTCGCCGCTCTCGGCCGCCTTGCGGCTGCGGTAGTACTCGTAGTCGCCGGGATACTCGCGGCCCCGGCGGCTCTCCAGCTCCAGGACCCTCGTGGCCAGCCGGTCGAGAAAGTCGCGATCGTGCGACACGAAGATCACCGTGCCCTGGTAGCTCTTGAGGGCGTCGAGCAGGATGTCCTTGGTGGCCAGGTCGAGGTGGTTGGTCGGCTCGTCGAGAAGAAGAAGGTTGACCGGCCGCAGGAGCAGCTTGAGCAGGGCCAGGCGGCTCGCTTCGCCGCCGCTCAGGACCGAAGCCGGCTTGTAGACCTCGTCGCCTCGGAACAGGAACGCACCGAGCAGCTCGCGCACCCTGGGCACCACCTCGGTGGGCGCGATGCGCTCGACGACATCGATGACGGCGTCGTCGCCGGTCTCGTCGATCTCCTCCTGGGCGTAGTAGCCTGTGGACACATCCTTGCCGTAGATGATCCGGCCGCCTTCGGGCCGCTGCCGCCCGGCGATCAGCCGCAGGAGCGTCGACTTGCCCGCGCCGTTGACGCCGACGACGGCCAGCTTCTCGCCCCGCTGCACCAGCAGCGACAGCGCCTCGAACACCTGGAGGTCGCCGTAGCTCATCGAGAGGTCGGCGAGGCGCAGCACGTCGCGGCCGCTGTGCGGCGCCGGCGGGAAGCTGATGTGCACGCGCTTGAGGCTCGGCGGCAGGTCGATGCGCTCGATGCGCTCCAGGGCCTTGATGCGGCTCTGCACCAGGCGGGCCTTGGAGGAGTTGTAGCGGAAGCGGCGGATGAACATCTCCATCCGCGCGATCTCCTCCTGCTGCTGCCGGTAGCGCTCCACCAGGTAGCCGAGCTCCGCCTGCCGCCGCTCCTCGTACTGGCTGTAGTTGCCCGTGTAGGTCGTGAGCCGGCCGAGAAAAACCTCGGCCACGCGGCTGATCGTCCGGTCGAGGAAAAAGCGGTCGTGGGCCACGATCAGCAGCCCGCCGCGGAACGACAGCAGGAACTGCTGCAGCCACTCGCGCGACTCCAGGTCGAGGTAGTTGGTCGGCTCGTCAAGCAGGAGAATGTCCGGCCGGGCGAGCAGCGTCCTGGCGAGGGCCACCCGCATCTGCCAGCCGCTCGACAGCTCGCCGACCGGCCGGTCGAAGTCGGCGCGGGCAAAGCCCAGGCCCCGCAGAACCCGCTCGAGCGCCTCCTCCCGGGCGTGGGTCTCGAGAAAGCCCGCCGACGAGCGCCGCTCCACCGCCTGGGTGTACCGGCGCACGAGCCGCTCGGCTTCCTGGCCGCCGGCCGCATGGAGAGCGGCTTCCAGGTCCGCCACTTCCCGCTCGAGGGCGGCAAAGCGCTCGAACGCAGTCTCGGCCTCCTCCCGGACGCTGCGGCCCGAAAGCCGGATGCCGGACTGGGGCAGGTAGGCGACCGTCGCCTCGCGCTCCCAGATCACCTCGCCGCTCTCGGGCGGCAGCAGGCGGGCGAGGATCTTCATCAGCGTGCTCTTGCCGCTGCCGTTGGCGCCGGCGAGGGCGATGCGGTCGCCGTCGCGCAGCGTCAGGTTGACCCGCTCGAGAACGCGCTGGGCGCCGTAGGCGTGGGAAACCTCTGTCAGGCTGACGGTCGGCATTATTCGAAGAACAGCACCCAGCTGGTGGCCGCCGAGCTGCGCATCAGGAGGTCGTCTCCGGCCCTGGGCGCGGCATAGACCAGCCGCACCGCAGCGCCCTCGAGCTTGTAGAGAAAGGTGATCTCGCGCTCGGCGGGAAGGGCCGCGAACCGAAAGGTGATCGCCCCGTCGAAGCGCTGCTCGGCCTCGGCGTCCAGGTGGTAGCGGAAGTCGATCCGGCCGCGCTCCCCCGCGCCTGCGGGCACGACTGCAGGCACGAGGCGTTCGTAGCCCTTCCACGCAAAGTCCATGTCCTGGCCGAACTCGATCGTCCCGTAGGCGCTGCTGCTCAGGACCGAGCCCGCGAAGGCCTTGTAGATCTCCCGCCTGCGCTCGCGCTCCTTCTCGATCAGCTCGGCCACGTCCTCCTCGATGCGGACGTAGACCTCGCTCACCAGGCGCTCGGGCGTCGGGTAGCTCGCCACCAGCCGGTCCTCGCCGAGCACCTCGACGCGCAGATCGCTGCCCTCGAACTGGTATGACGAGGCGGTGAGCTTGCGCACCTCGCGGTAGTCGAACCGGTAGGCCGCCATCAGCTTCTGGATCCGCACCTGCCTGACGGCAGGGTCGGGAAAGAGACCGACATCCTCGCGGAACCGCCTCAGGTCCAGGCGCCTCTTGTCGATCATCTCGCGGAAGTACTCCGGCCGCCACACCTCGGCGAGGACCAGCGCCAGGAGCTCGTCGCGCGACTGCAGGGCCGCGGCCTCCTCGTAGGGATCCGAGGGGGTCTGGAACAACCGCAGGTACTGTCCGAAGCAGTACCCCTCGTAGCCGTCGTCGGTGAGAACGCGGTACCAGCGGTTGGTGTAGACGCCCGCCTGCTGCCGCCGCTCGGCCCGCCAGGTCACCTTGACGACCTGGTTCGTGTCGAGCTTGTAGACGATGCGGGCGTCCTGGCCGGGGGACTCCCGCAGCGGCAGGCCGCGACGCAGCGAGTAGGCGTAGACCTTGGCGAGCGGCGCATACGACGCGGCGAACCCGGCGGCGGCCTTCTTCGCCTCGAAACGGCGAAAGCGCCACACGGGAACTTCGACGAGGCCGCGCTGGCCCGCAGGCCGCACCCAGTAGACGTTCTGGAGCTTCGAATGGCGCACGAGAGGCACAACCGAGCCGTTGGGACCGAGCTGCGGGACAGGCGTCACGACCTGCTGCCCGGCCCGGTCGGTGGTGCCGCCCGGCGTCCACAGCAGCACGCCGTGGCCTGCGCGCGGGCCGCAGGAGACTACGGCGGCGGTCGAGACGACGAGGAGGAGGCGAGACAAGGCAGCGCGCATAGGATACCCGGCAGTATCCTGTTCCGCGCCCACTTAGTCAACTTTTCCCGCGCCGGCGGGCTAAGGCGTCGCGGGCAGGAGCGCGGGCGACACGTCGCGGTAGACCACCAGGATGCGGCCTTCGCGCAGCAGGCGCCGATTGTCCTCGCTCGACAGCAGCCGATCGGCGCTCTCGGCGGGAATCAGCAGGTCCGTGTCGTTGCGGCCAAAGACGCCGCGGGCGAAGACCCGCAGCGGGTTGGGCCCGATCCGGTCGGCCGGTCCCGGGTCCGAAGGGTCGTCGGTGTAGGCAACCATGCCCCAGCGCGCGAGGCTCGCCGGCTCGCACATGAGTCGCTCGAGCACAAGGTTCATGGCCGTGTCGTAGATCCTGGGAAAGAGGGCGGGCCGGGGCAGTCGCTGCTCCGTGGTGCCGCGGGCTGGAAGCGGCTCGGCTGCGTAGATCACCAGGCCCGAGTAGCGGGTGGTGGGGGCGTCGGCGAGCGACCGCGGCACCGGCAGCGGCACGGTGTGGCTGACCAGCCCGGCGACGAGACCCTGGCGGCCGAACAGGGGAAAGCTCCACGCCACGTGCACGCTGCGCAGGTCCTCGCTCATGCGCGAGTCCTCGAGCGTGCCCCGCCGGGCGATCTGCGACAGTGAGGCGAGCGCCGCCTCGCTGCCCTGCACGAGGGCCCCCAGCGTATGCCAGGAGTCCACGACGAGCGACGGCGCGAAGCGCAGAAACAGATCGGGCAGCGCCGCCTCCAGGTCCCTCTCGGCGCGGTGGCGCGCACCCGGCTCGGCGAATGCCGGTGCGGGGCCTGCGGCCTCGATCACGATCCGGCCTGCGGCCAGCTCGGCGCGCGCGCTGCTGCGCGGCTGCGGCGACTCGCCGAGCACGGGCAGCGGGAGCATGAGCGCGGCGAGACAGAGAGCTGATTTGCGGCTCACACCTACAGCTATCGGACCCCCCGGACCGAGGGATGAGGCGCCGGACAGGAACCGGCGGCAAACCCGGGATCAGCCGCTGTCGCCGAAATAGACGCCGGCCCACTCCCAGCGGCCGTCGATCTCAGGATCGGCGGGGAAATCCACGCGGCGGAAGTACAGGTACCAAGTCGATACATTGAAAAAGAACACCCAGTCCCAGGTCTTCAGGTACGCCTCGCGGGCGTTGGACTGGGGCTCGAGCTCGACGGCGACTCGGACGCGCGAGCGCCTCACCCACTCCAGGATGTCGAAATCCTGCGCCTGCGTGGCCACCAGGTCCCGCTGTCCCCAGTACTTGGAGAAAAAGGTGCGCGCCTTGTACTGGGAGAGCTTGCGCAGGTTCTTGGTCAGGAGCGCTTCGCGCACCTCGCTCACGAGGAACTGCAGGTCGGGAACGGTCCAGTCCTTGTTCGAGTCGTAGAACGCCACCTTCTGCGCGATTTCCTCCTGCACGTCGGGCCTGCCCGGAATCCTCGTGTCGGGCACCTGCAGGAAGCGCTTGTACGCCTGGATCGACTGGTCCCACGCTCCCACCTGCTCGTACGCCGTGGCGAGGTAGTACCAGTGGATTCCGACGTCGATCTTGTCGCCGAAGCGCGCGATGAGCTCCTTGTAGTACTCGATGCGCCGCTCGGTGTCCGGCACCAGCTCCAGAAGCCGCGTCAGGCACAGGTAGTGAACGCTGCCACCGTTGGCGATCATGTCCGGGTGGTTCTTGAGGATCCGGTCGTAGTAGTGCACCGCGAACGGCACCGCCTCGAGGTCCTCGTAGGCCTTGGCCACCATCAGCAGGTACACGGAGTTGTAGACGTCGTCGGGATGCCGCTCGACGTGCTGCGTGAGGAACAGGACCTGCTTGGGCAGATCGCCGGTCCGCGACAGGGTGTCGGAAATGGTCTTGATCAGCGTGTAGCGGGCCGGTCCCTGGGCCTCCTCCAGGCGGGAGAACAGCTGCCGCAGCACGCGCCGGTCCTCCACGCCGCCGGCCATGTAGTAGGAGGCGGCGTCGCTGCACCCCGCGAGGCCGAGGGCCGCGGCGAGCGCCAGCGCGGCAGGAACCGCTCGCAGACCTTGCCACATCGGCATCGTTGATACCATACTCGGGCCGCGGCTTTCAACACCGCCGCGGACCCGCTCAGGAGGAGACCGGCGTTGGCAGACAGAATCAGGATGGTCGACGGCAGGCTCTCGGTCCCGGACCGGCCTCTCGTTCCCTTTATCGAGGGCGACGGCACCGGGCCGGACATCTGGGCTGCGGCCGTCCGCGTGCTCGACGCGGCTGTGGCCGGCGCCTACCGCGGCCAGCGTGCCATCGAGTGGGTCGAGGTGCTTGCGGGAGAGAAGGCGTTCCACAGGACCGGCAGCTGGCTGCCGGAGGCTACCGAGCAGGCGTTCCGCGATCACCTGGTCGGCATCAAGGGGCCGCTCACCACGCCCGTGGGCGGCGGCATCCGCAGCCTCAACGTCGCCCTGCGCCAGAAGCTCGACCTCTACGTGTGCCTGCGCCCCGTCGAGTACTTTCCCGGCGTCCCTTCTCCGGTCAGGCATCCGGAGCTCGTGGACATGGTGGTCTTCCGCGAGAACACGGAGGATGTCTACGCGGGGCTCGAGGCCAGGGCGGGCAGCCCCGAAGCGAAAAAGGTGGCTGAGTTCCTCGCGAGGGAGCTCGGCTGGAAGCTGCGCGACGACGCAGGCATCGGCATCAAGCCGGTCAGCCGCTTCGGCAGCGAGCGGCTGGTTCGGGCGGCGATCGAGCACGCGATCCGCAACAGGCGCCGCAGCGTCACCCTGGTGCACAAGGGCAACATCCAGAAGTACACCGAAGGCGCCTTCCGCGAGTGGGGCTACGAGCTGGCCAGGCGCGAGTTCGCCGACCGGACCGTGAGCTGGGACGACCTGGGCGGCGGTCCGGTCCCCGACGGCAAGGTCCTGATCAAGGACGCGATCGCCGACGTGTTCCTGCAGCAGATTCTCACGCGGCCCGCGGAGTTCGACGTGATCGCCACGACCAACCTCAACGGCGACTACATCTCGGACGCCCTTGCGGCCCAGGTCGGCGGCATCGGGATCGCGCCCGGCGCCAACATCAACTACGTCACCGGCCACGCGATCTTCGAGGCGACGCACGGCACCGCGCCCAAGTACGCGGGCAGGAACGTCGTGAACCCGAGCTCCGTGATCCTGTCCGGCATCATGATGCTGGAGTACATCGGCTGGAGCGAAGCGGCGGCGAGCATCCGCGCCGCCGTCAGGAAGACGATCGGCGAGCGGACGGTCACCTACGACTTCGCGCGCCTGATGGAGGGCGCCACGCAGGTGTCGACGAGCGGCTTCGCCGACCGGATCATCGGCAACCTGCAGCCCTGAGCCGTCCGGACCCTATAGGCGCGCGGCGGAAAGCGAGAGCTCGACCTTCCAGGAGGCCCCGGGCTGCAGGGCCACCTGCCACCGCGGCAGGAGGCACGTCGACTGGTATTCGCGCTCCCAGGTCTCCAGGCGGCGATGCACGCTCTCGATGGGCAGGCACCATATCTCGGCTGGCCGGTCGCAGCGCAGCCGCAGCAGCACGTTGTTCACGAGGTCGCGCAGCTCTACTCCGCCGGAGTCGGGGAGCACGGCGCCGTCGGCGCTGACCTCCTTGCCCTGGTCGGAGCCTTCGACGCTGATCCGCAGGGCCTTGGCGATCCCCGAAGCGAACGAGAGGTTGACCTCCGAGCCGAACCACAGCTTGAGCGGGCCTTCGCCCTTGTTCTGCAGAGTGTAGCGCAGCTGCACGCCGGACTTCTTGAACCTGTAGAGCTTCGTGATCTTCAGCCTCGAGGCGTCGATCGGAGCTTCGCGGGACAGCTCGAGTTCGCGGTTCTCGCGGTCCAGCTCTTCGAGCTGGTAGGCGGCAGCGGCAAAGTCGCCGAGCTCGGCATAGTCCATGTTGCGGAAGCTCTCCAGGGTGACTTTGGGCCCGAGCACGTGGTCGACAAAAATGCGCCGCGGGTACGGGTCGAAGACCGTGTCCTCGCTGCGGTGGTAGTCCTCGCGCTGACGCGACAGGCCCGCGCCGTAGTTCCAGCTCGAAGGCACAAAGTCGAACTCGAAGATCGCCCCTCCCGTGGTGTGCACGTAGGCGTCGATGCTGGCTCCGTGGAACAGGTACTCCTTCTGCCCGTCAAAGTCGAAGTCGAGGGAGTTGATCGAGGGAAGAAACAGGCCGTTGTCGCGCGTGAGCTTCTCCGCGTCGACAAAGGCCTGGTAGGCCTTTTTCCGCAGGTGGCTGGCATAGATGCCGCCGTTGCGGCTGTGCCAGTACACGTTGGCGCACTGGCCCTTCCACAGCTCCTCGCTCGCCGCCCTCTTGCGGTACTTGTCGCCCCGGATCTGGCTGACGAGCAGGTGCGTGTAGAGCATGCGGGCGTACAGCAGGTTGCTCTCGGCGTAGCGCGAGAGGAAATGCCTGAAGACCGGTCCCGAGTCGCTGCGGCGCCTGCCGTCCCAGCTCATCAGCTGGGCGTAGGAGGTGGCGGGGAAGTACAACTTGCGCCGCGGCGTGACGTCCTTCAGGTGCTGCGACGGCAACAGCGGCTCGATGACCTCGCGCCTGGCGGCGAGCGCCTCGAAGAACCGCTCGAGCCACCGTTCCTCGTAGCAGGTCTGGTAGCTGCCCTCGTGGTCGCCGAGACGCTCCCCGTCCTCGATCAGGGCCACGACCCGTTCGCCGGTGGAGTCGGCCTGCCGCGCGATCGCGGCCACCAGGTCCTCGGGGGAGTCGGCGCCCAGGCGCGCCGAAAGCGAGTCGCACAGCGGAAAGACGGCCAGGGAGCGGCCCTGGTCCTCGGTCAGACAGGCGTAGCACAGCTCGCCGGTCTCGACCCCGGCCGCACGGAAGTGGCCTTCGCCCAAGAACGTATACTCGATTCCTCCCGTGGTGAGGGCCGAAACCAGCGATGGGTCCCAGATGCGCTCCGCCAACCAGCCGCCGCGCGGACGGCGCCCGAATCGGCTGCGGATAAAGGTGGTGAGCTTCTCGATCTGGCCGAGTCGGTCGGGGTGGGGGATGAGCGGCAGCAGCGGCTCGTAGTAGCCGCCGGTGAGCAGCTCCACCTGCCTGCGCTTGACCATGTCGGCGAGCAGCATCAGGACCTCGGGGTGGTTGCGCTCAAACCACTCGAGCAGGACGCCCGAGTAGTGCAGCACCACCGGAAAATCGGGGAACCGGTTCAGAAGCGTGAGGAACGGCTTGTAGGCTCTCTGGTAGACGCGCTCGAATACGTAGTCGTAATCACCGACAGGCAGGGCGTTGTGGGTTCCGAATACGAGCCGGACTGTCTTCATCGCCTAGGGTCTGGCTACGCGTTCCTGGCATTCGCAATGATGCACTTGGGCGGGCACGCCTCCGCCCCCGCCTTCCTGTCGCCGGCAGCACTGTAGTCGATTCGGCACAGGAAGTTCTCCACCTTGTAGCCCCCCTCGGGGGATTTCTTCTCGCAGATCTTACACCCAATGCAGCCTACGGAACAGTAGCTTTTCACGGCCCTGAGATTGTCCGTGGAGTTGCACGCCACGATCAGGTCGGCCTTGTAGGGCACCCACTGCATCACCTTGGTGGGGCAGATATCCACGCACTTGCCGCAGCTGATGCACTTGTCCTTGTCGACCCAGACCAGCCCCCTCTCGTCGTAGTCGATCGCCTCCACGGGGCAGACGCGGATGCAGCTCCCCAGGCCGAGGCAGCCGAAGGGGCACACCTTGTCGCCGCCGTACAGGGCATGCAGCGCGTTGCAGTCCTGGACGCCCCGGTACTCGAACTTGTACTTCGAAGTCTCCCGGCCGCCGCGGCAGTGCACCTGGGTGACCATCTTCTCGCGCGGGGCGCTGCTCACCTCCTTGCCCATGAGGCCGGCAAGCTTGGCGGCGACCTCGGGGCCGCCGGGCAGGCACAGGTCCAGCCGCGCCTCCTGGCCGCTGGCCATGGCCGCGGCATAGGCCGGGCACCCACCATAGCCGCAGGCGCCGCAGTTGAGCCCCGGCAGGACGCCCTCGACGTCGGCGAGGCGGCGGTCCTTTTTTGCCGCCAGGATCCGGGCGGCGAACGCGAGCCCGATGCCGAAGGTGATGCCCATTCCCGCAATGGTAGCGAACGAGGCCAGGATTCGAAGCACGTTCATCTCGACCAATCTCCCGGGTCAACCGATCAGGTTCTTCAGCAGCGCCTTGTCGAAGGCCATGAAGGCCAGCGCCATCAGGCCTCCGGTCACGAAAGCGATGGGCACGCCGCGGAACGGCTTGGGGATCCACTCGGTCTCGAACCTCTCCCGGAGCGCCGACATGAGCACAATCGCCAGCAGGAACCCGATGCCCGCCGAGGCTCCGGCCACGAAGCTCTCCAGCGCGTTGTAGGAGCTGCGGACCGCGATCAGGGCGATGCCGAGCACGGCGCAGTTGGTGGTGATGAGGGGCAGGTAGATGCCCAGCGCCTTGTAGAGGGGCGGCGAGATCCTCCGGATGACGAGCTCCACGAACTGCACCAGGGCCGCAATGACCAGGATAAAGGCGATCGTCTGGAGAAATGCCAGGTTCAGGGGCACGAGGATCCAGTGGTAGACCGCCCACGTGACCAGGGCGGCCATCGAGGTGACGAACACCACCGCGAAGCCCATTCCCACCGCGGAGTCCATCTTCTTCGACACGCCGATGAACGGGCAGAGCCCGAGGAACTGGGCGAGGATGAAGTTGCTGATGAAGACAAAGGTGATGACGATGCCGACGTAGCTCATGCGATGCTCCTATGACTTGGACGTCTTCGTCCAAGTCCCAAGCTCCGGCGTACTCGCCGGAGCCCTTTGGACGTCCTCGTTCGCCCCAAGCCCGGAGATTCGTCCGGGCCTTTTGGACGTCTTCGCCCAAGTCCCAAGCTCCGGCGTACTCGCCGGAGCCCTCCTCAGGCGTCTGCGCCCGCGGCCTTGGCCCTGGCCTCGGCGAGCGCCCGCCGCTTCTGAGCGCGGGCCTCGAGCGAACCGAACAGGGCCTTGAGGTAGCCCATCAGCAGCAGGGCGCCCGAGGCGAGCCCCATGACTCGCACCGGGTAGCGGTTGAGACCGGGCACCTCGAGGACGCCGTCGAAGCCGAGCGAGGCGATCGGAAAGAGGGTGATCGTGCCCGCTCCGAGCACCTCGCGGACAAGGGCGATCAGCAGCAGCGCGCCGGTGAACCCCAGCCCCATCCCGATCGCGTCCAGGATCGAGGCGCCGACGGTCGACTTGTTCGCGTACGCCTCGGCGCGGCCGAGGATGATGCAGTTGACCACGATCAGCTGCACGTACACGCCGAGCGCCTTGGACAGCGCCGGGGCGAAGGCCTGCATCACCAGGTCGACCACCGTGACAAAAGTCGCGATGATCACGATGTACGAAGGGATGCGGACCTGCTCCGGGATGTAGTTGCGGAGGGCGGAGATCAGAATGTTGCTGCCGAGCAGCACGAAGATGACGCCGGCTCCCATCCCGATGCCGTTGATCACCTGGGTCGACACGGCCAGAGTCGGGCAGAGGCCGAGCATGATGATGAAGATCGGGTTCTCCTTGAGGAGGCCCTTGGTCAGCTCGCGCAGCATCACTTCCTCCCGCCGAGGCTCTTGACGAACTGTGAGCCCTCGGCCAGGGCGCCCGAGACGCCCTTGAAGGTGATCGTGGCTCCGGTCACCGAGTCGGCCGCACTGCCGCCGCCGCCGGCGCCGGCACCGAAGAGCCAGCCGCCGACTCCCGCCCGCGAGGCCCGAATCCACGCGACGCGCTGTCCCTCCCCGGGCCGGGACACGCCGGTGCCGCCCTGGCCCGCGCCGAGCATCTCCTTGCTCACCGGCACAGGCCTGCCGCCCCCTGTTCCCTTGAACATCCCCATGTACTGCGCCGTCTCGGCCTTCTTGCCGAGGCCCGGCGTCTCCTGGTTGTCCACGAGCTTCGCGACGCGGATCGCGCCGTCGACCGCGTAGTAGGCGAGCAGCTTGAGCTCGCCTCCGTAGCCGCGGCCGGTGAGTGACAGCACGTATCCGAGCGGCTTGTCGCCGTCGACCACCGGATAGTAGGCCTCGACGGCGCCGCTTCCCGCCACCGGCTCCCCGACCTTGCCCTTGTCCACGAACGAAGCGATCACCTGGTCGCGGTCGGAAATCTTCTGCGCGGCGATGCGCGGCTCGGTGATCTCGTTGACGATGCCCAGCATCAGCGCGGCTGCGGCGCAGATAAGGAACAGGCGCAGTCCGATGACTCCGGGGGTGTGAGTCGCTTCGCTCACTGCCTGGCCTCCTTGACGGCCCCGAACACCGACGGCCGCGTGAGCTGGTTGATCAGCGGCACCGCCATGTTCATGAGGATGATCGCCAGCGACACGCCCTCGGGCAGCCCGCCGTAGGAGCGGATGAGAAAGGTGAGCGCCCCTGCCCCCGCTCCGTACCAGATCTGCCCGCCGCGCGACAGCGGTGAGGTGACCATGTCCGTGGCCATAAAAAAGACGCCGAGCATGAGGCCTCCGGCGAACGCCTGGAACACGAGGTCGCCCTTGAACAAGCCCGCGCCTTCGGGCAGACCGCCCAACACCCAGGTCAGGGCAAAGAAGACACCCAGGTACGACACGGGGATGTGCCAGGTGATGATCCCGCGAACCAGCAGCACGATCGCTCCGGCGAGCAGCAAGAGAGCCGACACCTCGCCGATGCAGCCGGGGATGTTGCCGAGAAAGAGGTCGCGGTAGGTCCCGCGGCCGAGCCACTCGGCGGCGCTGCCGGCCAGCGGCGTGGCCCCGCTCACGGCGTCGGCCGGCGAGGCGCCGAGCAGCTCGAGGAGCCGCATGGGGCGAGGCGGCGTCCAGGTCGTCATCTCGCCGGTCCAGGAGAAAAGCACGAACACGCGGCCGCCGAGGGCCGGGTTCATCCAGTTGCGGCCGAGGCCGCCAAAGGTCTGCTTGACCACCGCGATCGCAAAGACCGACGCCACCACCGGGATGAAGCCCGGGACCGACGGCGGCATGTTCATGCCGACCAGCAGCCCGGTGAGAAACGCGCTGCCGTCGGAGAGGCTGCGCCGCTTGAGCGCCAGGTCAAAGGCCAGCTCGGTCGCGACGGCGGCCGCGATCGAGGCGAGCAGCACCCACAGCGCCTGCACGCCGAACAGCGCCACACCCCAGAGCGCCGCCGGGGCGAGCGTGGCGGAAACCGTCCACATCAGGCGTGCGGTGGTGTCGCGGGTGCGCAGATGCGGAGCCGCGGTCACGAGGAACTGCTGGTCCATGTTCAGCCCGCCTTCTTTCTGCGGGATACGAGCTTCCCGAGCTTGAGCCCCTGGGTGAGCGGTATGCCCGCGGGGCAGATGTAGGAGCAGACTCCGCACTCCTTGCAGTCCATCAGCCCTTCGGCCATGGCCGTCTCATACTGGAGGTGGTCGATCAACTTGTACAGGCGGGTCGGGTTCAGCCCAAAGGGGCAGGCGGTGACGCACCGGCCGCAGCTCAGGCAGTTGGTCTGGCGGCCGGCGAGCGCCTCGGCGCGGGAAATCGCGATGATGCCCGAGACCCCCTTGGTGATCGGCAGATCGATGTCCAGGACCGCAAAGCCCATCATCGGCCCTCCGGCCACGATCTTGGCCGGTGCCTCCGTGAACCCTCCGCACTCCTCGACCAGATCGCGGATACGCGTACCGATGCGCACCTTGAAGTTGCCCGGGTTGCGGATGCAGGAGCCGGCAACGGTCACCGTGCGCTCGATGAGCGGCTTGCCGAACGCGACCGCCTCCTGGATTGCGAACAGGGTGCCCACATTCGACACCACGGCGCCGATGTCGATGGGCAGCCCCCCGGAGGGGACCTCGCGGCCGGTGATCGCCTTGAGCAGCTGCTTCTCGTCGCCCTGCGGATACTTGACGTGCAGCGGCACCACCGTGTAGTCGAGGCCCGCCGAAGCGATCCGCTGCCTCATCAGCTCGATCGCGTCGGCCTTGTTCTCCTCGATGCCGATCACGACTCGCGCCGGCTGCAGGATCCGCCGCACGATCGCGATCCCCTCGAGGATCTCGTCCGGCCTCTCGAGCATCAGTCGGTGGTCGGCGGTCAGGAGCGGCTCGCACTCGACGCCGTTGGCCACGAACAGCTCGCACTTGAGGCCTTCGCGTATGAAATACTTGACGTGCGTGGGAAACGTGGCGCCGCCGAGCCCCACGATCCCCTTGTCGGCGATCGTCTCCAGCAGCTCCTTGGCCGAGGCGCCCGACCAGTCGATCCGCTGCTGGCCGCGACCCGAGCGGTCGAACTTGCCTTCGAGCTCGATCACGACCGCCTGCGTCCGCACCCCGTTCGGCAGACAGATCTGCCGCAGCTCGGTGACCTTGCCCGGGACCGGCGAATGGACGTTGGCGGAGAACATCCCCTGGGCTCTGCCGAGGAGCTGCTCTTCGTGCACCACCTCGCCGGCGGCGACGACGCACTCCGCCGGCTTGCCCATGTGCTGGCTCATGGCCACGACGGCCACCGAAGGGATGGGGGCATTACGGATCGGTGACCTGCTGGTCAGGTGCTTGTTCCCCGGCGGGTGTACCCCGCCACGCGGGAACGTACGGGCGCGCACACGGGTCACGGCGTTCATCGGCAGGCTCCTGAGAAGTCATGCTCATCGAAGGCGGTCATGCCAACCCCGGCGAAGCGACTCGAGGGGGAAAAAAACCAGCGCTCCGTAGAGCGCCATCATCAGGCCGTTCCAAAGCAAAACGGCGGCCGACACGGCCCCGAGCGCCGTGTATTTAACCCGGACGGGAGATCGCTGGTCAAGTAGCAGACGCTCCACGCTCCCTGGTTGAGGCTGGCCGAGAGCCTCTTTCAGCCACGCGTCGTCGTAGCGTATGACGACCTCCTCCGTGCGGTGGATCCGGCCCGGCTCTGCGCCTGGCACGAACGCCGGCACGATCACGTCGGCCACCGGGAAGCCGTAGGGGCGGCCGTAGGCCAGGGCACCCTGGTATGCGACGTGGACGACGTAGTCCGCCAGGTCCGGCAGGACCGACTGCGTCCCCTCGGTCCAGAGCTGCTCCAGGACTCGCCAGGAGTATTCGCGGGCGCCGCGCACGCGCTCAGGTGCGGGCACCCGCACACCCGGGCCAGGAAGCAGGCCGAAGGCGAGTATCGGAAGCGCGAGGGCCAGCGGCACCAGACCGCGCAGACGGGCGGCGAACGAAGGGTCCGGATCCCGACGCGCTGCCAGGCGCAGCGGCTGGAAGACGGGGTGCTGGCCGAACGACTGTTGCAGGCGCTCCAGCGCCACTGCCGCCGTCGCCCCCGCCGGGAACACCGCGGCCAGGAGCACCAGCGGAAACACAGGCTCCTCGGTCACGATCCTCACGGCAATCGCGACGGCCAGCGCCGCCGCAAAGAGAGCGAAATGCGACAGTCGCGTCCCGCGGGGGTCACCCGGGCGGATCAGACGGTCGCGGGCCGCGTCAAGCGCCTCCGGGATCGCCGGCATCCAGGCGCCAGCCAACAGGAAGAAGGCCGCGAGATCCGAGGGGCCACCGCGGGCGAGGGCGGGAACCCACCCCGCGGCCGCGATCGCCAGCGCGACGATCGCGGGGCGGCCGCGCACGCGCCCGAAGGCGGAGAGCGCGACCAGGGCGGCCGCGGCCACGACCGAGGCCAGGCCGGTGGCAGGCGCCCAGTCGGCGATCCGCCAGTCGCGGCCGTAACGCGGCATAGCGGCCAGGAGGCCGATCACGAGCAAAGGGGCCGCCCGCTGGAGGCGCGCGTAGACCACGTCCCAGCCCCCTTCGGCCTCGAACCACGCGGGGAGCGAACGCATGTAGGGGTCCAGCCGCGGGTCGAGAGGGTCCAGCCGCGTCGGCAGTTCGGCCACGCTCACCTGTTCCCAGCCGCTGAAGACCGTGAACGAGACGCGCGCCGTGCGCGGCTCGACCCAGTGGCGCACGCCTGCCGCAGTGAGCGCCTGCCGCGGGTCGACACCTTTGCGTACCAGCAGAGTCAGGTAGCCGCGCCACAGCCGCTGCGGGCCGGGCCCAACGACCACCGCCGCAAAGGCAAGCGCGGCGACGACGCCGGCGCAGGCGAGAATCACGAGCATGTCGCGCGGCACCTGTGTCCTGTTCATCCCGGCCCAGCACGCGCTCCTCGCCCGCAAGGGTGGCCGTGCGTACGCCGGGTGTCAAGCTCGAACGCCGACGCCGCGCCCCGGCTGCCGCCCCGCCGGCGCGAACGGCTTGCGGCTGGTTGCGAATTTCGCAATGCAGCAGC
>CAZKGO010000038.1:0-41345 GCA_964552235.1 uncultured Spirochaetales bacterium | reverse complement strand
TCTCTTCGCCGAGTCGTTCTGTAGGGGTCATGCCAATAGTGTACACCTGTACAGATTAGAAGTCAAGCGCTTTCTTGCCCGAACGCCCGGACGAGGAGCTGGCGGGAGGGAGTTCTGGCAGAGCGGGGGTTGGCCAGACGCCGGTCCGCCACGCCTGTCGTGGGCCACGGCCGCCCTCGTGATCCGCCGTCTTGCTGTCGCGCTTACCCACAGTATGAAAGCGCTCCCCAGCGCTTGTCGTCACGGCGCGATCGATGACCGCGCCGCCGATGCCCAGGCCGGGTGCGCATCGGCTCACGCGCGCGGCGTCGCTGCCATCCCGGCCGCCGGTGTCGGACGCGAATCCGCGGCCAGCTCGGCGAGGGCCTCGACCCACGCCGGGCTGCTGTTCAGGCTCTCCACCAAATCCAGCCGCTCGCCGCCCGCCGCCCGGAACTCATCGGCAAGCTCCACGCCGATCTCCTGCAGCGTCTCCAGGCAGTCGGCGACGAACGAAGGCAAGAACACGAGGAGCCGACGGCAGCCGCCGCGGGCCAGGGCCCGCACCACGTCGGCAGCGGCCGGCGCAGTCCAGGGCTCGCGGCCCATGCGCGACTGGAAGCAGATGGTCCAGCGCTCGCGGGCGAGGCCCAGCGCCGAGGCGAGCAGCCGGGCTGTGTCGTGGCACTGGGCGCTGTAGCAGTGGCGGTTGGCGGCGGTGAGGGCGGCGCAGCAGTCGGCAGAGCGCAGGCACCAGGCGCCCGGGTCCGCCTTGCGAAGCTGGCGGTGCGGCAACCCGTGAAAGCTGAACAGGACGTGGTCGAACTGCCGCAGGTCGTGGGCGCGCGCTCTCTCGACCCAGGCCCGCAGGAAGCCGGGATGCGAGTGGAAGCCCGAGACCAGCCGCAACGGCGGAATCGTCTGCCAGCGCGCCAGGGAGCGGAGCACCGCCTCGTGCACCGAGCCCGCGGTCGCCGAGGCGTACTGCGGGAACAGCGGGACCACGGTGAGCGAAGCGAGGCCGCTCACCCGCAGCCGCTCGAGCGCGGCGGGCAGCGACGGCTCACCGTAGCGCATCGCGAGCGCCACCTCGCAGTCCGCGCCGAGGCGCTCCTGCAGCCGGTCGCGCAGCGCGATGCCGTGGGCGAGCAGGGGCGATCCCGCGGGTGACCAGATCGCGCGGTACTTCGCAGCCGCCGACCGGCCGCGGAACGGCGCGATCACGCCCCTGACCAGCAGCGCGCGCGGAAGCGCGGGGATGTCCATCACCCGCGGGTCGCTGAGGAACTGGCGCAGGTAGCGGCGCACGTCCGCCGTCGACGGGCTCGCCGGGGTGCCGACGTTGACCAGGAGAACCCCGTGGCGAGCCATGGTGATCGTCCCTATCGCCTCTTCCACACCGGCATGATGCGCACCTGCTCCTCCTCGACGCCCGCGAGCACGGTGGCGTGGAACGAGGCGCGCGTCGAGCCGCCGTCGGCCGAGAGCGTGAACGCGGCGACGAACGTCGCAGCGGGCGCCTCCCCCTCCACCGACGACGAGCCGAAGTAGTCGACGAACACCTGGAACCCGCGCCGCCGCAGCTTGGGGTGCTCGTACAGCTCGGGGCCGAGGCCTTCGGTGTTGTCCCAGAACAGGCGCCCTCCGGAGCGCGACTCCATCCGCTCGTACCACACCTCGCTCCAGATGCCTTCGCGCACGTGCAGGTCCACGTCTGTGTCGTCCAGATTCCAAAAAAGAAGAAGGCGGCCCGCCGGCCGCTCCTCCAGCGCCGGCTCGGCCTCCATCAGCGCGTCGAGGCGCCGCTGCCACGCGGCGCGCAGCGGATGGGCGGGGTGCGCGGCGAGCGCAGCCTGCAGCAGGTCCGCGTACAGCCGCATCGAGACGGCGGCCGCCTCCTCGGCAAAGCGCGGGAACCTGCCCGCCAGCACGATCTCGTGGCGCAGCGCAGCGGTGCCGAGCTCGCCCCGCGCCGCGTGGGCCAGCGCCTCCAGCAGCAGGTTCTGCGGCTCGAAGGGCCGGCGCGAGCGCACGCGGGCGAAGAGGCGCGCCGCCTCGTCGTAGAGGCCCCAGTCCAGCAGGGCGAAGCCGACCAGGCGCAGGGCGCGGTCGTCCCGCGGGGCGAGCTCGGCGATCGTCGACAGGGACCGCAGCGCCTGCGCCGTCTCCAGCGCCGGATCCGGCTTGCCCTCGCCGCCGCCGCGGCGCAGCTCCTGCGCCGCCTGGTAGATCGCCGTCGGCGAGTCGCCGCTGCGGCCGATGCGCGGGGGCTGCAGCAGCACTCTCGGGCTGGAGGCGACCGGCGGCGCTGCCGCGGTCTCCCACACGCGCGTCGGCGGCAGCGATGCGAGGCTGCGCAGGAGCTGCGCCGTCTCGTCGCCGAACTCGTCAGGCAGCGCGAGGCCGGCGAGCACGAGCCGCTGCTCGCTCGCGGGCGCGCGCCTGCCCGCGAGCGTCTGGCGGATCTCGCGGAAGTCCAGCGGCCTGTCCGTCACTCCGTACTGCTTGTACTCCTCGTCGGTCTCGAGGATCAGGAACGAGGCGTGCTCGTGGACGAGGCCGAAGTGGCGCGACAGGGCGAAGACCACGCGCCGCGAAGCCTCATCTCCATCGTCGAGCAGATCACCGATGTAGGTTTCGGCCCACGCCCGAGCTGCCAGCGCGTCGGTGAGGGCGCTGCGGGCGAGCGGCACCCTGATCTCGGTGTCGCGGCCGTCGATGCGCGCCAGCAGGCGCACCTCGGCCACGGTCCGCGAAGTGCGCAGCGCGATCTCCAGAACCTGGCCCGGGTACAGCAGCGCCGGGTTGCCGGAGACGACGAGCTCGTCCTGCGACGCCGAGCGCACCCACTCGAGGTGGCTCAGCGGCAGGCGGTGCGCACGCGCAGCCTCGGCCAGGTCCTGCCCCGGACCGACGCGCACGATCCGGCCGCCGGACCGCACGAGCTCGGCGAACAGCCGTTCGTTGTGCGGCGCGGGGCCGAAGTCGTAGCAGATCCAGCGCCCGCCGCCGATCCGGGCGCCGGTCGCCGCCAGGTCAGCGGGGTCGTCGGCGCCCCATGTGATCTCACCATCGGAAAGCAGGAAGAAGGTCCCGGCCCGCGCGAGATCCGGCTGCCGCTCGAGCTCCTCGAGCACCGAGGCAAAGCTCGTCGCCCCTTCGAGGCGCACGCTCTCGACGTCGGCCAGCACCGCGGCCCGGCTCTCGGCCGTGTTCGCCACGAAGCCGGGGGTGAGCAGCGTCGCCCGCACGTCGAAGGCCAGCACCGCGAACTCGCCGATCGAGTCGTCGGATTCCAGGATGCGGCGCAGCATCTGCGCCGACAGGCTGTAGAGCGCCTCGCGGCCCGAGAAACTGGTGTCGAGCACGAAGAGGGCGCGGCCGGTTGCCGTGACGAGGGCGCGCGGCGGAAGCTCGGGGACGAACAGCACCGTGGCGAGTGTGCCGGGAATCGAGGCGTCGGCGCCCGCGAGAACCGAAACGTTCGGCGTGCGCAGCGTCCCCTCGAACACCAGCTCCGCGGGCTTGTGCGCCTCGAGGGCAGGGCGCCAGGTGCGCACTCCCGCCGCCTGCTCGACCGCCACCGGCTGCCTGCCGTCGGCGAGCGCCGCGCGCGCGAGCTGCCCGCCGAGCTCGTGCACCGTGATGCGCCGCAGCGCCGCAGCCGGCGCGGGCTCGCTCAGGGGCAGCACGATGCGTCCGCCCGAAGGCGGCAACGTCTGGTCGTAGGCAAAGACCACGCGCTTGGAGCTCGCCGGAGCCAGCGGGTAGATGCGAGCCGAGTAGGTGCCGGCGCCGGCCCACTCGGCGAGCGCGGGATCGACGCGGCGACGAGTCACCGCCTCGTAGACCTCGCGGCCCCGCACCGGCTCCACTACGCGCGCAGCCCGCTCACTGCCCCAGTCGACGCCCTCCCAGCGGGCCAGAGGCGCGATCGGCTGCCCGAGCAGGGCCTGCGGCCCCGGAGGCTGCGGCGCAAGCAGCGCGTCGCGGGGGCCCGCCTCGAGGCCTCGGCCGTCGAAGGTTGCCAGATAGCAGGGGCTCGCCCGGTCGGGCAGCCCGATCATGAGGGTCGCCGCCAGCGTGCGGTCCGAAGGGTTGTCGAAGACCATGTCGAAGACCACGCGCGCCCTGTGGCCGGACACGACGACGGTCACGTCGTGCACGACAAAGGGCAGGGCCTGCAGGTCGGGCCCCTCGATGCGGGCCAGCAGC
Source organism: uncultured Spirochaetales bacterium (assembly GCA_964552235.1). Lineage (GTDB taxonomy): Bacteria > Spirochaetota > Spirochaetia > SZUA-6 > CAVTHK01 > CAVTHK01. The sequence goes on along the minus strand of CAZKGO010000038.1, from coordinate 37,151 downwards.
TCGGGCGGACGCGGGCGAAAGACCGGCTCGCTCGACAGCGTGCGCGCAGCCGCGGTCCCGGCGGGCTCGACCTCGGTTTCGGTGCCCGACGGCGCCGCTGCCGCGCGCGCCGGCTCGCGATCGGCAACCTCGGCCATCTTGGCGCTCGCTTCGGGCGCCGGCGCGGGCATCGCCGCCTCGCCGCCGGGCATTGCCCGCTGCGGCGCTCCCGCGCAGCCGCAGAGCGCAGCGAGCGCCACCCCGACCGCGGCCGCGGCCAGGCGGCCCGCGCGAGACCTTCGCCTTGTCATTGTCCCCTCCCCTGCGCGAGGGTCAGCCGCCGATGCTGAACCTCGAGTCGGCGTAGCCCTGGTTGAGCGCGACCGAGATCGGGAGCTGGTTCGCCGTCGGGCCCCAGAACTGCCTCGGCCCCGGCGACGTGAACCTGTCCTCTGCCGCCCACTCGCTCCTGCGCGAAGCGAAGTACCTGAACGCAGGAGAATCGACGGTGACGAGCGCCTTTTTGATGACCGGCTCGTCCTTTCCGCCGCGCCGCTCGATGTTCATCAGCGCCACCAGCGGGAGGGCGAGCACGCGGCCGCCCTTGTCGAAGTCGGTGATGGCGGCGATGTAGCCGGTGCGGCCGTCGAGCACGAGGGAGCCGGCTGCCAGCCCGAGATTGTAGCAGTAGGCGGCATCGAACAGCGACGGGGCGCCGCAGCGGCCTTCGTAGCCGAAAAAGTGGCTCTGGGTCGCGAACTTGACCTTGGGGTCGATCTCCTTGACGCGGGCGGCCACCATCTGGATGAGCAGCTTCTCGGTGGGGATTTGGGTCACCTGCACGTTGCCGTGGGAGTCGCGCTCGAGCAGCATCTGGCGCTCGATCTCGTCGGGCAGCGACTCGAAGATCTTCGCGTTGGCGGGTGAGAGCCTGCCGATGACGAAGCCCGGCTTGGCTTCGGGGGAAAGGTCCGCGAGCTCGCTGGCGTACCTGGCCATCGCCTCGTTGAGCTCGGCCATCAGTCCCTTGAGGTCGGGGATGAACTCGATGAGCCCCTCGGGGATCACGACGGCCCCGTGGTTGATGCCCTTGCGGGCGCGGGTCACGACTGCCTGGGCGATCTGGTCGATCACCGCCGAGAGCGGGATCCGCTTCTCCTCGATCTCCTCGGAGATCAGGGCGACGGCGGGCCGGGTCTGCAGCGCCACCTCGAGGGTCACGTGGCTGGCCGCCCGGCCCATCAGGCGGATGAAGTGCCAGTACTTGCGCGACGAGGGAGTGTCCTGCAGCACGTTGCCGGTGAGCTCGGCGTAGATGCGCGTGGCCGTGTCAAAGCCGAACGAGATCGGCAGCCACGAGCCGAGCTGCAGGTCGCCGTCGATCGTCTTGGGCACGCCGATCACCTTGACGCCGTCGGCTGCGAGGTACTCGGCGAGCACCGCCGCGTTGGTGTTGGAGTCGTCGCCGCCGACGATCACGATGCCGTCGAGCCGGTGGTCCCGGCAGGTCTTGCGCACGGAGGCGAACTGCTCGTCGCTCTTGATCTTGGTGCGGTCGCTGCCGAGGTAGTCGAAGCCTCCGGTGTTGAAGATGCGCGCCGCGTCCTCGTCGGTGACCTCGAAGAGGTCGCCCTTGATCAGCCCCGCGGGGCCGGCTTTGACTCCGAGCAGGGTGTTGTCCTTGCCGAGAACCCGCTTGAGCCCCACGACCACGTTGTGCCCGCCCGCAGCCGGCCCGCCGGAAAAGAGCACGGCGATCCGCTTGCCTTTCGCGGGCTTGTCGTGGCTCCCCCTGGCCGCGAGGACGCGGTTCTGAGCGCGGGTCCTGGGAAAGGCGGCGGCGACCTGGGGATCTCCCGCGGCGATCGGCTCGCCGGTCTCCTCGAAGCCGACCGGCGCCACCGACCTGCCCTTGCGGAAAACGGCGCACGCCGGCGTGGGGAGCGTGCGGATCGCGTCCTCGAACGGGGAGTGGTTCTTTTCCTGCTGGGTAAGCTTGTCCTGCAACATGGTTGCCGTTCCTCTCTGCTATGGGTGGGAGGATTATAGCCGCGCCCGAGCGGCCCGGGGAACCCCCTTACTTCGCGAGTCGCTTGCGCAGCTTGCGGCCGCTCAACTGCCGCGGCCCAGGCTCGGCGCCCGGCCGCCCCTCGCCTGAGGCCGCGCGGGCCGCGCGGGAGAACACGAGCAGGCACACCGCCCCCGCCACGATCATCAGGAAGCAGAGGATCTGGCCCGTCGTGAAGTTCCACGGCGTGACGAAGCGGTAGCCCGGGTTGTCGACGTTCACGAGCTTGATCGGGAAGTCGATGCCCCGGTCGGGCTGCCGGGCGTACTCGATGAGAAAGCGGATCAGCCCGTAACCGATCAGGTAGGCGCCGACCTGGAACCCCTTGAAGGGCCTGCGGCGCCGGAACACGAACCACAGCAGGGCGCCGAGCAGCATGCCTTCGCCAAAGGCCTCGTAGAGCTGCGAGGGGTGGCGCGGCAGGTTCACCGACGCCCGGCCCGCGATGTCGATGCCGGAGGCGGCCGCGAGCTCCCTCACCCAGGCTTCGCGCGCGGGGATTCGCTCGGCCTCGGGAAAAATCACGCCCCACGGCAGCGACGTGACCCGGCCGTAGAGCTCGCCGTTGATGAAGTTGCCCAGGCGCCCGAAGAAGTAGCCAAAGGGGATCGCGGTCACGATCATGTCGCCCCAGTCGAGGGCGTCAATCCTGCGGACCTTCGTGTAGATGAGAAAGGCCGCGACCACGCCCACCAGGCCGCCGTGGTAGGACATGCCCTGGATGCCGGTGAACCGGCCGCCGCTGAACGGCCAGATGATCTGCAGCGGGTGGCTCGCGTAGTAGCCGTCGGCGTCGTAGATGGTCACGGCGGCCAGGCGCGCGCCCACGATCAGGCCGATGATGCACCAGAAGAACAGGTTCGCCACCTCGTCCTTGTCGACCTGCAGCCCGCGCTCCCTGATCTGGAAGCGGAACAGGAGGTAGGCGACGGCGAACGCCACCAGGTACATCATTCCGTACCAGCGCAGCAGCGGGAACCCCGGGATGATCTCGGGCTTGATCCAGGCCGGAAACGGAATCGCGAGCGGCATCTTGGCCTCCCTGTCGCCTCTACTGCCCGCCGCCGGCGCTCGCGCTCCCGCCTGCGGGCCGCAGGAGCAGCAGGAAGAACACCAGGTCAAGCGCTGCCGTCGCGGCCAGCAGGACTACGAGCATGATCTCGGCGGGGGCGCCGACAAAGAACGCGGCGGCGAGGGCGGCCGCCGCCGAGAACGCCTCCAGGAGCTTTCCCGTCCGCAGCAGCGGCAGGAGGCCGGCGCGCACCGGCTCGAGCGCCGCGCTCGCCGCCAGCCCCGCGGCCATCACGAGGCCCGGGACCGCGAGCGGAACCAGCAGCGGCGCAAGGCGCGAGACCTGGCCTCCGGCCAGCCGCGCCGCGGCCGAGAGCAGCAACGCGAAGCGCGCGAGCTCCCATGCCGAGCCGGCGAGCCGGGCGAACCTGGCCAGTTTCATAGCGTAGGCGGAGTTTATCGACGGTAGTATAATAAGGTCAAGCTGAGCGCCTTTGAAGCCGCGCTTCTCTCTCTGCGGAGGGAGCTTGCGCGCGCCGCACACGGGGTGCAGTGGGCGCTTTCGGAGCCATCATGCAAGACCGCAAAGGCACGGAACGCCTCGTCTGGACCGGACTCACCGGAGCGCTGCTCGTCGTCGTGCTCCTCTTTTCGATCTCGACCGCGGCGCTCGCCCAGAGCGCGGACCGGGACTCTCAGCGGCTTCTCGGCCTGCTCTACGAGGTGTTCCAGTTCGTTCAGCGCAACTACGTCGACGAGACCAAGACCGACTCGAAGCGGCTCGTCGAAGGCGCGCTCAAGGGAATGCTCGAGTCGCTGGGCGATCCGCATTCGGCCTACCTGGCCGAGCAGGAGATGCGCAGCCTCACCGACACCACGCGCGGGGAGTTCGGCGGCGTCGGCCTCTACATCCTCAAGACCAACCGGGGCGTCGAGGTGGCCCGCCCGATCGACGGCACGCCGGCCTACAGGGCCGGGCTGCTCGGCGGCGACCTGATCGTGGCCGTCGACGGCGAGTCGGTGCTGGAGGTCTCGGTCGACGAGGTGGTCGAGCGGCTGCGCGGGGCCCCGGGCAGCACCGTGACGGTCAAGATCCAGCGCGGCGAGACGAACGTGTTCGACGTGACGCTCACGCGGGCGATGATCGAGATCCCCACCGTGCGTTCGGCGATGATCCCCCCCGGCATCGGCTACCTGCTCATCACCCAGTTCACGCCCAACACGGCGCCTCAGGTGCGGGAAGCGCTCGCTGACTTCGAGCGGCAGCGCTACACGAGCCTGATCATCGACGTGCGCAGCAACCCCGGCGGCCTGCTCGGCGGCGTGGTGGAGGTGGCCGACTTCTTTTTCGACCGGGGCACGCTCATCGTGAGCACGCGGTCACGGATCGCCTCCGAGAACCGCTCCTACGAGTCGCGCGCCCGCGCGATCGTCCCGGCCGACAGGCCGGTGGTTGTGCTCATCGACCGCTACTCGGCGTCGGCGGCGGAAATACTGACGGGAGCGCTCAAGGACCACGGGCGGGCCACGATCATGGGCGAGAAGAGCTATGGGAAGGGCTCGGTGCAGCAGGTGGTTCCGCTGGAGACCGGGGGCCTCAGGCTGACGACGGCGCGCTACTACACCCCCTCGGGGGCCAGCATCGACCAGGTCGGCATCGAGCCCGACCGCGTCGTCACGCAGAAGGAATACAGCGACGAGGAGATCGAGTCGCTGCGAAAGCTCATGGAGAGCAACCGCGTGCAGGATTTCGTCAAGCGGAACCCGGCGCCCACGGAGGCCGCGGTCGCGGCCCTGATCGCCGAGATGCGCTCCGAGGGCATCGTGCTGCGGGAGGAGCGCATCCGCAAGAACATCCGCGACGAGGTGAACCGCGTCGCCGGGCAGTCGCCTGTCTACGACCTCGAGTACGACAAGGTGCTGCAGGAAGCGGTCGCCTTTGTCGCCGGTGGAGGCGCCGCGGTCCGCACCCCGTCCCGGCCCGCGGCGGCGATTCCGCCGGTCCGGTGAAGCAGGTCTCGCTTCCGGAGGGATTCGACGGCGCTTCGGCCCTCGAGCTGCGGGGCGACGAGTTCCACCATCTCGCCCGGGTGCGACGGATCCGAGCGGGAAGCCGGCTGCGCGGCCGCACCCCCGACGGCCGCCTCTTCGACCTCGTCGTCCGGGACGTGGGCCGCGACAGCCTCACCCTCTCGGCCCTCGGCGCACCGGCCGACGAGGCCGCGCCCGGCTGGGAGATCACGCTTCTGCAGTGCATCCCCAAGGGCCCGCGCCTCGACCAGATCGTGCGTCAGGCGGTCGAAGTGGGCGTGAGCCGGATCGTGCCGGTCGAGAGCGAACGGTCGCTCGAGCGGGGGCGCGACTGGTCTGCTCGACTGGCGAGGCTCCAACGGATCGCCCGCGAAGCAATGCAGCAGAGCGGCGCCCGGCGGCTGCCGGTCCTGGAGCCGCCGGTGCCGTTGACGAGCCTGGCGGCAGCCGGCGGCCATGCGGCCCTCTTCTTGCACGAACGGCCGGTTGCAGTCTATAGTCCTCGCTCGGTTGCGCCGGCTGCGGCCTCAGGCCTTCACGACTGCCTGGCCGGGACGCCGGCTGCCGTCGACCTCCTCGTGGGACCCGAGGGGGGGCTCGCCGCCGGCGAGGTGGATCACCTCCTGCGGGCGGGATTCCGGCCGGTGTACCTGGGCCAGACGGTCCTCCGCGTCGAAACCGCCGTCATCTTTGCCCTGGGCGCCGTCAAGACGCTGCTGCTGGAGCGCGAGCGATGGACAGTACCAAGACCGCCGTAAAGCGGATCCGCTTTCTCGACGTGCCGGTCGACGCCGTGACGCCCGAAGAGGCGATCCGCGCCCTCGACCGCATCGCCTGCGACGGCGAGCGCCACCACGTCGTGCTGCTCACGGTGCGCAAGCTGATGCGGGCGCGCCGCGACATGCTCTACTACCGCTATGTGAGCAAGGCGAGCCTAATCCTTCCGGTCTCGCGCGGGATCGTGCGCGGTGCGCGCTTCCAGAAGAAACCCGAGCTCTCGCGCTACGAGCCCTTCGACTTCGTCATCCGGATGCTCACACTGGCCGAGGAGACCGGCCGGCCGGTCTACCTGCTGGGCGGCCGCAAGGAGGACCTGCTGGAGGCCGAGGGCAACCTGCGCACATCCTTTCCCTCGCTGCGCATCATCGGCCGTTATGCGGGCCGGTTCCGCAAGCAGGAGGGCAAATCGGTCGTGATGGCGATCAGGAAATCGGCGCCCGCTTTTCTTCTGGTGGGCAGCGGAGTGCCCGGCGGCGAGAGCTGGATCGCCGCGATGCAAAAGGAGCTCGCCCCCGGCGTCTCGGTCTGGGTCGACGACTGCTTCGAGATCTTTGCCAACCGGCGCCGCCGGCCGAGCCGCGAGACGTTCGAACGCGGCAGGGAATCGCTGGCCGGCATCGCGTCGCGGCCCTGGCGGTGGCCGCGGCTGCTGTCGTTGCTCTATTTCAAGCTGCTCGTTCTGTGGTTCCGCATCACCCGCAGGTAGCCGTCGCGCCGCTCACAGGTCGTAGAGGCGCAGGTACTCGTAGACCTCGGTGAGATGCCGCTGGAGCCGGCGCGTGACCATCCGGCCCGCCGCTCGCCGCACCGCGGGCACGAACATCAGGAGCCCCAGCGCGTCCGTGATGAATCCCGGCGTCATGAGCAGCACGCTGCCGATGAGAATGCCCGCGATCTCGACGAACTCGTTGCCGGGGTAGACGCCGTCGCGGATGCTCGCCCGGGCGGCGCCGACCAGGCCGCGCAGCTGCCGCATCGCGAGCAGCACGCCGAGCAGCCCCGTCGAGGCGGTCACGGCGAGCGTCAGGTACTTGCCGATCATGTCCCCGACAAAGAGGATCAGCACGATCTCCGCGAGCGGAAGCAGCGAGTACAGCAGCACGACGAGCAGCAGCTTGACGATGAACTCACGGTCGAAAAAACGGACAAGGAACCCCGTACCGTCCACGCCGGCCTCTACTGGGGGAACATCGCGCTGATGCTCTCGCGCCTCGCGATCCTGCGGATCGCCTCGCCGAAACAGGGAGCCACGCTCACCACCTCGACCTTGGACGAGAGCTCCACGGGCTGGTTCTCCACGGTGTCGGTGACCAGCAGCCTGCGGATCGGGCTGCGGTCGATCCGCTCCATCGAGCCGCGGGCGAACACCCCGTGGGAGACCAGCGCGTAGATCTCGCCGGCGCCCCGCTGCTCGAGCTTGGCGGCCACTTCGACGAGCGTGCCGCCGGAGATCACGAAGTCGTCGACGATGATCGCGACGCGGCCGGCCACGTCGCCGATGATGTCCTTGACCTCGGCCTGCTCGTCGTGCCTGCGCCGCTGCTTGTCCCCGATGGCCACCGACGCTCCCAGGTAATCGGCGAACAGCCGCGCCTCGTCGGCGAACCCCGTGTCGGGCGAGACGACCACCAGGTCTCCGCTCGCCAGCGAGCGGACGCGGTCGCACAGCGACGGGTGACCGTAGAGATTGTCCACGGGGATGTTGAAGAAGCCCTGGATCTGGGGAGCGTGCAGGTCCATCGTGACCACGCGGTCGGCTCCGGCGGCCTCGATCGCGTCGGCGCACACGCGGGCGCGGATCGACACCCGGGGCTCGTCCTTCTTGTCGCCCTTGCCGTAGCTGAAGTACGGGATCACGGCCGTCACCGAGGCGGCGCTCGCCCTCTTGAAGGCGTCGAGCCAGAACAGCAGCTCCATGAAGTGGTCGTTCGTCCGGTGCACCGTCGACTGCACGATGTAGACGTCGCGGCCGCGCACATTCTCCTGCACCCTCACAAAGAGGTTGCCGTCGGAGAACACGACGGTCTCGTTGCGGCCCACCGGCGTTCCGAGGTAGGCGCAGATGGCCGCCGTGAGCTTGCGGCTGCCGCTGCCGGCGAAAATCACCAGGTCTTCGGGGTGAGCGTCCATCGAGCGGTTATCATAGCCGAAAGAGGCGGGCGAGCCAACGAGGGCTGCGGCGACTTTTCCCGTCGCATCTTCTGGCCGGGGTTCGCGCCTGCTGGTATACTGGCCGTTATGCAGGCGCATCCCGGCGCGGCCGCCGCCGCTTTCCTGCTGCTGCTCGCCTCGACGGCCGTCCCCGCGGTCCCCGACCAGACCGCGCCCGGCCGCGTCATCTGCATCCTGCCCCCTGCGGACCTCGGCCCGAGCGGCGCCGGCGACAGCTCCGTGGTCGCGCCGGTGATCGCCCGGATGGTGGAGATCACGGCCGCGGCCGCCGGCTTCGAGGTCATGCCGCAGTCCAGGTGGTCGGAGGCCGCCGGCGGCATCCCGCCGCTGGAGCTCGCCCGCGGGCCCGTGGCCCTGCGCGTGGCCGCCAGGGCGGGGGCCGAGCTGGCCGTCGCCGGCCTCCTGCGGCGCGGGGCCGGGGGCCGCCTCTCCGTCCAGCTCAAGGGCTACGACGTGGCCGCCCGCCGGATCGTCGCCGCGGTGTCGGCGAGGAGCAGGGGCGGGCTCTCGTTGTACGCCGAGACGCAGCAGGCGGTCGACCGGCTGGTGGCCGCGCTGCAGGCGGCCGCGCCGCTCGTGGCGGCGGGCGACGCGCGTGCCTCCACGCCGATGACCCGGGTCACGCTGCTGTCGCCCGACGAGGGAGCGGTCGCATACCTGGGGGGCGAAGAAGAGGCGGGCACGGTGGTCGCAGGGGCGGTCACGGTGCAGCTGCCTCTCGGCACCGTGCTCGACGTGGAGCTGCGCAAGCCCGGCTACCACACCGCGCGGGTCAGCGCAGGCGCCGAGGAGGAGCAGGAGGTGCCGGCGCTCGTGCCGGAGACCTGGTGGAGCGCAGGAGTCCTCCTCACTGCCGACCGCCTGCTGGGCGGCGGCATCACGGCCCGCCGCTACCTGCGGCCCGACCGGCTGTACGCCGGACTCGAGGAATACCTCTACAAGCCGTTCCCCGACGACCGGGGGCGGGGCCTGCGCAACGATCTGCAGGTCCTCCTCGGCGCGCACCTGGCCAGCAGCCCGGGGGCGAGCGGCCGCGTGGGCGTCGCCGCGGGCATCGGAGTCGAGGTCCTCAACCTCGCCGGCGACGAGCCGGTGCTCGTCGACGTGTACGTGAACGCCCTGAGCGTGGGTCTGGAGCTCAACACTCCGCGCTGGCTGGCCTTCGCGCGGGTGCAGGCCGGCTACTCGCTGCCGCTCAGCGACGAGGAGTGGGCCGGGACGTGGCGCACGTGGAGCCCGCCGGACAGCCCGGACTGGAAGCTGCCGCCCCTGACCCTCGGACTGGTGAGGAAGATGCGATGAGAGCGCGGGGGACCGCGGCGCTGCTGGTCCTGGCCGCGACGCTGGCTGCCTCGCCCGCGCCGGCGCAGGGGCCGGCGAGGCGCCTGCTGCTCTACATGACCGCCCTTCCCGATTCGAAGATCGGCGAAGAGGAGCTGCTGGTGCTCTACGGAAGCCTCCTCGAGCGGCTGCTCGCCGAGGCGCCCTCGGTGGCTCCGGTCGAAGCTTCCGCTGTCGGACGGGCGCCCGCCTCCGCCGAGGAGCGCGCCCGCGAGGCGCGGCGCGAAGGCGCCGACGCCTGGGTGTGGATCGGCGTGGGCGCGGGAGGCGCGACGCTGCGCGCTCAGTCGGCCGACGCCGCCTCCGGCGGCGACGTCCGCGAGCGCCTGTTCGAGAGCCCGCCCGGCGGAGGGGCGCAGGACGCCTGGGACGAGGCGGTGCGGGAAATCGAATCGCGCTTTGCGGGCTCGTCGGCTGCGCGGCAGCCGGCTGGGCAGGAGCCGGCGGCGCAGCAGCCTGCGGGCCGCCTCGCCGAGGTGCGGATACGGGCGGCGGCCGGCACCAGGATCGTGGGGCTGCCCGGCGAGGAGATCGTCGTGGGGCCGGAGGGAGAGGCCTCCCTGTCGCTCGCCGCTGCCGCCGCCTACCGGATCGTGGCCACCCACCCGCAGTACCTGCCGGTCACCCGCAGCTTCTATCTGCGGCAGACGCCGCTGCTGATCGAGTGCGAGCAGAGGCGGATCGGCCGGTGGGCCATCGAGCTGGCGCTGAGCAAGCTCGCCTACCCGTCGATCGAGGCCGCGTGGCTCGCGGTGCCAGACCGCCTCCTCGTCACCCTGGGGGCCACCAGCTTCGCGGCCGGCGTGCCGCTGTGGGGCGACGAGGACGACACCGACCTGCCCCTCACGCAGGTCGGGGCTTCGGTCGACCTCTACCTCGGACCGCCGGCGTGGAAGCTGCGGCCCTACGCGGGCGTGGAGACCTTTGTCCGGCTCCTCGACGACGACGGCGAGGACTGGCCGGGCATCGAGCTCGACGGCCAGTCCAAGGTCGGCTTCGGCGCTGCCCTGGGGCTGGAGATGAGCCGCCATCCGGTGGTGGCGCCGTTCGTCGAGTACAACCCGCAGGGGTACCTGCTGTCGGACGTGGAACAGATCAAGCTCTACTACGAGACCCTCGACCTCTACGGACGCGACACCCCCTGGTACGTCTACGCGGACCCGGTTCTGCTGGACCTGCTCAATTTCGAGATCGGCGTGCGCATCCGGCTGTGACCGCTCACCCGCCCTGGGGCCCGGGCTGCGGCAGGCGCCCGCCCTCCGCTGGCGGGCCGAAGTTGATCGTGCGCCTGACCAGGTACTCGGGTCGTCCCTTGACCTCTTCGAAGATCCGGCCGATGTAGCCGCCGAGGACGCCGAGGGTCAGCAGCTGCACCCCGGAGAAGAACACGATCGCCGTGATGATCGACGCCCATCCCGCGACGGCGCCGATGCGGGGCGAGAAAACCGACACCAGCATCCACGCGAGGAGCAGGACTCCCACGAGGATGCAGGCGAAGCCGAGGCTGATGATCGCCCGCAGCGGTCGCGTCGAGAAGTAGAACAGGCCCGTCGACGCCAGGCGCCAGAGGCTGCCGGCGCGGTAGCGCGAGCGGCCGGCGACCCGCGCACGCCGCTGGTAGGCGAACGGCACCTGCCGGAACCCCGTCCACGAGATCAGGCCGCGCACGTACTTGTTGCGCTCGCCGAACCGCCTGAACGCATCGATCACGGCACGGTCGATCAGCTTGAAGTCGGCCGAATCGGCAGGCGCGCGCCGGTCCGACAGCAGCCGCAGCGCCCAGTGGTAGAGCGCCGAGGAGAGGCCGCGCAGCGGACCCTGCGCGGGCCCGCGGGTGCGCACGCCGTAGACGATGTCCGCCGCTTCGCGCCGCATCAGCTCGAGCATGGCCGGCAGCAGCGACGGCGGATCCTGGAGGTCGGCGTCCAGCAGCAGTGCGAGGTCGCCGCGGCAGTGCGCAATCCCGGCCGATAGCGCGGCCTCCTTGCCGAAGTTGCGCGAGAGCGCCAGCACGCGCACGTGGGGGTCGGCGGCCGCGAGCCGTTCGAGCACGGCGAGGCTGCCGTCCTCGCTGCCGTCGTCGACGAACAGGATCTCGTGATCGGCGCCGACCGCCTCCTGCGCCGAGCGCTTGATTTCGCGGTAGGCATCCTCGAGCAGCGCAGCCTCGTTGTAGCAGGGCACGATCACCGACAGCTCCTCGGTCATGATGCGGGGGATTCTGAGCCTTCGCGCGGCCGAGGTCAACGGCGCGCTTGACTGCGGGCGGGACGGCCCGTAGGGTGAGCTGTGCAGCCCGGCGATCGCCTCGCTTCCCGCCTGATGGCCGCGGCGCCCTACGTCGCGGCGGCCCTCCTGGTGTGCGTCAAGATGCGGCACCTGTTCTCCGCAGAGCCGCTGCAGGGCTGGGACACGATCGGCCACCTGCACCTGGCCTCGGTCTACCGGGGACTCTTTGCCGAGTTGCGGTCCACCGGCTACGACCCGGGCTGGTTCCAGGGGCAGCCGGCCTTTGTCCTGTACCCGCCTTTCTTCTATTTCGTCGTGGCGCTGCTCGACCTGGCGCTCGGGCGCTTTCTTCCCCTGGCCGCAGCCTTCAACCTTTCCATCCTCCTCGTCGTGCTCCTGTACTGCTGCGCCTGGCTGAGCTTTGCGCGGCTGTTTCTCGACGACTCCCACGATCCGCTCACGCGCGGGCTGCTGGCCCTCGCGGGGCTCCTGCTGCCGCTCACCTACCCCGGCGACGGGCTGCAGGGCGCCGGGCTCGTGGGCGTGCTCGGGGGCACCTTCGTCTCGACCCTGGGCCTCGCTCTCGCCCTCGCGGCGGTCGCCGCCCTCGAGCGCCATCGCCGCGCGGGCGGCCCCGCGTCGCTCGTGGTCTATCTGGCCGCGGCCGGCCTCCTGCTGTACTCCCACTACCTGTCGACCATCTTCTTCTACGCGCTTCTGGCTCTCTATCTCGCCGCATTCCGCCGGGACCTCCGCGGCGTGCGGATGGCGGTGCTGGCGCTGGCGCCCCTGGCGCTGGGCGCGCCCATCGTGTGGCTGTACGCGCGCAGCCGCCCCTTCTCGTCTGCCACGGCCCAGGCGACCTACTACCCGCCGCTGCTCTCTCTCATGGGCAAGGACTTCTACGCGGCCTGGCGCGCCGATCCCTCGCTGCGCACCCTCGCGCAGCAGCTGCTGGCCAACCTCAAGATCACCCAGGTGCTGGCTGTGGCTCTCTTTGCCGGCGGCGTGGGGCTCGCCCTGCGCGGCCGCCTGCGCACGCGTGCCGCGAGGTTCATCTGCGCCGCGTCGCTGGTATTCCTGTGGCTGGCCCTCGACACCAGCCCCGCCCTGCTCGCCTCGGCGCTTCCTGTGCACTGGTACCGGGCCTTCGACTTCTTTCTGGCCCTGTTCAGCCTTATGGCGGCGGTCACTCTCGGCTGGATCGCGCAGCGCCTCTCGGGACGCATGCCCGCCCCCGCTCTGCCTGCGGCGTTCCTCGCTCTTCTTGCGGTGCGCTTCGTCTCGTGGGACCCCGTGGCGCACGAGGAGTATCGCGACACCAGCCTCGCCCGCAGCCTGCGTTTCGACCGCGACGCGGCGGGCCTGGCTGCGGCCCTCGAATCGCTGCCCAGGGGATCGGTGATCCTGCCCGAGGTGCTGCGCTCCCGCGGAGCGCACGGCAGCCCTCACTGGCTCGATCACCTGATCCAGTCGGCGGGCCACCGCAACGCCCTCGGGCTGACGATCGAGTCATCGCTCACACCGCTGGTCACCTACACGTATCTGGCACAGGGAATGGGACAGGTCTTTGTGTGGGGCATCGACCCGTCCTGGTCGCAGGCGGTCTTTGCCGGCCTCGCTGCGGCCGCACCCGAGCGGGTGGGCGCGCTGCCGCGCTATCTGGCGGCGGCAGGCGTCGGGTACGTGATCACGCAGTCCGAGGCCGGGCGGGCCTATGCCGAAGCGATGCCGAAGGCGTTCGAACGCGTCTTCGCCGGCGGCCCGCTGTCGCTCTACCGCGTGGCGGGAGCGCTGCCCGCGGTGACCGCGCTGGCCGGCAGGCCGTGGGGCCTGGTCGACCTCGCCGCGCTGCGGGGGGCGCGCCTGCCCGCGCGCCGCCTCTACCGCGAGTTCCTGCTGCACGCCAACTGGGCGATGCTCAACGCCGGGGTCGAGCCGATCATCAATCTCAGCCCGACCGCCGACCGCATCGCGGCGCTGCACGGCGGCCTCGAGGGGCTGATCGTGGTCAACACCGGCGCCGACCCTGCCACCTATCACAGCCTTCCGCCGCAGGTCCGCTCGGGTCTGCCCTTGATCCTCGTGAACTTCGTGAGCGACCCGTCGCTCGGGCCGGGCGTGAGGGTGCTCGCGCTTCCGGGACGCGGCGGCGCCGGGACCCCGCGCGGCCGGCACCCGGAAGGGCCCGCTGCTGCGCGCTTCGGGTTCCGCTCGACGGCTGTCGGCGGGTCGGCCGTGCGCGCCGGCGGACCGCTTGCGCCGCTTGGCGGCGGCGCGGACGCCGGCGCCGCCGCGGAGAGCCCTGCGTCCGCCTCGCTCCCGGCGCCAGGCAAACCCGCAGCATCGTCGCCTCCGCCGCCAGGCATGCCCTCCCCATCGGCGCCCACGTCGCCGCCGACGCCGATCCGCGCCCTCGAGGTGCGCCTGTCGTACTCGCCTCAGTGGCGCAGCGGCGGAGGCGAGCAGGTGTACCAGACGGGACTGAACCACATGCTGATCCTGCAACCCGAGGCGGGGCCGGCGGCTGGGGCCCCCGCTGCGCGAGCGGGTGCGGCTGCCGTGTCGGTCGACCTGCGGCTCGAGAGCCCGCTGGCGCGGGTCGTCACGCTGGCGATGGCGCTGCTCCTGCTCGCGGGATCAGGCGCAGCTGCCCTGATCAGGCTGCTTTCGCGCAGCCGCAAGTAGAGGCCGGAACTCGCCGACCTCGTCAGGGCAGCCGGAAGGTGTTGACCGCCAGGAGGGACATGATGGCGCCGCTGGTCTGGTCGAAGGGCGATCCCGGCACTTCGGACAGCAGTCCGTTGTCGTCGACCTGGTAGACGCGGATTTGCCCGATCGCGCCCGAGTGGTCGCCCCCGACGAACACGTAGCGTCCGGTGCTCGACGGGGCGATGTTGCCGCCGTTCATGGCGCCGAGGCCCTGCGCAATCGTCAGGCCGCCCGTGGCGCCGTCAACGCGGTAGCTGTACATCTCGTAGTTGTTCGCCGTAGCGTACAGCCACTCGCCGGCGTGGTCGATCGCCAGGCTCATGCCTCCGAGGTTGCTGCAGCCGAACCCGAGACGGAAAGGCGACCCGCTGAGGGCGGTGAGCGCGCCGGAGACCGGGTCGATCTGGTAGGCAAAGATGTTCTGGTGGCTGATACTCGACGTGATGGCGTACAGGTAGCCCCGCGGGTGCACGGCCAGCCGGCGGATCGGGGAGGACATGGTCACGGCCGTGGAGACGGTCCCGGGCACGCCGCTGCTCACGCGGCAGTGCTGGATCGACATGGGCACGGATGTGCCGATGTAAAGGTTGCTGCCCGTCGCATCGATCGCGGGAGAAACGGGCGCGCACCCGATGCCCAGGGTCGAGCCGAGGTAGGTCAGGGCCGCCGTGTCCTGGTCCACGGCGTATCCCGACAACGCCCCGGCGGTGGTGGAATGCGAGATGTAGGCGAACCGCCCGTCGGGGCTCACGGCCATGGCCGTCGGGCTGTACAGGTTCGCAGCGTCGATGACCTTGGGATCGTACGCCCAGAGGTCGGTCAGCGACCCTCCCTGCTCGACCCGGTAGCCGTGCACGAAGTCGTACATGACGGGAATCCCGTACAGGGCGGCCCCACCCAGGGCCGCGGCCAAGCCGTTGGTGCATCCCGCTCCAAAGGGCGAGCCGGCCAGCTTCGTGATCCCTCCGGTCTCGATGTCGATCTCGAAGGCGTCGATCCCCAGATGGCTGCCGGCATACAGGTACTCCTTGCCGAGGACGTTGCGCAGGTCGGTCTCGGAGACGAAGAAGGGCCCGCCGCAGCCCGCTAGGGCGGCGGCCAGGCACGCGGCTACTGCGATCGAACGGCGCATGTGTGTCATCCCTGGCGCTCCGTGCAGAGTCTACCACTCGGCAGCGCCGGCCTCCAGCGCCGCAACGGGCCCGCTGCGGCCCAGCGGCCGCCCCGCCGCCGACGACGACAACCGCGGGGCCCTCAGGGCAGAAGGACCTGCCTGACCGCCTGCAGGTCGCGCACGACGCTGCTGATGGCGCCCAGCGAAAATGGAGACCCGGCGAGCTGCGTAGGCGCGCCGGAGCCGGAGTCGATCCGATACGCCGAGATCTGCTGAGTGCGGGTGTGCGGCCGGATGCACGGCCATCTCGCGGACCATCACCCCGGGCAGCGTCGCGACACTGGTCCGGTCTACCATCCCGGCGGAGGGGCCTCAAACGCCTCACCTCGGCAGCGCACCCCGCTCACCAGCCGCCGCTCTCAGGGAAACCGCAGCACGGCAAAGACCGCATTCTGATAGGCGACCTGGGCTCCGGCCGCCAGCGCTCGGGCGAGCGCCGGCCCCTCGTCGCGCCTGTGGAGCAGGGCCCAGCGCGCCCCGAGCACGCGCGGCGCCTCCAGGGGATCCAGCGCGCCGCCCTCGAGGAACGCCCGCATCAGGAGGTAGCGCGTCCTGTCGGCGCCGTACGCGTAGGCCGGGTTCAGCCCAAAGGGATAGCGGTTGTGCAGGCTGCGGAAGAACAGCGCGGGGAAGCGGCCCCACGAAGCGAGCACGAGGCTGCCCTCCTCCGTGTTGGCGGCGAGCCAGTCTGCGGCGTCGAATGCGGCTCGCGGATCCGTGAGCCTGTGCTGAACCAGCACCCGGTTGTAGACCTGGGGCAGCGACCACAGCGCTATGAGGGCCAGGGCGGCTGAGGCGAGCGCCGCGCGCAGCCGGCTGCCCAGGGGGCGCCAGGAGCAGGAGGCTACGGCGCAGACCGCCACGGGAACGAAGTACTCAAGGCTCTTGAGCGACAGCGCCAGGGCGAGCAGCAGCAGCAGCGAGGCGCCCAGAAGCGTCGAGGCCAGGGGCGATCGGCCGGCGCGTGCGACGACGGCCGCGGTCAGGGCCGCCACAGGCAGAACCGCCCCGGGCAGCACGACCTCGGCCTCGCCCGGCAGCCACTCGGCGATCGGCTCCAGGCCCGCAGGGCGCAGCCACTGGATGCCGAGCTCGAGCCAGTAGGCGCCGAACTGCCTCGGAAAGGCGGGATGGAGCAGCAGTCCCGCTGCGCTGCCCATGACCGCGGCGACAACGGCGGCACATCGCGGGCGCCGCTCGCGGATCGCGCGCACCGCGTCGTAGAGCAGCGCCAGCGCAACGAGCAGCGGAAATCCCGGGTAGACCCAGACCGATGCCAGGCTCAGCAGCGCAGTCAGGCGGGGGCGGTCTTCGGCGAGGGACAGGAGAAACAGAAAGAGCACGGCGATGAACAGCGCGCCGCCGCGCCCGAAGAGCCATCGCCCCGCGAAGATCGGCGAGCCGAGCGCGAGAAAGAGCGTCCAGAACCATCGGTGAGCCGTGCCCAGGGACCGCAGGAGCAGCACGAACGTGCAGACGCCGAGCGCCGAGAACACCGCCGCCGACAGCCTGGCCGCCGCGAGCAGGTCCGGGGTCAGGAGGACGAACGGCACCTGCAGCCAGTGGAACAGGAAATGGAAGTCCACGAAGCGCTCGGCGTGGATCGACGCCGCCATCCAGGGCAGATCGTGAATCCAGCCGCGGCTGCGCAGCAGGTCCGCGATGCGGATGTGGTAGTAGGCGTCGCCGTCCATAAGGTAGTCGCCCAGGCTCAGCAGAAAGAGGAAGAACAGCAGCGCCGCGGCCGGGAGCCACACCTCGTCGTGGCGCGCGATCGCAGCCAGGACCCTCGCGCTCCTGGGTTGGACATCCGGCGACTCGATCGTCGACAACGACGCCTCCCGTGGCGGCAACGATAGCGGCAGTGCGCGGCGAGGTCAAACGAGCCGGATTGGGACGGCCATGGTATGATGCCCCAAGGAGCGTGCCGTGAGCGACGGACCCGTCACCCCGCCCTTGATCGCCCTCCCGCTCTCCTGCGCCGCAATCCCCGCCCAGCAGCCTGCCGAACCGGC
The DNA here is from genome assembly GCA_964552235.1 of uncultured Spirochaetales bacterium. Classification (GTDB taxonomy): domain Bacteria; phylum Spirochaetota; class Spirochaetia; order SZUA-6; family CAVTHK01; genus CAVTHK01. The sequence continues at coordinate 19,639 of CAZKGO010000038.1, read as the reverse complement.
ACCCGTGACACTGCAGCCGCTCGCCCCCAACATCTACATGACCGTGGGCGGAAGGGGCGCCCAGGGCGGCGTGTACATCGGCGACACCGAGGTGCTTCTCATCGACGCCAAGCAGGACGCGGCTTCGATGGCTCAGCTGCTCACCGAAGTGGCGAAGCTCACCGGCAGTCCCGTGACCCGCATGGTGAACACCCACGCCGACGGCGACCACGTGTTCGGGAACCGTTTCCTGCCGCCCGGTGTGACCGTGATCGCGCACGAGCGCTGCCTCGAGGAGTTCTTCGTGGCGAACATGAGCGGCCAGCCGTCCGACTGGAACAAGCCGGAGCTCAAGGCGTTCCTGCCCTCGGTGACCTACAAGGACAAGATGGAGCTGCAAGTCGGCGCAAAAAAGGTCGAGCTCTGGCATTTCGGAGTCGGCCACACGACGGGCGACACGGTCGTGTTCTTTCCCGAGGAAAAGGTGGCGTTCATCGGCGACCAGCTGTTCGCCGGGCGGGCGCAGCTCATCCACGCCTACAAGGGCGGCAGCGCCTGCGGCAGCATCGCGGCCCTGGAGAAGATGCTGGCCACCCTCGATGCCCGGCAGTTCGTCACCGGCCACAGCCCTGTCCAGGATCGCGCGGGCGTCGAGAGGCACGTCGCGAACATGAAAGCCATGGTGGAGCGGGTCCGCGGCTTCAAAGCCACGGGCTTCAGCCGCCAGCATGTGCAGAAGGAGTTCACCCAGAACGAAGCGGCTCTGGTCGGCGTGATCTACGACGAGATCAGGCAGCGGGGTGGGACCGCGCTGCGGCGCGGCTCTCCGCCTTGAGGGACCCGTCCCGCGGAGGCTACAATACGAGCCGAGGCAACAACGTCGGGAGACTGCCATGATCCGCGTCCTGCTCGTCGACGACGACGTGCGGCTGCACCGCATCCTGAGGATGGCGCTCGAAAACGGACACACGGTGCTCTCGGCCTACACCGGGACCCAGGGCGTGGCCATGACGCGGGCCGAGGACCCGGACGTGGTCCTGCTCGACGTGCGGTTGCCCGACATCGACGGCCTGGAAGTGCTGCGGGCGATCCTCAGGATTCCGGCGCCTCCATCGGTGGTGATGTACACCGCCTACGGCGACATCCCCCTGGCCGTCGAGGCGATGCGGACGGGCGCCTGCGACTTTATCGAGAAGAACCACGACGAATCACGCCTCGACCAGCTCGTGAACACGATCCGGCGGGCTGCGCTCGCCCGGGCCGGCGCGCGGGCGCCGGCAGCCGAGGCCGCGGCAGGCGCCCTGGCGGCGATCGTGGGGGCCAGCCCGGCGATCGAGCGGGTGAGGCAGCTGGCGCTGCGCTTCGGGCCGTCGGCCCACCCGGTGATGATCCGGGGCGAGAGCGGCTCGGGCAAGGAGCTGGTCGCCGCGGCCGTGCACGCTGCTTCGGGACGCAGCGGACCCTTTCTCGCCGTCAACTGCGGTGCGCTGCCCGACACGCTGGTCGAGAGCGAGCTGTTCGGCGCCGAGCGAGGCGCCTACACCGACGCGACGTCGCGGCCGGGCCTCTTCGAGCAGGCCCACGGCGGCACGCTCTTTCTCGACGAGGTCGGCGAGATGCCGCGCAGCGCGCAGGCCACGCTCCTGCGCGTCCTGGAGGACAAGGCGGTCAAGCGGCTCGGCACCACCAGCGGGCGGTTTGTCGACGTGCGCGTGATCTCGGCGAGCTGCCGCGACATCGATCCCGCCTCGGGAGTCCTGAGGCACGACCTGCACTACCGCCTGGGGGTGCTTTCGATCGAGGTGCCGCCTCTGCGCGAGCGGCGCGAGGACATCCCGATGCTCGCCGCTGCGCTCCTGCGCCGCGACGGTGCGGGGACGAGGCGGCTTTCCGAGGCGGCGGTGGAGAAGCTCGCCTCCCACGCGTGGCCCGGCAACGTGCGCGAGCTGCGAAACGTGCTCGCCCGCGCGCTGGTGATGAGCGACCGCCCGGTGCTGGGCCCGGCGGACATCGTGTTCGACTAGTTGGCCACCGCAGGAGCGTCGGCGGCCTAGCGCACGGCGCGGATCCGATGGCAGCGGGCGAGCCACGCGGCCGTGCCGCCGGTCAGCTCGACCGGTTCCGCGAGGCTCACCAGAGCGACGACGCGCGTTCCGGTGGTCAGCACCGCGGCGCCGGCCTCGGGTGCGCGCCTGCGCACGAAGACCTTGAACGATTCGGGTCCCGAGAGGATGAGCAGTGCGTGGTAGCTGCGCACCTCATCGGTGCCGATCCACTCGCCGCTGACCAGCTCGACGGCCGCCTCGAACGGCGCGACGATCCCCCGCAGGCCCTCTTCGAGCAGCAGGCGCGACACGTAGCCGCGCTCGTCGTCCTCAGTCGGCCGAGACAGCAGCCGGCCCAGGGCCGGTGACACCTTGAGGCTCTGGGCGACCCCGCTGGCCACCGGGCCGCCGCTGCGGATCTGCTCGTTGAGGTCCTTCAGCAGCGCATCCAACAGCTGGTCGGACGGCCGGCTGCCGGGGGCGTACGCCTCCAGCAGGCGGGCCGTCGCCTCGGACAGCGACTTCTTGAGATAGAGAGTCAGAGCGCCGCTGGCGCGGCGGATCGCGGCGGCCAGGGCCGGCGCGTCAAGGATCTCCTCGCGGCGCAGCGTGAAGGACCAGGCCGCCTTGGGCACGATGTCGGAGATCGAACCGGTCAGCAGGTAGAGCTTGCCCGTGTCCACGGTCTCGGGCCGCTTCTCCTCGAGCAGGCGGCTGAGCTCCCGCAGGCCGGTTTCGAAGTCGACGATCGCGTCGAATTGGGCTACACTCTGCGCCGGCAGCAGGGCGACCGCGAGGCCCAGCAGCGCGAGGAGGGGTAGGTTACGCATTCGCGGCGCCCATAGTATTCCCGCGAACCGGCAGCGGTCAACCCGGTTCCGCTTCGCTCCACCGGGCCGGGGCGCGCCCGCGGCGGCGAGAAGCGGCCCTGGCAAGACACAGAAAGGCGGCCTCAGGCATGCCTTTTCCATTTGACAAAGAAATAGGCGGCCTATACTATAGGATTGCCTTGCAGCAAGCGGGAGATTGATGCGAGTATCTCCAATCTGCGGCTGGGGATGGTATGAGCAACAACGAGATCGTACCGGGTTTCGACGACGAGAAGGACGACAGCCTCAAGATCCGGCTCCAGAAGTTCGACGGTGTCGACAACTGCCTCGCTCTCTACCTCACGGGGTACATCGACACCTACAACTCCAACTACTTCCAGAAGCGGGTCAACAAGGCCATCGAGGCCAGCTACATCAAGCTGATCTTCCACTGCGGCGGCCTGAACTACGTTTCGAGCACGGGAATCGGCTCGTTCACCGCCTTCCTCAAGGCGGTCAAGCCGCGGGGCGGCGACCTGGTTCTGCTCGAGATCCAGCCCAAGGTCTACGAGGTGTTCCAGCTGCTCGGCTTTTCTCAGTTCTTCAACATCAAGGACACTCTCGACGAAGCGGTGCAGTTCTTCGCGCGCAAGGGAGAGGCGGCGACCGGAGCAGCCTTCCCCAAGATCTTCAATTGCCCGATCTGCAGTACAAAGCTCAAGGCCGGCAAGCCGGGCCGATTCCGCTGTTCGAACTGCAAAACGATCCTGGCGATCGACAACACCGGGCAGGTCTTCCTGGGCTGAGGCCGGCAGCGGCCGCAGCCCGCGCCGCCTGACCCTTCGCTTTCGGAGGGCGGTATGATCAGTCGACAGCAGCTCGAAGGCTACATGCACGAGCTCTCGCTCACCTACGAGGAGCGGGGCGACAACATCTGGCTCGTCCGCGGCGAGGAAGCCGGCCTCGAGAACGTCGTGGTCATGATGGCGGACCCCATCGTGATCGTCCAGGTCAAGGTCATGAGGATTCCCCAAAAGGGCAAGGCGGAGCTGTTCGAGCGGCTGCTGCGACTCAACGCCACGGACACGGTGCACGGCGCCTACGCGCTGCAGGGCGACGATATCATCTTTGTCGACACGCTCGAAGGCGACAGCATGGACCTCAACGAGTTCCAGGCGTCTCTCGACGCGATCGGAGTGGTCCTTTCGCAGCACCACAAGATCCTGTCGGCGTATCGGGACTGAACGGGGGGGTTACGATGGGTCTTTTCAAGCGGTTCCGGGACCTGATCCGGGCCAACATCAACGCGCTGATCAGCCGCTCCGAGAATCCGGAAAAGCTGCTCAACCAGATGGTGCTCGACATGAACGAGCAGCTGATCGAGGCCAAGAAGGGCGTGGCCGGCGCCATCGCCGACGAAAAGCGCCTCGAACGGCAGATCCGGGAGAATCAGGCCCAGGCCGAGGAGTGGGAGCAGAAGGCGATGCTCGCGGTAAGGGCGGGCAAGGATGACCTGGCCCGGGAAGCGCTGCTGCGCAAACAGGAGCACGAAAAGTACATCCTCGAGCTCAAGCCGCAGTGGGAGGCCCAGCGGCAGAGCGTCGACAAGCTCAAGGAGAGCCTCAGGGCGCTGCAGCGCAAGATCGAGGAGGCGGGCCGGAAAAAGAACATCCTCGTCGCGCGCGCCAAGCGGGCCGAAGCCCAGAAGAAGCTTCAAACCACGATGGGCAGCATCGGCGACAACTCGGCGTTCGAGGCCTTTGACCGCATGGCGGCCAAGGTCGAACGTCTGGAGTCGGAGACCGAGGCCCTGATGGAGATCGAAGGGATCGACGCGAACGCGAGCCTCGAAGCGCAGTTCAGGGAGCTCGAGGGCGGCTCGGCAACGGCGGACAAGCTGCTGGATGACCTCAAGAGCAAGATGCGCCAACTCGAGGACAAGACCTGAGCGGAGGTGCCGTCATCTGGTCCGTCAACTTCGTCTCGGATGATCCCATCCGCGCGGAGCACGTCCGCTTCCTGGTCGGGCGCCAGCCCGACTATAGGGTGTCCTGCACGCCCGAGCCCGCCGGCAGCAACTACGACGCGCTGGTGCTGCCTTCGACGATGCTCGAGATCGCCGAACGTCTGGCCGCCCGCGCGGTGCCGACGTCGGCGGCCGCCAACTGGATACCGGTCATCGCGTACGGGGCCTCCTACGACATGCGCCGCGCGTTCCTGGCCGGCTGCTTCGACTACCTCAAGGATCCGTGGGGGGCCGAGGAGCTGGTGCTGCGCCTGGACCGGCTCTTCCGCGTGACCCACAGGCCTCAGGCCTGGCGGGGGCTGTCGCTGAACGGCTGCGTTCTGTCCTCGGACAAGGGGCAGGAGGAGCTCTCCTATGTCGAGGCGGCGATCCTGAAGACCCTGCTCGCCCACCGCGGCCAGGTCGTGCCGCGCGACGCCCTCTTCTACACCATCTGGGGACGCCTGCCCGGCTACGCCAGCCGGGCCGTGGATGTCCACATCTCCTCGCTCAGGAAGAAGGTCCTGCGCCTCTGTGCCGACAATGATACCGGGACGAGCGTCATCACGTCCGTGAGACGGATCGGCTACATGATTGCCGACGACGCCCCCGGAATCCCCCAGTGAGATCACTGCTTCGACAGACAGCAGCGTTCGTGATCGCGCTTCTCGCGGCCCTTGTGCTCCTGAGCGCTGTTTCGGCCGTCTCCGAGGCGGCCCTGGCTCGCGGCAGCGCCGCGCCGCTCGCTGACCTGGCCGGCCCGCTGCTGCTGCCGTCGGTGCTCGTCGCGCTGCTCGTCGCGAGCCTCTACGCCCGCAAGCGGGCGGCTTCGCTTGCCATGGCTGCCCTCGCCCTGGCTTCTCTTGCGGCCGGGCGCGCGGCTCTGGGGCGGGGGCCCGGGCAGCCGCCCGCTCAAGCCGCGCAGCCGCGCCTGGAGACCCTTGTCGCCCCCCGCGAGATCCAGCCGCTGGCCGGGCTGGGAGCCTGGCTGTACGCGGGGGAGGTGGGCGCGGGGCGCCTGCGCGACGTGCTCGTCATCAGCGCTTCCGCCCCCGCAGGCGGTCCCCGCCGTGAGGCGCCGCGCCTGACGTACGTCGCCGAGGCTCGCCCGGGGCCCGACCTCAGGATCGGGGCGTGGCGGCTGGAGCCCAAGCCCGCCAGGCTGCCCCTGCTGGCCGCCGACGACGAGATCCGCTCAATCACCGCCGACATGGCCGAGCTCGAGCGACGGATCCGCGGCGATGCCGGAGGAGGCGAACCTGCCCTCGTGCTCGCCGCAGTGCTGCTGGCCTTTGCCGGCACGGGAGTGCTGGTGCGCCGCAGCCGCTGGCCGCTGCTCGGGTGGTCGGCGGCGCTGGTGATCGCCCGCGGAGCGCTCTTCGCCCTCGGCCCGCAGGGGCAGGCGCTCGCCACGCGGACCCTCGGCTCCGCCGCGCCCGTCGCGCCGACGGTCTCTGTGGCCGCCGCGGCCTCGATCCTCGTAGCGGCGGATCTGCTCGCCCGCGACACCCGCCCGACGCGCCGAGGAGCTCGACATGGGTAGGGCCGCCGAGCGGCGCGTCCTGCCCGTGCTGGCGGCGGCGACGCTGGCGTGCCTGCTCATCGGCGCCGGATGGGCCGTGTACGAGCTGAGCCTGCACGGGATCCTCGCGGTGTTCGAGGGCCCCTACGTGCGCGCCCGGGCCGTGGCCCTTTCCATCGAAGGGCTCGCGGCCGCCTGGCTGGCCGCCGTGGCCTTCTACGCGGGGCCGGCGGCGCGCGGACCCCGGGGCGGCGGCCCGTCGGCCGCGCGCCTGGCGCGCGCTTCGGTGTTCGCCGCCTGCCTCTACGCGGTCCTGAGCATCCTCGTCGAGCCTCGGGTCGTTCGCGAGTACGAGACAATGCGGCGCAAGAGCGAGGAGGCTGCGATTCTGGACGAAAGCGCACGGCTGGCCATCGGCCGGCAGGACTGGACGGCAGCTGCAGCCGCGATCGGGGCGTACCTCGCCATCGATCCGACCAGCACCCCCTGGAGGCGCATGCTCGACGAGGCCCGTTCCCGCTCCCGCGCGCAGCCGGATCGGCCGGCGGCGGCGGCTGAGGCGCCGGCCGCCGGCCGCGAGGAGCCCCGCGTGGCCGATCTGCTCGCCCTGGCGCGCCGGTACATGGCCGAGGAGGACTACGCGACGGCCTTCACCCTGGCCGCGCGCGCCGAGGCCATCGCGCCCGCCAACCGCGAGGCCGTGCAGCTGCGCAGGCGCGCGATCGACGCCCTCGCCGGGCCCGGGCGCGACGCCTCCGAGCGCGCCGCCTCCGCCCTCTACCGGCTCAAGGCCGAGGCGACAGCGGCCCTGGGCCGCGGCGATCCGGTGTCCGCCTACTACATTCTCAGGCGCGGCGCTGAGGCTCACCCCGACGACGGAGAGCTGCGCGACCTCCTCGCCTCCGCCGAGGCGGCCCTCGCTCGCTTTGCCTTCTTTCGCGACACCCTGCCCGATCCGGACCGCGTGCCGCCCCGCGACCGGGCCGCGAGGGTCGCATTCGTCAACAGGAGGGAACCGGGCGCCGTGGAGATCGTGTTCGCCGGCTCGGTCGTCCGCGTGCCTCGCACGGTCACCGAGACCCGCTCGAGGCGCGACGGCTCGCGGTACAGCGCCCGGCGGCAAATCGTGGAGGTCACCCTCTACGACGTGGAGGTGATGGCTTTTGGCGGAGGCCGCGTCGCCTACCATGTGCGCGCTCCCGTGGGCCGGCTGATGAGCGAGCCGGGCGGGGGGCCGGCCCCGCCGAAGCCGCCGGGCCTGATGCCCCCCCGCTCCACCGAGGCGGCCCTGGCGCGGGTCGCCCTCCTCGCCCTGCACCGAAGCGTCGAGGAGGAGCGCCTGGCGCCCGTCTTCGTGGCCGGCACCGAGGCGGAATTCGGCCGTTTCGGGCGGCCCGCGGGGGCCGGATACGCCGCGTACACCCTGCCTCTCGTGGCGCCGCCGGACATCCTCTGGACAGCGGGGCTCGAGCTCGGCGGCGTGCGTGAGCGCAGCGTCGTGGAGCTGTGGACCCTGCAGAGGGCGCGGCCCGCCCTCGACGTGACGGTCGAGCTGGTGCTGCGCGCTGTCCGCCCCGTGGTCCTGCTGATCCTTGCCGCCCTCGCCGCCTGCGTCGCCCGCAGTCACGCTCCCTCGACTCCTCTGCAGGCGGGCTCCTATGCGCTGGCTCCAACGATGGCCGCCGCCGGACACCTGGCGTTCGTGGCGGCAATGCACGCGGTGCGCGTGGCCGTGGTCTCGCTCGCGGGCGCCGCCGGCTGGCGGACCGCGCTGGCGGTGCTCGCCGCCGCGCTGATCGGCCTCCTGGTCCTGGCGCTGCTGGCCATGGCGCGGACTCTCCGCCCGCAGGGTTGAGCACAACCGAGGGAACCGCTGCGCCGTCGGCGACGACCAACAGCCAGACGATACCGGCCGCGCGCCGCGGCCGCAGGGGGAGAGGAACGTGAAGAACCGATTCGCAATCGCAGTCCTGGCCGCCGCCTGCCTGGCGGGCGCACTGCCCGCCCAGCCGATTCCCTGGTACAACAGCCAGCTGTTCGAGCGGCTCGGCCTCACCGAGCAGCAGGTGAACAGCATCCAGGAGATTCTCGGCCGCGAGGACAAGGTCAGCCGCGAAGCGCAGGCGGAGCTGGCCGTCTACAAGGCGCAGCTCGGCAAATTGCTGCTCGGTCCCGATCCGGACATGAAGCAGGTCGAGCGGCTCCTGGAGTCATCGATCGAATGGAAGCTCAAGAGCGAGATGGCCGAGATCCGCCGCCGGGTCGAGATCCGCAAAGTCCTGGGCGAGCAGAAGTGGCAGCAGCTGCTGCGGGCGTGGCGGATGCGCAGCGACGCGCGCGACAGGGCGGCCGAGGACCGCAAGCAGCCGCGGCCGCAGCCGCCGCGCCGCTGAGCGGCGGCTCCGTGTCGCAGCCGCCGGGCGACGAAGAGCTGATCCGCCGCTTCGCAGCGAGCGGAGACCGCGAGGCCTTTCGACGCCTCATCGAGCGCCACAGCCTATCGATCAGGCGGATCCTGTACGGGCTGTTCCGCGGCAACCGCGAGGACATGGAGGACGCCGAGCAGGAAGTCATCGTCGCCCTCTTCCGCTCTCTGCCGCGCTTCGGCTTCCGCTCGAGCTTCCCGACGTTCCTCTACAGGCTGGTGCGCAACCGCGGCATCGACCTGATCCGCAGGCGCGAGCGCGAGCGCAGGTCGGTGCGCCGGCTGGCGGCCGCGATGGCCGCGGACCCGCCGCACCCCGAGGAGGTGGCCGTCGCGCGGTTCGCCGGGGGTGAGGCGATGGCGCTCCTCGGCAGCCTCGCGGCCGAGCAGCGCGTCGCGGTCCTGCTGCGGGAGATCGAAGGCCTCTCGATCGAGGAGATCGCCCGGGTCATGGGAGTGGCGAAAGGAACGGTCAAGAGCCGTTTGCATCGCGCCCGCAGGCACATCGAGCGGGTCCTCGCAGCGGCGGATGACGGCTGCGGCAGCCCGGAGCTTCGCCTCCGGGCGGGGGGTGAACATGCGCGACTACGATGAGTTCGTCGCTCGGCTGAGGCGGGAGATCGACGAGGCCGACCTCGGCCGCCCGCAGCCCCGGCTCGAAGGCCTGGAGCCCCGGCGGCAAAGAAGCCAGCCCGCCCTGCGCACGTGGCTGGCGGCTGCCGCGGCCGTGCTCGTCGCGGCCGGCGCCGGCGGCTACGCGGGATACGACGCCTGGACGGCCCGCCGGCTCCTGCAGGAGGACAGCAGTCAGTTCGTCGATGCCCTGTTCGAGCGCGGGTTGCTGGAGATCACCGCCGTCTCCGCACTCGAGCTTGACGGCCTCTTCGAGTGGACGGCGGCCCCGCCGCCCGACGGAGCGGAGGCGGCCGGCGACTGAGGCCGGCGAAGCCGGGGCGTCAGTCGGCGCGCTCGATGCGGGCGCCGAGGGCCGAGAGCCTGGCGGCGATGTCCTCGTAGCCCCGTTCGATCTGGTAGACGTTGTTGATCGTGCTGCGGCCTTCGGCGCAGAGCGCGGCGATGACCATCGCCATGCCCGCCCTGATGTCGGGCGAGACCAGCTCGGCCCCGTGCAGCCGCGAGGGTCCGGCCACCACCGCCCTGTGGGGGTCGCAGAGGATGATGCGCGCCCCCATGTCGATGAGCTTGTCGACAAAGAACATCCGGGCGTCGAACATCTTCTCGTGCACGAGGATGGTCCCGTCCACCTGGGTGGCCACGACCAGCGCGATGCTCGTGAGGTCCGGCGGAAAGCCGGGCCAGGGGGCGTCGTCGATCTTGGGCACGAGCCCGCCGAGATCGGGGTTGACCCGCAGTTCCTGGCCGCGCGGCACGTGGATCGTGCCGCCGTCGCTCTCCCAGCGGATGCCGAGCTTCGCGAACTGGATGGCGGCCATCCGCTGCTGGTCCGGCGCCGCGTCCTCGATCTCCACGTCGCCCCTCGTGGCCGCGGCCAGCCCGATGAACGAGCCCACCTCCATGTAGTCGGGGCCGATCGTGAAGTCGACGCCTCCCAGCGACCGCACTCCGCGGATGCGCAGGATGTTGGAGCCGATCCCCTCGATGCGGGCGCCCATGCCGCACAGCATGCGGCAAAGGTCCTGCACGTGGGGCTCCGAGGCCGCGTTGCGCAGGGTGGTCTCCCCCTGGGCAAGGACCCCCGCCATGATCGCGTTCTCTGTGGCGGTCACCGACGCCTCGTCGAGAAAGATGTCCTTGCCCGTGAGCCTGACCGCCTGGACTCTGAACGACCCGTCGAGCTCGACGCTGGCCCCGTACTCGCGCAGCGCGAGCACGTGGGTGTCCAGGCGACGGCGGCCGATCACGTCGCCGCCGGGAAAGGGAAAGACCGCCTTGCCGGTGCGCGCCACCAGGGGCCCGGCAAAGAGGATCGACGCCCGGATCCTGCGAGCCAGGTCCGCGGGCACCTCGCTCGCGCGGATGTCGTGCGTGGTCACCTCCACCTCGTGGGTGCCGCAGCGCGTGACCGCGGCGCCGAGGGCCTCGAGGATCTGGAGCATCACGGCGACGTCCTCGAGAGCGGGGATGTTGCGCAGGCGGACCGTCTCGCTGGTGAGCAGCGCCGCTGCCAGGCAGGGCAGCGCCGCGTTCTTGTTGCCGCACGGCCTGATGCGGCCCTGCAGCGGACGGCCGCCCTCGATGATATAGCGGGACATGGCTCACGTATCGCCCAAACCGCGATCCCTGTCAACTCGCGGCAACTCGCGCGGCGGGATTCGATCTGGCGGGCAGCGCCGCGGGTCCTGCTGCGGCTTCGCCCCCTGTCCCGCGGCCTCACCTGCCGGGCCGCAGACCGCCCGTTTGCGCGGAAGCGTCCGCGGAAACGCCGACGCGCCGTCGCCCGCTCAGCGGATCCGGAAAAAGAACTGCCGCTCGGCAAAGGGGTTGCGCATCATGTACACGGGGGTCTCGATCACGTAGGAAGCCCCGCTCGATTCCACGATGCGGTAGGCGAGGAGAAAGTAGCTTCCGCGGTCGTCTGTGGCCGAAAAGGGGTTCTCCTGGAACTGGGGCAGGATCACGTCGGCGATGTCCGCGAGGGCGGCCTCGGGCCGGGCGAGCTGCTCGCCGGAGGCCAGGCCGAGGCCCTTCACGATGATCTGCATGTCGGTGAGGCCCTGCCCCCGGTAGTAGCGCAGCTGATCTGCGGCAAAGCAGTGCTCGACGAGGGCCCGCCAGCTGCGGGCGAGCAGCAGCTCGCGCATCGAGGCAAGGAAAGCCCGTAGGTTGCGCACGACGTTGACGACCGCCTGCTCGACGAAGCGAGTGCCGTTCCAGCGGTACCACGTCAGCAGCGTCTCGTAGCCGAGACCGACCTCGAAGCCGCTTTCCTGCACGACGATGTCGATCACGCCGTTGCGGTCGATGTCTTCGACCTTGGGCCGGCTGGCGAGCGTGTCCCGAAGCGCCAGGCGCGAGACGGGCCTCAACGAGGATCCGGAGAACACCAGCCATTCCTGCTCACCCCCGGCCCGCGTGTAGAAGCTGGCGACGAGGGCGACGGGCCCGGCGCCGGCGGGCGTCAACGGCACGACGGTGAGGCCGCCAAAGACGATGCGCTCGCCGAGCTCGACGCGGGAGCTGACGGTCAGGCCCGAAGCCCCGTAGGAAAGGATCAGCAGGTGGAAGGGCACTCGCCGCCGGCCTTCGACAAAGACACTCGAGTGGTCGGAGAGGCTTTCGGCCTTGACGTCGGTGCCGGCAAGTGCGGCCACGGGCGCCAGGATTTCCGGAGTCCCGTCCCTGTTGACGTCCTGAACGAGAAGCACGGCCCGGCCTGCGATCGAAACCGGGGTATACGGTCTGGCGGCGCCCTGTAGCAGCCTCCGCAGCGTCGCCTCTGACGGCAGCGGCGGCGGAGCCGGGCGCTGCGGCGCGGCGGGCGCGGGAGTCGGCTGCGGCGCTGCGGCGGGGCTCTCCTGCGGGGCGGCCGCGGGCGCAGGGGACGGCTGGGGCGCAGAGACGGCGCCTTCGCGGGCGGCGGCCGCAGGCGCGGGCGGTGGCTCCACGGGCGGCTCGACAGCCGGCTCCGCCGGCTCTGCCCCATCCGGCGAGGCCTCCCGCTGCGGGCCGACGGCCGCCTCAGAGGCGGGCCTGGAGCCCGGCCCCGTCGCCAGGCACCCAGAGACGATCAGAATCAAGGCGAGCGCCAGCGGCTTCACGTCTGGCAGAGTATAGCCGCAGGCGCCGCCCGCCTCCACAGCCCGCGGGAAAAAAAGACGCTTTCCGGCTCGCAGGAGCGGCTCCGGGAGGCGGCCGGGTGAGTGGCATCGCAGGCCGCTTTTCCGGTATGATCCGCCCTGGCACCAAGGCGGACGGCAATAATGAAGGTGATGAAGTTCGGCGGCAGCTCGGTCCAGGACGCAGGCCGCATCAGGCGAGTGGCGGGGATCGTGGCCGCCGAGCGGGAGCGGCCGCTTGTGGTCCTGTCGGCGATGCGCGGCGTCACGGACGCCCTGCACCGCTGCGGCACCGCGGCCGCGCGCGGCGACCTCGCCTACCGCGACGAACTGCAGGCGATCCGCAGGCGCCACGTCGCCGCCCTGCAGGAGCTCGAGGTGGACGAGCCGGCAAGGCTGGAGATCGAGAGCTCCTTCGACGAGCTCGGCGGGCTGCTGCACGGCGTCGAGCTGATCCGCGAGTGCTCGCCGCGGACCCTGGACCTGGTCATGGGCTTTGGCGAGCTGCTGATGTGCACGCTCTTTGCCCGCGTGCTCGCCCGGGCCGGCACGCCGGCAGCCCTCATCGACGCGCGCACGGTGATCGTGACCGACAGCAACCACGGGGCGGCAAGCGTGCTGCCGCAGAGCTTCGAGCGGCTGCGCGCCGCGGTGGCGGCCGTCGATGGCATCCCCGTGCTGACGGGGTACACCGCGGCCACGGCTGAGGGCGTGGCCACCACGCTCGGCCGCAACGGCTCCGACTACACCGCCTCGCTGGCCGGCAAGGCGGTCGCGGCCTCGGTCATCGAGATCTGGACCGACGTCGACGGCGTGCTCAGCGCCGACCCCCGCAGCGTGCCGAACGCCTTCGTGATCCCCGAGCTGACGTTCCAGGAGGCCATGGAGATGGCCTACTTCGGCGCCAGCGTGCTCCACCCGTACACGATGCTGCCCGCCCTCGAGGCCGACATCCCGATCCGGATCAGGAACACCCTGAACCCGGCGGCGCCCGGGACCCTGATCACGACTCACGCCAGGAGGCACGGCACCCCGATCACCGGCCTCGCCTCCATCGACCACGTCGGGCTGGTGAACGTCGAAGGCGGCGGCATGCTGGGGATCCCCGGCTTTGCCGCGCGCATCTTTGCCGCCCTCGCCGGCGTGCGCGTGAACATCATCATGATCTCGCAGGCGTCGTCGGAGCACAGCATCTGCCTGGTGTTCCGCGAGGACGAGGCGCCCACCGTCGAGCGGGCCCTCAACGATGCGCTCGCGGCCGAGATCCGGGCGGGCCTGATCCAGGAAAGCCGCGTGAGCACCGGCCTGGCGGTGATCGCCGTGATCGGCGAGAACATGCGGGGCACGCCGGGGATCTCGGGCCGCATCTTCAGCGCCCTCGGGCGGGCTGCGGTGAACGTGCTCGCCATCGCGCAGGGCTCCTCGGAGCGCAACATTTCGCTGGTGATCGCCCGCGAGGACATGCAGAAGGCGCTGCAGACCATCCACCACGCGCTTATGGAGGAGGGGGCGTGATCTTTGCCAGCACCCGCGGCCGCTCGGCGACGGTCGGCTTCCGCGAGGCGGTCTTCCGCGGCCTCGCCGACGACGGCGGGCTCTACCACCCGACGACGACGCCCGACCTCGGCGGTCTGTTCCGCTCCCTCGATGCCGAGGCGCCGTTCGTCGAGACCGCGCGCCGGGTGTCGCTCGCCCTGTTCGCCGACGAGCTCGGAACCGGGAGCGTCGAGCGCATCGCGCGGGCGGCCTTCACCTTTGAGCCCTCTCTCGTGCCCGTCGACGAGCGGCGGATGCTCCTCGAGCTCTTTCACGGGCCTTCGTACGCCTTTAAGGATTTCGGCGCCGCATTCCTCGCGGCCGCGATGGAGGAGATGATCGCGGACGGCGGGGGCGAGGCGGTGATCCTGGTGGCCACCTCCGGCGACACGGGCAGCGCCGTAGCGCGGGCGTTCCACGGCAGGCGCGGAATCCGCGTGGTGATCCTGTACCCGAGCGGCCGCGTGAGCCGGCTGCAGGAGATGCAGCTCACGACGGTCGGCGGCAACGTGACTGCCCTGGAGGTCAAGGGCTCTTTCGACGACTGCCAGCGCATGGTCAAGGAAGCGTTCCTCGACCGCGGCCTCGCGCGCGACCTGCACCTCACCTCGGCCAACTCGATCAGCCTCGGCCGCCTGCTGCCCCAGGCCTTCTACTACATTCACGCGGCGACCGTTCTCAGGCGCGGACGAGCGGGAGACCCTGCGCCTTGGTTCTGCGTGCCGAGCGGCAACTTCGGCAACCTCACCGCCGGGGTCTACGCGTGGCGGTGGGGCCTGCCTGTGGCGGGCTTCGTGGCCGCCACCAACGTCAACGACGTCGTTCCGGAGTACCTCGAGAGCGGCGTCTTCAGACCCCGCCCGTCGGTGCAGACCCTCTCCAACGCGATGGACGTCGGCAACCCGAGCAACTTCGAGCGGCTGCTGGCGATCTTCGGGGGGTCGGTCGAGCGGATGAAGGCCGCGATCCGGCCAGAGGTGGTCAGCGACGCCGAAACCCTGGCCACGATCCGCGAGGCGAGCATGCACAGCGGCCTGCTGCTCGACCCTCACACGGCGGTCGGCTGGAAAGCGACCGAGCGCCTGATCAAAGAAATGGAAAAGGCCGAAGGCCGCTTCCGCGGCCGGGTCATCATCCTGGCGACGGCGCACCCGGCCAAGTTCCTCGAGACCATGCGCGAGGCCACGGGCCGCGAGATCGAGCTGCCTGCGGGCCTGCAGGCGGCGCTGCGGGCGACCAAGCGCAGCATCGTCGTCGACAACACTCTGGAGGGCCTGAGGCAGGTGCTGAGGGGACTGCCCGCTGCCTGAGACGGCGCGGGCAAAAAAAGGAGTGCGGCCAGAGTGACCCCGCCTCAAGCCGCACTCGAAGAACTTTTTGGCATGGAGTCTTGCGACTCAGCCTTGTGTGCCTCTGATTGTCCTGGCAACCGCCGGCGACGGCAAGTCGGGAAAGTGCTGATTCTGCGCGTCGATTTCCCTTACGCGGCGGACCAGAGCGCCATGTCGCGCCGCCCCGACCCCCCTTTCGCGGGCCCGGGCAAGGGGCTACCCCGACCAGGCTCCGCCGGGTCGGGCCTTCGGGGTACATCCTGTACCCTTGGCCGAACGCGCAGCCGGGTCTGCCGGGCAAGCGTCACCCCGACCGCGCTTCGCGCGCTCGGGTCTGCGAGGCTTGCCCGGGCGCTATGACATCCATGTCGCGCCCGGGCTCGGTACATCCTGTACCTTGACATCCCGCGGGGGTTTCAATAGCGTCGCAGAACCATGGAGAAGGGGCGACGCCGCCACCTCAGTGCCCTCGACTGGAAGCGCGCGGCGCTGCAGGCGATCTGCGACGGCGGTGTGGGCGCAGTGGCGGTCGAGCCGCTGGCCCGCATCCTCGGCGTGTCCAAGGGCAGCTTCTACTGGCATTTCGGCGGCCGCGATCAGCTGCTCGACGCAGCCCTGGAGCTGTGGGAGCAGGAGGAGGCGGACACGTTCATCGCATCGCTGGAGAGCATCCCCGACCCGCGGGAGCGCATCCGCCGTCTGATCACGAGAGTCTCGCGGGGCAGCTGGAACTGCACGCTCCACTCGGCGCTCTCGGCCGCCGCCGATGACCCGATCGTCAAGCCCGTGCTGCAGAGGGTCTCGGAAAAGCGGATCCGGTACCTCGCCGGCTGCTACCAGGCCCTGGGCTTCGGCGCGGAAAAGGCGCGCCGCAGGGCGCAGCTCGGCTACACCATCTACGTGGGCTTCATCCATCTGGGCCGCGAGGCCGCCGGCGAGGCCGCCATCGAGCCGGGATACGTCGAGCACATCATCGAGACGCTGGTGCCGGCCGCCGACGCCGAGGCTGACCCGAACCCGGCATCGGAAAACGCCGCCGACCGCCGGCTCGCGGTCTGCTGACACCGGCCCCCGCAGGAGGCGCCATGCCGCCCGTCGTCGTGTACATCACCGGTTTCCGCCAGAACGCCGGAAAGACCGTGGCTTCGCTCGGCATCATCTCGCGGCTGCGCAGGATCATGGACCCGAGCCGCATCGGCTACTTCAAGCCGGTCGGCCAGGAGCTGGTGACGCTGCCCGACGGCAGCCGCATCGACAAGGACGCCGTCATCATCGACGCGTTCTCCGGGATTCCGGGCCTCGACCTGAACGCGATGTCGCCGGTGCGCCTCGCCAGCGGCTTCACGCGCGAGTACCTGTCGTCGTCCGACCAGGAGGCGGAGCACCTGAGGCTGCGCGCCCAGATCCAGACGACGCTCGACAGCCTGGCCGACAAGGACGTGATCGTGGCCGAAGGCACCGGTCATCCCGGCGTGGGGGGAATCGTCGGCCTGTCCAACGCCAAGGTCAGCAACCTGATGAAGGCCGAGATCGTCTACCTCTCGGGCGGCGGCATCGGGCGCGCCCTCGACCAGCTCGAGGTCGACCTCTGCTACTTCCTGTACATGCGCAGCCGCGTACGGGGCATCATCTTCAACAAGGTGATACCCGACAAGCTCGACATGCTGCGCCGCCACATAACCGAGCCGCTGCTGAACAAGCACTTCGATGCGGTCGGCGGCCCCCTGCGCATCCTAGGCTTCCTGCCCGAGATCGACTCGCTCGGCCGTCCGTCCATGAACCAGATCGCCCGCGCGTGGAAGGGCGGCACGCCCGTCGGGAACGTCGAAGACGAGGCGTGGCGCGTGCCGGTGCGCGACATCAAGGTGCTGTCGACGCCCGACTGGGACCTGCGGCGACCGATGCTGGTGCTGCCCGGCGACGTGATCATGATGAGCGCCGCCTACCAGAGGCGGGCGCGGACGCTGCTGCGCTTCCAGAAGCGGCTGCGGGAAGAGACCGGCCAGGGACTCGGAGGCCTGATCCTCACGGGCGGCAGCTATACCAGACTGGACCACGCCGTCTCCTCGGACATCGTCAGGGCGGGATTCCCGGCGATCTACGTGCAGGAGCACATGGCCATCGCCGAGCAGCGACTGCTCGAGGTCTACGACGGCGCCAAGCTGCAGCCCTACGACAAGGGCAAGATGGCCGAGATCGAGCGGCTCTTCGAGCAGCATTTCGACCTCGAGAAGTTCCTGGAGACGTTCAGGATCAAGCCGTGAAGGTTCCGCCATCGATGTAGGAATCCCGCGCCGAAGCTACCAGGATGTAGCGCGCAGAGCGGCGACCGCCGGCGTGCGCAGAGGGCGCAGGGCCGTAACCTTCATCCTCACATAGAGTTGCTTCAGTCGCCGCAGTTGGCAAGATCCTTGCACAGGCCGACTCCGCAAGGAGTGACCCGATGGATCTTCAGACTCTCAAGGTTGCCGTCGACACGCTCTGGGTGCTCGTCACGGGGTTTCTGGTGTTCTTCATGAACCTGGGCTTCGCCATGGTCGAGTCCGGGCTGTGCCGGGCCAAGAACACGGTGAACATCCTGGCCAAGAACTTTATCGTCTTCGCGGTGTCGAGCATCGCGTTCTACTGGATCGGGTTCGGGATCATGTTCGGCAACGGCGGACCCCTGGCGGGCAGCGAAGGGCTGTTCGCGGTGTCGGGCGCAGACAACAGCCCGGCCACCGGAAGCGACTACCGGGGCGCCTACGCGGCCCTGAGCTGGACCGGTGTTCCGCTCTGGGCCAAGTTCTTCTTCCAGCTGGTGTTCTGCGGCACCGCGGCGACGATCGTCTCGGGAGCCGTGGCCGAGCGCATCAAGTTCCTTTCGTTCATCGTGTTCTCGTTCCTCATCGCCACCGTGATCTACCCGGTGACGGGCCACTGGATCTGGGGCGGGGGATGGCTGGGCTCGGCGGGCATGTTCGACTTTGCCGGCTCGACGGTCGTGCACTCGGTCGGCGGCTGGTCGGCCCTGGCGGGCATCCTGCTGCTGGGCCCCCGCATCGGCAAGTACAGGAGCGACGGCTCGCCGCGGCCGATCTACGGCCACAACCTGAGCACGGCGACGCTCGGCGTGTTCGTCCTGTGGTTCGGCTGGTTCGGCTTCAACCCCGGCTCGACGATGGCGCTCAACGGTCCTGCGATCGCCCACGTGGCGGTCACCACCAACAGCGCCGCGGCTGCGGCCACCCTCACCGCGACGGCCGCAGCCTGGCTGCTGCTCGGCAAGCCCGACCTCTCGATGATCCTCAACGGCTCGCTGGCGGGCCTGGTGGCGATCACGGCGCCCTGCGCCTATGTGAGCGTGCCCGCCTCGCTGGCCATCGGGGCGATCGCCGGGGTCCTGGTCGTCCTCGCGGTTCTCTTCTGGGACAAGATGAAGGTCGACGATCCGGTCGGCGCCCTCTCGGTGCATCTGGTCAACGGCGTGTTCGGCACCCTTGCGGTCGGCCTGTTCGCCGACAAGGCCGTGGCCGCGGCCATCGGCACCGACGGCGACGCCCTGCGCAACGGGCTCTTTGCGGGCGGCGGCTTCGGCCAGCTCGGAGCGCAGGCTCTCGGCGCGGCGGCGGTGGGGGCCTACACGTTCGCACTCGCCCTGATCGTGTGGATCGTTCTCAAGGCCGCGATGGGCATCCGCGTCAGCCGCGACGAGGAGATGCGGGGCCTCGACATCGGGGAGCACGGCATGGAGTCCTACGCCGGCTTCCAGATCTTCACCAACGTGTAAGGAGAGCGCCATGAAGCTCATCATCGCCTACATTCAGCCGTACCGGCTCAACGACGTGAAGCAGGAGCTGTACAAGCGGGAGATCTACAAGATGTCGGTGACCAACGCTCTGGGATGCGGCCAGCAGAAGGGCTACACCGAGAGCTACCGCGGCTCCGACGAGGAGGTGAACCTGCTCAAGAAGGTGCGCCTCGAGATCGCGGTCAACGATGCCTACGTCAAGCCGACGATCGAAGGCATCGTCGCCGGAGCGCGCTCGGGCGAGATCGGCGACGGCAAGATCTTCGTGACGCCGCTCGAGGAGTGCATCCGCATCCGCACCGGCGAAACCGGGGGACAGGCGATCGGATAGGCTGAAGGCTGCGAGCGAGGCGGCGCCTCCCAGGCCCGCCGCGCCCAGCGGCACGCCGCGGGCGCTCGCTCCCGCGGCGGCGCACCGGCGCTCGCCGCGGCCCCTCAT
>CAZKGO010000037.1:0-41372 GCA_964552235.1 uncultured Spirochaetales bacterium | reverse complement strand
CCAGTGGAGACGCAGGGGGCGGATACTGCCGGCTCGTGATGCGGCCGCGCTATTGGGAGGCGCTGCCCGCCGCGAAGCGGATGTTCTCCCTGCCGCCGATCCGGCGCAGCAGCGCGTGCACTGCAGAGAGAGGCAGAACCAGGACGGTGCTGAGGAGCGAGCTGTTCGCATACGGCTTGCCGCGCAGCCGCGGCATCAGGGCGCTGAACGGGAGGCCGATTGTGTTGCCAGCGTGCATCACCTGGACAGCGGCAACGATGTCCCCGGCCTTCTCCTCGCCGTACTCCCCCACCAGGGCTTTGTGGGCTTCGCGGTCGGGCCTTGCCCTGCTGTCGGCGCAGGAACAGGCCTCGCAGCCGTTGACCTCGGTGACGGCCAGCATGAGCCTCTCGGTGAACTTCGGGTCGATCTTCTTTCTTCTCAGCAGAGCGCGGCAGGCCAGCATCATGGCCTCGTAGTAGTCTCCGAGCCCGAACTTGCGCTTGAAGGCCTTCATCCCGGCTCCCCTCGAAGAACGGCTGGCGCAGCGTAGCAGAGCGTTGCGGCGGTGTAAACGATCGATCCGCCGCAAGGCGCGGCGAAAGGCGGTGCCGGTGCTGGAAATGGCCGACGAGATGCGAGAGAATCACGGCCGACGCACTCGCTGAGACCGGGCACGCAGGGAGGCGAAGCGATGGAACCCAAAGTGCAAGTGGCGATCGTCGGGGCGGGCAAGGCAGGCGCTGCCCACGCCCAGGCGTTCTCCGAGTGCGAAGGATCGCGAGTCGTGAGAGTCATGTCGCGCACGATGGCGAGCGCCCAGGCTCTTGCCCGGGCTTGCGGAGCGGAACGCTTCGGGACCGACTTTGCCGAGGTGTGCGACGATCCGAACGTCGACGCCGTCGTGATCGCCTCGCCGGACAGGCACCACCACGAGCAGGCAGTCATGGCCGCCCAGGCGGGAAAGCACATCCTCTGCGAGAAGCCGCTGTGCAGGAGCGAAGAAGAAGCGTTGGACATGATCCGCGCGGCCGAGGCCGCGCGCGTCGTCTTGATGGTCGGCTTCGTGGAGCGGTTCAACCACCCGTGCGCGGAGGCGAAGCGGCGCATCGACGCCGGGGAGATCGGGCGACCGGCCA
This sequence comes from uncultured Spirochaetales bacterium, assembly GCA_964552235.1. Lineage (GTDB taxonomy): Bacteria > Spirochaetota > Spirochaetia > SZUA-6 > CAVTHK01 > CAVTHK01. Next base: position 40,254 of record CAZKGO010000037.1, on the reverse strand, counting down.
TGATCCTGGCCAGGAGATGCCATCAGAAGAAGGTCGTACGCGATCGGGCGTGGCTCAACGACGAGGAGACAGGAGGTGTGCTCAGCTACGCCGGCACTCACAACCTCGACCTGATGTGCTGGCTCATGGGCAGCCGCCCGGTGCGGGTCTATTGCGAATCGGGGCGCCTCGTGCTCGCCGAGAGCCAGAAGTTCACCGACTCCGCCGTGATGACGCTGCTGTTCGAGAATCGGGGCATCGGCTGCCTGTACGAGAGCTTCGGCTACCCGGACGCCTACCCGCACAGCGTCGACAGGAGCATTGAGGTGCTGGGAGACCGCGGAAGTCTCAGGATCGACCTGATGCGGCAGCCGCTGACCGTCGTCACGGAGCAGACAGTCACCCTGGCCGACTCGCTCACATGGCCGCAGCTGGACGGAAGGCTCGGGGGAGCCATCAGCAACCAGGCCCGCCACTTCGTCTCGTGCATCCTCGAGCGGCAACCCGTGCTGGCCCCCGGAGAGGCCGGGCTGCTGTCGATACGGATCGCCGAGGCGGCCCGCAGAGCCGCTGAAAGCGGTCAGGCGCAGTACCTGTAGCCGCTGTCGCGGCCCTGTCCCTTGCCTCCGATGCGGTTGGCCGGCTGCGCCGCGCGCCGCTGTCTGCACATCATGTCCGCGTCTTGGATCACGAAGCGCCCGCGCGCTGCAGGTACGGGAACAGGTAGGGCGCAAGGTAACGGCGTTCGGCCTGGCTGGCGCGCACCGCCCGGTCGAGGACTGCCGGGTCCCATCGGCCGAGCAGCTCGTCGATCAACCTGTCCCGCACTCGCGGCAGCGAAGCGGCAAGGTTTCGGGTTTCGCCGGGGTCGTTCTCGAGGTCGAACAGCTCCGGCTCCTCGCCGTGGTAGTAGACGAGCTTGTAGCGAGGTCCCCGCAGCATGGCCATCGGCGCCGACGAGTAGTTGCCGTAGAACTCGCTGAAAACCGCAGACCGGCTTTCCGTGCCGCCGGAGGCCAGGCTCACGAGGCTCTTCCCGTCGAGGGCGGGCGCCGACGGCGCCCCGGCGAGGTCGACCAGCGTCGCGGTCAGGTCCAGGAGCGAGACCGGCAGCGCCACCCTCGCACCTGCGCGAAAGCGCCGGGGCCAGCGCAGGATGAGCGGGATGCGCACGGAAGGCTCGTAGAAGCAGCACTTCTGCCACAGCCCGCGCTCGCCGAGCATCTCGCCGTGGTCGGCGGTGTAGGCCACGACCGTCTCCTCGAGCCGGCCCGTTTCCTCCAGCGCAGCGACGATGCGTCCGATGCGCTCGTCCAGGAACGTCGTGAGAGCGTAGTAGGAGCGGCGCACGTCGCGCACCACTTCCGGCGCAAGATCGAGCCCGCGCGCCTCGCGGTAGCGTCGGGCGAAGGGATGTTCGTTCTCGGGCGGAAGGCCGGAGGGAAGATCGATCTCGGCATCCTTGTACAGGTCGTAGAAGCGCTCGGGCGCCACGAGAGGCGGGTGGGGAGCGACGAAGCCGACCACGAGCGCCCATGGGGCGTCGGCCCGCTCGGGATGCCGCAGGTACGCGATTGCCGCCTCTGCAGCCCGCTCGTCGGCCTCGATCTCGGCGGTGAGGCCGGGACCGCGCCGCATGTCGGTGCGCAGCCGCGGCGGCGGCGCCAGCGGCTTCGACCAGTCCGGCGGATCGGGCGCGTTGAGCGCGTTGATGTCGGCAGCGAGCTGCCGCTCGAAGCCGTGCAGCTGGTCGTGGCCGCGAAAATGCATCTTGCCGGAGAGCGCGACCCTGTAGCCGGCGGCGCGCAGCCGATGCGCCACCGTGGCCGCGTCCTCGCGCAGCGGCACGCCGTTGTCCCAGACGCCGATCGCCTGCACCTCGCGTCCCGTCACGAAGCTCATGCGCGCGGGCACGCAGATCGGCGATGGAGTGTAGGCGGCGTCAAAGGTCACGCCTTCGGCTGCCAGGCGGTCCATCGCGGGCGTGCGGACCACGGAATGGCCGTAGGGGCCGCTGCAGCGGGCGGCATGCTGGTCGGCCATGAGCACCAGCAGGTTCGGCCGGAAAGAGGCGCCGCTCACCGGGCAACCATAGCATGAGGGCGCCGCCGCGGGTATACTGCAGGACCTTTCGGAGAGGCGGGAATGCAGGCGGAGATTGTAGTCATCGGCACGGAGATCCTGCTCGGCGAGATCATCGACACCAACGCGGCGCTGCTGGCCAGGATGCTGCGGGACGCGGGGATCGACCTGTTCTACAAGACCACGGTCGGCGACAACGAGCAGAGAATCACCGAGGTGATCGACCGCGCCCTGGACCGCTGCGACGTGGTCATCACGTCGGGCGGCCTCGGGCCGACGGCCGACGACGTGACGCGGCAGGCGGTGGCTGCGGCGACCGGTCGCCGCCTGGTCTACAGCGCGGAGCTGGAGGAGCAGATCGCGGCCCGGTTCCGCGGCTTTGGGCGCACGATGACGGAGAACAACAGGCAGCAGGCCTGGCTGCCCGAGGGTGCCCTTCCTCTTGCCAATCCGGTGGGCACCGCCCCGTGCTTTCTCAGCGAGGACGTCAGGGGCCGGGGGTTCGTCGTCTCGCTGCCCGGGGTTCCGCGCGAGCTCGAGCACATGATGACGCACGTGGTGCTGCCGCTCCTGGTGGAGCGCGCCGGAGGCAAGAGGGTGCTCAAGGTGCGCGTCCTGCGCACATGCGCCGTCGGGGAAAGCAACGTCGACCGCGCCATCCGTCCGCTGGAGCTGCTGGCCAACCCGACGGTGGGGCTGTCGGCCCACCCGGGGCAGACCGACGTGCGCATCACGGCCAAGGCCGACACCGAGGCCGAAGCGCTGGCCCTGATCGCGCCGGTCGAAGCGGAGATCCGCAAGGCGCTGGGAGTCGCAGTCTACGGAGTCGACGGCCAGTCGGTGGCCGAGGTCGTGGGCCGGCTTCTCGACGACAAGGGCATGGCGCTCGGCGTCCTGGACACGGTCACCGACGGTCAACTGGCAGTGGAGCTGCAGACGGCTGGCTATGGGGGGAGGGTGGCGAGAGACCTTCATCCTCACACTCTCTCCGAGCTCTCGAAGCTCGAAGAGCTGAACATGGGAAAGTCGGAAATTCCGACAGCGCCCGACAAAGGAGGGCGGCTCGCTCTGGCCCTGGCGACCAAGGTGACTCCGCCGGGCGGAATCGGGCTGGCCGTCGTCGGCCCGTTCTCAGAGGAGACCATCGCCATCGCTGTAGCCGGGCCGGGCGATCTGCGGCTCGTACGCACGACGAGATTCTCCAGGCGCGAGGCGGAATACCGCCGGCGCTGGGTGATCATCCAGGGGCTAGACTGGATCCGGCGGGCGCTGCTGGGGCAGCTGGAGTCGCCCGTGGACTGGACGCCCCTGCCCGACGCGGCTCGGGGCTGATTGGGGCGAGGCCTCCGCCGCGTGAGGCGCGATCAGGCCGCGCCGCTCCGGCTCCCCAGCCGCGACCTGGTCGCGGCCCACCAGCGCTTCCACGCGGCTGTCGACGAAACGACGGTGAACACGATGACCAGCAGCAGGATCAGCGAGACCGGCCGGGTGAAGAACGGCAGGAACCTGCCCTGCGACACCATGAGCGCCCGGCGCAGGTTCTCGTCGGCCATCGGCCCGAGAATCACGCCGATCACCAGCGGCGGCACCGGGTAGCCCATCTCGCCGAGGTAGTAGGCGATGATGCCGATCGGCAACATCAGCCAGAGGTTGAGCACTTTCATGCCGAGGGAATAGGAGCCGATCAGGCAGAGCACTGCCACCACGGGCATGAACAGGGCCGGCGGCACGCGCAGCACCTTGACGACCTGTTTGGCCAGCAGGATCCCGCAGAGGTACATCGCCAGCGACGCGGCGAACAGGATCGCCGCCACCTGCAGCACGAATCCGGGCCGTTCCACCTGGAGCATCGGCCCCGGCGCGATGCCGTGCAGGAGCAGAGCGCCCAGCAGCATGGCCGCCGGCGGGCTGCCCGGGATGCCGAGGGAGATCAGCGGAATGATCGCTCCTCCGATGCAGGAGTTGTTGGCGGTCTCGGAGGCGACGATGCCCTGGTACTCGCCGGTGCCAAAGGTCTCGGGGTGCTTCGAGGATCTCTTGGCGGCGCCGTAGGAAACCCACGCGGCGATGTCCTCGCCGATGCCGGGCACCGCGCCGATGCCGACGCCGATGAGGGCGCTGCGCACCAGGTTGGGAAAGCTGCGGAGCACGGTGGACCAGGAGGGACGGATGCGCTCGAGCTTCTGCGCCTCTGCGGTCTTGACCCTGTCCTTGAGCACCTGGATGATCTGCGGAATACCAAAGGCGCCGATGAGCACAGGCACGACCTCGATGCCGCCCTCGAGAGCGGACCACCCGAGGGTGAAGCGCGGGTAGAACTGCAGCCCGTCCCGGCCGACCATGGCGAGAAAGAGCCCGATGAATCCGGCGATCCATCCCTTCTGCACCGTGTCCGGCGTGGAGATCGAGCCGCTGATCAGGATGCCGAAAAAGGCCAGCAGAAAGAACTCGAACGAGGTGAACTGCATGGCGAGGGCGGAGATCAACGGCGTGAACACGATGACGAAGAGCATGCTCACCGCCGTGCCGATGGCCGAGACCGTCGTGGTCAGCCCGAGGGCGATGCCCGCCTCGCCCCGCCTGGCCAGAGGATAGCCGTCCAGGGCTGTAGCAGCCGCGGCCGCGGTGCCGGGGATGTTGATCATCACCGAGCCGTAGGAGCCTCCGTAGACCGCGCCGACGTAGATGCCCAGCAGGGCGAGGAGCGCGGGGTACATTTCCAGCCCATAGGTGACCGTCGTGAGCAGGGCCACGCCGAGAGTCGCCGTCAGCCCGGGTAGCGCGCCAAAGATGATGCCCAGGATCACGCTGCCGAGCAGGACGAGCAGGTTGGCGGGATGGGAAAAGATCTCGGCGAAGCTTGCGAAAAACGTCCCGAACTGCTGCAGGATGTCCATCTCAGCCCCCGAGGCGCCGCAGCGCGTAGACACCCAGGGACATGAGGTTCACGATCCCACCCTCGTACGGCAGCGGGACGCGCAGCAGGAAGCGGAACACCGGCACGAGCACCAGCGGGGTGACCAGGCTCATGAGCATGGCGTGGCGCAGTTTGCGGCGGACCTCGGCGCCTCCCCCGGCCTGCAGGCGGATGAACAGGACCGTGGCCGCGAACAGAAGCAGCGCCAGCACGTCGGTGGCGTAGCCGAACACGGAGTTCAGCCGTGCGGCCAAGCCGGAGACGAACAGCACGAGCAGCAGCGCCATCTCGGCCGTGTAGAACAGCAGAGCCCGCCGCATCAGGCGCGCGTCGTCGATGTAGAACACAGTGATCATGAAGTAGAGGAAGAGCATCACGCAGAGAAAGAAGTCGATGCGCCTCAGGTTCATGAACACCAGGCTGACCAGCGGCACCAGGATCGCCAGGAAACGGATGCCGTCCTCCCCGTTGCGGGTCGCCTTGCCCCGCAGCATCTGGCGCAGCGCCGCGGCCCCGCCGCCTTTGAGCGCGTGCACGAGGATGCTCGTCGCCAGAGCGATGATGCCGGCGCCGATGATGATCGGAAGCAGCGCCGGGGAAACGTACCAGACGTTCATCACGCCGCCGAACGAGTCCTTCATCGGCATCTGAAAGGCCTGGTACAGAACCCAGGCCCCGAAGGCGATGAGGATCACGGCGGTGACGAGGTCCGCGCCCCGCAGTCTCGGCTTCTCCATCATTGCGTCAACCCTCGGAAAAGCCGCAGCCGGGGCTCGGAGGCCCCGACTGCAGCGGATCCGCCGCGTTCCTCATGCCGCGGCGACCGCCGGTCGCCGCGGTCGAGCAGCACCCTACGGCTCTAAGGCTTGGGGATGCCCAGCTTGGCGGGATCGACCTTGGCAGCGCCGAGCTCCCAGAGGTTCCAGCCGAACTGGCTCTCGAGCTTGTCGAAGATCTTGTTGGCCTCATCGCCCGTGAGACCGGACAGGTCGAAGTAGCGGTCGCGTCCAAAGGCGATGACCGGCTCGGCCTTCATGGCCGTGGCAAAGGCGCCGCGCAGCACCTTCTTGACCGACTCGGGAGCGTCCCGGCGGATGGCAAAGCCGATCTGCTGCTGCAGCGGCAGGTACTGGGACAGGCCCGGGTAGGTTTCGAAGGCCGAGGGGATCTTCTTGTCTCCGATCGAGAAGGCCGAGGGCACGAGCATCGCGAGGGGCCGCAGCTTGCCGGCCTTGATCAGCTCAGACTGCTCCTGGGCCGAGGTGATGACCACCGAAACCTCGCCGGTCATGGCCGCGTTCTGGGCGGGGGCGGAGCCGTTGTACGGGATGTAGTTGAGCTGAATGCCGGCGCCCTTCTCGAAGGCGAGCAGGTTCAGGTGGTGGATCGAGCCCGACGCGCTGGCGCCCGCCTTGATCCCCTTGGGGTTCGCCTTGGCTGCCTCGACCAGGTCCTTGATGTTCTGATAGGGCGCGCCGGGGTTCACCGACACCAGATCGGGAGAGCCGCCGATGATGAAGTAGTCCCAGACGTTGACGCGCTTGTCCCAGCCTCCCTGCACCCCAGCCGTGACGCACGACTCGGACACGCCGGCGAGGGTGTAGCCGTCGTTTCCCTTGTTCCATGCCTCGAGCATGCCGACCGACCCACCGACACCGCCGGTGACGTTGACGACGTTGATGTTCACCTTGAGCACCTTGGCCATCTCCGCCATTACGAGCCGGTTGGCCAGGTCGGTGCCTCCGCCGGCCGCCCAGACCAGGACGTTCGTGATGTCGCGGGTCGGGTACTCGGCGGTAGGTGCGGCGAACGCCAGGGTTGCGAGGAGAACGAGCGCCGAAGCCATCACAAGAGCCCTTCTCATACCTCTGCCTCCGTTCGAAAGAATCGGACCGTCGAATACAATATTGGAAATATTGTATTCAAAACGATCATAGCATGTAGATCGCAGTTGTCAAGGGCCTAATTCCTTTTTTCTGAACAACAGGAAGCACAATCACCCCTGCATGGTTCGCAGCCTGTCCCGGGAGCGGAGCAGGTGCTGAATGACCCGCTCCTGCGCCACGAGCGGCTCCCTCTGGTTGATGGCCTCGATGATGGCGCGGTGCTCCGGCAGTGTCTCCGAGGGCGGCCGGATCAGACCGCGGATGTTGCTGCGGGTGAGGATGGCGGACGTCTTGGCCGTGTCGATCAGGAAGGGATTCCCGGAGAACTCGATGATTGATCGATGGAACACCCCATCGGCGTGCTGGTAGGACATCCAGTGCCCCTGCGTGGGAGCCGCTTCGAAGCCGTCAAAGGCGTGACGGATCCGCTCCAGGCCGGCGGTTTCGCCCCGCTCGATCCCGAGCCGCACGGCCATGCCTTCGAGGGCGGCGCGCAGCTCGTACAACGGGACCAGCTCCGCGTAGGTGTAGGAGCGGACAAAGAAGCCCTGCCTGCTGCGCTGCTCGATGAGTTTCTCGCCGGCCAGGCGGCTGAGAGCGCCGTTGATGGGGGTCTGGCTGACGCCAAGCTGTTCGGCGAGATCCCGCTTGTCGACCTTGCTGCCGGCGCTCAGGGCCCCCTCGTCGATCATGCCCCGCAGCTTCTCGTAGACCAAGTCGGAGAGCGCCCGCTTCTCGATCCGCAGCACGGTTTCAACCCTCCCGGCCTGTGCGCAGGCGCTGCAGCAGGTTGGCCCGGGCGCCGCTGAGATGCTCGAACATGACCCGGTCGGCCCGCTGTGCGTCGTGCGCCTCGAGGGCCTCCAGCAGCTCGTGGTGCTCCCGGTCGCTCTGCTCGGCGGGTTTGAGCAGGCCGCTGGTGTTGGCGATGATGATGATGTTGAAGGTCGACAGCATGTCGTAGAGAAAGCGGTTGCCCGAGCAGCGCATCAGCTCCATGTGGAAGGCGAAGTCGGCCCGCTTGAGCGCGTGATCGTCGTTCGCGGCCGCGGCCGCGTCGAAATCGGCCAGCATCCGCCGAAGCGTCGCCAGGTCGGCCGGGGTGGCAGCCAGCGCGGCGTCGCGCGCGCCCAGCGGCTCGAGGCGGCAGCGGATGTCGTAGATGTCCAGCAACTCCTCGCCGGTGTAGCTGCGCACGAACGCCCCGCGCCTGGGAACGGTCCGCACCAGGTTCTCCTGCTCCAGGCGGGACAAGGCAGAAAGCAGAGGCGTGCGCGACACTCCAAGCCGGGCCGCCAGCCGTTCCTGCGCGAGCTTCTCGCCGGAAGCGAGCTCGCCGTCGATGATCATCGACTTGAGGGCGCGGTACACCTTGCGGCCGAGGTCCTCGCTGTCGATGCGCTCGCCCCGCTCCCGGCCTGCCATCGCGCTCACCTCCTGCGCACGCCGAGGATCGCCCGCGCCTCGTCCGGCGTGGCCGGCTCGAGGCCCACGAGGCGCACAAGCTCCACCAGTCGAGCGACCAGTTCGACGTTCGAGCGGGCGACGACGCCCGGCGCCAGGTGACGGCCGTCCTCGTATCCGACGCGCACGGCTGCGGCTCCGAGGCCGAGAGCCGCTGCCAGCAGACGGAAGTCCTCCATCCCCTCGTGGATCAGTCCCCAGTGCGATCCCGGCGGAAGCATCGCCGCGAGGTGCGCGAGGTGACGGGGATCGGCCGGCAGCGCGCCCCGAAACCCGAGACTGAAGTTGTAGTTCAGGGGCGGTGCCAGCAGGCCTTCGGCGACCAGCCGGGCGATCGTTTCGAGCATGCCGGCCTCGAAGATCTCCAGCTCGGGCACGACGCCCTCACGCCGCATCTCGGAGGCCCAGAACCGGATGTCCGGCACGGTGTTCACGTACACGCTCTCGCCGAAATTGACCGACCCCATGTTCAGCGAGGCGACCTCGGTGCGCGGCTCGCGGACCGAGACACAGCGCTGCTCGAGGCTGAGCGTCGACAGCCCGCCGGTCGAGCCCTGGATAACGATGTCGGAATCGCGGCGGATCAGGTCCAGCGTGCGGGAGTAGGTCGACAGGTCGAAGGTCTGCTCGCCCCGAGGATCGCGGACGTGCAGGTGAACCATCGATGCGCCGGCACGGGCGCAGCCCACCACCTCGGCAGCCACCTGCTCCGGGCTCAGGGGGTTGGAGACGCCGGGCGGCAGGACGGTGCCCACATGCGCCACGGGCGCGACGGAGACTATGATCCTGGCTGTGCCCACGCTGGTCAGTCCTCCTCGATGCGGGTGATCCGCTGGACAGCGGGATCAGTGAACCCATCCAGAGCGTCGCGAACCACGGAGGAAAAGCTGTACACGACCGCTCCCTCCGCTCCGGCCTGGAACCAGTGCTTCTCGCCGGGCCTGAACGTGCGGCTGCCCGCGGGACCGAGGATCTCCTCGTGCCGCAGTGTATACACGGCCTCTTTGCCCCGGGGGATCCTGGCTGCCGACAGCGTAGCCTCTCCCTCGCCCACGACGTACAGGGTGCCCCACGCCACGCGCACAGTCTCCTGCTTGCCCGGGTCATCTCCGACCCTCGGGTGCCAGTGCTCGGGGAGCGTCTGCCCAGGCAGGAGTACGATCGCCTTGGCCGCATACCGGTCTGTCTGCACGAACGTGAAGATCTGCGCGCCCTCGCGCTCGGGATCACCGAGGCCGAAGTCGGCGACCTCGATGAGCGATCGTTCGGCGGCGGTCAGCCGAATCGCCGCCTTGTCCAGCAGCTCGACTGCTCTCCGCTGCAGCTCCCTGGCCCGGCTTCTGCGGATCACTGCTCCCTCTTTTTGTCCCCGTCATGGATCGAGCCGCCTCGCAAAGCGGCGCTTTCGAGCACCCATTATACACGAGCAGGCCGTGCAGCACCAGAGAGAAAAACATTGTATTGACAATTTTGTATACATACACGATTATGTCGCCATGTTCGGCGTCTCCCCTGCCTATTTCATCTCGAGATTCGGGGACAGCTTCACAGCCGACCAGGTCGCTGTCAGTCTGGAAGACCTCGCCCGGGCCGGGTTCGACTCCTTCCAGCCTGAGGTGTTCCATCCCGAGACCCTCGACTCGTGGCTGGTCGGCGGCGCCGCGCTCGTCGATCGGGCAGCCGGCGACTGCGGCCTTTCGGCGAGCCAGTTCGTGGGGCACTTCCTGCTCCACGCTTTCGATAGCCCGGAGGCGATCACCTCTCCGTGGGGCCTGGAGGAAACCGCGAAGGCGATCGAGGTCGTCACCCGTTTTCGGGGCTGCTCGATTCTGACGGTTCCCCTCCCCGCGCTCCCGCTGACGGATGCGCGGCACCTCACTCCGGACGGACACGCGGCCCTGCGCGCGCGCATGCTCGCCAAGCTGTCACGCATGCTCGAGATGACGGAGCGTGCAGGCTGCAGGCTGTCGCTCGAGATCATGCCGGGCGCTCCGTGGCAGGGCATCCACGGCTTCCTGGGGCTCTGCGCTGAACTCGGCAGCCAGTCGCTCGGCTACAACTTCGACACCGGCTACGCCTGGAGCTGCAAGGAGTGGGTGCCCGCGATCTCGGCCCTCGCAGGCGCCAGGATGCTCGGCACGCACCTCAAAGACAACCACCAGCGGGAGAACCTGGCCCTCGCCCCGGGATGCGGCACGATCCCCTGGGCCGCCACGGTGGCGGCCATCGCGGCTGCAGGCTACCGCGGGTCGTGGGACATCGAGTTCCGCTGCCCAGCCGGGAGCGTCCGCGAGGAGTACAGCCGGGCGCTGGCATACCTGCGGCCGCTCGTCGAGGCGGCACTCACTCCGGCATTCCATCGCTAGAGATAGAGGAGGATCCCATGATCAAGCTCGCAGTCATCACCTCGTTTCTGGGCCAGACCAAGGATCGGTTCCACGAGTACAACGCTCCCCGGAACCTCGAAGAGAAGTTCGCGCTGCTGCGCACCATTGAGGGGGCAAGCGGGGTGGAGGTCGTGTACCCCTACGAAGTCTCCGACGCGGCAGCGACCCGGGCCCTGGCTGCGAAGCACGGGATCGGATTCGCCGCGATCAACGTCAACGTCAAGGCTGAGCCCGAGTTCCGCAACGGCGGTCTCACCTCTGCCGACAAGGCGGTGCGGGCCAAGGCCGTACGTTTCATCAAGGAAGCCAAGGACTTTGCCGACCAGGTGGGCGCCGACAAGGTGACCTGCTGCCCGCTTGGAGACGGCTACGAGTTCGCCTTCCAGAGCGACTACTCGGCGGCGTGGAAGCGCCTCGCCGAGACCTTTGGCGAGGCGGCCTCCTACAAACGACAGATCCCGCTCTTTATCGAGTTCAAGCCCTCCGAGACGCGCGGCACCTGCTTCCTCTCCAACGCCCCGCGCACGCTGCTTCTGATCCGCGACATCGGGGTCAAGGAGCTGGGCGTCACCCTCGACTTCGGCCACGTGACCTACGGAGGCGCCAGTCCGGCCGAAGAGCTGGTGATCCTGGCCGAGAGCGGCCAGCCTTACTACGTCCACATCAACGACAACGACGGCAAGTGGGACTGGGACTACTTCTGCGGCACGAAGCACCTGCTGGAGTACGCGGAGTTCCTGTGGTACCTGCGCCGCTACGGCTACAGCGACTACCTGACCTCGGACACGTCGCCGACTCGCTGGGACATCCGCGGCACCTTCGAGGCGAACAACCGCCTCACCCGCAAGCTGTGGGACCTGCTCGAGGGCCTGGACCGCGAGGGACTCGGCCGGCTCGTGGGCGCGGGCGACTACCTGCAGACCTGGAAGTTCCTCGAGGAGCGGCTGTTCGGCCTGCGCTGAACGGCTGGCGCGCGGGGTCGGGGAGGCAGCAGTGACGACGATGAAGCAGAGGGTTGCCGCTCTCGAGGAGCGGGCCAGAGAAGTCCGGTTCCACGTCGTGGACATGATCCACGCGGCCCAGTCCGGCCATCCGGGCGGGTCGCTGTCGGCTGCCGACATCATGACCGCTCTCTACTTCGACGTGCTGCGCATCGATCCCCGCGAGCCCCGCGACCCGGCGCGCGACCGCTTCGTTCTGTCCAAGGGCCACGCCTGCCCGGTCTGGTATGCCTGCCTCGCCCTGCGGGGCTTCTTCCCGGTCGACGAGCTGCGCACCCTCCGACGGTTCGAGTCGCGCCTGCAGGGCCACCCCGTGCAGGGCAAGCTTCCAGGCATCGACGTGTCAACCGGGTCGCTCGGGGTCGGCTTTGCCGAGGCTCTCGGGATGGCCCTCGAGGCCCGCATGATGGGACGCAGCCACACCGTGTACGTCGTCATGGGCGACGGAGAGCAGCAGGAGGGGATCGTCTGGGAGACGGCCGCGATTGCCAGCCGCTTCGCTCTCGACAACCTGGTCGCGATCATCGACGCCAATGGCCTGCAGAACGACGGCTTCGTGGACCAGATCGTTCCGGTGGAGCCGCTGGACGCCAAGTACCGCAGCTTTGGCTGGCAGGTCGAGCGCATCGACGGAAACTGCATGGAACAGGTGCTGCCGGCTCTCGAGCGGGCCCGCGACCACCGCGGCGGCCCCTACTGCATCGTCGCTCGGACAAGGAAGGGGCGGGGTGTCAGCTTCATGGAGAACGTGCAGCGGTGGCACGGCAAGCCGCCGAACGACGAAGAGTACGCCCGGGCCGTCGGGGAGATCCGCCGGGGCCTGCAGCCTGTGAGCGCAGGAGGCCCGCAATGAGCGAGCCGCTGCCGCTGACCAAAGCGTCACTGCCGACGCGCCGGCACTTTGCCGAGCGCATGGTCGAGCGCGGCGCCACCGACCCGGACTTTGTCGTCTTCGAGTCGGACATCGGCCACTCGACCTTCTCCTACCTCTTCGGGGAGCGCTACCCCGAACGCTACTTCAACCTCGGCATCGCCGAGATGGCCACCGTCTGCGCGGCCGCGGGTTTTGCCGCCGAAGGGCGCACCGTGTTCGTCTGCGGCTACGGCGTGTTCCTCACGATGAGGGCCGTGGAGGCCGTACGCTCGTTCGTCTGCTACCCGCGCCTGAACGTCAAGTTCCTCTCGTCCCACGGCGGCCTCACCGCAGCCATCGACGGAGTCACTCACCAGGCCACCGAAGACGTGGCCGCCGTGACCACCTTGCCCAACATGCAGGTGCTTGCCCCCTGCGACGGCGCCGCTGCCCGCGCTGCGTTCGACGCGGCGCTCCAGACCCCGGGCCCGGTGTTCACTCGCCTCATGCGCGACCCGCTTTGGGACCTGTATCCCGAGGGCGAGCGCTTCGCCCTCGGCGGATCGAAGACCGTGCGGCACGGCGGCGACGTGACGATCGCCGCCTACGGCGACATGGTGATCCAGAGCGTGCAGGCCGCCGACGAGCTGGCAGCCAGGGGCGTCTCGGCGGAAGTGCTCGACCTCTACTCGCTCAAGCCCGTGGACTCCGCGGCGGTGCTCGCCTCGGCAGACAGGACGGGGGCTCTGCTCGTGGTCGAGAACCACCAGCGGCGGAACGGGCTCGGCTACGAGCTGGCCGATCTGCTGCTGCGCCGCGGCCTGCCGGTGCCCGCCTTCGAGCACCTGGGTCTCGACGACCGCTTCGGCGAAAGCGGCGACTACGAGCAGGTCATCGACAAGTACGGGCTCTCGGCCCGGCGCATCGCGGCCGCAGCCGAGGAGCTGGCAGCGCGGCGCCGCAGGGCGTAGCGTCCGGGCCGCCTCCCCGCAGGCTACTTGGGCGCGATCTCCCGCTCGTACTCGGGAAAGTACCTGGCGATCACGCCGAGCTCGAAGCGCGAGAGGATCGACTCCTTGCTCTCGCGCGCCAGGAGGAACTCGAAGGAGCGGCGCACCAGCTCCTCCTCGCTGATGCGTCCCCCGCTGAGCTTTCGATAGTAGGAGGGGTCGACGCTCACGGTGTGCCGGCTCGAGGAGCCGCCCTCGCTCACCGTCACCTCGTAGACTCCTTCGCGCTCCTTCCTGATCGTGATCATGCGCTCCTCCCCTTGTCCGCTGCTCGACGCAGGCGCGCGCGCTCCCGCCAGCGCGCGATCGCCTTTTCCGCCTCGACAGCGGCGAAGATCCCCGCCGCCGCCAGCGCGATGAGACCCCACTCGGCGGGGCCGATCGCGGCTGTGCCGAACAGCATCTGAAATGGGCGAAGGTAGGTAAAGAGCATCTGCAGCCCGATGACTCCACCCACGGCCAGCCACACCGCACGCGTGGCCGCGAACCCCGCCCGCGAGAGCGACGACGCGCCCATGAGGCGGCTGCTGAACAGATAGAACACCTCGGCCGCCACGAGGGCGTTTACCGTGATCGTGCGCGCGGCAGCCAGCGTGTCGTCGCCGCGGTGGTGCGCCGCGAACAGGCCGAGGGAGACGCCCATCATCAGCACGGACACGAAGGCGATGCGGAACAGCAGCGACGCGGGCACCAAAGATTCCCTCGGACGGCGGGGTCGGCGCTTCATCACCTCGGCCTCCATCGGCTCGAAGGCGAGAGCAAGCGCGAGAGTCACCGCGGTGACCATGTTGACCCACAGGATCTGGGGCGCGGTCACGGGAAGCACCAGGCCGAACAGGATCGCTGCAATAATGATGAGCGCTTCGCCCCCGTTGGTGGGGAGGATGAACAGCAGCGCCTTCTTGAGGTTGTCGTAGACGGTGCGTCCCTCTTCGACGGCGTTGACGATCGAGGCGAAGTTGTCGTCGGCGAGCACCATGCCCGCCGCCTCCTTGGCCGCTTCGGTGCCCTTGATGCCCATGGCGATACCGATGTCGGCCTTTTTCAGCGCGGGCGCGTCGTTGACCCCGTCTCCGGTCATGGCCGTGATGCGCCCGCGCCGCTGCAGCGCGGTCACCAGCCGCAGCTTGTGCTCGGGCGAGACCCGAGCGAACACATCGACGTCCTCGGCGATCCGCGCCAGGTCGTCGTCTGAGGCCGCCTCGATCTCGGCCCCGGTGACCGCGGCGACGCCGTCGCCTATGCCCATCTGAGTCGCAATGGTTCGGGCTGTGGATGCATGGTCGCCGGTGATCATCTTGACGCGGATGCCCGCCTCGCGGCACTCGCGCACGGCGTCCACGGCCTCGGGCCGCGGCGGGTCCGTGATCCCCACGAGCCCGAGCAGCGTGAGCCCCTGCGCGACATCCTGCTCGGAGAACTCCGGCGGCTTCTGGCCGCCGGCAGGCAGCCGCCCCTGGGCTACGGCTAGGACGCGGAAGCCGTCGCTCGCCAGCTCCTCGCCCCGCTGCTGCCACCAACGGCGGTCGATCTCCTTGTCCGTCCCTCCGTCGAGCTGCCGGTCGCACCGCTCGAGCACACGCTCGGGCGCCCCTTTCAGAAAGGCCACGGGTCCGGCGGCGGCAAAGGCGGCGTCGGAGCGGTCGGGCTCGTGGAGCGTCGCCATGAACTTGCGCTCCGAGGAAAAGGGAACTTCCGCGAGGCGGGGCCACCTGGCCCGCATCTGCCCCGCGTCCACGCCCGCCTTTGCCGCGAGAGTCAGAAGGGCGCCTTCGGTCGGCGGCCCTTCGATTGTCCATCCCGCGTCGGTCCGGCGCAGGCGCGCCTCGTTGCTCGCGGCTGCTGCCACCAGCAGCCTGTGCAGGTCGGGCCGTCCGGCGGGATCGACGCGGCTGCCGTCGGGAGCCCGCAGCTCGCCCGCCGGCTCGTAGCCGCTGCCGCTCGCCTCGACCGTCCCGCCGGCCAGCACGACGCGCGCTGCCATCATCTCACTGCGGGTGAGCGTGCCCGTCTTGTCGGAGCAGATCACCGTGACCGCGCCGAGGGTCTCCACGGCCGGCAGCCGGCGGATGATGGCGTTGCGCCGCGCCATCCGCTGCACGCCGATAGCGAGGGTGATCGTCATGATGGCGGGCAGCCCCTCGGGGATCGCCGCCACGGCGATGCCCACCACCGCGAAAAAGGCCTCGACCGCGTCCCTGCCCGCGAGCAGCGTGCCCGCGGCGAACACGACAGCCGCCAGGGCGAGGATCACGAAGGTGAGCACCTTGCCGAACTCGGCCACCTGCCCCATGAGTGGCGTCGTGATCTCTTCGACTTCGGCGATCATGGTGCTGATGCGTCCGATCTCCGTGGCGTCGGCGGTCGCGCACACCACCCCGGTAGCCCCGCCCGCGGCCACGATCGTGCCCGAGTAGGCCATGCAGAAGCGGTCGCCGAGCGCGGCGCCGGCTGCCACCGGCTCCACGCTCTTGGCCACCGCGTCCGACTCACCGGTGAGCGAGGCCTCGATCACACGCAGGTCGGCCACGTCGAGCAGCCTCAGATCCGCCGGCACTCTGTCACCGGCTGCCAGACGCACGATGTCGCCCGGCACCAGCCGGTCGGCCTCGACGCGCTGCTTCTCGCCGTCGCGCACGACCCAAGCGTGGACCGAGAGCATGCCCCGCACCGCCTCCAGCGCTTTCTCGGCCTTGCCCTCCTGGAGAAAGCCGATCACCACGTTCGTCAGCACCACGGCTGCGATGATCGCGGCGTCGATCCAGTGGCCGAGGAGCGCGGTCACCACCGCTGCGACCAGCAGCACGTAGATCAGCCCGTTGCGGAAGTGCCCCAGGAAGCGCGTCAGCGGATGCACCTTTGTGTGGACCGGCAGGCGGTTGGGCCCGAAGCGCTGCAGGCGCTCCTGCGCCTCGGCCTCGGAGAGGCCGCCGGAGGTCGCGTTCAGCGCATCGAGTGCGTCGGCGGCCGACAGTGCGTGGAAGGAGGGGTTGCGGAAACTCATGCTGTTGGCAAAGTAAGGCTCTGCCGCCGCGGCGTCAACGGCCGCGGCGCGGCAGCGGCGCGCACCCTTCGTCCTCTATTCGCTCTGGGAGGCTTCCGTCTCAGCGCGGCGCTGATCGGCGAGCCGCTTGATCGTCGCCGCGAAGTCGGGGTAGCGACCGATCACCTGGTCGAAGGCCGCCTTGTCGAGCCTGTAGAGGTCGCAGTACTCCCGCGCGCGGATGGTGGCCGTGCGAGGAGTGCTCAGCAGCAGCGCGATCTCGCCGAAGAACTGCCCCTCGTTGAGCGTGACGTAGACGCGCCTGCCGTCGGCCGACACGACGTCGACCGAGCCGCGGCTGATGAAGTACATGTCGAAGCCGAGTTCGCCCGCGCGCACCACGATGTCCCCGGGGGTGAACACGACCGGCTTGAGGTTCAGGATGATGTCGCGGATCAGGTCGTCGCCGGCGTTCTCGAAGATCGGGACCTTCTCGATGATCCGCCTGTTGATGTGCAGCGCCACCGAGAGCTTGAGCGGGTCGGGCAGGTCTGCGAGCACCGATGACTCGTCGTAGCCCCTGCGGCTCTCCCACAGGTACTCGTAGTACTCGTTGATCTTGCGGTGCAGTGCGGTGGGAATGCGGCGATAGCTCAGGAACGCGTTGATGCGGTCGAGCTTTTCGCGGTGCGCCACCCGGGCCACGTCGATGTTGGCCACGAGGCTCGCGAGGTTCGCGATCACCATGCCGTACATGCCCGCGCCGATCACCTCGACGCCGATCACGTAGAGCGTCTGCAGGTTGCCCCGCGGCGTGATGTCGCCGTAGCCGATGGTGGCCACCGTCGTGATCGTCCAATAGAAGGCGCGGATGTAGCGCGAGGCGGGATCGAGCGACTCGGGGTTGCCCGACACGAGGATCCAGCCGCAGGCGATCCCGTGCATGACGAGCAGGATCCAGAACACGAGGATCGACAGGCGCAGGATCGCGGGGTTGATGCCGGCGGCATCGGCCCGCTTGAAGGCGCGCGATGCGGGCAGCAGCTTGAGCAGCGGGTTCAGCCGGATGAACCGGCCGAGGAGCGTCCCTGACACGCCTAGGGCCGGGGCCAGCGGTCCCAGCGGAAGAGCGGCGATCACATCGACCAGGAACCAGGTACGAAGGTAGCGCCCGGCTATGAGGCGCCCGTCGGTGACGAGCCGGCCCTGAGACGCGAAGCCGGTCTGGAAGGCGAGGGCGATGTCGGTGGCGAACACCGCAGACGCAGCCCAGCCGACCGACGAAGCCAGGCCCGACAGCGGCTCGCCAAAGACGGCTGCCGGCGGGAGCACCGCCGCGGCCACGACCGAGACCAGCAGGACCGCGACGTCCCACGCCGCCTTGAAGGGGCTTTCGGGGGAGATCACATCCTCTAGCATCGGCAGGGCGGCTGCGGAGGGCGACCGGGGGCTCGGTTTGCCGTCGGCGCTTCGGTCTGCTACCATGGAAGCATCTATGGCGCCCACGACGACAGCGAAAGCGGAGATCCTCATCGACCTCCTATGGTGCAAGGGCTGCAACATCTGCGTGGCCCTCTGCCCGACCCAGGTGCTGGCCCTCGACGAGCAGGAAAAGGCGACCGTCGTCGCCCTCGAGCGCTGCACCCTGTGCAGGAGCTGCGAGCTGCACTGCCCGGACCTGGCGATCGAGGTCAGGCGCGCGGGCGGCGGAAAGACGCCGACCCCCGAAGGGGAGCAGTGATGGCGGGCAACACGGTCTTTCTCCAAGGCAACGAGGCCGTCGTCGAGGCGGCGCTCTACGCGGGGCTCGACTTCTACGCCGGATACCCGATCACGCCGTCGTCCGAGGTGGCCGAGCTGCTGTCCGAGCGACTGCCGCGCAAGGGCGGACGCTTCATCCAGATGGAGGACGAGATCGCCTCGGTGTGCGCGATCATCGGAGCGTCGCTCACGGGGCTCAAGGTGATGACGGCCACCAGCGGGCCCGGCTTCTCGCTCATGCAGGAGGGAATCGGCTTCGCCGTGATGGCCGAGATCCCCTGCGTGATCGTCAACGTGCAGCGCGGCGGCCCTTCCACCGGCCTGCCGACGCAGCCGGCCCAGGGCGATGTGATGCAGGCACGGTGGGGCACCCACGGCGAGCATAGCATCGTGGCGCTGACGGCTTCGAGCCATCAGGACGTGTTCGCGATGACCGTCGAAGCCTTTAACCTTGCCGAGACCTACCGCACTCCCGTGATCCTCCTGCTCGACGAGGTCGTCGCTCACATGCGCGAGAAGCTCGTGATCCCCGAGCCTGGCGATCTCGCCCTCGTGCAGCGCCTCAAGACCTCGGTGCCCCAGGGCACCGACTACCACCCGTACCTGCCGCGCGAGGACGGCCGGCTGCCGATGTCGGATTTCGGCGGCTACCACCGCTACAACGTCACCGGGCTCGTGCACGACATGTGGGGCTTCCCGACCACGAACCCGCGCGTCACGAGGGACCTGCTGCTGCATCTGGTCACCAAGATCGAGAACCACGCGCAGGAGATGGCCCACCTCAAGACGCTGCACGTCGAGGGCGCCCAGACCATCCTCGTGTCCTACGGCTCCTCGGCCCGCTCGGCCCGCCACCTGGTGAGCAGCCGCCGGGCCCGGGGCGAGCCGCTAGGCCTGATCGAGCTTCAGACGCTGTGGCCTTTCCCGGCCGAAGAGGTCCGCCGGCTGTGCGCCGACGCGGAGTACATCCTCGTCGTGGAGATGAACATGGGCCAGATCCTGCGCGAGGTGCGCCGCGTGGCGAGGCGCCCCGAGCGCGTGTTCCTGGCCAACCGCTACGACGGTGAGCTGATCGGGCCCAACGATATCAGCAACATCCTGCACGTGGTGCAGGGAAAGGGGACCTAGCCGTGCCGGTCAAAGACTACCTGCGCCAGCGCTTCATGCCCCACCTCTGGTGCGCCGGCTGCGGCCACGGCATCGTGCTCGGCGCGCTGCTGCGCTCGATCGAGAGCATCGGGCTGCAAAAGAACGAGATCGTGATGGTGTCGGGCATCGGGTGCTCCTCGCGCATGCCCGGCTACGTGGACTTCCACACGCTGCACACGCTCCACGGACGGGCGCTCGCGTTTGCCACCGGGGTCAAGCTGAGCCGGCCCGAGCTGACCATCCTCGTGCCGATGGGCGACGGCGACGCGCTGGCGATCGGGGGCAACCACTTTATCCACGCCTGCCGCCGCAACATCGACCTGACGGCCATCGTGATGAACAACGAGACCTACGGCATGACCGGCGGGCAGTTCTCGCCGCTTTCGGACTGCGGCATCACGGCCACCACCGCCCCCTACGGAACCATCGACCGCAGCTTCGACGTGGTGGCCCTGGCGCGCGCAGCCGGAGCGACCTTCGTGGCCCGCACCACCACCTACCACGCGCGCGAGATGAGCCGCATCCTCGAGGCGGCGATCCGGCACAAGGGCTTCTCGGTGGTCGAGGTGATGAGCCAGTGCCCGACCTACTTCGGCCGAAAGAACCGCCGCGGCGGCGCCGTCGAGATGATCAACTACTTCAAGGAGCACTCGGTGGCGGTGGGCAAGGGCGAGCCCGGGCCCGACCAGTTCGCGGTCGGCATCTTCGTGGACGAGCAGCGGCCGGAGTACTGCGAAGCCTACGCAAAGACGATCGAAACCGCAGGGGGCCGCAGATGAGCAGCGCGACGCCGATGACGGGCGCGGACCGCTACCGCATGATCTTTTCTGGGTCGGGAGGGCAGGGCGTGATCACCGCCTCGATCCTCCTCGCCGAGGCGGCGGTGTTCCACGAGGGCTGGAACGCCGTGCAGACCCAGATGTACGGCCCCGAAGCGCGGGGCGGCATCACCCGCTCCGACCTCATCATCTCGCCGGCCGAGATCAACTTTCCCAAGGTCACGCAGCCGAACATCCTGGTCGCTCTCAGCCAGGCGGCCTACGACGCCTATGCTTCTCTGATCCGCCCCGGGGGACTGCTGCTCACCGACAGCCACTTCGTCCGCCAGAGGCCCAACGTCGATGCGCGCCAGAAGGAGCTGCCCTTCTACCGCACCGTCGTCGACGAGCTCGGCGGCGCCCAGTCGCAGAACGTATGCATGCTCGGCGCTTTCGCCGCGATCACCGGCATCGTGAAGCCGGAGTCGCTGGCCAAGGCGGTGGAGGCGCGCTTTGCCGGCCGCGGCGGGGCGGCCAACGCCCGCGCCCTCGAGCTCGGGCTCAAGCTGGGCGCCGGCTATTCCTGGAGCTGAGGCGGACGCCGCTCGCGCGCGGATGGCGCCGGACGTCGCCAGAGAGGTCCCGTCGACGGTTACACGGTCTTCACGATGCGCGCGTCGCGGATTCTGCCGTCGTTGGTGAGCACCGCCGCGCCCATCACGAGAGCCGAAGCGACGATGATGCGGTCGGCCGGATCCCACTGAAACGTGCCCGGCAGGCCCGCGACCGCAGCGGCCACCGCCGGGGAGATCCCGACGCGCCTGACCAGCGGCGGAGCAACGGCGCGCTCGAGCCAATCCCGCAGGGGTCGGTCGAGCTCGAGGCGGTTGAGGTTCACGAGGGTCGCGATCTCCCACAGGCTGATGTCGGACACCAGGACGGGGTCGGAGGGACCGGCCGCGTCCACAAGACGCCTCTGGACCCGAGAGAGTCTCTCCGCCTCGGAGACCCAAAAGACGAGGATGTGCGTGTCGAGGAGGATCCTCACCGGCGTCGCCCCTCGGCCTCCCAGTCCCGCGGCGGCGGGGCGGGCTCAAACGAGCTCGAGACTGTGATGGGTCAGGGTCTCGCAGCCGGTGTCGGTGATCAGGTAGTTGCGCTCCAGGCGGACTCCGCCCACGCCGTCGCAGTAGGCGCCGGGCTCGAGGGTGATCACGTCTCCGCTTTCCAGCGTGTCGGCGCTCATGGGTGTGAGGACCGGCAGCTCAGGGTGACTCAGGCCCAGGCCGTGACCTGCGTGATGGGTCAGGGGGCCGAACCCGCCCTCCTCGAATGCCGCCGACACGCTGCGGAAGATCCGCGAGGCTGCTGCCCCGGGACGCAACAGCCCCTCACCGGCAGCCAGCGCATTCCTGCAGACCTTCGCCAGCCTTGCCTGCTGCTCGCTCGGGTCGCCGCCCACCGACAGCGTGGCGGTGAAATCGGCCCGATACCCTGCGATGACCACCGAGTAGTCCAGGATGAACAGGTCTCCGCGCTGCAGAGGCTCGAGCGTCGGCGCGCCTCCGGCGCTCGGACGCGATGGACGGGTGGCGCGAAAGTCGCCGTAGACCACCGAGATCCGACCGGCCTCGCCGACCGCCGCGGACTGCACCTCGCGGTACAGATCCAGCTCGCTCATGCCGGGCGTGAGAACCTCCCTCGCCCTCCTGTGGCCCGCTTCGCCCGCGGCCACCGAGCGGCGCAGCACGGCGATCTCGTCGGCTTCCTTGCGGCGTCGCAGCGCACGTATCGTCGCGGCCAGATCCGCAGATGGCCCCGCGGCCGCCCATCCAAGGGCCGACGCTGCATCGAGCGGCACAGCGGTGTCCTCCAGCAGTCCCGGCCCCCGGGACTCTCGAGCCAGGTCACGGAGAGCGGGCAGCAGCGCCTTGTCCCGCTGCCCGGCGGAGTGCTGGTGGTCGTACCAGGGCACCACGATTTCGCGGTCCACGTGCGCGGGATCGGCGGCTGAGTGTCGGGCATGGTTGTCGCATACCAGAACCGTCTCGCCCGAACGATCGATCCAGAGGTAGCTGCGGGCCTCGGCGGCCAGGCTCAACGGATCGACCAGGAAGCCCGAGAAGTAGTTGACGTGCCGGGGGTCAGCGATCAGAACCCACGGCACGGTCGCCGGCAGCTCTCTCCAGAGCCGCTGCCGTCTTCTCGAACATCCCTCGGCTGTCAGCATGATGCCCCCTCGCGGCGTCCCACGGATCTCACGGCGCGAGCCGTCACTTCCTGACCGGCGAGCGCTTGTACGCCCAGACATGCAGGTCGGGATCCAGGTTCGGGTCAGGTACTCCTGCAGTCGCCCCCTCCCGCCTCACGCGATCATAGACGAATCGGTCTGCAGACGAAAGGTCCGCGGAACACGACCACCTCGCGATCGCCCGGGCAGCGTACGCCCCAGGACCTGATGGCACACCTCGATCCGCGTTGCTGCCTACATCACTCCAAGCACCACCCTGGGCAGCCACGTTGTCAGGGCGGGAAAGACGGTGACCAAGAGGAGCACGACGAGGAGTGGCACGAGAAACGGCAGCGTCGCGCGGGTGACCCGTTCGAACGGCACACCCGCCACGTTGGCCGTGACGTAGAGCACAACGCCGACCGGAGGGGTGATCGTCCCGATCATCAGATTCAGCACGACGATGAGGCCGAACTGGATCGGGTGAATCCCCAGATTCAGTGCCACAGGCAGCAAGATCGGAACGAGGATCATCATCGCCGCGATCGCTTCCATGAAGCAGCCGACGAACAGCAGAAAGACGTTGACGATGAAGAGAACGACGAGGGGGTTCTGCGACACGGAAACCAGGATGCGGCCGACAGCCTGCGGGATCTGGGCCACCGAGAGGTTCCAGCCGAACAGCACAGCCGTCATCACGAGGGCGAGCACTACGCCGTTGGTCTCGACGGTGCCCAGAATAACGCGGGGAAGATCCTTGAGGCTGAGCTCCCGGTAGATAAGGAGGCCGAGCACGAGCGCGTACAAGGCGGCGACCACGGCCGCCTCGGTCGGCGTGAAGACGCCGGACGCGATGCCGACCAGCAGGATCAGCGGCGCGAGGAGGGCCCAGAACGCGTCGCGAAAGCTGCGCCAGAGCTCGCGGAGAGACGGGAATGGCCGCTTGGGGTATCCGCGCCTGCGAGCGACGAACGACACGAGCACCATCAGCGCGAGGCCCATCAGGATGCCCGGGATGACCCCTCCGACGAACAGCCCGCCCACCGAAGTGTCGCCCAGCACTCCATAGATGATCATCGGGAGGCTGGGCGGTATGATGGGACCGATGGTGGCCGAGGCGGCCGTGACGGCGCATGAGAACTCGTCGTCGTAGCCGCCTTCGCGCATCGCCTCGATCTCGATGGTCCCGAGACCTCCCGCGTCGGCCACCGCGGCGCCGCTCATTCCCGCAAAGATCATGCTCGCCACCACGTTCGCGTGCCCGAGGCCGCCACGCAGCCAGCCGACGGCTGTGTCGGCAAAGTTGAAGATCCGCCGCGTGACGCCGGAGCGGTTCATGATATTGCCCATCAGGATGAAGAACGGCGCGGCGAGCAGCGGAAAGGAGTTGGCCGCCATGGCGATCTTCTGCGGCACGATCAGGGGCTGCAGCCCCTGCAGCAGCACGTACAGCAGCGACGAGATGCCGAGGCTCACGTAGATCGGGGTCCCCGCGAGCAGGAGGACGATCCACAGGAGAAACACCAGCGTCATGGTCATCGCCGAGTGCCCCCCCTCAGCAGCTCCCGCATTTCGGCGATCCCGTAGAGAAAGATCACTCCGCCGGTGATCGGGACGATCGCATAGATCAGCGCGTAGCTGAAAAACAGGGTGATCGTCGGCACGTCGACGCTCCTGCGGGCCATCCGGAACCCAAGCCACACCAAAGCCGCGGCGAAGAGCAGCACCAGCACCTCGATGAACACCCTTACGCCGAACCGCAGCCGCACAGGCAGCGCATCGAGCACCACGGAGACGCGCAAGTGCGTCTTGTGGCGGACCGCGAGCATCCAGCCGAGAAACGAGACCCACACAAACAGGTAGCGCGACAGCTCCTCGGACCAGACCAGCGGCGCACCGAGGACGTAGCGGAAAAAGATCTGCAGCAGGACGACGCCGAACACGAGGGTGAAGATTGTGATCGCAGTCCAGTCGATGACGCTCTCAAGGAGTCGCTTGAGTCGCATGGGCTTGTGCTCTCCTCGAGCGGGGGGCGCGTCGGCCTATCGCGCACGCCCCCCTGCTGCTACGCCTACTTGACGGCCTGGATCTTGTCCCAGGTGCCTTTGCCCCACTTGGTCTCGAACTGCGCCGGAACTGTCGCGAGCACGGCCTTGCGGAACGCATCCACGTCCGGCTCGATGATCGTCATTCCCGCCGCCTTGAACTTGTCGAGCAGGGCCTTTTCCTGGGCCAGGATCTGTTCGTTCTGCCACCGGATCCCCTGGAGAATCGCGTCCTGGACCACTTTCTGATCCGCCGCGGAGAGCTTCTTCCAGAAGGCCTCGTTCACGACGACCAGCCGGGGCGTGATGATATGGCTCGTGAGGACCAGATACTTCTACACTTCGTAGAACTTGCCCGAGTCGATGGTCGGAAGCGGGTTCTCCTGGCCATCGACCACGTTCTGCTTGAGGGCGAGATAGAGCTCGTTAAAGTTCATCGGCGTCGGCCGCGCACCCCAGGATCTGGCCATGGCGAGAAAGACCTCGTTTTCCGGGACGCGGAGCTTGAAGTTGCTCATGTCAGCCACCGCGCGGACCGCCTTGTTGGTGGTCGTGAGCTGCCGCACCCCATAGTATGTCGTCCCGAGAATACGCATGCCTCTCTTGGTGACCAGCTCCTTGTTGAAGTCCTCGCCGAGCGGTCCGTTCATGACCTTCATGAGGTGGTCAACGCCCCTCCAGATGTAGGGAGCCTCCACCACGGAGATCGAGGTCACCCATTGCCCGAAGTTCGCCGCTCCCTCCGTGACCATCTCCTGGATGCCGTTCGCGACCGCCTCGATCATGTCTCGGGAGCCGCCGAGTTGGCCGCCGGGATAGGCCTGGATCTCCACGCGGCCTCCCGTGCCCTTGGCGACCAGGTCCTTGACCATGTCGATCATCCTGGCCGAGGGATGTGTGGGCGTGATCACGTCTCCCCAACGGATGACCGTTTTTGGGGCCGACGCCGCCGGCGCGAACAGCGCCGCCGCGATCAGCAGGACTACGACAGTGCGCATGAAGAACCTCCTGCGTTCCCATTTGCGAACGTCTTTCTTGCGAGCAGTCTATGGCGTCGGTGGGTAGCCGTCAAGCGAAAGGAAGAGAGGGGTGGGAAGTGCCGGAGCCGGGATCGCTTCTCTGGAGTCCGACGGCCTCCGCAAGCACCGAAGAGCTCGCGCGCCTGGAGTGCCGTTTCTGCGCATCGCCCTCGCTCCGGCGCAGCCATCGGGAGCGGCGTTCACCACGGACCCGCTGTCGACGCACGCCGCGGGGTCTCCATGGAATCGAGACCGCGGACGAAGGAAACGTTCATGGAGAGGCGGACGCTTTGCGGCCCAGGCCTGAGTAACCACGAATCAGCCCCACCCCTTTCCGCCCATTCGCACGCTGCTACGCCAGCATGGCCACGATCATCGACCATTTCCGGCGGGGGCCGGGGAGCGATAGGATGCTCCCAGGACGTTCGCACGTGTTCTCCCGAGACACCTCATCCAGCGCGGAGGAAATCCAGGTAGAGCTCCTGCGTCGGGCTCCGGTGTGGCGGCGTGTGCGCAGTACGGCCGAGATGAGCGAGGCCGTCATGCTCCTCGCGCGCGCCGGCGCGGCCCGACGGCATCCTCACGATTCGCCCGATGAGCTGAGGCGGCTCACGGCGGAGGCGCTCCTCGGCAACGACCTCGCCTCGAGAGCGTACGGCCGATGATACCCCAGCCGCTGCTCGTGACGGTCGAAGTCGCAGAGGCGCTTGAGCGCCTCGGAGTACCTCACTTCGTGGGCGGGTCGCTCGCCTCTTCCGCCCACGGGATCGCCCGTGCCACTCTGGATGCCGACATGGTCGCGGACCGGGAGCCAAAACACGCCGAGACCCTCACCCGGGAGCTCGGACCGGGCCTTTACGCCGACATCGAGGCCATCCGCGAAGCGATCCAGGGTCGCAGCTCGTTCAACCTGATCCATATCGCCACGGCTTTCAAGGTCGACGTGTTCGTGCCGGCGGCGAGCAGATAGGCGGCGGTCGAGATGCAACGCCGCGAGACCCACACGATCGATGAGGCGAGCGGGACGCGGCTGGCCTTCTCGAGCGCCGAGGACACGCTCCTGGCCAAGCTCACCTGGTATCGCGATGGCGGAGAGGTGTCCGAGCGGCAGTGGCACGACGCCCTTGGCATCATACGCGTGAGCGGCGGCGCAGACCGTGGCCGGCGCCCGGTTCAGCACCAATAGATCGACGTTGCGGTCGGTTGCCCGCTCGAGCGCGATCTGTATCTCCGTCTCGCTCCCGATTTCCCGCTCGACCTCGATTTCCAGCGATCCGCGTGATTCGCCGTAGACGGCCACGTCGACATCCGAATCGTCGCGGAGCCGGCCGGCGGCGGCCGATCCAAAGAGCACAGCGAAGCGCACGTCGCAGAAGCGCGCAAGGGCATCCGTGAGCGCCTGCGCGAGATGCTCTGCCGATGACATGGCGCAGATGATATCAAGCCGGCGGCCGCGGCTCGCGCCAATTCTTGACATGGAGGGGATGCGTGCTCATACTGCGCCGCGTTTCGCGCCGAGAGCCGGCCCGTAGGCGGCGCGGCTCGCTCTCGCAAGGGGGTCCCATGGTCAGGGTAAAGATTGTCGGCGCCGGCGGCTTCGGAGGAGTCGGCGCGGTCGAGATTCTGCTGCGCCACCCGCAGGCTGAGCTGGTCGCCCTGGTGGACGTGACCGACATCGGCACGCCGATCAGCGGGCTGTACCCGCACCTGGCCGGCTACTGCGACATGCCGCTTCTGGACGCCAAGGATCCCAAGGCGCAGGAAAAGGTCGATGTCGTGTTCATGGCCACTCCCGACCGGGTCGGCATGAACCTCGCCCCGGCGTACATCGAAGCGGGCGTCAAGGTCATCGACTACAGCGGCGACTTCCGCTTCAACTCCGAGGCCGACTACGCGGAGTACGCACGGCGGCTCGGCAGAGAGCAGTCGCACGCCTCGCCGCAGCTGCTGCCCAAGACCGTCTACGGCCTCTCTGAGCTGCATCGCGACGAGATCGACAGCAAGCGGATGATCGTCGGCAACCCCGGCTGCTTTGCCGTGAGCTGCCTGCTCGGACTCGCCCCGGCAGCCAGGGCGCGGGCCATCAGGGTCAACAGCATCATCTGCGACTGCAAGACCGGCGTGTCGGGCGCGGGCAAGAAACCGAGCCCGACCTTCCACTACCCGGCCCGCTACGAGATGATGAACGCCTACCGCCTGAGCGGCCATCAGCACGTCTGCGAGATCGAGCGCGAGCTGGGGATCCTGGCGGGGGAGCCGGTAGCCGTGACGTTCACCGCCCAGGTGGTGCCCGTGACGCGCGGCATCATGTCGTCGCTGTACGCGGACCTCAAGGGCAAGATGACCGGGGCGCAGGCGGTGGAGATGTACCGCGAGTACTACAAGGGCCAGCCGTTCGTGCGGGTGCTCGACCGCTCGGCCGCGGTCGGCTCGATGCACGTGCGCGGCACCAACCGGTGCAACCTGGTCGTGGATGTCGACGAGCGGACGAACCGCCTGCGGGTGATCTCCTACATCGACAACCTGGTCAAGGGCCAGGCCGGCTCGGCAGTCCAGAACATGAACCGCCTCTTCGGTCTGCCCGAGACAGCGGGGCTTGACAGTCCGTCGCAGTACCCGTAAGATCGGTCCATAAGCTTGATAGACGAAAAGAGCGGCGGTCATCCCGCCGCTCTTTTTTTGTGTCCGGGCAGTCGCTCTGGGGCCTGCGCGGCCGGAGCCGGGGCCGGCCTCGTCCGCTACGCCCTCGGCCTGGCCGGCTTGTTGACCGGCCACTTGGGCGTGCGGCCCGACAGCACGTCGTCGATGCCCATCGCCGCGTGCAGCGCCATGCGCAGCGCCGCCTCGCGCGTGAGTGCGGCGTTGTGCGGCGACAAGGTCACGTTGTCGAGCCCCATCAGCGGGTTGTCCTTGCCCGGCGGCTCCTTCTCGAAGACGTCGAGGGCGGCGCCCGCGATCTTCTTCTCCTTGAGAACCCTGATCAGCTCGGCCTCCTGGACCAGCTCGCCCCGCGCCACGTTGACGAAATAGGCGGTCGGCTTCATCAGGGCCAGCTCGCGGGCGCCGATGATGCCCCTGGTGTCCTTGTTCGAGGGCAGGTGCAGCGAGACGAAGTCGCTCTCCCGCAGCACGCGGTCGAGCTCCTTGACGATCGTCACATCGGAGAGGTCCGGCAGCGAGCTCACAAAGGGGTCGTAGGCGATCACCTTCATGCCGAGGCCGAGCAGGCACTTGCGCGCCACCATGCGGCCGATGCGGCCGAGGCCGAGGAGGCCGATGGTCTTGCCTTCGAGGTCGACGCCCATGAGCTGGTTGCGGATCTCGAAGTTGCCCGAGCGGAACTCGCGGTCGCAGCGCACGAGGTTGTGAGCGCAGGCGACGATCAGGCCGATCGTGTGCTCGGCGACCGAGCTGGAGTTGGATTCCGGCGCGTAGGTGACCCACACGCCGAGCTCGGTGCAGGCGGCCACGTCGATGTTGTCCACCCCGACGCCGTGGCGGCCGATCACGCGCACCTTTGCGCCCGCTTCGAAGACCTTGCGGGGAAAAGGAGCAGTCCGCGCCAGGATCGCGTCGCAGTCGACGGCATCGGCGGCGATCTGGTCGACCGAGATGCCGGAGCCGAGCTTGATCTCGTAGCCCTTGTCGCGCAGGAACTTCTTGCCGCCCTCGGCGATGTCCTGCGGAATCAGCACCTTGTACGCCATGCCCCTTCTCCTTACTTCTTTTCGGCCCACTTGGCGGCCACAGCCTTCATCCCTGCCGTCAGCATCCCGTGATCGAGACCGCTCATCAGCAGCCGCAATCCCTGCGGGATGAACATCTCGGTGAGCGGGTCCGGGCCGTGCATGCCGAAGATCTTGCCGTGCCTGCGGGCCGCGTCGGCCACCTTGGCGATCGCGCCCGTGACCGCCTTGTTCATCAGGTCGCCCGGGTAGCCGAGCGAGATCGCCAGGTCGTTGGGTCCGATCAGCATCGCGTCGATGCCCTCGACGGCCGCGATGGCGTCGATGCGCTCGACCGCCTGGCCGGTCTCGATCTGGGCGATCGTGAGGGTCTCCTCGTTGGCGGCCTTCATAAAGCCGACCGCGTCACCGGCGGCCGCGTAGCTGGTGTGGCCGCCCGCGCTGCCGAACCCGCGCTTGCCCACCGGCGCGAACTTGGCCCACTCGACGAACGCCCGCGCCTGCTCGACGCTCTCGAGCATCGGCACCATCACCCCGACCGCGCCCGCGTCCATCACGCGCGAGACGTAGCCCTTGGCGAGCTCGGGCACGCGCACAAAGCCCGCGAGACCCACCGCGCGCGCCACCGCAAAGATGTCGGACAGCAGGTCCAGGCTGTAGGAGCCGTGCTCCATGTCGAACATCACGAAGTCGAGCCCCGCATGTGCGGCCACGCGGGCGATCGCCGGGTTGCGCACCATGCGGATCATCGTCCCGACGATCCGCTTGCCCTGCTTGAGAGCCTTCACGGACATAGATCTCCTCCTGGGCCTCCGTCGCGGCGGCCGCATTGGGGATACACGCTAAACCTGCTGCCCGTCAACCGCGCGTCGGCCTTGCTCTCGGGCACCGGCGGTCTCTACAATGGATGTCGTGAGCCCGCAGTCGCCCAACGACCGGCTCGTCGCAACGCTGCGCGCCCTCGGCCCCGTCGAGGCCCAGAACCGCTTGATGCGCCTGGGGGACCGGGAGGTCGCGCTTTCGATGATGTACATGCGCGACCGGGATCGCGGAGAGCTCCTCGCGCTCCTGCCGCCGCCCAAGGCGCGGCGGGTGCACGACGAAATGGTTCTGCACCGCCGCCTCGTCATCCGCTACGACCAGTACGTGGCCGCGGTCGGCGTGGTCCTCGCCTCGCTGCAGGAGAGCAGGCCGGGAGCCTTCCGCAGCTACCTGCGACCCCGCAGACCCGAGCGGCCCCGCTGAGGCAGCGCCCACCGCAGCCGAGCCGCCAGCGCCAGCCGCCGCAGGGGATACTCCTCCGCCTCGAAGAGCGGCAGCGGCACGGGCCTGTAGCAGGCCAGCAGCTGCGCGGTCACGGGGCCCTTGCCTGCCTCGATTCCCGCCGCCGCCTCGGGAAAGAGAGCGGTTTGAGTGAGCTCGCCGGAAAAGCGGCCAGCCCAGCCGACGCCGACCTGGAGGAACGGCTCGAGGACGCCCCAGTCGACAGCGAGGGAATGGCGAAAGCTGAAGGTCGCTTGCACGTCAGCCGCTCCGCCGGCCCATCCCGCGGCCCCATCCACGACGAGCCCCGACACGTCGCTCAGGATCTCGACGCCGGCGCTCCCGAACAGGACCGGCGCGGGGTCGAGCGGCTCCTCGTAGCCGGGGTGACGGGCCACGTGCACGGCGCAGCCGCCGCCCAAGCGCACCTCAAGGCCCCGCGCGGGGAGCGCGAGGGCGAGCGCCGCAACCGCGATGCAGGCTTGCCGCATTCCGCCATCGTAGGCGCCCCGACCGGAGGCGGTCAACGCGCTGTTGACGCCCGGCCGTCGCGGGTCGACATTGGCGGCGATGACCATCACGATCAACCGCGCCCCGGTCATGACGCTGTGGGCTGCGGTGGTGGCCGAGAGGCTCGGTCACGACGCGGACGCGGCCCTCTCCCTCGCCAGGGCCGTGACGGGGCTCAACGCCCAGGCCAAAGGCCGCACGCTTGGCATCTACCATCCGGCCGTCGGCCCTGACGGCGAGCCGGCGCCCAAGGCCGGCCTCGGCGAAGAGATGTGGGTGCCGCTGCTCGGGCGCAGCGTACCCGCCAGGAGAACGGACGCGGGCCTGCGCGCCGTGGTCAAGGACAAGCCGGTCGAGCCCGAGAGCGCGCGCTCCTACCTCAAGTCGAAGTTCGGCGAGTCTCTCGAGCCTGCAAGGGCTGCCATGGCGGAGCTGGCCGGTTCCATTCCGCCCGAGGAGCTGTCCGAGCGCGCCTACGCGCTGTACGAGCAGTTCAGACCCGAAATCCCGCGCGGACGGGCAGGGTGGGGTGCGGCCGGCGAGCTGGATCTGGATCGCATCGGCGCGCTCGTCCGCAAGTAGAGGCCCTGGACGCTAGTACTGCCCGCGGCGATACTGCTCTTTGCGCTCGAGGTAGTGGTCGCGGCTGACCAGGATTGCGGCGCGCTGCTCTTCGGTGAGGGGCCCGCGCACCTTTGCGGGAACGCCCACGGCGAGCATTCCCGCAGGCACGCGCATGCCGGGAGGCACCACGGCGCCTCGCAGCACCGCCCCGAACCAGACGCTGGCGTCCTCGGCGAGCGTCACGTCGGCGCGCACGGTGGCCGTTTCGGCCACCCATGCGGATGCCGCGATCGTCGGTCCCTTCACCCCTGTACCTCCCTGTTGCGCGGTTTGACTCTCTCGCCCGCTCTTCCGTATCATCGACCAAGGGAGGCCGACCTGCAAACGCGGAGACTCGGAAAGAGCGGAACAGAAATTCCGGTTCTCGGCCTCGGAGCCTGGCCGATCGGCGGCGGGATGGGCGGCGTCGACGAACGCGTCGCGATCGCCACGGTGCACGCAGCCCTCGACTGCGGCATCACGCTCATCGACACGGCGCAGGCCTACCGCAGCAGCGAGGCGCTCCTTGGAAAGGCCCTCGCCGGCGGCAGGCGCGAGCGCTGCTTTCTCGCCACCAAGGCGAGCTTCGACTACTCTCCGGCGGGCATCACCTCCGCCCTCGAGGCGAGCCTCTCGGCGCTCAGGACCGACCGGATCGACCTCTACCAGATACACAGCTACAAGCCGGAGTTTCCGATTCCCGCGGCCATGGAGACCCTGGTGCGCCTGCGGGAGCAGGGCAAGATCCGCTTTATCGGCGTATCCAACTACAAGACGCCGCAGATGCGCGAGGCTCTCGAGCACGCTCCGGTGGCGGGCAACCAGGTGCGCTACAACCTGTTCGACCGCGACATCGAGGCCGAGGACATGGGATTCTGCGAGCGCAACGGAGTCGGCATTCTGGTCCACAGCCCCCTCGCCAAGGGCCTGCTCACCGGCAGATACACACCCGCTCATCGCTTTGCCGACGACGACGAGCGATCGCGCTTTCCGCGGTTCCAGGGCGAGCTGTTCGCGCGCTACCTCGCCGCAGCCTCCCGCGCCGCGGAGGTCGCCGCCGGCCGTGGGCTCTCGCTCGTGCAGCTTGCCATTGCCTGGTGCCTCGTGCCCGCTGCGGTCTCCTGCGTCCTTGTGGGCGCGCGAAGCCCGGCGCAGGTGCGCGAGCACGTCGCCGCGGCGCAGGCGCGCCTCACCGCCGACGACCTTGCGGCCCTCGACCGCATCAGCGCCCAGGCGCCGCGGCCGTGAGGTCCGACTGAAAGGAAGGAATCAGTGAAGTACCGCACCCTCGGCAAGACCGGCTACCAGGTCTCGGAGATCTCGCTCGGCACGTGGCAGATCGGCGGCAGATGGGGAGAGCCCTTCAACGAGAAGACCGCCGAAGAGACCCTGCACCGCGCCATCGAGGCCGGCGTCACCTTTATCGACACCGCCGACGGCTACGGCGGGGGCTTGAGCGAGCGCGTCGTCGGCCGCGTCGTGCGGGCCTGCGGCGGCAGGGTGCGCTTCGCCACCAAGTGCGGCCGCAGGCTCAAGCCCCACGTGGCCGAGGGCTACACCGCCGAGAACATCCGCGGCTTCGTGGACGACAGCCTGCGCAACACGGGGGCCGACTCCCTCGACCTCATCCAGCTCCACTGCCCGCCGACGCCGGTGTACTATAACCCCGCCGTCTTCGAGGCTCTCGATCGCCTGAAATCCGAGGGCAAGATCCGCGCCTACGGCGTCAGCGTGGAAAAGGTGGAAGAAGGGCTCAAGGCCATCGAGTTTCCGGGCGTGGCCAGCGTACAGATCATCTTCAACATGTTCCGGCAGCGGCCGGCGGAGCTGTTCTTTCCGAGGGCCCGCGAAAGGAACGTCGGCATCATCGTGCGCGTGCCCCTGGCCAGCGGCCTGCTCACCGGCAAGCTCACCGCGGACTCGCAGTTCGCCGCCAGCGACCACCGCAGCTTCAACCGCAACGGCGAGCGCTTCGACAAGGGCGAGACCTTTTCGGGAGTCGATTACCGGACGGGCCTGGCCGCGGTCGAGGAGCTCAAGGCCGTGTTCGGCGACGCCCTGCCGCAGTACGCGCTGCGCTGGATCCTCATGTTCTCCGACGTCAGCTGTGTGATCCCCGGCGCCAGCCGGGTGGAGCAGGCCCAGGCCAACATCCGCGCCGCCGACCTGCCGCCGCTCACCGCCGCCCAGATGGAGGCAGTGCGGCGCATCTACGAGGATCGCATCAAGCCGCTGGTGCACCAACTCTGGTAGTCGACCGCCGCGGCGGCGGAGCGGCAACTCCTCAGAAGCGGAACAGCAGCCCGGCGTTCAGGTGCAGGACGCGGATGTTCTCGCCGCCCTCGAAGACGAACTTGTATTTCCCCTGCACGAACCAGTCGACGTTGCTCACCAGGACAAAGGCGGCCCCGGCCACCACCCCGATGTGGATCGAGGTGGTCGAGCCTGTGGCTGTGAGGCCGGGAACGAAGCCGGCATAGAAGTCCAGGTGCGAGAGCGGCACGATGAACTTGAAGGCGAGCGCCATGTCCGTGGCGTTCTCGTCGCCGAGCTTGTAGAGCTCCGCCGACGGGGTGATGTGAAAGCTCGAGAGCAGCGGGATGTCGACGTAGAACCCCCAGTTGACGCTCGGGTCCCAGTCGTCAAAAGAGATGTCGTCCGTCGAGTTCTGGGGGAACGTCGTGCCCACCGCGACCCCCAGGCCCACGCCCGACTGCGCCCCTGCGGCCCCCGCCGCAGTCACCAGCGCCGCCGCCACCATCCACAGAACGCGCGCCTTCATGGTGGCCCCGAGCCTCATCCCTCGCCCGGTTCCCGATAGAACACCCGGACCTTCTTGTACAGCCCCTCGCCCTCGCTGATCGTGGCGACGTCGCGCATGCCGCTCAGGGTCGTGTGGATCACGCGCCGCTCAAAGGGGTTCATCGCCTCCAGCAGCTTGGAGCCTCGGGTGCGGCGCACCTGTTCGCCCGTGCGGCGGGCAAGCTGCATCAGGCTCTGCTCGCGGCGGCTTCGGTACTCCTCGGCGTCGAGGACCACCTTGAGGTGGCGGCTGGCCACGCGGCCGGCGTACACGTTGCACAGCACCTGCAGCGCGTCTAGGTTCTTGCCCTTGCGCCCGATGATCATGCCGCTAGCCTGACTGGCGATATCGATGACGATCCTGTCCTTCTCGCGCCCGACCAGGGTGAGGGTGCACGAGTAGCCCATGTGCTCGATGACGTTCTGCAGGAACTCCAGCATCTTCCGTTCGGCGTCGCTCTCGGGCTCGAGGACCCGCTTCTGCAAAGGCGGCCGCTCATCCAGCTCCTCGTCGCCGGCCTCCTCGCGGGCTTGGTCGCCGGTGTCCTCCTCGTGATCCTCGCCCACGTGGACCTTGATCTTGACCTTGCCCTTTCCGAACAGCAGCCCCTTCTTGGCTTCGACGATCTCGATGTCGATCTCGTCGCGATTGAGGCCCAGGCTGTCGATCGCCTTGTCTATGGCCTCCTTCTCCGTCTTTCCCTCGAACTCTCGTATCATCGCTTATCTCCCGTCCCGCTCTGGGACTTCGCTCGCAGCTTGTTGATGTAGAACTGCTGCACGAAGCTCAAGAGGCTCTGAACCGTCCAGTACAGAAGAAGCCCCGACGGCATATTGTACATGATGAAGAAGAAGAACAACGGCATGCCGTAGAGCAGCATCTTGGTCTGACCCGTCGGCTGGCTGCCGGGCGTCTGGGTGACCAGTTGCTGCAGGAACGTCATGCCGGTCATGATGAACGGCAGCAGGTTCAGCGTGTCGCCGAGAAACGGAAGCGAGAATGGCAGCGTGAGGAAACGCTCCGGGGAGGAGAGGTCCGGGATCCAGCCCGGGATAAAGGCCGCCCCTCGCAGCTCGAAGTAGTCGTTGAACAGGCGGTAGAGGGCAAAGAAGATCGGCATCTGAAGCAGCAGGGGAAGGCAGCCGCCCAGGGGGTTCACGCCCTCCTTTTTGTACAGCGCCGCGGTCTCCTGGTTCATCTTGGCGGGGTTGTCCTTGTAGCGCTCCTTGAGCTCGTTGAGCTTGGGACCGAGGGCCTGCATCTTGCTGGTGGATTCGAAGCTCTTCTGCGTGAGCGGCCAGAACACGATCTTGGTGAAGATCGTGAGCAGGATGATGGCCACGCCCCAGTTGGGGATCAGCTTGTAGAACATCTCCAGCAGCCACTTGAGCGCGTCCGACAGCCAGCCCCAGAAGCTGGAGGCGACCGCCTCTTCGAGCTTGAGGCCGCTCTCGCGCCACTCGTTCTTGTCCTTGTCGTTGTAGCGCTGCAGGATATCGCGCTTCTTGGGCCCGACGTAGAACTTGTAGCCTTCGTCGAGGGAGATGTTGCGCCCCACGAGCCTCCGGTATGTGAGGCTGTGCTGCTTGCGCTCGATCAGGCCGGCCAGCGGGGTGGTGTCGAAGCCGACCTCGTAGCTGGTGAGGTCGCTCACGTACGAGATGCCGGTGACGAGAAAGTACTTGCCCTCGATGGCCGCCCAGCTCGCGCGCTCCTCGATCGGGCGCTGCCCCTGGCGCACCTTGCTCGTGTAGTCCTTGCGCTTCCCGTCGGCGTAGTAGATGAGGTGGCGGTACTCGCCCCGGTCATCGAGCTTCTTGAAGTGGGGCCCGATCTGGGGCCCAAAGACAAAGGAGTAGCTCTCGATCGGCAGACGCTCGCGGTCGGCGCTCTCGATCGAGACGCGCGCCTCCATCATGTAGTCGTTGCGGTTGAAGCGGAAGCTCTTCTTGACGTTCACCACGAGGTCCCTGCCGTCCCTTCGGTACACGTAGGGCCGGGAGAACTCGACGCGGTCGGCCTGCAGCACCGCATCCTGGCGGAACACGTCGTCGCCGGTGTCGTAGCCGTCGAGGAGCAGACGGAACGGGTAGACTCCGCTCTCCCCCGAGATCACCATCTCGACCGGGCTGCCGTCGCTCTCCTTGTAGGCCTTGAGCTTGAGGGACGTGAGCACCGCCCCGCGCGTGGAGAACGTCGCGTCGAAGACGCCGGTGGACAGGCTGATGCTCTTGACGGGAAGCTCTTCCACCACGGCAGGCGCCGCCGCCTCGGCTGCGGGCAGCGGAGCCGCCCCTGGCCCAACGGCCGCCGCCGGAGCGGGGGCCGCCACCGGACCAGAAGCCGGACCGGCGGCCGGAGCGGCGGGGCTCGACGGTGCGCTCGGCGCCGCCGCCGGCCTCGGCTGCGGCATCGTGTTCGGAAAGAAGACCGACTGGATGACGAAGCTCGCCGTGATGATCACCACGGAGAGCACCACGGCAATGATCGTTCTCTTGTCCATGTGCAACCAGACTCCGATCCGCCGCCAACGCGGCGGGTGTAGTCGGGCCGTGAGGTCCGGCCCGCTGGCTTTCCCTCAGGAAAGCAGGAGGCCCGCCTTGCGCAGGAGGGCCTCCAACTGAACCTTGCGCTGCTGATAGTTTCGGGGAGGCGGTCCTACGACGGCGGCCACATCATAGCCGCAGCGCAGCCTCGGCCCCATCTGGCGATAGATCTCCTTGATCCTCCGCCGCTCCCGATTGCGCTCGACCGCCCCGGCAAAGCCGCGCCGTGCGCTCACGAGAAAGCGATTGCGGTCGAGCCCGTTGGGCCGAAACAGCAGCGCCAACTCGCCCCCGCCGACGCGCCCGGCGAGTCGGAACATCGTCGTGATCGCGGATCTGCCCCTCAGCCGCTGCGCTCGAGTCAAGCGCAGCCGAATCCCGTCCGGCCGCTGCTGCTCAGTACGGCTTGTGCTCATCGGAGACAGTGAGCTTGATCCTGCCTTTGGCGCGCCTGCGCTTCAGGACAAGCCTGCCTCCCTTGGTCGCCATCCTAGCGCGGAAACCGTACGTGCGTCGGCGTTTGGTTCGGCTTGGCTGGAATGTGCGCTTCATAACCTTGATAGCTCCTCAGACTGCCAGGAAAGCCCGGTTGGGCGCGCCGAATGACTCTTTTTGGCGCCGCGGCACCGGTCCTCGATTGTGCACCACTATATCGGCAGCCACCCGGACTGTCAACGAGCCCGCGCCGGGCCGTCGGCCGGGCGCCCCGGACGCACGCGCACCCGGAGAGCCCGCACCGCTACCTGGGGATGCTCCCGGCGAATCCGCTCCAGCACCTTATCCTTGTGCAGATTCAGCAGCTGGGAGGCGGCCGGATGCTCGACCTGCACGATCGCCTCGCCGCGCTCCACCTCCAGCAGGCGGGTGAGCCCCGCGAGCTCGCTGCCGACAATGTCGTCCCACGACGTGAAGAAGCGGTGCCAGATCTCCCCGCTCTCCGCGATGCGGGCATCGACGATCGACTTGAGGATCTCGCCTACGCGCTCCACGGTGCCAACGCCCCTTCACGAACAGTATAGACCAGGGTCGACGGCCGGCGATACGCCTCAAAGCGCTCGTCGGGAAGAAAGGTGAAGAAGGCCTGCTCGTAGTCCGGCAGCGCAGCGAGAAATCGATCGCGATGCCCACCGTCGAGCTCGAGCAGCACGTCATCGAGAAGAAGAACGGGCTTGCGGCCGCTCTTTGCCTGAACGTAGGCCGCCTGAGCGACGCGCAGCGAGAGAGCGAGGAGCCTCACCTGCCCGGTCGAAGCCAGGCGCGCAAAGTCGAGGCCCGACGAGACAAAGCGGAAGTCGTCCCGATGAGGCCCGGTGCAGGTCACACCAAGGGCTTCGTCCCGGGCCCGCGACGCGGCCAGCGCAGCGAGCGCTCCGTCTACTCCCGGCTCCTGCCAGCTCGGCCTGTAGAGAATGCGCAGCTCTTCGCCCGTCGAGGAGACCCGGGCAAAGATCGGTCCGAAGGCGCGATTGAACTGCTGGCTCGTGGCCGCCCGACTGCGCTGCAGCTCAACCCCAGTGTCGGCCAGCTGCGCATCATAGACATCGAGCAGGTCTCGCCTCGTCTGCCGGAGAGCCAGGTTGCGGTTCCTGAGCACGCGGCGGTAGCGTCGCAGCGCGTCGATGTGCATCGGGTCGAAGAGGCTCTGGGTCTGATTGAAGAACCAGCGCCTCTGCTCGGGAGGGCCGTTGACGAACTCCAGGTCCCCGTGACAGAAAAGGATCACCGGGATGTTCTGCGCCAGCGCCTTGCGGTCGCAGACCGGCTTGGAGTCGAGCTGGATCTCCTTTCTGCCGTCCCGCCTGAGCCGCAACCGGATCGAGCGGGTCTCGCCGCCCTCTGCATAGACGCCCTGAACGATCGCCTGGTCGTCGCCGGCGCGAATCAGGTCTTCGCCGTGATGGGTTCGAAACGAGGACCCGAATGCGAGCAGGTAGACGGATTCCAGGAAGTTCGTCTTGCCCTGACCGTTCTCCCCGACCAGGAAAACCTCGCGGGCGTCGAGCGCGACCTCGGTGTCGGCGAGATTGCGGAAGCGGAACAGCCGGACGCTTCGGACGCCCATACGGCGGCCCAGCCGCTATTTTGCCTGCATCGGCATCACGATGTGCACGTAGTCCTGCTGCGGCACCGAAGTGAGGGTCACCGCCTTGTTGGTGTCCGTGTGCTGGATCGCCACCGTTTCGGTGTCGATTTCCCGCAGCGGTTCGAGCAGGTATACGTAGTTGAGGGCGATGGCCGCTTCCGGACCGGTGTAGTCGCAGGTGATCTCTTCGCGGGCCATGCCGATATCGCTTTCCTCGGAGCTCACGATCATGGTCCCATCCTTGAGCGTGAGAAAGATCCGGCGCGACTTTTGCTCTACCAGCAGCGAGACGCGCTTGAGGGCGCTTTCCAGCAGATCCTTCTGCACGATGGCGGTGTACTGCTGCGACTCGGGAATGACCCGCCGGTAGTTCGGGAACTGGCCGTCGATCAGGCTCGAGGAGAGCTTGCGCTCGCCGAAGCGCACAAAGATGCTGCGGTCGGTGATGCAGATCGAGAGGGTGCCTTGCCCCGGAAGCAGTTTGCGAACGAGAGCGAGGATCTTGGGAGGCACGATCACTCCTTTGATGTCCTCGATGGAGGCGTCGATCTGCTTGGAGATGTGGGACAGGCGCCTGCCGTCGGAGGCCACCATCGTGAAATGAGCGCCGCTCTTCTCCAGGAACACTCCGTTCATGAAGTAGCGGGTCTCGTCATCGGACACCGCGAAGATCGTGTTGGCGATCATGGCGTTGAAGTCGGCCTGCGGAAACTCGAAATAGCGCTCTTCACCCATGCTCTGGATCTCGGGGTACTTCTCTGAGGCGACGCTGCGCAGCTTGAAGTCGATCTTCTTGTCGACCGGGCGGATGAACAGCATTCCGGTCTCATCGAGTTCGAACTCCACTTCTCCGGGAGGAAGGCTCTTCAGGATCCCGAGCAGCTTGTCGCAGTAAACCGTCGCGCTTCCGCCCGCCTTTACGTCGACGGCAATGCTTGTCTCGAAGCCGACCTTGAGATCGGTCGCTTTCAAGGTCAGTGTGCCTTGGGCAGCCTCCAGGAGCACGTTCGACAGGATGGACATCACATTGCGCGACGACACGATCTCCTGGGCGATTGTGACCTCGCGGGTAATGCTGTCCCGCTCGCATGTGAACTTCATCCTGAAGCTCCTTTCCCAGTTAGCTCAGCAGTAGTAGTAGTAGGGCCTATGTATATGTGGAAAGACCACCCAAGTCGTTACAAGCCAAAGAGTAGGTCCGCCGAGAACACCTCGGCCCGATTCCCCGTTTTCTCC
>CAZKGO010000036.1:0-41574 GCA_964552235.1 uncultured Spirochaetales bacterium | reverse complement strand
ACCGCCCTGCGGGAACGCTTCTGGCAAAGGGCAACCGCCGGCCGTCCTGCCCCTGCTGACACGATGCGCCGACAGGCCGAGATCATAGGACTGAAGGTGAATCTCTCCGGTTTTGTCATCGCGGTCGCGGGCATTGAGCTGGACGGCGATGGAGACAGCGTCGACCTGGTCGGCTCGGCCATGGTCGTCTCCGCGCTTTCTTCCGCTCTGGCAGCCCGCAAGCGACCCTTCGAAGTGGTCGAGTTGGGCGAAGACCGCGTCCTGGTAGCGGTCAGCTGTGCGCGTTCGCAAATGGCGGAGATTGCCGCTGAGATCCAATCGGCGCACAAGGAGATAGAGCCCACGGTTCCGATTGCCAGCGCACTCGCAATCGGCGGCTATTGCGCCGACATCATGGACCTGCCGGAGGTCTATCGGCGGGCTGTGCTGACGCTGCAGTACCAGAGGATGACCGGCAGCCTCCAGCCGCACCACGACAGTGAGATGGAAATGGGTCTTGCCGGCATCGAGAGCTACCCGACCGAAATGGACGAGAGCCTTGCCGCTGCACTCAGGGACGAAGACTACGTGGAGGCGGAACAGATACTCGCGATCATCCGACGCCAACTGCTCGCGCACACGAAGAGCATGAGCTACTTCCAGATCGAGCACCAGTTGATGCGAGTCATGATGGTCGTGATCGGTGCCGTACAGGAGACCGGCCGGGACTTCCAGAAACTGACGGGCTGCCCGGAGGATTTCCACGGCCGTTTTCTCGCGGAAAACGATCCTGACCGCGTGTGGGAGCACATCAGCGCCCTTATCCGCAAGCTCAAGGAGAAATCGGGTCCCGGCTCCGAGCGGGGAAGGGCAAGGTACATAGATCAGATCATCGGAATGATCAATGAGGACTGCGGCGCCCGCATGGTGCTGGCCTATGTTTCGGAACGGCTGAGTCTCTCTCCGGTATACGTCAGCAGGATCTTCAAGCGAGCCACCGGCCGGAATTTCACTGAGTACGTTACCCGCGTCAGGATCGACAAGGCAAAACAGATGCTCTCGGAGACCGACCTCAAGGTGCAGGAGATTGCCAGACGCCTCGGCTACAGCCAGAGCCACTACTTCGGCAGGATCTTCAAGGAGCACACGTCGGTGACGCCGATGGAATACAAACGGATGCGCAAGGGCAAGCTCTGAGTCTGCCTCGCCCCGTCGCCCTTTCCCAGAACCCCACACCGCATCGGGCACTGATAACGGATTGGCAACATCGTGTACATCTCTTCAACATTTGTCGCTTATTCGCCCTGTTGTAGAAGGATTTGTGTTGCTTTCGGCCTCTTCGTGTGGTGCAATAGATTCGGTCACACACAGAGGGGATTCCCGCGATCCTCGGACAAGTAAAGGAGACGTGAATGGGTACGATTCGCAGGTTTCTTTGCATCCTCCGCACGGTCGTTGCGTTGCTGATGCTGGCGGCGCTTCCCGTCTTCGGGTCCGGGGCGCAGGAAGGTACAGGCAGCACACCGGCAAAGGCGCCTATCAAGGTCGTCGCGTACAACAACAGCGGCGGCGGCACCGGCGTAGGATCCGAGGCAGGTAGCAACAAAGAAGACTACGAGATGGTACAGAAGTACATCCTGGAGAAGACGGGAGTGCTCGTCGAGAGCATGCTGCAGCCCAAGGAGGGAAGCGAAGCGAAGCTCGCCATGTTGCTGGCAGGCGGCGATCAACTCGATCTCTGGTGGGGAGACTGGAGACAGCACAGGGTGGACGGCATGATCCAGCCGCTGAACGACCTGATCAAAGACTACGGGCAGGATGTGTGGAACGTCTGGCAGAATCCTTGGAAAGCCTGGGTCAAGACCACCGCAAGTGACGGGACGATCTGGGCCATTCCCCGCTATGCGGCCTTCGCCTCCTACTTCCTGTTCGTCCGGGAGGACTGGCTCAAGCAGCTCGGCATGTCGCAGCCCACTACGCTGGACCAGTTCGAGAAGTACCTGTACGCGGTCAAGAAGGCAGATCCGTACGGCAAGGGCCAGACGATACCGCTGATCCATCGAGGCGGCACCGTGGCATCCTCACTCGAATGGGTACTCCTCGGCGGCTTCACCGAGCCCGGCCGCAGCAAGTGGCTGGACGCCAACGGCAACGTCATGCCCAAGGAATTGGCGCCGGGCTACAGGGACTTCATCGCGACGTTGGCCAAGTGGTACGCCGACGGCATCACCCACAAGGAGAACTTCGGGTGGGACGTGGGAACCCTCCGGGACCACATCGTGAGCGGAAAGGTGGGAGCCAGCGCCTCCTACTATACCGACGTCACGCTGTTCGCCTCGGCGCTGCGAAAAAACAACAAGGACGCTCGCTTCACGATCTACGAGCCCGGGGTCGTCGGCAAGAACGGCCAGATGATCCAGACCATGAATCCCGGACAGAACAGGGACCTGGTCATCAGCTCCAAGACCCCCAAGGAGAGGGCGATTGCGGCCATGAAGGTGATCAACTGGACGCACGAGAGCTGGTACAACTACCAGGTCGCCAGCACCGGGATCGAGGGGGTGCATTGGAATTACCTCAACGTGCCCAACGCCAAGGAACACAAGCTGGTGGACCGCGACACCTCCAGCGCGAAAGGCTACTTTAGCAACTTCTGCTTCAGCCTGGGATTGCCGTTCGAAACTCAGAGCACGATCTACGACCCCGATGGCGTCCGCAACATGCACAACCTCTTCCTGAGGGAGCACGTGGCCGACTTCCACGCCTGCAAGACAATGCTCGACGGCAACGTCGTGTACGACAGCAAGGCGATCGCGAAGAACGTTCCCCGCAACGCCGACATCAACCGCACCATAGCCCAGGAGCTGGTCAAGTTCGTGATGGGACAGCGGCCTATGAGCGAATGGGATGCTTTTGTCCAGTCGCTCTACTCGATGGGCCTCAACGACTGGATCAAGGAACACACGCGGCAGTACAACGCTATCAAGTAGCTGCAATCCGTGCGGGGTCGCGGTCCGCCGCGCCCCCGCACGGCTCGTGCGGCGGCAGCGGCAGAGGGCCTTCAGGAGCGGCGTAAGACGTGCGAGCGCGAACAGCGACAGGAAGGGGACTGCGCTACTACCTGTATCGCAACATCTTTCTCTACCTGCTGATCGCCCCCGGAGTGCTCTACTACATCCTCTTCAAGTACCTGCCCATGTTCGGCATCATGATCGCCTTCAGGGACTACCATCCGTTCCTGGGACTGCGCGGGATCTTTACCGCGCCGTGGGTGGGGCTCGAGCACTTTCGTCGCTTCTTCTTGTCCGCATACAGTTTCGAGCTCATACGGAATACATTTCTGATCAGCTTATACAAGCTGGTCTGGGGCTTCCCGTTGCCGATCATGCTGGCCCTGTTGCTGAACGAGATCGGCAGCGAACGTTTCAAGCGCACAGTCCAGACGATCAGCTACAT
Organism: uncultured Spirochaetales bacterium; assembly: GCA_964552235.1. Classification (GTDB taxonomy): domain Bacteria; phylum Spirochaetota; class Spirochaetia; order SZUA-6; family CAVTHK01; genus CAVTHK01. The sequence continues at coordinate 38,139 of CAZKGO010000036.1, read as the reverse complement.
GCCTCATTTTCTTTCGATGGTGACCATCTGCGCCCTCGTGCGCACTCTCACGACCACCAGCGGAGGGTTGCTGAATACCATCAGGGTCATGCTGGGGGCCGAGGCCGTGTTCTTCCTGGGGGAGCCGCAGTACTTCCGCAGCGTGCTGGTCATCAGCTCCATCTGGACCAACATCGGATGGGGCGCCATCGTGTATCTGGCCGCCATCGCGGGGGTGGACCCGCAGCTGTACGAGGCTGCCATGACCGAGGGAGCCAGGTGGTATCACCGAATGGCGTATGTCACCCTGCCCTCGATCATGCCGATCATCTCGATCATGCTGATTCTGCGGATGGGGGATCTGCTTGATGCGGGATTCGAACAGATCCTCCTTCTCTACTCGCCGATCGTGTACAACGTTGCGGACGTGATCGACACCTTTGTCTACCGCGAGGGCCTGTTGAATCTCAACTACTCGTACTCGACCGCCATGTCGTTGTTCAAGGCCGTGGTAGCGTTGGTGCTGGTGCTCGGCTCGAACAGGCTGGCGAAATCGCTCGGATACGAAGGGATCTGGTAGGCAGCCATGGGACGCAGGAGCAGAGGTGAAGCCGTCTTCCTCGTGTTCGACTACGCCCTGATGGTCGTGTTCGCCATCGTGATCGTCGTCCCCCTGTGGACTGTTGTCATGACGTCTTTTGTGGGGCACGCGGAAATCGCCCGCCGTGGTGCCTTTATCATGATTCCGCAGGAATGGGACTTTACCAGCTACCGGCTGCTCCTCGGCAGCAGGTCGAACATCGGCAACGCGTATCGAAATACCGTCTTCGTCGTCGTCATGGGGACGCTGATCAACATGGTCCTCACGGTGATGATGGCATACGGGCTGTCCAAGAAGGATCTCAAAGGCCGCAACTTCGTCACGGGCATGGTCTTGGCAACCATGCTGTTTTCCGGGGGCATGATCCCTTCGTATCTCCTGGTCAAGAGCTTGGGCCTGCTCGACTCGCTATGGGCTCTGATACTGCCTGGGGCGATCAGCTCCTGGAACATGTTCATCATGCGCAACTTCTTCTACGCCATTCCCGACAGTCTGGAAGAGGCGGCCTATCTGGATGGCGCAAACCCCGTGCAGGTGCTTGTGTCGGTGGTTCTGCCCCTGAGCCTGCCGGCCATCGCCACGATCGGCCTTTTCTACGCGGTGGGACACTGGAAATCCTGGTTCAGCGCCATGTTGTACATCACCGACAACAGAAAGCTCCCGGTTCAGAACATCCTCCGCAACATCGTGGCCACTTCGTCGACGGCTTCCCTTCACGATGTGGACAGTTCCGTGTACGAGATGATCGACGCACCGCCTCCCGCCCAGTCTCTGAAATCGGCTGCGATCATCGTGAGCACAGTGCCCATTCTCTTCATCTATCCCTTCATCCAGAAGTACTTCGTGAAGGGGATCCTGGTCGGCTCGATCAAGGGCTGAGCCCTGCAGGGGATCAGTCAGCGCGGGCCGAGGGGCGGGGACCACCCCGACCTCGCTTCGCGAGCTCCCGCAGGCCCCGAGTCGTCGAGGGGGTGGCCTTCGGGGTCGATTCCCGACCTTCGGTCCCGTAGGCCCAGCGTACTCGCTGGGGTGGACCAGGGCGCCTTCGACCTTGACAGGCCGGCGGCCCGCGGGCGACAGTGCCCTCGCGCCCGCGGGCGGCGCCCAGGCGGCGAGTCCAGCAGCGGGCGGCAGGGGGAATGCCATGGCGCGGCATCGCGTGATGATCCTCGACGACCGCTTCCCATCGTACCGGGAGGAAGAGCAGGTCCTCGCGGCGGCCGACGTCGAGCTGGTGAACGTGCGCACGCCCGTCGAGCAGGCCGACCCGAAGCTGCTCGCGGAGGCCTCTGCGGTGCTGCTGAACATGGGGCGGCTCGACGCCGGGGCGATCGGCCGCCTCAAGCGCTGCAAGGTCATCTCACGCTACGGGGTCGGCTTCGACAACGTCGACGTGGGGGCGGCCACCCGCGCCGGCATCTGGGTGGCCATCGTGCGCCACTACGCCATGGAGGACGTCTCCGACCAGGCCCTCGCCCTCCTGCTCGCCTGCGTGCGCAGGGTCACCGAGCGCGACCGGGCGGTCCGCAAAGGGGAATGGAACACCGCCACGCGCCTCAAGGCCCATCGTCTGGCAGGCCGGACCCTCGGTCTCATCGGCTACGGCGACATCGCCCGCTGCCTGCACCGCAAGGTGTCGGGCCTGGGCCTCGCGAAAGTGCTGGTGAGCGACCCCTTTGTCGACGCCGCCACGGTGCGCGCGGCCGGCGCCGAGCCGGTTTCGCTGCAACGGCTGCTCGCCGAGTCGGACATGATCAGCGTCCACGCTCCGCTCGCGCCCGAGACGCGGGGGATGATCGGCGCGGCGCAGCTTTCGGCCCTCAAGCCGGGCGCGATCCTCGTCAACACCTCGCGCGGCCCCCTGGTCGACGAACAGGCGATCGTCGAGGCCCTGCGGGGCGGCAAGCTCGCCTGCGCCGGCCTCGACGTGTTCGAGCAGGAGCCGCTGGCCTCCGACAGCCCCCTCAAGAGCCTGGAGAACGTGGTGCTGAGCGACCACGTCGGCTGGTACACCGAAGAGTCGATCGTGGAGCTGAAGACCAAAGCGGCGCGCAATGTGGCCGAGGTGCTCGCCGGCCGGCCGCCGGTCTACCCGGTGAATCAGGTCTGAGGCGCGGAAAGCAAGAGGAAGGCGACATGCAGCCGGATTTCGACAAAGCCGGCGGGCTCATCCCCGCCATAGCGCAGGACGCGGCCACGGGCGAAGTGCTGATGATGGCCTACGTCAACCGCGAATCGTGGGAGCTGACGCTTTCCACAGGCGTCGTGCACTACTGGTCGCGCTCGCGGAACAAGCTCTGGAAGAAGGGCGAGTCGTCGGGCCACGTGCAGGAGGTCAGGGAGATCCGCGTCGACTGCGACGCCGACTGCGTCCTGTTCAAGGTGCGCCAGGTCGGCGACGCCGCCTGCCATACCGGCTACCGCAGCTGCTTCTACCGCGTCGTGCGCGACGGCGAGCTCGTCGTCGACGGAGTGCGGGTCTTCGACCCGGACGAGGTCTACGGCCCGGGCAAGCGACACTAGGCGGGAGGCGGGGACGTGAGCGAACGGATCCTGAGGCTCGGCCTGCCCAAGGGCAGCCTCGAAGAGGCGACGGCGGCGCTGTTCCGCCGGGCCGGCTGGCGGCTCTCGGTCTCGTCGCGCAGCTACTTTCCTTCGATCGACGACCCCGAGATCTCCTGCACCCTGGTGCGGGCCCAGGAGATGGCGCGCTACGTCGACCTCGGCATCCTCGACGCCGGGCTCACCGGCCTCGACTGGATCCTGGAGAACCAGGCAAAGGTCGAAGTGATCTCGGACCTGGTCTACTCCAAGGCGAGCCGCAGCAAGGCGCGATGGGTGCTGGCCGTGCCCGCCGACTCTCCGATCGAGAAGCTGGAGGACTGCGCGGGAAAGCGGATCGCCACCGAGCTGGTCGGCACGACCCAGCGCTACTTCGCCGAGCGCGGCATCGCGGTGGAGGTGGAGTTCTCCTGGGGGGCGACCGAGGCCAAGATCGCCAGCGGCCTCGCCGACGCCATCGTCGAGGTGACCGAGACCGGCTCGACGATCAAGGCCCACGGCCTCAAGATCATCCACACCCTGCTGGAAACAAACACCAAGCTGATCGCCAACCCCGCGAGCCTGCGCGATCCGTGGAAGCGCTCCAAGGTCAGCCAGATCGCCCTGCTGCTCAACGGCGCCCTCAACGCCGACGCCATGGTCGGCCTCAAGATGAACGTGCCCGAGGAGCGACTGGACGCCGTGATCGCGATCCTCCCGAGCCTCACGTCGCCGACCGTGGCCAAGCTGTACCGCGGCGCCTGGTACTCGGTCGAGTCGGTGGTGAGCGAGGAGACGGTGCGCGAGATCGTGCCCCGCCTGATCGCCTCCGGCGCCGACGGCATCATCGAGTACCCGCTCAACAAGATCGTAGGCCGCACGGACCAGGTGCAGCCTCCGGTCAGTTGATACTGGGCGCCCGCTCGGCTATCATCCGCTCGGCATGTCTATCTCGGGGACGTCGCCCGCGGCCATTTCGTCGGTGGAGCTGGCGCGGGCGCGCCGCAGCTACTTCGCCTACGGGATCCTGAACTCCATCGCCTTCAAGCTCGTCGCCGGCAGCATCATCACGCTGTACGCCCTCGATCTCGGGGCGGGCAACACGTTAGTCGGGCTGCTGGAGTCCTTTGGCCACGTCTCTCTGCTCTTTCTTCTCGTAGGAAGGCTGCTCGCCCGCAGGATGGGCGCGGTCCGCGTGATGAGCCGCTTCTGGGCCCTGCGCTTTCTCATGATCCTCCCTGCGGTGATCACGGCCCTGCCCGCGGTGAGGACCAACACGGCTCTCGCCTTGACGCTGCTCGCCATATCGGTGTTCGGCTTCCACGCGGCCAAGGGCACGGCCATGGCGAGCCAGAACCCGATCCTCGGCCTCGTGGCGGGCGTGCGGGACCGGGGCGCCTTCCTCTCGCGGGTTCAGATGCTCGATCAGCCGTTCTCCATCCTGACCTGGCTCCTGGTCGGCTTCGCGCTCGGCCGCGAGGCTCCGCCGCAGACCTACGGGATCTTCTTCGCGCTGGGGATCATCGTCGGCCTGGGGTCCGCGTGGCAGGTGAGCCGCCTGCCCGAGCCGCCGCGCCCCGCTGCCAGCGCGTCGGCCGCGTTCCTGCCGCGCGTGCTGCAGGCCCTTGGCAGCCGGCCGTTCCGACGCCTGATCGGGCTCACCTTCTTCAAGAACGTCGTGCTGGCCATGACCGGCCCCTTTCTCATCGTGTTCTTCAAACGCGTCTACCAGCACACCGACGCGAGCATGGTCTACCTGACCCTCGCCAGCAACCTCGGCGTGCTGCTCATGGCGGGGCTCTCCGGGCTGCTGATGGACCGCGTCGGCGCCAAGCCGCTGTACTTCGCCTTTGCCGTGGCCACGGCGGCGATCCTCATACCGCTGTTCGCGGGGCGGCCCCGTGACGACGGGATCCTGTACTGGCTCGTGCCGGCCGCGGCGTTTCTCGTCTACAGCCTCGGCGCCAACGGCATGGGCAACTGCTCCCAGCACTACTTTTTCGTCACGGTCAAGCCCGACGAGCGCCTCAACCTCGGCGTCGTCTTCAACATCAGCGCCGGGCTGGCGGGATTCGTCGGCTCCCTCGGAGGCGGCGCCCTCCTCGACCTCATGGAGAGCAGCCTGGGCCTGACGCCCTCGGGGACCTTCCGCCTCTACTTCGCCGGGCTCTTCGTCCTCATGTTCGGCGTCGCGCTGCTCGTGTACCGGCTCCCGGGGCTCGGCTCCTATTCGATCAGCACCACGCTCTCGATCCTGTTCTCGCCTCAGGACCTGCGGGCCGTCGCTCTCCTGCAGCGCCTCGACCGCTCCCAGACCCCGGAAGAAGAGCAGGACACGCTGCGCGCCCTGGCCGAGAACCCGTCCGAGCTTTCGATCGCGCAGCTCCTGCAGCACTTGCGGTCGCCGAGCTTCAGCGTGCGGACCGAGGCCCTGCGCTCCCTGCGCAACATGCCCCCGAGCCTCGCCATCACCGAGGCGCTCATCACGGAAGTCGAGGAGCACGAGTTCACCACGGCCCACATGGCCGCCGAGATCCTCGGCGATCGCAGGTGCCGCGAGGCGTCCGCGGCCCTGCGGCAGGCGCTGCGGTCCGAGGACTTTATGCTCTGCGGCAAGGCGATGGTGGCGCTCGCCCAGATCGGCGACCGGGCGAGCTTCGACGAGATCCGCCGCACCTTTGCCGCGAGCGCCAACCCCCGCGTGCTCATCCACGGGGCCAAGGCCCTCGCCCACTACGGCGACCCCCGCGTCGTCGCCGACCTCCTCGAACGGCTGGAGTCGGACACCGCGCCGCTGGTGCGCGACGAGATCGTTCTCGCGGTGGCTGACCTTCTCGGGATGGGCGACTGGTTCTACAGGCGCTACGTCGCGTTCCTCGACAGCGAGGCAAACGGCGTTCTGGAGCTGCGGGGGGTCCTCGAGCACCCGGGCGACGACCACGAAGCGCTGCTCGCGAGCTTTGGCGAGGGAGGCAGCCGGTTCGCCGAGGCGGCGGCGAGGCTGCTCGGGCTCGCGCCGCTGCTGGCGCACCGCCCCAGGGGCGCCGCGGTCGACGTGGCGCCGATGCTCGCGGCGGCGCTCCGCAAGGCGAACCTCGCGGACCTCCCGCGGCTGCGCTTTCTCATCGCGGCTGCGATCGTCTGGCGCGACGCCGACGGCGGCCGGCGGCCCGAGGCCGCGCCTGACCGCCCGTGAGACCCGTCAGTTCTCCAGCAGCTTGATCTCGACCCTGCGGTTGCGCCTCATTCCCGCCTCGCTGCTGTTGTCGGCGATCGGCTGCGTGGCTCCGACGCCGCGGAAGGTCATGCGGGTGCGGTCGCGCACCCCGAGCCTGAGCAGGTAGTCGCCCACGACCCTCGCGCGCCTCTCGGAGAGCTCCTGCCTGCCCGCGGCGGTTCCCGCCAGCGCGGTGTGGCCGGTGATCAGCAGGTCGCGGTCCGGGTAGCGCTTGAGGATCTCGGCGATCTGGTCGAGCTTGGCCTTCTCGCCCGGCAGCATCTCGTCGGAGTCGGGATGGAACTGGATGTTCTCCAGCGTGATCGTGACCCCTTCGGCGTCGGAGCGCACCGTGGCGTCGGGGATCTTGTTCTCCTCGATGCTTCGGCGGATCTCCTCCGCCACCCGCTCTCGATCCATGGGCTTGGTGTAGACGGCGTGCCCCCGCGAGGAGCCTTCGTATTCGATGAACTGACCGTCTGACAGGAGGTAAACATAGAGAAAGCGGTCCTCGTAGGAGTGCACGCGGCCGAGGCTCTCGTCAAAGCGGATCGTCTGCTCCGAGGTGCCCATGATCCTGATCGGCGCCACACCCGTGGGCGAGCGCAGCGTGCGCAGCGAGGCTGCGGCCGAGTACTTGACGCGCAGCACCGCCACGTCCAGGCCGTCGCGCACCTCGCGGCCCACGTAGGTGTAACAGACGTCGAGGGGGACGCTCACCGGCTGCATGATGCCAAAGGGCTCGCGCAGGTCGTGGACCTCCTCCGCCCCCGCGGTCCACGAGCGGCCCGGCGCCAGAGCCTCTTCGGGAAAGACAGGCACGTCGCGCACGATTGGGAACAGGTACTGGCGGCCGATGGCGTAGCGTCCGCGTTCGTCACGCCAGAACTCCGAGCTGTAGGTGTCGTCCTTGAGACGGAAGAGCCCGCCGCTGCCCTGCGCCTTTTCCGACACCTGAAAGGTGCCGCGCAGCAGGCCGGCTCCGTCGCGCGTGTCGGCGATTTCCACGGCGATGCGGTTCAGGATCTCGGCGCTGTTGTTGAACCGGCCGTTGATCGAGACCTCCTCGGAGACCTCGGTGATCATGTGGTACTTGTCGCCCTTGGTGTGGCGGAAGCGGAACACCTGCGCGCCCGCGAGCGTGGAGACCAGCAGGAAAGCCAGCAGGACCGGAAGCTTCTTGTTCATGGGTTCCCCTTTTCTTTCATTGTCGGCGGGGCGCGCCTGCGCCACAGGGCGGCCTTGCGGCCCGCGGCGGCGCGCCCACGGAGCCGGGCCGTGTTGACCAACCGGGTATGGACAAATATGATCGCGTTGGCCTTTTGGCGCACCCATCATGAACGAACACGGACGCGACGCGGGCACCGCGCAAATCCCGGCCATGCGGGGGGCCGGCCGGGGCGCTACCCTGCCCGAAAAGGCGCTCTCGCCCCTCGCGCGGGGCCGCGATGTCGTGGTGCTCGCGCCCGTCTCGGAGCGGCAACTTGCGGACGTCGTGGCCGCAGTGCTGCGGCGGCTGCCCAGGGGGGGCAAGGGCCCCCTGGTCCTGTTCCTGTCTGCGGACAAAGAGCTCGCGGCCGCTGCCCTGCGCGGCCTCCAGTCGTTCGAAGGCCCGCAGGCGGTCCCGGCCGTGGTCCTGAGCGAGGAGCGCGCTGTGCGCCGCGAGGCCAAGGACCTCGAGGCAAGGCCCGCCGCAGTCGTCGCCACTCCGGCCCGGCTGATCGACCACATCCGCCGCAGGCAGGTCTGCCTCTCGGGGATCCGGTGCGCGGTGATCCTCGAAGGCGGCGCCCAGCCGCCGCCGGAGTTCCGCAGGGACGTGCAGTTCATCGCCTCCAAGCTGCCCAGGAGGCGGCAGACGGTGGTCGTGGCCTCGGGGCTGACCCGCGAGTCGGCCGCCGCGACCTACCCGCTCAAGCGGCCGGTCTCCATCGAGCCAGCCGACCTCGTGCCCGCTCCGGCCCCGGCGCCTGCCGCCGCGCCGACTCGCAGAGCCTCGAAAGACAGACAGGAGAGATCCGCAGTGAGCACCCCTATCGCAACCGGCGCCGCATCGGAGTCCCGCAGCGGCGCAGCGGGCACGCAGCCCGAAACCCACGGCGCGGCGGGCGCCGCTCCCAGTGGCCGCCGCCCCGCCTCGATTCCCGACGAGAAGGTCCTGGCGCAGGCCCTGGAGACGCTCCTCAAGACGGTCCGCCAGAGCGAGGACCCCGACGAGCTCAACCGCTATCGCCAGGTGTTCAAGCGTCACGTGCCGATCTTCATGCGCTCGTACGTCGCCGCCTACCTCTTCAAGAGGAGCCTCGACTCGTTTGTTGGTGCGCCGTCGAACACGGCCAAGCTGTTCGTCAGCATCGGCAAGAACCGCCAGGTGTTCGCCAAGGACATCATCAAGCTGTTCATGGACCGGCTGGGCATCCAGCGCTCGCAGATCGGCGAGGTCAAGGTGCTCGAGAGCTACTCGTTCGTCGACATCAGCCTCGACCATGCCCAGGAGGCGATCTCGAAGCTCTCGGGCATCAACTTCCGCGGCAGGCGCCTGTCGGTGAACCTGGCCAGGAAAAAGGGCGAAGGCGGCGACTCGGCCCACGGACGCCCGCTCCGCCACCACCGCGGCGGCCAGACGCCGGCCGAACAGTAGCGTTCCTTTTCGCATGGTGCTCACCGTCGAACAGGCCTGCGAGGCCCTCGCGGCGGCAGCGCCGGGCGCGAGCCTGGAGATCGAGATCGGCTGCGGCAACGGCCACTTTCTGGCCGAGTACGGCCGCGACCGCGGCGACACCCTGCTGCTCGGCGTCGACCTCAAGCTCCGGCGCTGCGAAAAGGCTGCGCAGAAGGCCGAGCGCCTCGGCCTCGCTCACGTGCTGGTCGCCTGCGGCCGCGCCGAGCAGCTGCTCGACTGCCTCCAGACGGGCAGCGTGGCCGCCTTCCACCTGTACTTTCCCGACCCCTGGCCCAAGAGCCGGCACAGGAGGCGGCGCTTCGTGCGCGGGCCCCAGATCGAAACGCTCCACGGCCTGCTGCGCAGAGGCGGCCTCTTCTATTTCGCCACGGATTTCTTCGACTACTACGTGCAGACCAAGCTGCTGCTGCTCGCCCACGGGGGCTTCGCCGTCGAGGAGGCGACCCCGCCGCCGCAGGCGTTCGTCTCGGTGTTCGGCCGGCGGTTCGCCGACTGGGGGCGCAGCATCCGCACCGTCGTGGCGCGGCGCGCCGACTGAGCGCGGGCGGGACTGCCCCCTGCGCCTCACGCCAGGCCGAGCCGCTCCAGCTGGTCCGCCGGCGCCTGCTGCATCTGCAGGCGGGCCCTGAGCTTTGCGGCGACCTGCTTTTCCGCCGGCGTGCCCGCGAGGTTGCGCTGCTCCGCGGGGTCGGACTGGATGTCGAAGAGCAGCGACCCCTGGGCGAGGTCGCCGAGGCTGATGTTGTTGATCGCCGCCATCTCCTCGACCGTCATCCGCTGGCGGCCGACAGGCATGTCCACGCGGCTCATGAAGCGGCCGAACTCGGCGCGTCCGTCGGGCCGCGGAAGCCGCCACCAGGGCGCCGAGGACCAGCGGTTGGTGTGGAAGTACAGCGGCTGGTTGTCCGGCTGCACCGGCGCCCGCATGTAAAGGTAGCGGCCGTCGCTCCAGTTCACCCGCCTTCCCCTCCCGCCGAAGACGTGGTCGGCGCGGCCCTCCCCGCGCCCGGCCAGCGCAGGCAGCAGCGAACGGCCGTCGATCGGCGCCGGAGCCTTTGCGCCGAACAGGTCGAGGATCGTCGCGTGGATATCGACGTGGCTCGCCACGGCAGCGCAGCGGCCGCCCCCGGCCATGCCGGGCACGTGGATGAACAGCGGGATGTGGCAGACGGCCCGGTACTGCGGGCAGCCGGGCTTGCCCCACCGGCCGTGCTTTCCGAGAAAGTGGCCGTGGTCGGTCATGACGATCAGAGCCGTGTCGTCCCACAAGCGCATGTCGTCCATCTTGTCCAGGATCCTGCCGAGGTGCCGGTCGGCGGGCGTCACCTTGGCCGCGTAGCGGGCGCGGATGTGGCGCACCTCCGCCTCGGTGTAGTCGTTGCGGCCGTAGAGCGGCCAGTAGAAGTCCCGCGGCCCCTTCCAGTCGGGGTCGTAGCGGCGCCAGATCTCTTCGGGCCCGTCAAAAGGCTCGTGAGGATCGAACTCGTCGACCATGAGGAAGTAGCGCTCGTGCGCCCGGGCGTTCTCCTCGAGCCAGAGCGCGGCCTGCCGCATGGTGCGCGGGGCGAGCCAGCCCTCCTCGTGCACGAAGCGCTGCCTGTTGCGCCGCAAGCGCGGGCTCACCTGAGCCTTGCCGACGTCTGCTGCGGGCGTGCGGCCGCCGACCCACGGGTCGTTCTCGTGGCCGCGGATGAACTCCCAGCTCTCGAAGTCGACGTGGTAGTTCTCGCCTCCCGCCTCCCAGAGGTGGTAGTGGTCGCTCACGAGGCCGGCGAACACCCCGGCCGCCTTGAGCGTGCGCGGCAGCGGCTCGTCCCATGGCTCGAGGCTGCCCCACGGCCTCCAGAGGAACTCCTGCACGCCGGTCCAGAGGTCGCGGCGCGCGGGCATGCAGGGCATCGAGCCGACAAAGGCGTTGTCGAACGTCGTCGCCTGCTTCGCCAGGCGCTCCAGGTTCGGGGTCTCCGCCAGCGGCGCCCCGTAGGCTGAGAGGAAGTGCCTGTTGAGGCTGTCGAGCAGGACGCAGATCACGTTCACGGCGGTCTCCTCGTGGAAGGCGGGCTCGCGCGCCCCCGCCTCTCGCGCTACTTCTTCAGGAACCGGTCGTAGGCGGCCTGGCGGATCTTGAGCAGCTCGGCCAGGCCCATCTTGTCCAGCTGCTCGACGTACTTCTGCCACGACTTCTCGATCGACTCGTCGCCGACCACGAACTTGGCCATCATCTGTTCCACGTAGCCGTGGATGTCGGTCTGCAGAATCGCCAGCCGGTCGCTCTCCGGCTTGGTGTAGGTCACGAGCGGGTAGATGTCCTTTTCGAGGTACGGCTTGTAGATCGGGTAGTACACGTTCAGCTTGCGGTCGAGCGAGGGCGGGAACTTGACCCTGGACATCACCTCGCTCAGAACGGCCCAGGGATAGGCCTCCGCCGGGGTGTGCTGCAGCCTGAAGGTGTCGTCGCTGACCCCCTTGGGCGCGGGATTGATCGAGAAGGTGCCGTCGGGGTTCTCGTTCAGCACGATGCCGAGAGGCCCTCTCGTCAGCTGCAGCGAGATCTTTTCGTCGTAGAGGTAGTCCAGCCACCGCATCGAGATCTCCGGGTACTTGTTCTTCGGCGTGATCTCGAAGAAGTGCTTCATGAGGTAGCCGAACACTCTCCTCCACACCTGGTGTCCCTCGGGCCCCTTGAGAGGAGCGATCGCCATGTAGTCTTTGACGAGCCTGTCCGAGCCCACGCAGGCGTCGCCGAACCAGTCGAAGTACGAACCGTAGAGAATGTCCGCGGACTTGCCCTTGGCGTAGTACTGCTGCAGGTTCTGGGCAAAGGCTTCGGGGTCGATCAGCTTCTCGCTGTAGAGCTTGTGGAAGTACTCCAGCGCCTTGCGGTACCTGTCGTGGGCCGGCGCGAAGACGACCTTGCCGTCCAGAATGCACAGGTGGTGCGTGCCGTCGATGATGCCGAAGGCGCCGAACAGCGCGTAGAGCTTGGTGTAGTCGGGAGTGCCGGCGTAGGCGAAGCTCAACGGGATCTCGTCGGTCTTGCCGTTCCCGTTCGGGTCCTTCTCCCTGAAGGCCTTGAGCACGGCGTAGTACTCGTCGGTCGTGGTCGGGACCTTGAGGTTGAGCTTCTGCAGCCACGTCTTGTTCATGAAGAAGACCTCGGGGTTCTCCCTGAACGGGATCTCGTTCACGCCCGGAATCGAGTACAGCTTCCCGTCGGGGGCCCTGGAGGCTCCTTCGTACTCGGGACGCTTCTGGAACAGCCTCTGCACGTTGGGCGCCCACGCCTTGACCAGGCTGTCGAGCGGCACGAAGAACCCCTGGCTGGAGTAGGTGACGATGTCGCTGTCGGTGATCCCCTGACCGATGAACAGGTCCGGCAGGTCGCCGCTGGCCAGGACCAGGTTCTTCTTCTCGTTCCACTGCACGAACGGCACGAAGTCCCCCTCGATCTTCACGTTCGTCGTCCGGTCGATCTGCTTGAGGAACTCCATCTTGCCGATGTCGCCGCTGGCCGCGTGCATCCGCGACATCACCTTCAGCGTGACCGGCTCCTTGACGATCGGCAGGCCCGTCCGATACATGTTGCCGACCATCCCCGGCTGGGAGCCGGCGCCTGCCGCGCTCTCCCCCGCCGCCGACGGTTCCTTGTCGCCCGCGCAGAACGCCAGGGCCGTCCCTGCCACCAGCGCGATGGCGACAAGCCATGTGACTCTTGAGCTGGACATCTGCATATCCCTCCCCGCTATCGAACTCGTGGGGGCCCGCGGGCCTGCGTGCTCACGTCACTCGCCCGTCTGCCTCATCCCTTGATCGCGCCAATCATCACGCCCTTGATGAAGTACCGCTGCAGGAAGGGATAGAGCGCCAGCACGGGCGCGCTCGCGAAGATGATGACGCCGTACTTGATGGTCTCGGCTACGCGCATCTTCTCCTCGATCGACTCGGCGTCGGAGACCATCTCGTTCTGCAGCTGCGCCGCGATCAGGATGTCCCTCAGTATGATCTGCAGCGGGTACAGCCGCTTGTTCCTCAGGAAGATCAGCGCGTCGAAGAACGCGTTCCAGTGGCCCACGCCGCAGAACAGCGCCAGGACCGCGATGATGGCGGGGGACAGGGGCAGGACGATCCGGGCGAAGAACCGGGTCGTGGAGCAGCCGTCCATGATCGCGGCCTCGAGCATCTCGTCGGGAATCGTCGCCTGGAAGAAGGTCCTGGCGATGACGACGTTCCACACCGTGACCGCGTTCGGTATGACCATCGCCCAGATCGTGTTCGCCAGCCCGAGGTTGCGCACGAGGTGGTAGCGAGGGATCGGGCCCCTTGGAAGAGCATGGTGAAGACGAGCAGGCGCGTGATCAGGCTCCTGCCCACCAGGTCCCTTCGCGACAGGGCATACCCGGCGGTCAGGGTCAGGGACACGTTGATCAGCGTGCCGAGGGCTGTGTAGAGGGTCGTGTTCCTGTAGCCGTTCCACAGCTCGGCGTGCGCGAGGATCCTCCCGTAGCCCTCGAAGGTGATGCCGGCGGGCAGCAGGAGGACTTTGCCGGCGTTGACGAGCGCCGGGTCGCTGAACGACGCGATGGCGATGAAATACAGCGGGTACAGGACCACAGCCAGGGCAAGAAACAGGGGGCAGGTGCTCACGGCGTCAAAGGCCGCGTCCTGCGCGCTCGACCTGATAGGCTGACTGCGGCTCGCCGTGCTCACCATAGACTGATCGTGCTCACCCTCCTCGCGATCGCGTTGACGGTCGTGATCAGGATGAGGTTGACCGCCGAATTGAACAGCCCCACAGCGGCCGAAAAGCTGAACTGCGTGTTCAACAGGCCCACCTTGTAGACGTACGTGGATATGATCTCGGGTCTCGCCAGGTTCAGCGGCGTCTGCATGAGATAGGCCTTCTCGAAGCCCACGCTCATGACCTGGCCCATGTTGAGGATCAAAAGGACGACGGCCGTGGAAACAATCCCCGGCACGTCGATGTGGAGGATTCTCTGGATCTTGGTCGCACCGTCAATGACCGCCGCCTCGTGCGTCTGGGGATCGACCCCCGAGAGTGCGGCCAGGTAGATGATCGAGCTCCAGCCCGCGTTCTGCCAGATGCCGGACAAGACGTACAGCGGCCTGACCCACTCCTGTTACCCGAGAAAGAAGACCGGCTCGCCGCCCAGGGCGGCAAGGGCCATGTTGACCAGGCCGCTTCGCGGCGACAGGAACACGAAGAGCATGCCGACCAGCACGACGGTCGAGATGAAGTGGGGCGCGTAGGTGACGGTCTGCACCGCGGCCTTGAACCTCCTGTTCACCGCCTGGTTCAAGAGCAGCGCGAGAAGGATCGGCACCGGAAAGCCGAACGCCAACTGGGACAGGCTCAGCACCAGCGTGTTCGTGATGAGCGTGAGGGACAGGTACGAATTGAAGAACCGCTCGAAGTGGGTCAGGCCCGCCCAAGGGCTGCCCCAGATCCCCCTTGCGGCCATGAAATCCTTGAACGCGATCTGGACCCCGTACATGGGGCCGTAGTGGAAGACGATGAAATACAGCAGCGTGGGCGCCAGGAACAGGTACAGCTCGTAGTTCCTGGCGATTCGTGCGCGGCGCGCCGTGCGCCGCACGTGCAACGTCCCGTCCACGGCACGCTCCAGAAGACGCCTGCCCCTGCCGAGGCGCCGGATCGTCCGCTGCCGATTGTCGCACAGGGGATGGGAGTCCGCAAGCCGTTACGGGCGCACCTTGCCCGGCGCCGTCAGCCGCCGACTTGCCGCGAAGCCCGCCGAGCTACCCGGGCTGGGGTCGTGCGGCGCCACTCCCACGTAGTCCGCCTCGGCGAGTGCCGCGAACTCGCGGGCGTGGGTGAGCCCCCGCAGGGCGATACGTAACGCCTCGGGTGGTGGACCGCCCTGCGCTTGAGCAGCGCTCCAGACTCGTGGATGTTGCGCAGCCGCTTCCGCTTCGCTTTTCCCCTCTTCAGGGCGCACACGAGGCCGATGTCCGGCGCCATCGACCTGCTGCTGCCGCAAGACGTCGCGGCGGCCAGGCAGCTCTTGTCGTGCCCGAGGAGCGCGCTCACCACACGGTCGTGCTGGAGAAACGAGGCCGCGTTCAACCCCGGGGACCGCGCTCGACTGGGATGCCGCTTCGACAGTGCGAGCCGCAGCGATCGAGGCGGCCGTACCTCGAGCTCAGCCTCTCTCCAGCCAGTACAGGGTGCCGTGGGGTGTGTCTTCGAGCGTGAAGCCTCGGGCCGCGAGCTCGTCGCGAATACGGTCTGCCAGGGCGAAGTCCCTCCGCTCGCGGGCTTGCTCTCGTTGACGCACCTGCTCTTCGACCGCGGCGTCCTCGCGCGCCGGCCTCTTGACCTCGAAGTCGATCAACGCCAGCACCGCGTTCGCCTTGCGGAGGGCCCGCAGCACAGCCTCGGCCTCCGGGGGCGACAGGCGGCCCGCCACCAGGGACGGGTTCAGCGAGCGGATGAGCCCGAAGAGCGAGCCCAGCGCCATGGGGATGTTGAGGTCGGCGCACACGGCCGCCTCGAAATCCTGCACGAAGCCCTTGGCCAGGTCCGTCACCGGCGCGGTCCCCTCGGCCGCAAGCGGCGCCGCCGGCTCACGCTCGCCGCCGCGGGAACGTGCCAGGCGCGTCAGGCGCCACACGAACGTGTCGATACGCCGCAGACTCGCGCGCGCCGCCAGGAGGGCGCGCCGCGAGTAGTTGAGCACCTGCCGATAGTGCGCAGCGAGCAGCAGGGCCCGCACCTCGCGGCCGCTGTAACCCTGCGCTTCCAGTTCGCGCAGGCCGACCGCGTTGCCGGCCGAGCGGGACATCTTCCTTCCGTTCGCCAATACGATCTCGGAGTGGACCCAGAAGCGCGCCGGCGGCCTGCCGTGCAGCGCCTCGCACTGAGCGATCTCGTTCTCGTTGTGGGGAAAGATCAGGTCCGAGCCGCTGGTGTGGATGTCGAACTCCTCGCCGAGGTAGCGCGTGGACATGCAGGCGCACTCCACGTGCAGGCCGGGCCGCACGTTGCCCCACTCGGTCTCGAAAAAGACGCCGCGCGACATCTCTGCCAGCGTGGCGCGCTTCAGCAGCGTGAAGTCGCGCGGATCGTCCTTTTCGTACTCGTCCAGGTCGACCGTGGCGCCCACCCGGATCTTGTTGAGATCGAGTCCGGACAGCGCGCCGTAGCGCGCGAATGCGCCGATGTTGAAGTACACGCTGCGCAGCTTCTCGTACGCGCTGCCGCGCTCGACGAGACGGCGGGTGAACGCGATCATGTCGTCGACGTGCTCGGAGGCCCGAGGGTATTTCCAGGCGCGCCGCGCCGACAGCGCATCGACGCAGCGCAGGAACTCGGCCTGCATCTCCGCAGTCAGCTCGCGCAGCGGCAGTCCGCGGCGGTCGGATTCGTTGATGGTCTTGTCGTCCAGGTCGGTGATGTTCATCACGTGGCGCACGTCGAAGCCGAGCCACTCCAGCGTCCGGCGCAGGACGTCGGCCACGACCACGCGTCGCAGGAGACCCAGCGTGGGCTCGGCGTTCACGGTCGGCCCGCACGAATACATGCTGACCTTGCCCGGTACGATCGGTTCGAAGCGCCGCCGCGCGTGCGTGAGAGTGTCGAACAGCTCGAGCCTAACCTCGCGCGGCGCCGCCGGCGCCGCGAGGCGGAACAGCGGCGTGCTCAGGTAGCGTTCGCCGCCGTCGGGAAGCAGCACCACTACCAGGCCGTGCTCGAGCGTCCGGGCCCGCTGCAGCGCCGCATACACCGCTGCGCCCGAGCTCATGCCGACCAAGAGGCCTTCTTCGCGCGCCAGCAGGCGCGCGGTATCGCAGGCGTCGTCGTCGGCCACGTTGACTTTCTCATCCAGCTTTGCGCGGTCGAAGATGCCGGGCCGGTAGGACTCCTTCATGTTCTTGAGGCCCTGTATCCTGTGCCCCAGGAACGGCTCGACGCCGATGATGCGGACCGCCGGATTCAGCTCCTTGAGCCTGGCGCTCACGCCCATGAGCGTGCCCGAGGTCCCCATGGCTGCGACGAAGTGCGTGAGGCGCCCGCCGGTCTGCTCCCAGATCTCCGGCGCCGTCCCGTGGTAATGCGCCAGCGGGTTGGCCGGGTTGTTGTACTGGTCAGGGATGAAGTACCTGCCGGGCTCGCGCCGCACCAGCCGATACACGAGCTCGATCGCCCCGTCGGTGCCGCGATCCGGCGGCGTCAGCAGAAGATCCGCGCCCAGCGCAGCCAGGATCTGGCGCCGTTCGCCGCTGACCGCCTCGCTCATGGCGAGCCGCACCTTGTAGCCCTTGCGGCCGCCTACCAGCGCGAGCCCTATCCCGGTATTGCCGCTGGTCGCCTCAAGGATCGTCTTGTCGCGCGTGAGGGTGCCGGCCGTTTCGGCCGCCTCGATCATGCTCCTGGCGATGCGGTCCTTGACCGAGCCGCCCGGGTTGCGGCACTCGAGCTTGACCCATATCTCGACTTTGGGATTGGGCCGCAGCCGCTGCAGCCGAACGAGAGGCGTATTGCCGATGAGATCGAGCGCTCCGCTGGATAGGACGGCCTGCCGCACGCTGCCCTCGCTCCCCCGCCTGCCATAGTAGCGGGCGGGGCGAACGGCGTGTCAATCGGAGCGCACGCCAGGGCCGGGCGGTCCGCCGCCGAAGACCTGCTGGATCTGATCGACGGTCAGCACTCCGTCGAAGGCGAAGCCCGGCGGACCCTTGATCAGCCTCGCCTTCTCCCCGTCGGGATCACCCAGGCAGCTCAGGATCAGGTCGCCGCCGCTCAGGTCCTCCTTCTCGCTGTAGACGCTGGTCGTCACGATCACCCGCAGCCCGGCGGCCCTGGCCGCCTCGACGCCGTTGCGCGAGTCCTCGACGACCACGCACTCCTCCGGCGATAGGCCGCTCCTGGCCAGAGCGAGGAGGTAGATCTCGGGATCGGGCTTCTTCTTCCTGACCATGTCTCCGGCTAGGACAAAGTCCAGGGCGATCTCCTTGAGCAGCGTCCCCGCGATGGCGCGAGCCGCGCGCTCGTCGGAAGTGGTGCACACCGCGAGGAGGAGGCCTGCGGCCTTGGCCTCGAGCATGAGCCTGCGCACGCCGGGGCGCAGCGGCAGCGCGCCGCTCTCGATGAGCTCGATAAAGGCCGCGGTCTTTCTCTTGTGCAGCCGCGCGATCAGCTCGTCCTCTTCGGCGGGTGCCACCGGCCGGCCGAAGCCCTTGGCGTGCAGGTAGGCGCGCATCCGCTCCTTGCCGCCGGCGATCTGCAGCAGCTCGTGGTACTCCTCGACTCCCCACTCGACCGGAAAGCCGAACTCCCGGAAGGTGGTGTTGAACGAGACCCGGTGGCCGTCCTTTTCCGTGTCGACGATCACGCCGTCCTGATCGAACAAGATCGCGCGGATCACGCCGGCCTCCTACTTCATCCCCTGCACCGGCAGCCCGATGCCGATGCTGACGGCGACGCCGCCCACGAAGAAGTCGTTGTCCGACGGCGGATCGAGGTCCGTGATCGGCGACAGGAGGCGCACGTAGCGGATGTCGAGCAGAAACAACGCCTCGCCGGGCCTGTCGGTCGGGCTCCTCATCTCGATTCCGGCGACCAGGCCATAGAGGAAATCCGCATAGCCGGTCGCGTCGACCTTTTCCGTTTCCGTGTCGTCGTGGGGCCCGTCGATGATCTCCACCAGGTCGCCGAAGCGCCAGGCGGCGACCCCTCCCGCCAGGACGGAAAACTGCGGTCCGAATCGCAGCCTCGCGAGCACCGGGACCTCGACCACGCGGTATCGCTCGATCCAGCGCACCCAGTCGTCCGAGTCGTACTTGTTCTCGATGCGAATCGGAGCGCTGTACTGGTTGTAGAACAGCTCGAGCTGCAGCGCGAGGCGCCCCTGGGCCGGCACCTCGAGAAAGAGCCCGCCCGTAAAGGCCGTGCCCAGGCCGTCGTCCACGTCGACCGAGTAGCCGTAGTACTCGTACATGCTCTGCATACCATCCTTGATCAGCTCCCAGTCCGACCCGAAGGCCCTGCAGGTCATGGCGCCGAGCCGCAGGCCCGCTCGGACGGGCAGGCCCCACGAGCAGGCGCACGCGATCAGGAATGCCAACGCTACGCAGACGACACGTTTCACGGGGTGCCTCCCTTCGGCGCGGCTGCAGGCATGGTATCACGGAATCGCGTTTCGGTCGCCCGCTGCCGGCACCCCTGACCCCGCCCGTGCGGTTGCCCGCAGCGGCCTCGACCCTATAGGATGGCCGGGCGGAGGTGGCCCTTGAACAACGGGTACAAGCTGAAAAAGGCGATGGCCGCGCGCATCGACGCGGCCGCGGACAGGATGGGCAAGACGGCGCCGGCCGAAGACCCGAAGCCGGCGGTCGGACCGGACCGGCCGCCTGCCGAGCGCGTGGAGGAAGTCCTGCGGCAGCTCTCGCTGGAAGAGAAGATCGACCTGCTCGGCGGCGTCGACTCGATGGGCGTGCGCGGGATCGCGCGTCTGGGCCTGCCGACGATCTGGTGCTCCGACGCCTCCTCGGGCGTGCGCTGCTTCGGCCCGGGCACGGCCTTTCCCGCCTTCGTGGCCATGGCCGCCACGTGGGACCGCGACCTGATCCGCCGCGTCGGCGAGGCGATCGGCGAAGAGTGCCGCGCCCTCGGCGTCTCGGTGCTGCTCGGCCCCGGGGTGAACATCGCCCGCGTGCCCACCTGCGGCCGCAACTTCGAGTACCTCGGCGAGGACCCGTGCCTGGCCTCCGAGATGGTCGTGCCCTACATCGACGGCGTGCAGAGCCGGGGAGTCGCCGCCACGGTCAAGCACTTTGCCTGCAACAACTCCGACTACGACCGCCACAGGATGAACGCCGTCGTCGACGAGCGCACGCTGCGCGAGATCTACCTGCCGGCCTTCCGGGCCGCCGTGCAAAAGGCGGGCGTGCGCTGCGTGATGAACTCCTACAATCCCGTCAACGGCACCTACGCCAGCGAGAACCCGAAGCTGCTGCGCGACATCCTCAAGGGCGAGTGGGGCTTCCGCGGCCTGGTGATGTCGGACTGGAACTCGCTGTACAGCACGCGGGGCCCCCTCGAAGCCGGCCTCGACCTCGAGATGCCGGCCGGCGTCTTCTACTGCCGCGAACAGATCCTGCCTCTGCTGCGCGCGGGGGCGGTATCCGAAGCCCTGGTCGACGAGAAGGTCCGCCGCATTCTCGGAGTCTTCTTCGAGATGGGGTTCTACGACCGCAAGGGCGTGGACCCGAGCTGCCGCGTCGGAGGCGAGGCGCATCTGGGGGTGTCGCTGGAGACAGCCCGCGAGGCGATCGTTCTCCTCAAGAACGAAGGGGGCCTGCTGCCTCTCTCGGCGACCGGCCTGCGCCGCGTCGTGGTGCTCGGCGCCAACGGACGCCGCACGCCCGCGGGCGGCGGTGGCGCGGCCTACGTGCGGCCCACCGACCCCGTGAGCATCGAGGCGGGCCTGCGCAGCGCCCTGCCCGCGGCCGAGGTCTCCTGGATCGCGGACAGGCGGGGCCGCCTGGGCGCCGACGCCGCGGCCGAGGTGCGCGGGGCCGACGCCGTGATCGCGTGCGCGGGCTTCGACCACGTCCGGGAGAGCGAGCACTACGACCGCAGCTGGCGGCTGCCGGACGGGCAGGCGCGGCTGATCCGCCGCGCAGCCGCTCTCAACCCCAACGTCGTCGTCCTGATCACTGCCGGCGGCGACGTGGAGACCGAGTCGTGGATCGGGTCGGCAAAGGCCGTCCTTCACACTTTCTACCTGGGCTCGATCGCCGGCCGCGCAGTCGCCGACGTGCTGACCGGCAGGGTGAGCCCGTCCGGAAAGCTGCCCTTCACCATGGCGAAGCTCTGGCGCGACCACCCAGCGACGGCGAACTACGTGCGCGATCCTTCGCGCACGAGCACGCGGCAGATCGTGGGACCGAAGCCGCGCACCCTCGTGGGCAAGGCGCCGGCCGCGCAACTGGAGATGATGCGCAAGGAACACTGGCCCGTGCGCTACGAGGAGGGGGTCTTCGTCGGCTACCGCGGGTTCGACGCGCGGGGCATCGCCCCGCAGTTCCCGTTCGGCCACGGGCTGTCGTACACCAGCTTCGAGCTCACCGACGCGCGCCTGTCGAGCTCCCGCGTGGCCGCCGGCCAAACGTTCACCGTCAGCGTCACGGTCCGCAACACGGGCTCGCGCGAGGGCGCAGAGGTCGTGCAGGTCTACGTGCGCGACAGGCAGGCCTCGCTGCCCCGGCCGCCGCGGGAGCTCAAGGGATTCGCCCGCGTCGCTCTGGCGCCGGGGGAAAGCCGCGAGGTGAGCATCAGCCTGGGCGAGGAGGCCCTCAGCTTCTACGACCCCGGCCGCAAGGCCTGGATCGCAGAGGCCGGCGCCTTCCGCATCCTCGTCGGCTCGAGCTCGCGGGCCATCGCCGCCGAGATGGACCTGGAGTACACCGGCTGAGGGCCGGCCCGCGCTGCGCCGCGCGAGGCGCAGCCCCTCAGCGGATCTCCGCCAGCCGCACCGGCCTGTTCTCCCTGTGCGAGAGCGCGGCCGCCTTGGCCATCACCACCGGCGCGCGGCCATCGGCGCCCGTGACCGGCGGCGCCGTGCCCTCGGCCACCGAACGCGCGAACGCCTCCAGTTCCGCCTGGTAGGAGGCGGTGTAGCGCTCGATGAAGAAGTTCAGGGGAAGGTCGCGCGCCACAGCCCTGTCCGTGCTCAGGGTGACGGCGTTGGGAAAGAGGTTCTCGCTCCTCGCCGCGCCCTTGCTGCCGAACACCTCGATCCTCTGGTCGTAGCCGTAGACCGCCTTGCGGCTGTTGTCGATCACTCCGATGGCGCCGCTTGCGAACCTGAGGGTGATCATCGCTGTGTCGACGTCGCCGGCCTCGCCTATGGCGGGGTCGACGAGCACGCCGGCTGCCGCGTAGATCTCGGTCACGTCGCCGAGGAGGAAGCGCGCCATGTCGAAGTCGTGGATCGTCATGTCGAAGAACATGCCGCCCGACGCCTTGACGTAGGCGATCGGCGGCGGGGCCGGGTCGCGGCTGGAGATCAGCAGCATGTACGGCGCGCCGACCTCGCCGCAGTCGATCGCGGCCTTGATGCGCGCGGCGTTGGGGTCGAAGCGGCGGTTGAAGCCCACCATGAGCCGCACGCCAGCCCCGGCCACCGCCGCGAGCGCCTCGTCGATGCTGCCGAGGTCGGCTGCCAGCGGCTTCTCGCAGAAGATGTGCTTGCCCGCCCGCGCGGCCTGGATGATCAGGGGGGCGTGGGTGTCCGTGGCCGAGCAGATGGCCACGGCGTCGATGCTCCGGTCTGCGAGCGCCTCCTCGGCCGTGCGCGCCGGCACGCCGAGCTCGGCGGCCAGGGCGCGGGCGGCGCCTGCGTCGACGTCGACGACTGCGGCCAGCGCCGCCTTGGGCACCAGCTGCGCCAGCGTGCGGCCGTGCAGCCTGCCGATGCGGCCGGCCCCGATGAGGGCGACCTTGACCTTGTCCGCCATTGTGTTCTCCTAAAGCCCGATGCTCTTGAGGTAGTCGCGGCTGGCCTGGGCGTAGCGCCGCGGCGCCTGCAGGTCGTCGGTGAGCACGTCCTGCTCGACCACAGCCCACCCATCGTAGCCGACCTTGTTCATCCCGGCGAGCACGCCCGGGAAATCGACCTCGCCTTCGCCTAACACGCAGAAGACGCCCGCCTTGACCGCCTCGAAGTAGTCGCGCTCCTTGGCGCGGCTCTCCTCGGCGATCCGTGGGTGGCAGTCCTTGAGGTGCAGGTAGCGCACGCGCTCGCCGTGCTCGCGCACGCAGGCCACCGCGTCGCCGCCGCCGTAGTGCCAGTGGCCGGTGTCGAGGCAGAGGCCCACCAGCCGCTCGTCGGTGCGCGCCAGCAGCTCGCGCGCCTCCTCCGGCGTCTCGACGTAGCCGCCGCAGTGGTGGTGAAACACCAGGCCGAGCCCGGTCTCGTCGTGGACCCTGCGGGCGATCATGTTCACGCCGCGGGCGACCACGTCCCACTCGCGGCCGCAGAGGCGGCTGCCCTTGCGCCTGCCGGCCTCCCTGACCAGCTCGGGCACGCTGCCGTTGTCGTCGGCCAGCACGACGTAGACAGCGCCGAGGGCCGCGAGCAGCCGCCCGACCTTGAGCGCCTCGGCAGCCGCGGCCTCGTGCGCCTTGGCGTCGACCAGGCGGACGGGAACGAACGACGACAGCAGGCGCAGCCCGCGCCGCTGGAGCTCGCCGCGCAGGCGCGCGGGGTCCGTGGGCAGGTAGCCCCAGGGCCCGAGCTCGATGCCCGTGTAGCCGGTAGCCGCGATCTCGTCGAGCACCCGCGCGTACGGGAACTTCGGCTCGATGCCCTTGAACTCGTAGATGCCCCACGACACCGGAGCGTTGGCCACTCGCACAGCCATGGAACCTCCTCCTACCAGTAGAGCCGCTCGCGTTTTTTCTGCAGCTCGTAGTCCGCGCGCGCCTTGCGGACCTCCGGGTTCTCCGACACCTCGGCCACGGCCACGTCCCACCACGACTCGTAGCCTCCGACGCGCTGCCTGCGGTCGGTCTCCACGACGATGCAGACAGGGCGGTCCTCGACGGCCCGCGCCTGAGCGAGCGCCCGCTCGAGGCCGGCCCGGTCCGCGGCCTTGATCACGTGCGCGCCGAGGCCGCCGCAGACCGCGGCAAAGTCCACCGGCAGCCGCCCGCCGCCGCGGTAGCGGTACTCGGCGCCGAAGCCGGCGCTGCCCACGCTCTCCGACAGCCCGCCGATGCTCGCGAAGCCGTGGTTGTCGAGGAGCACGATCGTGACCTTGACCTTTTCCTGGACCATCGTGACGATCTCGCTCGACATCATCAGGAACGAGCCGTCGCCCACCATCACGTACACTTCGCGCGACGGGTCCGCCATCTTGGCGCCCATGCCGCCTGCGATCTCGTAGCCCATGCACGAGTAGCCGTACTCCAGGTGGTAGCCCCGCGGGTCGCGGGTGCGCCAGAGCTTGTGCAGGTCGCCCGGGAGGCTGCCTGCGGCGCAGACCACGACGTCGCGCGGCCCCGCCGCGGCGTTGACCGCGCCGATCACCTCGCCCTGGCTGAGCACCGGCTCGTGAGCGAGGTCGTAGATGCGCTGCACCTCCCGGTCCCAGGCGCGGTTGTGCTCGGCCGCTGCCGCGCGGTAGGCGGCGGGCGTGGCGTAGTCGCCCAGCGCCGCGCCCAGCTCCTCGAGCGCGGCGCGGGCGTCGCCCACCAGCGCCAGGGCCGCGTGCTTGTACGCATCGAGGGCCGTGACGTTGATGTTGACGAAGCGCACCCCGGGGTTGCGGAACGCGGTCTTGGAAGCGGTCGTGAAGTCGCTGTAGCGGGTGCCGACGCCGATGACGAGGTCGGCGTCCCGCGCCACCACGTTGGCGCCGAGGGTGCCGGTGGTGCCGATCGCGCCGAGGGCGAGCGGGTGATCGAAGCGGAGCGCGCCCTTGCCCGCCTGGGTCTCGCCCACCGGAATGCCGGTGCGCTCGACGAAGGTCCGCAGGGCCTCGCAGGCGTCGCTATAGTGCACCCCGCCGCCGGCCACCACGAGGGGCGCCTTGCTCGCGCGGATCCATTCGGCAGCCCGGCGCACGAGCGAGAGGTCGGGCCTGTTGCGCGGGATAGGCCACACCCGCTTCGCGAACAGCTCCTCGGGCCAGTCGAACGCCTCGGTCTGCACGTCCTGCGGCATCGCGAGGGTCACGGCGCCTGTCTCCGCCGGCGAGGTGAGCACCCGCATCGCCTCCGGCAGCGCGGTGAGCAGCTGCTCGGCTCGGTAGATGCGGTCCCAGTAGCGCGAAACCGGCTTGAAGCAGTCGTTGACCCCGATGTCCTGGGTGTGCTCGCTCTCCAGCTGCTGCAGCACCGGCGCCTGGAGGCGCTCGGCAAAGATGTCGCCGGGGATCAGCAGCACGGGGATGCGGTTGACCGTGGCCACCGCCGCGCCGGTGACCATGTTGGTGGCCCCGGGGCCGATCGACGAGGTGCAGGCGAAGGTCCGCATCCGGTTGCTCTGCTTGGCGTAGGCCGCCGCCGCGTGCACGGCCGCCTGCTCGTTGCGGCACTGGTAGTAGCGCAGGCGGTCGGCGTACTGCTGCAGCGCCTGGCCGATGCCGGCCACGTTGCCGTGGCCGAAGATGCCCCAGACTCCCGCGAAAAAGGGGTTCTCCTTCCCGTCGCGCTCGACGTGCTGGTTCGACAGGTACAGGATCAGGGCCTGGGCCGTCGTGAGCCTGCGGGTCGCCATCGTCTTCCTCCCCCGAATCGCCAAGCCCCGATACTACACGTTTCGGGGCGCCGCGCAAGCGAACGGCAGGGCTGGCGCCTCCGTGACAACCGCGGCCTCCTGCTGTATTCTCACCGCATATTTAATTCAGGAGGTACCGTATGGTATCCGGCACAGTGGCCCTTCTGCTCCTCGTGGTCGCCGTGGTGATCATCGTGGTGCTGACGGGCACGTACAAGGTGAACGCGTTCCTCGTCCTCATCGGCGTGGCGTTCGCGTTCGGGCTCGCCATCGGGCTGCCGGCCCTCGACGTGGTCGGCAGGATCAAGACGGGGTTCGGGGGCACGCTGACGAACATCGGCATCGTCATCGTGGCCGGGACCATCATGGGCACCATCCTCGAGAAGACCGGCGCCGCCGTGTCGATGACCCAGGCGATCCTCAAGCTCGTCGGCAAGAAGCGGGCGCCGCTGGCCATGAACGCCGCCGGCTACGTGGTTTCGGTGCCGGTGTTCTGCGACTCGGGCTTCGTCATCCTGAACCCGCTGAACAAGGCCCTGGCCAAGGAGACGGGAACCTCAATGGCGGTCATGGCGGTCGCCCTGGCAACCGGCCTCTACGCCACCCACACGATGGTGCCGCCTACCCCGGGACCGATCGCTGCGGCAGGCACCCTCAACGCCGACCTCGGCCGCGTCATCGTCTTCGGGCTCATAGCCGCCATACCGGCGAGCCTCGCCGGCCTGTGGTGGGCCACCAAGGTGGCCAAGCGCTACGACATCCCGGCGGACGTGCACGAATCCTACTCGGACATCGTCAAGAAGTACGGCAAGCTGCCGAGCACCTTCCTGTCGTTCCTGCCGATCGTCCTGCCGATCGTCCTGATCCTCCTCAAGAGCCTCGCCGAGTTCCCGTCCAAACCGTTCGGCGGCGGCGGGTTCCAGACCTTCGTCCGCTTCATCGGCGATCCGGTGACCGCCCTCATGATCGGAGTGCTCTGCTCGTTCCTGCTCGTGCGCAAGGGCGAAGGCAGGACCGCGATCTCCGAGTGGGTAGGCCAAGGCATCAAGGACTCGGCCGTCATCCTCGTGATCACGGCGGCGGGCGGCTCCTTTGGCGCCATCATCGCGGCCAGCCCCATCGTCAACTTTATCAAGGGCGGAGCGGCGAACATCTCGGCGGGCGTCTTCCTGCCGTTCATCGTGGCCGCGGCGCTCAAGACCGCTCAGGGCTCCTCGACCGTGGCGATCGTCACCACCGCCACCATCATGGCTCCTCTGATCGGGCAGATGGGCCTCGACCCGGCCCTCACGGTCGTGGCCATCGGAGCAGGCTCGATGGTCCTCTCCCACGCCAACGACAGCTACTACTGGGTCGTGTCGCAGTTCTCGGGAATGCCGGTCAACACCGCCTACAAGGCCTACTCCACAGCGACCGCGGTCGAAGGCATCGTGGCCGCTCTCGTCGTGGGGCTCATCTCGATCTTCGTCTGATTCCCGGCTTTGAGATCCGCCGCCGGGGGCGCGCCGAGAGCGCGCCGCCCCCGGCGGGCGGACGCCCGCAGGGAGGCACGCCATGCTCATCGCCGTAGCGAGCGACGCTCACGACAACATCTGGAACCTCGAGTGTGCCCTCTCAGACATGAGGGGACGCGGCGCCGAGGCGCTGCTGTTCCTCGGGGACTTCTGCGCGCCCTTCACCCTGGCCCAGATGGCCGAGGGCTTTGCGGGTCCGATCCACGCCGTGTTCGGCAACAACGACGGCGACCCGTTTCTGCTGGCGACGATCGCCGGCAGGCACGGCCACGTCAGGCTGCACGGCCTGATGGCGGAGCTGGAGCTGGGCGGGCGGCGGATCGCCCTCAACCACTATCCCCAGATCGCCCTGCGCCTGGCCGAGAGCGGAGCCTACGATGCCGTCTTCAGCGGCCACGACCACAAGCGGGCCGTGCAGACGGTCGGAAAGACGCTGTGGGCCGACCCCGGCGAGCTGATGGGACGCTTCGGCAGCCCGAGCTGGGGCCTGTACGACACCGACGGCAACCGCTTTGAGCACGTGGGGCTGCCGCCGCGCTGAACCGCCTGAGCTCTCTACGCGGGAACCAGGTCCGCGATGCGCTCGACTCCGCCGCAGCGGCGCGCGAAGCGATGAACGGGTCCACCGAGCGCCGCCACGGCGCCGTCGGACCCGACGCGAACGCCCGCGCCGGTGGGGATGCCGTAGCCGACCGCGCCCTTCTTCTCCAGACCCAGGAGCGCGACGAGCTCGCTCCAGCCGTCGGCTTCGCCGTGCGTGTCGACGAGAACCTGGGCGAATCCGAGGCAGGGGAACAGCCCGATCGTGCTGTCGTCGTCGGGGTCGTCCCAGCGGACCCATCGCGCGGCCAGCATGATGCTTCCCGCCGACAGGCCGAAGAACGGCCTGCCGTCGCGGTGCAGGCGCTCCAGCACTGGGACCATTCCGGTGCGTTCCAGCACGGCCATGCCCGCCTCGACGTCGCCGCCGCTCAAGAAGACCACGTCGGCAGCTTCGAGCTCGCGCCGCGCCCGCTCGGCATCGGGCGTGCGGCCGCACAGGCGCACAGGGGCCACCCTGCCGGCGCCGGAGCCTTTCATGCGGGCGGCGAGCATCGCGTAGAACGCCTGGTTGTCGCCGCTGGCTGCGCCGACGTAGGCGACCGTCGGCCTCGCTTTGCCTGAGGCGGCGAACACCTCGGCCAGCAGCGGGTCCGATCCCGACCGCCGCGAGCCCGGCCCTCCGGCCAGCAGGTGCACCGGCGCTGGTCGGCTCACGGGCTCTCCGGCGGCAGGTAGCGCTGGTCGAGCAGATCGTCGTGCCGCATGGGAAACAGCGCGCGGGTGAGCCGGTACTTGCCCGGTGGATCCGGCCTGACCGCCCGGACCTCTCGGCACTCGATCGAGGCTCCGTCGCCGTAGAGGCCGTGCAGCGCCTCGGAGGCGGCACGCCGGACCGCGCCCGCAGCTCGCCCCTCGGCGACGACGCGCAGCTCGTAGTCGACGGGCTTCCGCTGAATCACCTGGTACTCGACCAGGCCGTCGACCGCGGCGAGGGCGCGATCGACCTCGGCCTGGGTCACCGCCCTGCCGTCGACCGCGGCGGTGAGGTTGACGGCGCGGCCCTCGACCGAGGCCGCCACCAGGCCGCCCCTGCAGCCGCAGCGACAGGGTCTCGCCCCGTCCAGGCGCACGACGTCGCCCGGGTCGAAGCGGATCAGCGAGCGCCAGGGGTTGGCAAAGGTGGTGACCAGGATCCGGCCGACCGCAGGCCCGCCGTGCTCCTCGCGGAACGGCAGGAAATCGACGTGGCAGGCTTCTGTGACCTGGTGGAAGCTGCCGGCCTCGCACTCCATGAGCACGTAACCGGCCTCCGTCGAGCCGTAGGAGGAGGCAACCGGAGCGTCGAACACCCGGCGGATCGCCCGCAGGTGGAGAGCCGAGGGGTTCTCGTAGGTGAGCACGATCAGGCGCAGGCCGCGCACCTCGATGCCGCCCACGGCCGCGTGCCGCGCCAGGCGGGCGAGGAACGACGGGTTGGCCTCGAGAACCGCGGGCTCGAAGCTGCGGATCTCGCCGATCATCCGGTCCATGTGCTCGGCGGTCCAGCTGCTCGGGTCGCTGCGCTCGGTGAGATAGAGGAAGCGGCCGAGGGTGCGGTCCTCGATGGCGAGGTAGCCCTCCTCGTCCGCCACTCCCGTGCAGTACGGGCTGGTGAGGATCGCCTCGAGGTGGTCGCCCAGTCCGGCGGCGCGGGCGTGGGCGTTCAGCGACCACGACGCGCGCTCCGAGCGGTCCCACCAGCGCTGACACCAGACGTTGACCACACGGTCGCCCGTGGTGCCGCTGGTCTCGGCCAGCGACACCTCGCCCTCCGCCAGAGCCCGCGCCACGTCGCGGCCGCCGGGCGCGAACGCCTGCGGCCCGTGGGCGCGCAGATCGGCCTTGGTGAGGATCGGCATCTGAGCCAGGCGCATTGTCGCAGGCGTCGCCGGGCCCGGATCCCGGGCACGCCATGCAGCGTAGGCCACGGCCGAGTCGAGAGCCTCCTCGAGGGCCTGCTCGCACCTGGCCTCGTAGCCCGATGGGTAGTCCCAAGCCCTGATCGCAGGCGTCAGCGTTCGGATGCGGGAAGCGGCGTGCTCGTGCATGGCGCCCTTATTCTTACTCACGGCTGTGAGCCTGTTCAAGACCGGCCGGGCGCCCGCGTCCTGCCGGAAACACGCCTCCCTCCGGTCTGCGGCTGTCGCGCAGGCAGTTGGGCGGCAGGCCGCTCAGAAGACGATTCTGCGCAGCGCGTAGACGATGATCGCCATGTTGGGCAGAAAACCGGCGGCGAAAAGGACGGCGGCCAGCAGCTCGTCGCGCCGGGCGGTCGAAGCCGAGCGCCGCGCCAGGTCCTCCGGGTCGCCCGGCAACAGGACCAGGCGCGCCATGGGATCGCGGGGAAGGCCCACGCTGTCGCCGCCGCCCGTGGCAACCGCGGCCCCGAACAGCGTCGCCGTGCCGCCCGCTGCCGGCAGGGAGCTCTCCCACTCCTCGGGAAGCGCCCCCGCAGCCAGGCGCGCCTGGAGCTCGGCACGCGATCCGCTGACCATCACGTAGCGATCTCCGCCCGGCAGCGAGGCAGCCCCAGGCGCGGCCGGCTCCAGGTAGCCGAGGGGCAGGCGGAACAGGTCCCGTTCCGCCCGCAGGGTTCGCGCCCGCCTCCAGAGCCTGCGGTAGAGGAAGTAGAAGACGACGCCCGGCGGCAGAAAGACGGCCAGCGGCACGGCGCATAGCGTGTAGGCGAGCATGGCCGCAGCGCGCAGCTCGGGACTGCGAACCACCAGGCTGCCCGTCAGGAACAGGGCGAGAAAGCCCGTCAGCAGGCTGATGCGCGTGAGCTGAGTCCAGTACTCGTTGCGCTGTCGCCCGCACAGCACCGCCCGCTCGAGCAGCGTACGAGCGTCGCCTTCGTAGAGCACCACCAGCGGGGGCTCGCCGTCGGCCTGGCGAAAGACCCTGCGGCCGCCGCTGTCCACGAGGCTGCCGGCCACGAGGATCTGCGTCCCCGCGGGCAGCGACGCAATGCTCTTCCACGGCAGGATCTGCGGCTCCTCGTCGCCGAAACTGCCGGCCTCGCCGGCCGCGCTCCAGGGCAGGATGTAGGTCTGCGCGCCCTCCAGGTCGGCGGCCACCGACAGCCCTTCGCCCCCGGTGAGCCAGAGGCGGTTTCTGCCCTGGACCGCTTCGAGCGTCCCGAGGAACCGCCACCTGCCGGCAGCCGCGTCCGCCGGGCGCCGCAGCAGCGGCATGCGGGCTGCCTCGCCGATGCGCCTTCGGAAGCGTCGCCACCCGTGCCGCGCCTGGAAGGCGCCGAGGCCGGGCACGACGAGGTAGAAGAGGCATCCGATGCCCACGATCAAAAGGACGGGGGCGGCCGCCGGCATGGCTACCTCACGATGACTACCGGCTCCTCAGCCTGGTCCTGCGTGAGCTTCAGGGTGAGGGTGCGGCCGCCCGCGTCGTGAAACCAGCCCGCGAAGTACCTCGCGTAGGCCGGGTCGGCTCTCCACGGGATGCCCCTGATCCGCAGCTGGGTGAACTGGGGCAACCCCTGGACAAAGACGTGGTGCGGCACGCCGGGGGCGAACCCGAACGCGAGCGTGACCTCGTTTCCGGCGACCGCCGACGATCGCAGGGGGGCCGCGCTCCACATCCAGACGCCCGGGCCGAACAGGTCCGTGAGCGGACGCAGGGCAGGCAGGTACGGGGACATCCGAACAAGATGATACACCTCTTCGGCCGGAACCCGGCCCGCCGGCGCGGCCACGAAGCCCTCGGCGTCGGCCGCCCTGAGCACAGTGGCAATCAGGGTGCGGCCGAGCCCCGCCAGGGCCTGGTTCTGCTGCGCCGACCCGGCCCGCGCCAGAAGCGCGCCCGCACGCAGCGAAAGCATGGGATCGACTTTGTCGCCCGAAACCATCCCGAGCGCCTCCCCCTCGATCCGCAGCGAGGCGAGAACCCGGGAGAGGGCGCGCTCGCCTGCGGCTGCCAGCCACGGAGTTCGCGCTGCGTCGAGAGAGACTTCGAGCACGCCCAGCGCAGTGGCTGCGTCGGTCTGGTCAGGGTCCCAGCCCGCGAGGCTCCTCTCGCCGGTCTCGGCCAGGACGGCTCCCGCGCCGGCCGATTCGAGCAGGCCCACGAGGTTCGGGATGCGCCACGCGGCCAGGTTTCCCGCGCGCAGCAGCCGCTCGGCCTCGCGCGCCGCAGGACCCTGCTCGTCGGCGCGCCAGGCGGCAAAGGCCCCCGTGTTGCCCGTGAACGGACTGGCCTCGTGGGTCGGCGCCGCCGTGGGTCGGACTCGCGTCCACACGTCTTCGGCCTTCAGCACGAGGGCCAGGGCACGCTCGTACTCGCCCCGGGCGATCGCTTCGGCCGCGATCGCGCTGCCGAGCCGGCCGCTGTAGCCGAGCTGACCGTCGGCGCCGCGCCACAGCCCCATGTCCGGCTGGTAGCGGGACCCGGTCCAGGCCTGGTAGGCCCGCTCCCGGTAGCCGCTGACTTCGCGGTCGTAGTCCTCCTGGCCGACCAACGAGCCCTGGGCGAGGAACCACTGCATGAGAAGGCTGCCGCCCGAAGACCGCGACAGCCGCAGTCGTGCCGCCGGTCCGCTCAGGTACAGGTAGCCGCCCGTCCAGCGCAGGCGGCTGCCCTGGGGCAGCACGGCCACGAGGCGCTCCTCGCCCCTGGTGATGCCGACGGCGGGGACGGCGTCGGCAACCTCGATTCGCGCGCCGGGGCTCTCCAGCGGCAGCGCGAGCGGCTCGGCTGTGCCGACCGAGACCTCCAGGGAGCCTCCAGAGTCGACGCGAAAGACCACTGTGAGGTCGCGGCCCCCGAGACCGCGAAGCCTCACGGCCGCGCCGTCGGCCGACACGGCGCAGGAGACGGGCCGCAGCCGGGCGCGCGACTGGCCCAGAAGCAGGGGCCGCAGGCGGCTGAAGCGGAACTCCGCCGCGCCGTAGGAAAGAGTGATCCGCTTGACGGAAACACCGGAGCCGGCGGCGCCGGACGCGCGCACTCCCCTGATCTGGAGACCCGACACGCTCTCGACGAACGGCTTCCCGCTCGCGAGGTGCAGCCATAGAAAGAGGCCGATCAGCGCCGCGTAGACGAGCGGCACGAGCAGAAGAAGCTTGCGGGAAACAGCCACCTTGAGTCTTCCTGCAGACGCGAGGCCGGCATTCTAACAGCCGGCTCCGGTCCGTGTCCATGAGCGGCGTGGCTTCGCAGGCCTGCAGTCCATCGGTCGGGCCGGCCGCTTCTTGCGTCCCGGCCGGACGATGGGTATAGTGCCCGCGCCGGAGGGGAGCCGGCCGTCTTGCCTCGAGTCCCCGCGCCCTTTGCCGCTCTCGCAGCCGCGCTCGCGACCGTCTTGCTCGCGTCCTGCGCCGGCGCGCCCGAGCCGGAGCCTCCCGCGCCGCAGATCCCGGCCGAAGCGCCGGCAGCGCCGCCCGCAGAGCCGCTGGAGGCGGTGCAGGCAAAGCTGGAAGCCGGCGACCCGGCCGGTGCCCTCGCCGAATACGAACGCTCGGTGGACGCGGCCGCGTCCGACCCCGTGCTGTACGCCGGGCTGCTGCGCGCGGCCGGCAATCCGCAGCAGTCGCGAAGCGTGCTCGAGCGGACGCTGGCCGACGACCCGGCCAACACCGATGCCCTGTACGCCCTCGCCCTCCTCGAGCAGGCCGAGGGCAAGACCGGGCGCGAGCAGGAGCTGCTCGAGCGGATCCTCTCCATCGACCCCGACCACGCTGATGCGGCCGCCGCGGCGGGCGAGAACGCGCGCCTGGACGGCGACAAGGAGGCGGCCCGGACGCTCTTCGAGCGCGCCCTCAACAACGATGCCGTCCATCCCCTGGCCCTGCTGGGCATGGGGCGCCTCGCCTTCGACAGCGGCGACCTCGAGGCTGCGCGGAGGCATTTCTCCGCCGCCGCCGAGAAGCACCCGGACCTGAGCTTCGCCTACTTCGAGCGCTCGCGCGTGCTCAGGCGCCTCGATGACGGGCAGGGCGCGCTCGCCGATCTGGACCGCGGGCTGGCGCTGGAGCCGGACTCTTTCTGGGCGCTCATCGACCGCGGGAGGCTGCTGCTCTCCCTCGAGCGTCCCGAGGAGGCCCTGGCGGATTTCGCCCGGGCGGCTGAGCTCGATCCCTCGAGCTTCGTCCCCCATGCCCACATGGCGGCGATCCACTACCAGGCCCGCCGCTGGGCAGCGGCCAGAGAGGCCTTTGCCGCAGTGGTGCGCCTGAACCCGGAGTACACGGCCGCCTACGCATCGCTCGGAGAGCTTTCGTGGCGGCTCGCCGACTACGCCGGCTCGGCCCGCTGGTTCACCGAGGCGCACGAGCGCAGGAGGCAGGAGCCGGCGTACGCGCTGCTCGCCGCCCTCGCCTTCAGGAGGCAGGGGCAGGCGGGGGCGGCCACGGAGCTGCTGCGGCGGATGCTGGGCGGCATCGCAAAGGAGAGCTGGGAGGCGGTCACTGCCGAGTTCCTGATCCGCCCCGACTGGGACATACCGCTGCTGGAGCGCATCCGCAGCGAGCGCAACGAAATCGCGAAGAAGCGCATGCTCTTCTACCTGGGCATGCAGTACCTGATGGCGGGCCGCAGGATGGCGGCCATGGCCTACCTGCTCGAAGCGGCCTCTCTGGAGCGGGATGACCTGCTCGAAAAGCAGCTGGCCGCGTGGGAAGTGGAACATGCCGGCTGAAACAGTCACGCGCCTGCAGCTCGACGGGCGCGAGATCCTCCTGGTGGGCACAGCCCACGTGTCGCGCGAGAGTGTGGAGGAGGTGCGCTCCCTCATCCTCGCCGAAAGGCCCGATCGCGTCTGCGTCGAGTTGGACGCCTCACGCCACCGCTCGCTCACCGAGGGCGAGCGCTGGCGCGGACTCGATCTGGTGCAGGTGCTGCGGCAGGGCAAGGGCTTTCTGCTCGCCGCCCAGATGGCCCTTGCCGCCTTCCAGCGCCGCCTCGGCCTCGACCTCGGCGTGCGGCCCGGAGAGGAGATGATCGCTGCCATGGCGGCCGCCGATTCGGCGGGGATTCCCTACTCGCTGTGCGACCGCGACATCCAGGTCACCCTCAAGCGGGCGTGGGGCGGCACCGGTTTCTGGGGCAAGAACAAGATGATCGCCACGCTGCTCGCCTCGGTGTTCAGCCGGGAAAAGCTCGACCAGCAGCAGATCGAACGGCTCAAGGAGAAGAGCGCCCTGCAGGGGATGCTCGAGGAGCTCGCCGACTTCCTGCCCGCGGTCAAGACCGTCCTCATCGACGAGCGCGACGAGTACCTCGCCTCGCGCGTCTATGAGGCGCCGGGCTCGCGCGTGCTGGCGGTGGTCGGGGCCGGGCACGTGGCGGGCATGGTCGAGCGGCTGCGGGCGATCCACTCGGGGGCCGCATCGGCCGACGTCAGCCGACTCGAGGAGGTGCCGACGCCGGCCGCGGCCTCGCGACTGGCCGGCTGGATCGTTCCGGGCCTGCTCGTGGCCGCGATCGTGGCGGGCTTCTTTGTCCGCGGGCCCCAGGTGACCCTCGCGAACGTGGCGCGGTGGGCTCTCATCAACGGCTCGCTGGCGGCCGTCGGCTCGATCGCCTCCCTCGCGCACCCGCTCACAGTCCTGGTGTCGTTCCTGTCCGCGCCGCTGGCGTCGTTGAACCCGTTCATCGGCGTGGGGCTCGTGGCGGGGATCGTCGAAGCGGCCGTCAAGCGGCCGCATGTCTCGGACTTCGAGCGGCTCAACGACGACATCGGATCGCTGCCGGGAATCTGGCGCAACCGGGTCACTCACGTGCTGGTGGTCTTCTTGCTCTCGAGCATGGGCGGAATGATCGGCAACCTGATCGGCGGCATCCCGATCTTCGCGTCGCTGTTCGGCTAAGGCCCCCAGGCGGCGCCGCCTCAGCCGCCCCAGGCGCGGCGCACCGCCTCGGCGACGCTGCCCGCCGGCTCGTAGCCCTGCGGCGCCCGTCCTTCGGAGGCAGCCGGCCCGAGCACGCGCGAGAATCCCATGTCGAGGGCCGTGCGGATGCGGCGCTCCATCTGCGGCACGCGCCTCACTTCGCCGGCCAGGCTCACCTCGCCGAGGACGGCGAGGCCCGCAGGCACCGCGAGGCCGGTGCGCGCCGCGTACAGCGACAGCGCGAGGGCCAGGTCGATCCCCACCTCTCCCAGGCGAAGCCCGCCGGCCACGTTGACGTAGATGTCCTCGCTGGCCAGGGGCAGCTTGAGGTGCTTCTCGAGCACGGCTGCGATCCGCGACACGCGCCTGCCGTCGATGCGGTCGGAGAACACCCGCGACAGGCCGCCCTTGGCCGGCACCATCAGGCTCTGCAGCTCGACAAGCAGCACGCGCGAGCCTTCGAAGACCGGCGTTACCGCGACGCCCGCCGGCGGATCGCCCGCGCGGTGCTCCAGAAACAGCGACGCGGGATCGGCGACGGCCTCCAGGCCCCGCCCGCTCATGCGGAAGATCCCCACCTCCTCGGTGGAGCCGAACCGGTTCTTCGAGCAGCGCAGAAAGCGCAGATCCGTGTCCGACTGGTCGAAGTACAGCACGGTATCGACCAGGTGCTCGACGACCTTGGGGCCGGCGATCAGACCCTCCTTGGTCACGTGTCCGACCAGGCAGAGGCTGGAGCCGCGCGCCTTGACCTGCGACGCCAGCTCCTGCGCGCACAGCCGGATCTGCGTCACCGTGCCTGCCGCCGAACTCGCCTCCCGAGAGGCCAGGGTCTGGATGGAGTCGACGATCGTGAGGACCGGGCGCAGGCGCGCCATCGTCTCCAGGATCGGCTCCAGGGCGGTCTCGCAGAGCACCTCCACCCGCTCGCGCGTGGCCCCGAGCCGGTCCGCGCGCATCCGCAGCTGGCCGGCCGACTCCTCGCCCGACACGTAGAGGACCCGGGCCGGCCCCTCCAGCGACGCGGCCAGCTGCAGCATCAACGTCGACTTGCCGATCCCCGGCTCGCCGCCGACCAGCACCGCAGAGCCGCGCATGAGCCCGCCGCCGAGCACCCGGTCCATCTCCTCGAGGCCCGTCGAAAGGCGCGCGGCCTCGCTCGCCTCGATCGCCGACAGGGGCACCGGCGTGCCGGCTGGGGCCTCACGCCTCGCCTGCCGGCCTGCCGGCTCCTCGGCAAAGGTGTTCCACGCTCCGCACTCTGGACAGCGGCCAAGCCACTTGGGCTCCTCGTGTCCACACTTCTGGCAGGCAAAGAGGGTACGTTCCCTGGCGGCCACGCCGCCATTCTACGGCTGCCGCGCGGTCACCGACAAGGCGCTCTCGACCGGCCGCCGCCGTGCGGGGCCGCAACTGCGCAGCAGCAGGCCTCGCAACCAGGCAGGCTGGGTGGAATTCCACTGGGTGGCAGCGCTACGGATCCGCATCACGCCGGCAGGCGGTCGCCATCGCCGAACCGCCGCAGTGCGCTTCGCCCTGGTCGTCAAGCCGCCTCAAACGAGGCTTTGACCGAAGGTCCTGGTCCGGTTTCGTCCCCTCTCCTGCCCGCCCCGCCTCGCGGTTATCGACCACATGCCGCACGTTTCCGCGGAAGCGTTTCCGCGGCCATGTGGCGTTGCGGATCACCGGCCGCAAGGAGCATTCCATGCCCCTGCGCCTTTTCGTGCGAGGGAGCCTTGAAGACAACCCCATCGATACCAGACGTCTGTGGCCCGCTGAAATGACCGGGTCTGTCACTTCGATGGGGGCCCGCATCTCCGCCCAATCGATGAAGGTTGTCCGCACGGCGCTGCGGTCGTTCCCGTCGTTCCTGCGCACGCAAGGGTTGTCGCGTCCGATTACGCACCTTGATGCGGAGGCTGACCTCGCCATGGCCGAGGCCGTCCTGCAGCGGGTCGCGGACCCGCGCCAGAAATCTCTGCTTGCCCACGCCCGACCGCCTCCTGGCCTTCCCGCAAGCGCTGGGACCATGTGCGGTACCAAGCCTTCCGTCTGCCGGCAAGAACGGAGGTATTCCGTCTCGACTCCACATAGTCCGGAACTTGGCATAGCCGCGGAAGCGCCTGCGCGGAAAGGCCGGCAGTTCCGGCGTGCACCTGCCGGGCACCCTAACCCACACGCAGAATGGGAGTGCTCCTGTCGCTGACTCCCCCCGCGGCCGCGCCCATGATGGCCGACGACTACAGGCTGGCTGCCATCCTTGCGGCCGGCGTCGACAGCTTTGACGCCATCGCGGCGCGGGGCGAGAAGACGACGCTGCGCGTCCTGGAGCTCGTCGCGGGGATGCTCGAGAAATGCGCGCTGCAGGCCGGCGGTAGGCTCAGGAGCTCCAGCGGACCCACCTTTGTCGCCGAGTTCGCCAACGCCCTGGACGCTGTCCGCTGCACCCTCCGCCTGACCGAGGCGCTGGCCGCCGAATCGGAACCGCCGGTGCGCCTGCGCATCGGCGTGCACTTCGGCGACATCTGGTTCCTCGGCGGCGAGGCCCTCGGCGAGGGCGCCGAGATCGCCGAGCGGCTGCAGTCCCTGGCCGCTGCGCAGAGCATCGCCGTTTCGGCCGACGTGCGCGGGCAGGTCGAAGGCCGCGCCGACGGCATCTTTCGAAGCCTCGGCTGCACGATCGAAGCCTTTGAGCTGCGCCCCAAGGCGGACAGGAACGACGGGGTTGCGGCTCCCGCCGACCATCCGCGGCCCGCGGCCGGCGCCGCCGCGGCCTCCTCGCTGGCGTCGGCGCTGCCGGCCGCTGTGGAGAGGCTGCGCTCGTCGCTGGAGCACGTGTCCCTCCGCCCCCGCCGCGGCGGCGCGCAGGCGGCGGGCGGCGGCACGGAGGACGCCACCGAGACGGAGGCC
>CAZKGO010000035.1:32015-43204 GCA_964552235.1 uncultured Spirochaetales bacterium | reverse complement strand
CTGCGGGCCCCGGGCCCGGCTCGGCGGCCGCAGCGGCCGGGCGGACCTCGGCGACCGGCGCGGCCGCCACGGTCTCCAGCTCGCCGACCTCGTCGTTGGGCATCACCGGGCTGCCGGCGGGAACGAGGATCCGCGCGAGAACGCCGTCGTCGTAGGCCTCGACGTCGATCACCGACTTGTCGGCGTCCACGGAGAACAGCGGCTCCCCCTTCTTCACTCGCTCGCCTTCGCGTAGGTGCCACTCCACGAGCGAGAGCTCGGCGACCGCCTCGCCGATCTGCGGCACCACGATGGGCACCCTCATGTCAGCCCCCCGCCACCAGCCGGCGCGCGGCAGCGGCGATCCGGGCCTCGCCCGGGACCACGGCGCGCTCGAGCACGGGCGAGAACGGGACCGGCACGTCCGGCGCCGCCACCCGCTCGATCGGGGCGTCGAGATCCTCGATCGCCCGGGCGCACACGTCGGCAGCCACTTGGGCGCCCCACCCGCCCCGCTGGTTGCCCTCTTCGGCGATCACCAGCCGCCCCGTCCTGTGCACGCTCTCGAGCACCAGATCGAGGTCAAAGGGCACGAGCGTGCGCGGGTCGATCACCTCGGCCTGAATGCCCTCGGCGGCCAGGGCGTCGGCCGCGGCGAGGGCGAGGTGCAGCAGCAGCGAGTTGGCCACGATGGTCACGTCGCCTCCGCGCCTCCTGATCTCCCCGACGCCAAAGGGAATCGTGTACTCGCCCTCGGGCACAGCGCCGGCGCTTCCGGCGACGAGCTTGCGGCCCTTGCTGCCGTACAGGTGCTTGTGCACGCAGAACAGCACCATGTTGTCGTCGCGGACCGCGGTCTTGAACAGGCCCTTGGCGTCGTAGGCCGTTGCGGGAGTCGCGATCTTGATGCCCGGCACGTGAAAAAAGAAGGTCTCCATCGTGTTGGCGTGCTGCGCGCCCCGGCCCGAAGCCCCGCTCGGCATCTGGAACACAACGGGCACCTTGACCTGGCCGCCGGACATGTAGCGGAGCTTGGCGCCCTGCTGCACGATCTGGTCGCAGGCCGTGAACAGGAAGTCGCTGTACTGGAAGTCGACGATCGGGCGCATCCCCTGGATGGCGGCCCCGATCGCGAGCCCCACGAAGCCGGTCTCCGAGATCGGCGTGTTGACCACGCGGTCCGGGCCGTACTCCTCGACGAGCCCCAGCGTGAAGAGGAACGAGCCGCCTATCCGCACGTCCTCGCCGATCACGAAGACGCTCTCGTCGCGGTTCATCTCCTCCCGGACGGCTTCGCGCAGCGCCTGGACGATCGTGAGCTCCCGAACCTTCGCACCGGTGTCAGTCCGCATACACGTCCTCCAGGGCCGTCTCCGGAAGCGGCTCGGCGCTCTCGAGGGCAAAGGCCACGGCCTCATCGAGCTCCCTGTCCACTGAGGCCTCGACCGACTCCAGCGCCGGTTCGGGCCACCTGCCGTCGGAAAGGAGCCTCCGCCGCAGCGACTGCAGCGGGTCCGCGGCGAGCCACGCGTCCAGCTCCCGGCGGTCGCGGTAGCTGGCAGGGTCGTCGCGCTTGTGGCCGCCCTGCCTGTAGGTCAGCGCCTCGATGAACGTAGGGCCCCCGCCTGACCGGGCCCGCTCCACAGCCCGCCGCGTGGTCTCGTAGGTCTCGATCACGTCGTTGCCAAAGACCGTCTCGCCCGGCATGCGGTAGGCGGCCGCGCGCTCGACGATCCGCTCGTTCGGGATCACGTCGGTGATGTGGGTCGAAACGCCGAAGAGGTTGTTCTCGCACAGGAAGACGATGGGAAGCGCCCACAGCGAGGCGAGGTTCATGGCCTCGTGCCAGTCGCCCTTGTTCACCGCGCCGTCGCCGAGAAAGTTCAGCGCCACCTGTCCGGTGGCCCGGCGCTGGAACGCGAACGCCATGCCGGCCATGATCGGCGACGAGGCGCCGACGATCGCGATGGCAGGCAGGGCTCCCCGGCTCGCGTCGCCGACGTGCAGCGACCCTCCCTTGCCCCGGCAGCAGCCGGTCGCCTTGCCGAACAGCTCGGCCATGAGCGAGCGGGCGCTCACCCCCTTGGCGAGGGCCTGGCCGTGGCCGCGGTGAGTGAGGTTCACCCAGTCACGCGCCCCGAGCGCCAGGCAGGCCCCCACCTCGGCGGCCTCCTGGCCATAGGAGAGGTGGATCGTCCCCGGCATGATCCCCTTGAGAAAGAGCTCGTTCACCTTGGTCTCGAAGCGCCGGATCAGCACCATCCGGCGGTACGCCTCTTCGAGAAACGAGCGGTCGTAGCCCGAGAGCGGACGGGGCTCGGGCGGCTGCGGCATCTGGATCTTCATGGAACGCTCCTCGATGCTTCGTCGATGCTCGAAAGCCGCCTGCCCTGCGCCGCGTGAAACGCGACCGCCTGCCGGTAGACGGCGAAGAGCTCCTCGTAGACTCTGCGCACCTGGCCGCGCGCCCGCACCCGCTCGGCGGCGACGGGGCTTCGCTCGACCGCATCGGCCCAGGAACGAAACAGCCCGACGCCGATCCCGGCGAGCATGGCCGAGCCGACGGAGGCATCCGAACGGGCCGGACGCTCCAGATCGCGGCCGAGCACGTCGGCGACGATCTGCGGCCAAGGGGCCACGCGCGCCGCCCCGCCCACGAGGCGAAGCCGGCCTGATGGCGGGACGGCCACGGCGTCGAGGCAGTCGCGCAGGGAAAACGCGACTCCCTCCATGATCGCCCGGTAGAAATGGGCTCGCGTGTGTCCGGCCCTGATGCCGGCAAAGCTTGCGCGCAGGCGGGGATCCCAGTACGGAGAGCGCTCGCCTGCGAGGAAAGGGTGAAAGAGAAGGCCGTCGGCGCCGGCGGGCACCTCAGCCACGCCGGCCAGGTCTGCGTCGCGGCGCTCGCGGGTCGGCTGCGGCCCGCCGCCGGCGCCCATCAGGTCCTGGAACCACCGCAGGGCGGCCGCGCCTGAGCCGGTGGC
This sequence comes from uncultured Spirochaetales bacterium, assembly GCA_964552235.1. Taxonomy (GTDB): domain Bacteria; phylum Spirochaetota; class Spirochaetia; order SZUA-6; family CAVTHK01; genus CAVTHK01. Next base: position 40,241 of record CAZKGO010000035.1, on the reverse strand, counting down.
GGTGATGGCGATCCAGCACCCATCGACGAGGTAAGGGTAGACGAGCGCAGCCCTGGACTCCACGGGGGCATCCAGGATGGTCTCGGTGTTCGCCGAGGAGCCGAGCTTCAGGACGCAGTCTCCAGGCGACAGGGCGCCGAGGCCCGCCGCCTCGACCGCCGAGTCGCCGCTGCCCACCACGACAGGCACGCCTTCTCCGGCATCGAGGTCGCGCGCAGCCGCGCCGCCGAGGGGGCCGGCCACGGAGTGCGGGGGAGCCACGTCGGGCAGCCACGCGGGGTCGACTCCTGCCAGGGCGGCGATTTCCCTCGACCAGAGGCCGGCGCGCACGTCGAACAGCTGGGTTCCGGCCGCGTCGTAGGGATCAGTGGCCGCCTTTCCCGTCATCCGGAAGCGGACGTAGTCCTTGACCACGAGAAGGCGGGCGATACGCTTCCACGCCGCCTCGGCGTTGCGGCGGATCCAGGCGAGCTGGGCGATCGTCGAGGCGCTGTTGACCGGCTCGAGGGTGAGGTGGTGGATACGCCTGCCGGCTTCCGCCTCCAGCTCCTCGACCTCCCTCGCGTCTCTCAGGTCCGACCAGTGGATCGCCTGCGCGACCGGCTGCCCTGCAGCGTCCAGCGCCGCAAAGCAGTGGGCGCCGCCGTCGACCGCGATCGCCTCCAGGGAGTGCGGCGCCGCAACGCGCAGACACTGGCGGCCCGCGGCCACCGAGGCCGCATACCACTCCTGCGGATCCTGCTCCGCGAGGCCGGGGGCGGGCCTGCGGGTGGTGATCGGATGCTCCGCATTAGCCAGCACGCTTCCGTCTTCGGCGAGGAGCGTCGCCTTGGCTGCGCTCGAGCCGCAGTCGATCCCGAGAACGGCCTTCATCACAGCTGCCCGAACCGCTGCGCCAGGTCCACCGGCCGGCCGGTTCGCGCCGACTCGTAGCCGGCCTCGACGATGGCCAGGCTCCGGCGCTCGCTTTCGCCCGTGGTCGGGCCCGCGGTTCCGTCGGTGACGAAATCGGCAAAGGCCTCCAGCTCCTCGGCGTAGGGCGAGAGCGGCCGCACGGGGTACGCCGTGAGCTGCGAGACCGCCCCGTCGGCGCCGTGGACGCGGTAGCCGTCGTCACCCGCCTGCAGGCTCGCCCGCGTGCCGAAGAGCAGCCACCCGCCCAGCCCCGGCCCCAGGCGCGTCTCGCAGCTCTGCAGGATCGACACGCCGAGCCCCGACTGCATCGTGAGGTGGCCGCTCATCGTGCCCTCGATCTCCGGGGTGGCGAACGAGGCCGCATGGTGCTCCCGGAGGTAAACCGTCCGCACCTCGCCCAGGACCGTGCGCAGCTCGGCCATCGAGTGGATGCCGTGAAGCGTCCAGGTGCCCGTGCCGCCGAGCTCGGGACGGGTGAGCCATTCTCGGCGGCCGGGATAGCGGAAGCGCTCGGAGCGGAATCCCCGCAGCAGGCAGGCCGACACCAGATCGCCGGTCAGCCCGCCGTCGCGCACGGCCCCCCGCAGCCAGTGGGCCCGCGCGGTGTAGCTCTCGCTCTCGGCCACGTACAGCCGCACGCCGCCCGCCCGCGCGGCCTCGATCATGCGGGTGGCGTCGGCCACGCTGAGCGCCATCGGCTTCTCGACCAGCACGTGCTTGCCGGCGCGCGCCGCAGCCACCGCCTGCTCGCAGTGCAGCCCGTGGGGAGTGCACAGGCTGACGGCGTCGATTGCTGGGTCGGCGAGCACGTCCTCGTAGCGGGCGCGGGCGGGCAGCCCGAGCTCCCGCGCCTTGGCGTCAAGGAACTCCGAGTCCCGGTCCACCAGGCAGGCCGGCGCGATCTTGCGGCCCAGCTCGCGCGCGGCCCGCACCTGCCGCTCGCCGGCCCAGCCTGCGCCGACGACTGCAACGCGGATCATCGGCGCTCCTCCTCGGCGATCCTGGTCACCACGTTTGCGTGCCGCCTCTCCATCCCGAAGCGGTCCTTGGGCAGGCGCGTGCCGATCAGCTCGTCGTAGGGCGCGGCGGCAGCCAGGGCTTCGGCGCCGGCGCCGCGGGCGAGGGCCCCGCGCACGCGCTCCCGCACCGCCCGCAGGTACCCGATCATCGCCTCCAGCCAGCCGCGGATGGCCGCGCGGCCCCTCAGCGGCGGCCCGTGCCCGCACAGGAGCGTCTCGGCCTCGAAGCCGAGCAGCAGCCCGAGGCTGCGTTCGAGCTCCCTGCTGTCGCCGTTGCCGATCGCCGGGGGAATCGCGGTCACCACGGTGTCGCCGCAGACCAGCAGGCGGCGCTCGGGCACCCACACGCAAAGGCCGTCGGCGCTATGTCCGGGAGTGGCGAACAGCTCGAGGGTGCAGTCGCCGCCGTCGAGCATGAGGCGGCCGTCAAACAGCACCGTCGGCCGCGGAAGCCGGGCGGCGGCCTCCACCTCGGTTCCCCCGAACCGCCGGACCCAGGCGGGAGCCTGCGCCCGGATCACGGCAGGCGCGCGTACCGTGGCCACGATTTCGGCTGCGCCGAGGGCCTCGCAGCCAAAGACGTGGTCGCCGTGGCCGTGCGTGAGAATGAGCCGATCCGCCCGCAGTCCCATCGCGGCGGCCAGCCCGCGGATCGCCTCGCCGTCGGCCGGCTCGTTTCCGGCGTCGATCGCCCACGCGCCCCGCCGGCTCACCAGCAGCACGTCCTTGCCGTCCGCGGGCTCGTGGTCAAGCGTGAAGACGCCGCCGATCACCTGGTCGACCCGACCCGCCATGAGCCCGGCCCTCCCCTTCGAACAGTAAGAAAATAGCTACCATCGTGACCAGAGAGTAGCTTTGTTACTACGATAGGTCCGCCGCCTAGTTCTGTCAAGCCCGCTCGCACGCTCCTGCGCCGAGGGGCTGCGGCGCCCCGGTCCCCCCCGCGGCCGCGGCGCCTTTGGGCGCGGGCATCAGCGCCCGGCGCCTGCCCTCACTTCTGGGTCAGACGGGCGGCGGCCGCGCTCTGCTCCAGGCGCCTGAGGCTTGCGGGCTGCAGGGCGAGGATGAGGGCCACGTAGAGCACGTCGATGATCACCAGCTGCACGATCCGGGACAGCATGGCATCGGAGCGGTAGTGGGTCTCGCTCGTCGAGCTGAGGAGCACCAGGTCCGCCAGGCGCGTGATCGAGGATCCGCCGTAGCTCGTGATGGCCACGATCCTGGCGCCGTTGTCGCGGGCCAGGCGCACGCAGTTGAGGATCTCGCGGGTCTCGCCGCTGTGGGACACGGCGAACACCACGTCCCTGCCCGTGGCGTGGGCGGCCAGGATGTTCATGATCGGCGGGTCGCTGCTCACGTGCACGTCGAGCCCGAGCTTGGCGAACTCGTAGGAGGCGTCGGCGGCGATCAGCCCCGTGGCGCCCAGCCCCACGAACAGCACCCGCCTGGCCCGCTTCATGAGCGCCACGGCCTTTTCCAGGGCCCGATCGTCCAGAATGCTGCGGAGGTCCTCGATGCACTGGCCGGTCGAGGCCAGCACCTTTTCCTTGACGCGGCCGATGGGGTCGTCGGGGCGCACGTCCTCGTAGACCGAGCGGGCCGGGGCGGCGCCGCCGGAGAGGTCCTGCGCGAGCCGCACCTTGAACACCTGGTAGCTGTCGAACTCGACCTTGCGCAGAAAGCGCATGATGGTCGTCTCGCTGGTTCCGCAGGCGGACGCCAGGTGCCCGATGGAGTTCAGGATCACCTCGTGCGAGTGCTCGAGGATGTGGTCGGCGATCGCCTTCTGCACGGGCGACAGGAGGTGATAGCGGGTGCGGATCGCGGTCAGAACGCCTTCGTCCATGAGTGTAACTGAGCTACTCCCTGCACGGTTGACAGGGAATTATCCTACGCACATCATACCACGTCGGGCGCCTGCCGGGGAATTCCCCGTCGAGACCCGCGCCGGCCTGCAGGGCACGGCTTCGAGAGAATCCAAGGGGGCGCATGATCTACCGGGAGAGCTGGGCCGCGGCGACCAACCGCGCGGGCACGAAACTGCGCCAGAGGGTCAACGACACCGGCGCGTCGCTGCATCCCGAGTTCGGGACCCGCAGCGAGACAGGCGCCAACGGTCTTGTGGTCATCGGCGTCGCCGACGACCTCTTTGCCGTGGAATCGGCCGAACTCGCTCTCGAGCTGTGGGGCGGCCATCCCGGGACGCGGCGCAAGCGCTTCACGGTCAACGGCCGGGGCACCTACCGCGTCGCGGACCCCGCGGTGGAGAGCGGCAGCTGCTCCTACACCTTTCCCGTCGTGCCCGTCGCAGTCAGGGACCTGGTGCGGGGCGCCAACGCGCTGCAGTTCGCCTGCGATCGCGGGCGCTCGTTCTGGGGCCACTTCATCATAGACAACGCCTGCCTGCGCACGCACCTGTCGAGCCGGCACCCCGACCACCGCCTCGCCGCGCCGCTGGAGCGGGCGCGGGTGATCGCGCGGCCTGCCGCCGACGCCGAAGCGCTCGACCTGGTCCTCGAGGTCCCGGCTTCGGCCGCCGAGGCGGCTTTGCTCGTCGCCTGCGTGGAGTTCGTCGGCTTCTACCGCGGCTACGACGATACCGGCAGCGGCAGAACCGCGAGCTGGCATGGCTACACCCAGGACAGGCAGGCGCGCGGCCACATCGGCAGCGCCGCGAGGCCCCCCTTTGCAGCGCGCTGGGACACCAGCCTGCTGCCCGACCAGCGCGAGGTGGCGGTGGCCGCGCTGGTGCGCCTGCAGGGCGGTCTGGTGGTGCGCACTGCGGCGACGAGGACGGCCCTGCCCCGCCGCGACCGGCGCGTCCTGCTGCTGGGCGCGCGGCGGATGCCCCGGCCCTTCTGGTCGCGGGCCGGCGAGGAGCGGCGGGCCGAGATCAGCCTTCCCCTGGATCCCTCTTCGATCGAGCGGGCGCAGCTTGTGGTGCGCGTGTGGGACGGAGGCGAAGGAGGCGTGGCCGACCCCTGCACGCTCAACGGGCACCCGTACGAGATCACCTCGCGCAAGGCGGTCCACGACCTGGTCTTCACGAGGGCGGCGGTGGATCCCGCCCATCTGGTTCGAGGCGCCAACACCATGCGGGTGCTGTCGGCCACCGAGCACCACGGCATCGAGGTGCTGGCGCCGGGACCGGCGCTGGTGGTGCGCGCCCGCCGTTGGCAGGAGCCGTAGAGATGGCAAAGCGCAGAGTGAAGGTCGGGGTGGCGGGCTGCGGCGTGGTGGCTACGGCCTACTACCTGCCCTGCCTCGCCCGGATGGCGAACGTCGAGCTCGTGGCGGTCTGCGACGTGTACCGGGAGCGCACCGACGCCTGCCTGCGCCTGTTCGGGGCGCGCGAGGCCTACCAGGACTACCACGACATGATCCGCCGGGCGGACGTGGAGGCGGTGTTCATCCTGACGGGGCCGGGGACCCACGTGGGCTTCGCCCTCGAGGCGATCGAGCGGGGCAAGCACGTGCTGCTGCAGAAGCCGATGGCCACCGAGATGGAGGGAGCCCGGTCGATCGTCCAGGCGGTGCGACGGGCCGGGGTCAAGGCGCTGATCGAGCCGAGCTCGAACTCGCCCCTCGATCCTCTGTACGGCGAGCTGCGGGGCCTCGTGCGCAAGGGCGCTCTCGGCGCGCCCTACTGGTTCGTCCTCGCCGAGGCCCGCATCACCGAGGCCGGCCATCCGGGCCTCGCGGGCAATCCCTACGGAGTCGGCGCGTTCTACTCCAAGGACAGCGGCGGCATGCTCTTCGACTACCCCTACGGCCCCAACCAGATCGTGTCGGTGCTCGGCTCCTGCCGCGCCGTGACGGGCATGGCCAAGGTGTCGGTCCCCGACCGTATGGTCGTGCCCGACAGCCGCTACAACGAGTTCCTCGCCCAGGTCAGGGATCCCGATGCCGCCAACTACTGGCCGGTGGTGCTCAAGCTGCCGAGAACCCAGGCCGTGCGCATGGAGGCGCCGGACAACGTGTTCTGCCTCTACGAGATGGCCGACGGGACCATCGGGGTGTTCCACGTCGGCCGCCAGTTCCTGCCGACCCTTCCCGGCGCCGGCTGCGGAGGGCTGCAGGTCTACGGGACCGAGGGCAACCTCGTCTTCGGCGGCGGCTACGCGGCCTCGGTCATCTCGAACCGGCGCGACCTCCTGCCGTCGGTGGCTTCCGACGGCTGGTACCACGTGCCCCTCCGCGGCGACCCCTCGCGCGCGGTGTGGCCGCAGCCGACTCCGGGCGACTTCAACTACTACCACGAGTCCACGCGCCATCTCGTCGACTGCATCCTCGAAGACCGCGAACCGGTGGTGGGCGTGGAGTGGGGCCTGCACATCACCGAGATGATGTTCGGCGCCCTCGAGTCGTCGAGGACCGGCAGTCGCTACGACATGACGACATCGGTGGACTGGTAGGAGGAAGACATGGAGCGGATCCGCATCGGCGTGGTCGGCCTCGGCTTCGGACGCCACCACGTGCGAACCCTGGCCAACATGGAAGAGGCGCACCTCGTCGCAGCGGCCGACGACCGCGTCGGCGGCCCGGACCCGCCCGAGGCCTTTGCCGCGGCCCACGGCGCCGCCTTCTACGCGGGCGGCCTGCGGATGATGGAGCGCGAGCGCCTCGACGCAGTCAGCCTGTGCGTCTCGCCCCGCCACAGGGAGCCGCTGCTCGCCGAAGCGGTGCGCCGCGGCCTGGCCGTGATCGTCGAGAAGCCGTGGGCCGCGGACCTGGCGCAGGCCAGGCGCCTCGCCGCCCTGTGCAAGGCGAGCACGGCGCCCGTGATGACCGCCTTCAGCTTCCGCTTCCACCCTGCCCTCGTGCGCTTGCGCGAGCTGCTCGGCGGCGAGCTCGGCGCCCCCTGGGCCCTCGCCGGGCAGTACGTCTTTGACTGGCGGCCGCCGGCCGGGCACTGGCTCTGGGATCCGGCCAACGGCGGCGGCTTCTTCAACGAGAACTCCTGCCACCTCTTCGATGCCGTCTGCGCCCTGCTCGGCAGGCCCGAGACCGTCATGGCCGAGACCGGCACCTTTGCGGGCAGCCCTTCGGCGGACACCGCCGTGCTGAGCCTGCGCTTTGCCGGCGGCGCGGTCGCGGCGCTCACGGTCGGATGCCTCGGCGCCGCGCCCTTTCTCGACTTCCCGCGAATCGAAGTGTTCACGGTCCACGGCCAGGCCCGCCTCTCGGGCCGCCACCACATCTGGGAAAGCCTCGCGTGGGCCCGCAGGGACGCGACGGAGCAGCGCAGCTTCACCGCGCCGCCCGAGTCGCTGGGCACCACCCGCTACACCCACGCGTTCCGCCACTTTTTCGACTGCATCCGCTCGGGGCGGGCACCCGAGGCGACGCCCGCCGACGGGGTGACCGCGGTGGCGATCGCCGAGGCGATCCGGGAATCGGCGGCGAGCGGCAGCCGCGCGGCTGTGCAGGCCGGGGAGGAGCCATGAGACTCGCACTGGAGGCAGGAGCGGCGACGGTCGAGGCCGCTGTGGAGCTGGGCATCAGGGGCGTGCCGATCTCCATGGACAGGCTGGTCGCCCAGGGCGTGGATGCCACCCTCGAGCCGCTGCGCGCCCGCGGCCTGCAGGTGTGCCAGATCGGGGCCTTTGGCTACAATCCCCTGTCCGCCGATCGCGAGCGACAGGCCCGCCAGCGAGATCTCCTCGAGCAGGCGATCGAGTTGGCGCCGGCGACCGGCTGTCGTTACCTCGTGATCTGCGGCGGCAACTATCACCCGTCGGGCTTCGCTGCGACCGACCCGAGGAACTTTGGCGAGGCCGCCCTCGGCGCTGTAGCCCGGGACCTGGAGCCCGTGGTGGCGCTTGCCGAGCGCCACGGCGCTAGAATATCGATCGAGCCCTACCTCAAGACCGCGATCTTTTCGCCCGAGCGCTTTCTCGCGCTCAAGCAGAGGATCCCCTCCGACGCGCTGCGCGTGAACGTGGACGTCACCAGCTTCTACGACTTCCGGGACATGGTCGATCCCGGGCAGACCATCCGCCGCGTCTGCGCGAGCCTCGCCGGCCACTACGGCCTCGCCCACGTCAAGGAGATCGCCCTGGCCGAAGGCTTCCACATCCACGCCGGCCTCGTGCCGCTGGGCAGCGGCGTCACCGACTGGTCGCGGGTGCTGAGCCTGATGGCCCCTCACCTGCCGGCCGACAGCTGGACGATCCTCGAGCACGTGGCGAGCGCTGACGAAGCCCGGGCGTCGGTGGCGCGCCTGCGGGAATTCGCGGCGCAGGCCGGCGTCGTGCTGGAGTAGGCGGTCGATCCGCCGCCGCGGGGCCGA
>CAZKGO010000035.1:20410-31915 GCA_964552235.1 uncultured Spirochaetales bacterium | reverse complement strand
GCCGCGGGGCCGACGCGCCGAGCGTAAAAATGCTACTTTACGTCCCCCGAAAGGTGTGCTAAGCTACGCTTGCAGTCCTAGATGACCCTGGAGGAGGTGACCATGGGCAAGCGACTCGTGGCGTGGGCAGCGCTCGCTGCGGTTGTCGGCGCGCTCGCGTGGGCTTCGCCGAGCGCGGAACAGTCTTCGGGACCGATCCCGCTGACCATCTACCGCGGAGGGGTGACCATCGATGCAGCCACCGATCCGGTGGTGCAGGAGCTGAACAAGCGGCTCAACGTCCAGATCAAGTTCGTGACCGCGCCCTGGGGCGAGAACGCGCAGAAGATCAACCTGATCCTCAGCACGGGCGAGGCCGTCGACATCGTGACCACCGTCGGCGACATCCCCAAGTGGAGCAAGGAAGGGGCGATCATCGCCCTTGATCCCTACGTCAAGGAATCGACCCATCCCTACATCTACAAAATCATCAACAGCCAGACCTTCACGCCGCTCAAGATCGACGGCAAGGCCTACTGCATCCCGCAGGTTCCGCTGGGTGTGGCGTGGGGCACGTTCGTGCGCAAGGACTGGCTCGACAAGCTCGGCCTGAAGATGCCCAGGGACGAAGAGGAGCTGTACCGCGTGCTCAAGGCGTTCAAGGACGCCGACCCGACCGGCACCACGACCGGCTTCCAGTTCGAAGGCGCGGCGCAGATCCGCAGGACCACAATTCCCATCATGAGCATGTTCGGGGTGCCGTCGAGCTTCTGGGACCAGTTCGTCAACTTCGAGATCAAGGACGGCAAGCTGCTGCCCATCGCGACGCAGGCCAACACCAAGGCCGCCCTCAAGTACATGAACCGGCTCTACAACGACGGCCTGATCAACCACGACTTCCCGTCGATGAACAGCTTCCCGATGCTCACCGAGAAGTACATGATGACCGGCAAGGCCGGGATGGGCTGGGTGATCAACCCGTTCACCACCCAGGCGCGCAGGCTCAAGGAGATCGACCCCAAGAGCGACGTGGTGCTGCTCGAGCCGCTCGCGGCCAGGGGATACACGTTCAGGCGCGCGCAGGGGATCATGGTCCAGGTGAATGCAGTCGTCACCTCCAAGAGCAAGGTGGCCCAGAAGGCCGTCGACGCCCTGGAGTACTTCCAGAGCTGGGAGGGGCGGCAGCTGCTGGTGGCCGGAGTCGAGGGCGTGCACTGGAAGAGCTTCACCAAGGACGGCTACTTCGAGCGAATCGAGGCGGCCTGGGAAAAGGACTACCAGAAGGTGATGTATCACCCGCTGAACTTCTACCTCGGGCAGGGCAACAGCGAAGGCTACATCCCGGCCAAGGACTACAAGACCTTCGAAGAGGCCTACGCCAACGCGGTAGCCTTTGTGCCGGCCAACATGAAGGACCAGGTCAACGTCAAGCTCGAGTACAAAGAGGGCCAGAAGTGGTTCGGCGATCCTAACCCCGTGCAGTTCGTCCAGTTCCCGGAGCAGAACGACCTCAAGGTCGCCGTCGACAACGCGATCTGGGGCGGATGGACCAAGTGCATCGCGGCCAAGCCGGGCGAGTTCGAAAAGGTCTGGGAGGAGAACCTCGCGGAGCTCAAGCGCGTCGGGCTGGACAAGTGGGTCGGGCTGTACCAGGATTACTACGACAAGCACATCAAGAAGTAGTCGGAAGCGTTGCGACAGACACCGGCGGAGCGGGTCCTCGCGGTCCCGCTCCGCATCGATCGGAGGGCCCGTGGCGACCGCCGCAAGACGTCCCCGCCGCGCGGCGGCCGAGCCGCTCGTGCGGCACATCGCCCGCTACAAGGTCCTGCACCTGATGCTCCTGCCGGCCCTGGCATGGCTGGTGCTCTTCCAGTACGTGCCGATGTACGGGGTCACCATCGCGTTCCAGGATTTCTCGCTGCGGCGCGGGTTCCTTGGCAGTCCCTATGTCGGCCTCAAGCACTTCCGGTGGCTGTTCGCCGATCCGCTGTTCGTCCGCTCGTTCGCCAACACCTGGATCATCAACGTCGGCAAGCTGGCCACCGGGTTCATCGCGACCGTGACCCTGGCCCTGCTCATCAACGAGGTGCGACATCCGGCAGTCAGGCGCACGGTGCAGACGATCACCTACCTGCCGCACTTCGTCTCCTGGGTGATCCTCGCCGGCATCTTCAACTCGCTGTTCACCTACGAGACCGGAGCCGTGAGCCGGCTGATCGAGGCTCTGGGTCTCGGCAAGCCGGACTTTCTGCAGGACAACCGGTACTTCCGCCAGTTCATCGTCATCACGCACGTCTGGAAGGAGGTCGGCTGGGGCTCGATCATCTACCTGGCCGCGATGGCCGCCATCAACCCCGAGCTCTACGAGGCGGCGTGGGTCGACGGAGCGGGCCGCTGGACCCAGATGGCGCGCATCACCCTGCCGGGGATCGCCTCGACCATGATGGTCGTGTTCATGATCAACCTGGGCAACGTGCTGAACTGGAGCTTCGACCAGATCTACAACCTGTACAGCCCGCTGGTCTACGAGAGCGGAGACATCATGGAGACCTGGATCGTGCGCAACCTCTCGCAGAACCCCAACTTTTCCCGGCTCGCGGCCGCGGGCTTCGTGCGGGCCTTTATCGGCATGACGATGCTCCTGATCGCCAACTCGCTCGCGCGCCGTTTCGGCCGCACGTCCATCTACTAGGGGGAGGAGATGGCGCTGCGACGGATGGAGCTGTTCGACTGGCTCAACTACGCGCTCCTGATCCTGTTCGCCCTGACGACCCTCTATCCCTTCTGGAACATCCTGGTGGTCTCCTTTTCCACCGACAAGGCCTACTTCTCCGACTGGTATCACGTGGTGCCGAAGAGCTTCTCGCTGCGCTCCTACGCCCACAACTTCCGCACGGCCCAGGTCGTGCGCTCGCTGTCCAACAGCCTGATCATAACGGCGGCCGGCACGACGCTCGCTGTTCTCGCGACGGTGATGGCCGCCTACTTTCTGTCCAAGAGCTACCTGCGGCTGCAGCGGCTGGTGTTCCGCCTGTTCATCTTCACGATGTTCTTCAACGGCGGCCTGATCCCCCAGTACCTGCTCGTGACCAGGCTGGGATTGCGCAACACGCTCCTGGCGCTGTTCCTGCCTCCCCTGCTCAGCGCCTACTTCCTGATCATCACCAAGAACTACCTGGCCGGGATTCCCGAGAGCCTCGAGGAGTCGGCGCGCATCGACGGGGCCAACGACTTCGTCATCCTGTTGCGCATCGTGATGCCGACCGCCAAGCCGATCGTGATGACGATCTCCCTGTTCTACGCCGTGCAGTTCTGGAACGACTGGTTCCACGGCCTGCTGTACCTGACCGAGCGGCGGCTGTACCCGCTGTCGCTGTACCTGCGGGAGACGATATCGAACGCGATCACGACGGACGTCGCCGCCGTGCTGAGCATCCAGGCGCCGGCCACGATCCGCGCCGCAGCGATCGTCATCACGGTCTTCCCGATCGTTATGGCCTACCCCTCTATCCAGAAGCACTTCGTCAAGGGGATCATGCTCGGCTCCACCAAGGAGTAGGCCGCGGCCGGCCTGCGGGAGCGGCGGCCTACCGGCCGCGCAGCTCCAGGAGCACGTCCGGCTTCACGATGCCGGAAAGAGCCTCGAGGCCGATGGAGACCTCGTACGGCCCGTCGGAGTAGGGGCCGACCTCGTAGGGCGCGAAGTAAAAGGTGAGCCGGTCGGGGGTCGCCGCAAAGGCGCGCAGGTGCTCGTGTCCAAAGGCCTTGACCGTCCCGGCGAGGACCCAAGCGGCCCCCTTGATCTTGAGCTGCTCGATCAGCAGGTCGGAGAGACGGTCCAGCGGCTCGGGGCCGGAGACCAGCAGGTCCGCGAGCCAGGCCTCCCGCCAGCCGTTCGGTTGGCGCATGAACAGGAACGTGTGGTACGCGCTGTTGCCGTGCGCGCCCCCGGTGAACGAGTAGTCTGTGAACACGAGGCTCACGTAGTCCTCGCCCTCGTGCGCGATGGTGTAGTCGATCTGCCGCTCCCAGGCCGCGAGCGACGCCCCGGCGCCCGCCGGCCCGGCGGCGGGCAGAGCCTCCAGGGCGCCCGCCATCGTCTCGTGCAGCAGCGAAAGCACGAATCCCCCGAGCCAGGTGCCCAGGCGCGCCCCCTCCACCCCCCTGGCCGCGATCGCGGGAAAGCGCCCCGCGAGGCGTGTTCCGCCGGCCAGCGTCATCTCGATCGAGGATGCCTCGATCCCGGCGGGGGCGGGCCGGAGAGGCCCCTCCTGCGCGAAAGCCGCCCCTGCGCACACGGCGAGGATCACCGCCGCCGCCCGAACCGCGCGCCTGCACTTCATCGTCCGCTCCTGCCGCCGTCGAGAAAGCAGCGGCCTCCCTGGCGCCCCTATTGTAGCCGCAACGGGCGGGCGGGGCTACCGCCGGGCGGAGGGCCGGGGCCGGAGGAAAAACCCTCCGTTGACAGCGGCAGCTCACCTTCGTTATCGTTTCCTCACCTCACCGGCCAGCGAAAGGAACACAAACCCATGTCGGACCCGACGCGCATCCTCAAAGGTTTGAAGCCCGAGCACGAGTTCTTCGTGGGCATCGACTCCGACGGCTGCATCTTCGACACGATGGAGATCAAGCACAAGGAGTGCTTCTGCCCCAACTTCGTCTACCACTACGGCCTGCAGCCGGTGTCCAAGTACGCGCGGGAGGCCTGGGAGTTCGTGAACCTCTACTCCAAGGCCCGCGGCTGCAACCGCTTCCACGCCGTCACCAGCGCCCTCGAGCTGCTGGAGCGCCGCGCCGAGGTCAAGGCGCGCGGGGCCAAGATCCCCCGCCTGCAGGGGGTCCGCGACTGGGCCAAGCGCGAAACCAAGCTCGGCAACCCGGCGCTCAAGGCCGAAGTCGAGCGCACCAACGACCCGGACCTCAAGATGGCCTACGCCTGGAGCATCGACGTCAACGCCACGATCGAGCGGATCGTCAAGAACGTCCCTCCCTTTCCGCTGGTGCGCGAGAGCCTGGAAACGATGAAGCCGAAGGCCGACATGCTGGTCGTCTCCCAGACGCCGACCGAGGCGCTGGTGCGCGAATGGCAGGAGCACCGCATCGACGGCTACGCCCGTGCGATCGCCGGCCAGGAGCTCGGCACGAAGGCCGAGCACATCGCCCTGGCGGCCGGCGGCAAGTACCCCGTCGATAAGATGCTCATGATCGGCGACGCGCCCGGCGACCTGGAAGCCGCAAAAAAGAACAAGGCCCTCTTCTTTCCCGTCATCCCCGGCCACGAGGAGGACAGCTGGAAGCGGTTCTACGAGGAAGCGATGGACCGCTTCTTCAAGGGCACTTACGCCGGCGCCTACGAGAAGCGGCTGATCGACGAGTTCGACAAGTACCTGCCCGAGCACCCGGCCTGGGAGAGCAGGAAGTAAAATAGACGAAGGCCGCACGCCGATCGGCGGGGAGGCAGATCGATGATGTATTTCGCCCGCGGCAGCGCCAACGACGTCCTCGACCGCAGCGCCCTGCGCGAGGGCCTGTACGCTGCGCTCGACAAGGTGGGCCCGCGGAAAAAGGTGCTGGCGATCCCGCCGGATTTCACGCGCTTCCACTCGCAGGCCGGCGTGCTCACGGAGCTGGCGTGGGAGCGCTTGGGCGAGCGCCTGACCGACGTGCTGCCGGCCATCGGGACCCACTTCCCGATGAGCGAGCACGAGATCGCCACGATGTTCGGCAGGACGCCGCGGGGCCTGTTCCGCGTGCACGACTGGCGCGAGGGCCTCGAGACCCTGGGCCGCGTGCCCGCCGAGATCATCCGCAAGGTGAGCGAGGGCAGGCTCGACTGGGACTGGCCGGCCCAGGTCGATCGGCTTCTGGTCCAGGGCGGCTTCGACCTGATCCTATCGATCGGCCAGGTCGTGCCCCACGAAGTCATCGGCATGGCCAACCACAACAAGAACATCTTTGTCGGCACCGGCGGCTCCGAGGGCATCAACAAGAGCCACTTCCTCGGCGCGGTCTACGGCATGGAGCGGATGATGGGGCGGGCCGACACCCCGGTGCGGCAGGTGCTCAACTATGCGTCCGAGCACTTCGCGCGCAACCTTCCCATTGTCTATGTCCAGACCGTGGTCGGGCGGGGCGCGGACGGCACGCTGGCGGTGCGCGGGCTGTACATCGGCGACGACACGGAATGCTTCGAGCGGGCCGCGGAGCTGTCGCTCGAGGTCAACTTCGAGATGCTCGAGCGGCCGCTGAGAAAAGTGGTCGTCCACCTCGACCCCGAGGAGTTCAAGAGCACGTGGCTCGGCAACAAGAGCATCTACCGCACGCGCATGGCGATCGCCACCGGCGGCGAGCTGATCGTGCTGGCGCCGGGGGTGCGGGAGTTCGGCGAGGACAAGGGCATCGACCGGCTGATCCGCAAGTACGGCTACGTGGGCACTCCCAGGGTGCTGGCGGCCGTGGCCAGGGAAAAGGACCTGCAGGAGAGCCTCGGCGCTGCCGCGCACCTGATCCACGGCTCGTCGGAGGGGCGCTTCTCGATCACCTACTGCCCCGGCAGGCTCACGAAGCATGAGATCGAGAGCGTCGGCTTCAAGTACGCCGACCTGGGGACCATGACAAAGAAGTACGACCCGGCCCGGCTCAGGGACGGAGTGAACGTAGTGGACGGCGAGGAGATCTTCTACATCTCAAACCCCGCCCTGGGACTGTGGGCGTGCAGGGAGCGGTTCGCGAAGTAAGAGGAGGGACAGGATGAACGGCAAGGCGGACATCGCGGTCGTCGGCATGGCGGTGATGGGCCAGAACCTGGCCCTCAACATGAACGACAAGGGCTTTTCGGTGGCGGTCTTCAACCGCACCGTGAGCAGGGTCGACGAGTTCCTCGCCGACGCGGGCAAGGGGAGGCCGACGCTCTACGGCGCCCACTCGATCGAGGAGATGGTGGGCCTGCTCAAGCGGCCGCGCAGGATCATGCTGATGGTCAAGGCCGGCGAACCCGTCGACCAGGCGATCGAGCAGCTGCTGCCGCTGCTGGAGCCGGGCGACGTGATCATCGACGGCGGCAACAGCCACTTTCCCGACACGATCCGCAGGACCAGGTACCTCGACGGCAAGGGCCTGCTCTACGTGGGCACCGGCGTCTCGGGCGGCGAGGAGGGAGCGCGCCACGGCCCGTCGCTGATGCCGGGCGGCAACCCCAAGGCGTGGCCGCTGATCAAGGAGATCTTCCAGGCGATCGCGGCCAGGACCCCCGAGGGCGACGCCTGCTGCGACTGGATCGGCGAGGACGGGGCCGGACACTACGTCAAGATGGTGCACAACGGCATTGAGTACGGCGACATGCAGCTCATCTGCGAGGCCTACGACGTGATGTCGCGCCTGCTGAAGTACAAGGCTCCGAAGATGCACAAGATCTTCGCCGAGTGGAATGAGGGCGAGCTCGACAGCTACCTGATCGAGATCACCCGTGACATCCTCGCCGTCAAGGACGACGACAAGAAGCCGCTGGTCGACAAGATCCTCGACACCGCCGGCCAGAAGGGCACGGGCAAGTGGACCGTGATCAGCTCGGTTGACATGGGCATCCCCATCACGCTGATCGGCGAAGCCGTCTACTCGCGCTGCCTGTCCGCGCTCAAGGAGGAGCGGGTCTCCGCCTCGAAGATCCTCAAGGGGGCGAAGCCGAAAAAGTTCACCGGGAGCGAAACAAGGTTTGTAGAGGACGTCCGCCAGGCGCTGCTCGCCTCCAAGATCGTCTCCTACGCCCAGGGCTACATGCTGCTGCGCGAGGCCGCCAAGGAGTACAAGTGGAACCTGAACAACGGCGGCATCGCGCTGGTGTGGAGAGGCGGCTGCATTATCAGGAGCGCGTTCCTCGGCAGGATCAAGGAGGCCTTCGACAAGAACCCCAAGTTGAACAACCTGCTTCTGGACGACTACTTCAAGAAGGTGATCCAGCGGTGCGAGCCCTCGTGGCGCAAGGTCGTGGCCACGGCCGCCCTGAACGGCATCCCGATCCCGGCGATCTCCACGGCCTTGGCGTTCTACGACGGCTACAGGAGCGAGCGGCTGCCGGCCAACCTGCTGCAGGCGCAGCGCGACTACTTCGGCGCCCACACCTACGAGCGCGTCGACGCCCCGCGCGGCAAGTTCTTCCACACCAACTGGACGGGGACGGGAGGAAAGGTTTCCGCAAGCACCTACACGGTATAGCGCCCACGGTTCAAGGCTGCTTCAGGCCCCGGCCCGCGCCGGGGCCTTTTTGTCATTTGACGCCCTTGTACGCGAAAGCCGCTATGATCCTCTGGCTGGCGAACAGGAAGATGACGATGACGGGGGCCACGAGGACGGTGTTGGACGCCATCACGTGGTTCCAGAGCACTCCCTGTTCCGCATCCCTGAGCCTCTCGATCGCCATGGTCAGCGGCCGCACCGAATCGTTCATCGTCATGACCAGGGGCCAGAAATAGTCGTTCCAGTGGGCGATGAACGAGAACATGGCGATCGTGATCATGTAGGACTTGCTCATGGGGAGCATGATCCGCGTCATGATCTGCACTTCCGTGGCGTTGTCCAGCCTGCCGGACTCCACGATTTCGTCAGGGATCTGCTTGAAGCCCTGGCGGAGCATGAAGATGCCGAAGGCGTTGGCGCCGAAGGGAATGATCTGCGGCCAGAGGGTGTTGATCAGCTTGAGCCTGGACATCATCAGAAACACGGAGATGTACGTGATCTGGACCGGAATCATGAAAGCGACCAGCACGATGCCGAACAGCGGGCCCATGAGCGGGAACCTGCGTTTGGCGAACGCGTAGGCGGCAGGAACCATGACGACGACCTGCATCACGACGATCGACGCCGTGATGACCACCGAGTTCCGCGCGTAGCGCCAGAGGCCCACGCCGAGGCTGCTGATCGTCTGGAAGCTCTCGAATGTGAACTGCCTCGGCCAGAGCGTCGGCGGCGTGAGGATCGACTCGTTGTAGGTCTTGAAGGCCGTGATCAGCATCCAGTAGAACGGAAAAGCGAATGCCACAAGAACGGCGATCTTGAACAGGTCGGCCGGCAGTTTCGGCAGATAGTTGCGAAGCCTGCGCTTCAGCTGGTATTCCTCGAACGTGCCAAAGGACATGGGTGTACCCTGCCTCCCTTTCCTCACTGGTAATGCACCAGCTTCTCCAGCCCCCTGAAGTTGATGAGCGTGACCAGCATCAGGATGACCATCAGCACCACGCCCGCGGCGGAGCCGACGCCCAGCGCGTTGTTGCGGTTGAACGCGTAGTTGTATATGTAGAGGGAGATCACCTGCGTGGACGTGCCCGGGCCGCCGCCTGTCATCAGGCGGACCGAGTCGAAGACCTTGAAGGATCCTATGGTGATTGTGATCAGCAGGAAGAACAGCTGCGGGGACAGCATCGGCAGGGTGATCTTCCAGAAGGTCCTGACTCTGGACGCGTTGTCGAGCCGGGCCGCCTCGTAGATCTCCGGCGGAATCGCCTTGAGCGCCGCGAGGATGATGAGCGCGTAGTATCCGATGGCCTTCCACACGTTCATCGTGATGATGCAGGCCATCGCGGTCCGGGTGCTGCCAAGCCAGTTGACGGGCGGGGCGCCGAACGCGCCCAGGATCGAATTGAAGAGGCCGTAGGTGTCCGAATTGAACAGCCAGCTCCAGATGAAGGCGCAGGAGACCGCGGCCACCAGGTGCGGCGTAAAGAAGGCGGTCTGTGCGACCTTGTTGATCTTCCGGTCCTCGAACATCCACAGCGCGAAGAGCAGCGACATGAAAATCAGGATGGCGACGATGGAGACCGTGTACACGGCCGTGTTCTTGAGCGCTTCGGGAAAATGCCTTTGAACGAAGAAGATGTCCTCGTAGTTCCTGAGCCCCATGAACTCCTTGTACGGATTGGTGGCGTTTCCCCTGTACAGGCTCAACACGATGATATGGAACATCGGGTAGATCACGAACACCAGCAGAAAAGCGATCGCCGGCGCCACCATCGCGTAGGAGAGGAGATAGCCGCGCCATTCCTTGCCGCGCCGCGCTGTCCCGGCGATTTCACCTCTAGGCATTGTTGAGCTCCTCCGCTATCGCCTGCGCTCGTTCGTAGGCCTGAACGTCCGCCTTGCGGATGCGCTTTCCGTCCTGGTCGAAGTAGTACACGTGATCGGCGGCCACACTGACGATGACCTCGTCGCCGATCGCGAAATGGTCGGCCAAGCTCTTGACCATCGCCGCGAAGGGGCCCATGGCGACCTTGTAGATCGTTTCGGACCCGAGCATCTCGCGGGTGTGGATCGTCCCGCGACGCCTGAACTTCGAGTTCGCAGAAGCAGAAGCTTTGGTCATCAGCGCCTTTTCCGGTCGGTAGCCGAGCTTGATCCCCTCGCGCATTTCCAAGATGTTCATCGGAGGGGAGCCGATGAACTGCGCGACGAAGGTGTTGTTGGGATCGTTGTAGATGTCCTCCGGCGAGCCTTCCTGCTCAATCCTGCCCTTGTCCATCAGGACGATCACGTCCGCCATGGACATGGCTTCGACCTGGTCGTGGGTGACGTAGACGAACGTGGCCTTGAGCTTCTCGTGCAGCTCGATCAGCTCGACGCGCATCGCGACGCGCAGCTTGGCGTCCAGGTTTGAAAGCGGCTCGTCCATGAGGAACACCTTGGGCTTCTTGACCATGGCGCGCGCCAGCGCGACGCGCTGGCGCTGGCCGCCGGAGAGCGTGCCCGGTTTCCGGTTCAGGAACTCCGAAAGGCCCACCGAATCGGTCACCTCCCGGATCAGCTGCTCGCGCTCGGCCTTGCCCACCTTTCTGTTCTTCAGGCCGAACTCTATGTTCTCACGCACTGACATCGTCGGGTAGATCGCGTAGTTTTGGAACACCATGGCGATGTCGCGCTTTCCGGGCGGTAGGTCCGTGATGTCCTTGCCGTCCATGAGGATGCGGCCGGAGGTCGCGGGGCCGATGCCCGCGATCATTCGCAACAGGGTGGTTTTGCCGCATCCCGACGCACCGACCAGCACGGTGAACTTGCCGTCTTGGATCGTGAGGTTCAGGTTTTCGATCACCCTGTTGCTGCCAAAGGACTTGCTGACCTGCTTGAACTCTATGCCGGCCATTGACGATCACCCCCGAAGAAGCGCTTGTTGTGATACGTGCGGTGGATATGAGCGGAACTTTGTGAGCGTCACGTGCGCTCTGAGTCCTTATACAGAAACCGCTGCGAGCAGTCAATTCTGCGCAGCCCCGCGGCGGCCGTCTTGGAACGTAACGGTCCCGCGACTGGCGGAACTGAGGCTCCTCCGGCGGCTGCCCGCAGAGCATGGTCGCCTGCAAGAGGGCGGTGGAAGAGCAGGCGGCGAGGCCCGGTGGCGCAAAGGTCAACGCGGCGCCCTCGATCATGGCTGCAACGCCGGCCTTGACGCGGGGGGGGGGGGGGCGGCGCACGCCGCGGCGGCCCGGCCCCCCCCCCCCCGCGACGAACCTTAGGGGAAACAAGGGGGGGGGGGGGTGGGTT
>CAZKGO010000035.1:0-20400 GCA_964552235.1 uncultured Spirochaetales bacterium | reverse complement strand
GGGCGCCGGGGGGCCCAATCGCACCCCGCGCCCCCCCCTACCTGGGCTCCACGGCCGCTTGGGCGGGGGTGGCCCCGCGCCCGCGCGGGCGCCGGGCGCCCGCCCCCACGCCGCGGAAGAATCACTTGCGGAACAGCTGGGCCGTGTTCTTCTTGATGTACTCGACGGCCTGCACGGGCGTCAGGCTCCGTTCCTGGATGAGCAGCGAACTCGCATCCTCGATCGCCACTGTGAATTCCTGCAGGATCGGCACATAGGGAAACTCCTGCGGAATGGCCGTGCCGAGCTGGTCGTAGGCGACCCTGGCCATCGGGTTGGTCTTCCAGTAGTCGGTCATGACGCTGTAGCGCGCGACCGAGTTGGTGACCGGGACGTAGCCGGTCACGATCGAGGTGTTGGCAACGACGTCGTCGGACATCAGCAGCTTGACGAACTCCCAGGCAGCGGCGATCTGCTTCTTGCTGTTGCCCTTGCCGATGATGCCGACGTTGCCGCCGCCGATCTCGCTGACGGGCTTGCTCCGATCGTAGGTCGTGAACGGCATGACACCCACTTCGATGCCGGCGTCGGAGGCGCCCTTCATGATGTTCCTCAGGCCTCCGCAGGAGTACCAGAAGCTCGCCATCTTGCCCTGATAGAAGAGCTCGAGCAGCTTGGCGCCCTGGTCGGTGGAGTCGAACGGGCGGCACCAGCCCTCGTCGACCCAGCGGCGCCAGTCGGAGAGGACCTTCAGCATCTTTCCGTCCTCCAGGGCCGGCGATCTCTTGCCGTCTTCGCTGAACATGGCGGAGCCGAGCTGCCAGAGGTTCGCGGCGTTGAAGTAGCCGAAGTCCTTGAGGCACTCGAATCCCCAGACCTGGACTTCGCCCTTCGCGTCTTTCTTGTAGAGGGCCTTGGCAAAGGCCTCCAGCTCCTGGATCGTGGTCGGAGGAGTCAGGCCCGCCTTGCGGGCCATGCCCTTGTTGTAGTAGAGCAGCGGGGTCGAGCGGAAGAACGGCACAGAGTGCAGCTGCCCGTTGCGGTTGCCCATGGTCAGCATGAAGGGCGCCATGATGTTGGAGACATCGAAGCGATCGGCCTTGGCGTAAGGCATCATGTCCGCAAGGACGCGGTCCTCCATGAACCAGCCGACGTACGTGTTGCCCATGATGGCGACCTGAGGCTGCTCGCCTGCCTGCACGGACAGTTGGAGCTTCGCGGTGAGCGGTTGGTAGCCGCCGATGTAGGTGTCGACGACCTTGATCTTTTTCTGCGGACCTACCGTGGTGTTGAACTTTTCGACGGCGTACTTGACGGCCTGCTGCAGCGTCCCCGACCCGCCGGTGTGCCAGAAATTGACGACCTCCTGGGCGGCGCAAGGCTGAACTGCCAGCGACAGCATCATGACCGCCGCGAACACAAAAGAAACGATCCTTTTCATCCTGGGGTACCCCCTTCCGAAAATTGAGCCGTCACAAGACGGATTTTGTTGCCATCGCACGAGCTTGAGGGGCGGACCGCAATCGGCCGGTAGACCAATCGCCATACATTTTGGTCCTTATAGATCGTTTATGTGCATTTGTCAAGCCATGTCTATCGTTCACTCGCGGCTTTGTGGTGGCGTTTGACTTCCGGGCCGCTCGTCTTCGGCCATCATCGAGCAAAGACGATCTCTGAGAGGAATAGGACGGTCTGCAGAGCTCTCGCCGCGATGGCATCTGGTGAGCACCAGCGTCTCTGTGTATGCGGAGCTTCGCGTTTTGGCGGTCGTGCTGCGCGCCGTCCACCTGCGAGCGCACTTGGTGCCCAGGCGGCGAGGTCTCGGCGAGTACGCACACGGTGCAGCGATTCGTCCTGTCGGTGGCGGTCCGGCAGAGCGATGCAGCGCCAAGCCCGGGCTCTCGGCCCCGCACTGCCGCGGCGCGAAGGCTCTTCCGAGGCAAGGGCCGCAGGTGCCGCCTTGCCTGCTGCCGACCTGCAGCGGCGCGACGACAACGTCGTCCGCGTGGGGCTCTTCGGGTCGTACGCCACCGGAACCTACGGCCCGGGAAGCGACCTCGATATTCTGCTGATCATCCGCAGCTCCTCGGAGCCCCGGTGGTTCATGCGTGCATCCGGCGTCGGCGCGTCGGGCCTCTCGGTGGGCGCAGATCTGTTCGTCTGCACCGAAGCCGAATCCGAGCAGATGCGCGAGCGCAGCGCCTGGTTCCGCCGCGTGCTGGGCGAGGCCCTCTGGATGGCGTGAACGGTCCTCAGGCGGCGTCGGCCGCGCCGACGTTCGACTGCCCGCCGGAAGCGGCGGACAGTCGCTCGCGCACGAGCCGCTTGCATGGCACGCGCAGGCAGGCGCCGACGCGCAAGGCCACGGGGCACGCCCACTCCTCGCCTTCGCCCCGCTCGTAGACCGCGCGGCAGAGTTCCCGGTCCTCGTCGGAGAGTTGAAAAGCAGGCAGCGGCAGCCGGCGCAGAAGGATCGTGCTCAGCACGCCCAGCGCTACCGCCGGAGCAGCCAGGATGATCGTCAGGGTGGTCGTCACGGCAGCCTCCGTATGGGGTTCGCAGGATAGAACACCGCAGCGGGCCGCGGGAGTCACCGCCTGCCGCGTTTTCTTGACTTTGGCGGTCCCGGTTGTATACTCGCGGCCTGAGTTCTCAGTGAACGGAGGAGCATCCATGAAGAACGTTGCGAGAATCGCGGCGGCGGCGCTCGCGCTCCTGCTCGTAGGGGCCGGCGCGTTCGCCCAGGCAAAGTTCCACATCGGCGTGGTCACGGGCACCGTGTCGCAGTCGGAGGACGACCTGCGGGGAGCCGAGCAGCTGATGCGGGAATACAAGACCGTCAGGGAAGGCGGGATCATCCAGCACATCACCTACCCCGACGATTTCATGTCCCAGCAGGAGACCTTCATCTCCTCGGTGGTTTCGCTGGCAGACGACCCGCTCATGAAGGCCATCGTCGTCAACCAGTCGATCCCCGGAACCGCCGAAGCCTTCAAGAGGGTTAGGGCCCGGAGGCCCGACATCCTGCTGCTGGCAGGCGAGCCTCACGAGGATCCCCTGGTCATCCAGGGCGCCGCCGACGTGGCCGCCAGCGCCGACTTCGTGTCGCGC
Organism: uncultured Spirochaetales bacterium; assembly: GCA_964552235.1. GTDB lineage: Bacteria > Spirochaetota > Spirochaetia > SZUA-6 > CAVTHK01 > CAVTHK01. The sequence goes on along the minus strand of CAZKGO010000035.1, from coordinate 17,310 downwards.
GGCTACACCATCATCTGGGCGGCCAAGCAGCTGGGCGCCAAGACCTTCGTCCACATCTCCTTCCCGCGGCACATGTCCTACGAGTCCCTGGGCCGCAGGCGGGCGATCATGGAGGAGGCCTGCAAGGACCTCGGTCTCAAGTTCGCCTTCGAGACCGCTCCCGACCCGACCTCCGACGTCGGCGTGGCAGGGGCCCAGCAGTTCATCCTGGAAAAGGTCCCGCAATGGATCCAGAAGTACGGCAAGGACAGCGCCTTCTTCTGCACCAACGACGCCCACACCGAGCCGCTGCTCAAGCAGCTGCTGGCCTACGGCGGGATGTTCGTCGAGGCCGACCTCCCCTCCCCGCTCATGGGCTACCCCGGAGCGCTGGGCATCGACCTCTCCAAGGAGGCGGGCAACTTCCCGGCGATCCTCAAAAAGGTCGAGGAGGCCGTGGTCGCCAAGGGCGGCAAGGGCAAGTTCGGCACCTGGGCGTTCAGCTACGGCTACACGGTCACCGCCGGCCTGGGCGAGTTCGCCAAGAACGTCATCGAGGGCAAGGCCAACAAGAACAGCTTGAGAGACCTGTTCGCCGCCTACGGCAAGTACACCCCGGGCGCCAAGTGGAACGGCGCGTACTACACCGACATGAGCACCGGCGTGCGAGCTAGGAACCAGGTTCTGGTCTACATGGACACCTACGTCATGGGCCAGGGCTTCCTGCCCACGACGGCCCAGGCGGTGCCCGAGAAGTACTTCACGATCAAGAAGCAGTAGTTCTGCCTTCGATCGGAGGGGCCGCGAGGCCCCTCCGTCGTTATCGGGGTGAGCATGGAGCAGGGCGCTCCTCTGCTGTCGTTTCAGCACGTCGGCAAGGATTTCTACGGCAACACCGTTCTCGATGACGTCTGCTTCGACGTGAGGCGGGGCGAAATCGTCGGCCTGGTGGGCGAGAACGGGGCGGGCAAGAGCACCCTCATGCGCGTCCTCTTCGGCATGCCGATCATCGCCGAGACCGGCGGATACTCCGGGGACGTCTGCATCGAAGGCCGCAAGATGAGCTTCGCCGGCCCCTTCGAGGCCCTGGACGCGGGCATAGGGATGGTTCACCAGGAGTTCAGCCTGATTCCCGGCTTCACCACCACTGAGAACGTCCTGCTGAACCGCGAATCCATGAGGCCGTCGCTGCTCAACGACGTGTTCGGCGACCGCATGAGCGTGCTCGACAGGACGGAGATGCGCAAGCGCGCCGAGGGGGCCATCGCCAAGCTCGGGGTCAGGCTCGACCCCGACATGCTGATCTCCGAGATGCCGGTCGGCTACAAGCAGTTCACGGAGATCGCCCGCGAGATCAACAGGGAGAACACGCGGATCCTGGTTCTCGACGAGCCGACGGCGGTGCTGACCGAGAGCGAGGCCGAGGTCCTGCTCGCCGCGCTGCGCCGCCTCGCGGCCCAGAACATCGGCATCATCTTCATCTCCCACAGGCTCCAGGAGGTAGTCAAGGTCGCCGACCGGATCGTCGTGCTGCGCGACGGGAAGGTCGTCAAGGACACGCCGGTGGCCGGGGTGTCGGTCCGCGACCTCGCCGCCTGGATGGTGGGCCGGGTGGAGTCGGCGCGCAGGCCGGAGGCCGGACAGGAGCGGGTGCTCGGCGACGAGGTCCTTTCGGTCGAGCGGCTGTGGGTCGACATGCCGGGCGAAACCGTGCGCGACGTGAGCTTCTCCGTGCGCAAGGGCGAGATCTTCGGTATCGGCGGCCTCGCCGGCCAGGGCAAGCTGGGAATCCCCAACGGCATCATGGGCCTGTTTCCAGCCAGAGGAACCGTCACGCTGCGCGGCAGCCCGATGCCCCTCAACGCTCCGCGCTCGGCCCTGCAGATGGGGATGGCCTTCGTATCCGAAGACCGCAGGGGGGTGGGGCTCCTGCTGGACGAGAGCCTGGAGTGGAACATTGCGTTCACCGCCATGCAGGTCCACGACCACTGCCTGCGGCCCGTCCTGGGCGGCCTGTTCAAGCTGCGCGACGAGAAGGCGATGCGGCGGCTCACGGAGGAGTACGTGGGCATGCTCGACATCAAGTGCCGGAGCCCCAGACAGAAGGCCAAGGAGCTATCCGGAGGCAACCAGCAGAAGGTGTGCCTGGCCAAGAGCTTCGCCATCCGGCCCGATCTGCTGTTCGTCTCCGAGCCGACCCGCGGCATCGACGTGGGAGCCAAGAGGCTGGTCCTGGACGCCCTCCGCCGCTACAACAGGGAGTACGGAACGACCATCGTCATGGTCTCCAGCGAGCTGGAAGAGCTGCGCTCGATCTGCGACAGGATCGCCATCGTCGACGAGGGCAGGATCGCGGGCGTGCTGGCCCCCGGCGCGGCGCTGTCGGAGTTCGGCCTTCTCATGGCGGGGGTAGGCGGCCGTGCGTAGCGCGAGGCAGCTGGTCGGCGATTTCGGGTGGCCTCGGATCATCATCTTCCTGTTCCTCGTGGCCCTCTTTGCGGCCTCGCCCCTGGTGCGGGTGCGCATGGATGCCTCCGTCGGAGACGTCTTGAACCGCTTCGGCCAGAACGCGGTCTTCGTGCTCGCCATGGTGCCCATGATCCAGTCGGGCTGCGGGCTGAACTTCGGGCTGTCGATCGGCATCATCGCCGGCCTGCTCGGCGCCACGCTGTCGCTCCAGCTCGGCCTGGTGGGGCTGGTGGGCTTTTTCGCAGCCGTCGCCCTCGCCTGCCCGTTCGCCGTCGCCTTTGGCTGGCTCTACGGCCGGCTGCTCAACAAGGTCAAGGGCGAAGAGATGACCATCGCCATGTACGTCGGCTTCGCGGGCGTGATGTTCATGTGCATCATGTGGCTGGTGCTGCCGTACACGAGCCCCAACATGGTCTGGGGATTCGCGGGCAAGGGGCTGCGCACCACCATCACCGTCGAAGGCTACTGGCTGCGCGTGCTCAACGACCTGCTGGCGATCAGGCTCGGCCCGTTCTTCGTGTTCCCCACCGGCGAGATCCTGTTCGTAGCCCTGTGCGCCGCCCTCGTGGCGCTCTTCGTGCGCAGCAAGACCGGAACGGCCATGATCGCCGTGGGCTCCAACCCCGACTACGCGCGGGCGGCCGGCATCAGCATCGACCGGATGCGCACGATCTCCGTGGTGCTTTCCACGGTGCTGGGCGCCGTGGGCATCATCGTCTACCAGCAAAGCTTCGGCTTCATCCAGCTGTACACGGCGCCCCTGGCGATGCCCATGTCGGCGGTGGCCGCGATCCTGATCGGCGGCGCCTCGATCAACAAGGCGAGCATCACCAACGTCGTGGTCGGAGCCTTCCTCTTCCAAGGCCTCCTCACGATGACTCCCTCGGTCATCAACTCCGCGCTCCAGTCGGACATGTCGGAGGCGATCCGCCTGATCGTGTCCAACGGCATGATCATCTACGCACTGACGCGCAGGACGAGGGTGAACCAATGAGCGGCAGGCGGTCGCTGGAGCCCGCGCGGCTGTCCCCGGCCCGTTTCTTCACGGAGAACGCCGTGGTCATCATCTTCCTGGTGATCACGGTGCTCGCGGTCAGGCCGTCGGGGCTCTCGTTGAATTACATCGGCCAGGAGATGATCATCAGGCTGGGGCGCAACTCGTTTCTCGTGCTGGCCCTGCTGCTGCCGATCTACGCGGGCATGGGCCTGAATTTCGGCATGACCCTGGGCGCCATGTCGGGGCAGATCGGGCTCATCTTCGCCATCAACTGGAGCATCATGGGCGTGCCGGGCCTGGCCTTCGCGGCCCTGCTCGGGACTCCGATCGCCGTCCTCATGGGGTGGGTCTGCGGGGTGATCCTCAACAGGGCCAAGGGCCGGGAGATGGTCACGGGGTACATGCTCGCCTTCTTCATCAACGGCATCTACCAGCTCGTCGTCCTGTACCTGATGGGCTCGGTGATTCCCATCCGTTCGCCGGCCATCCTGCTGTCGCGCGGATACGGCATCCGCAACACCCTGAACCTCGAGACGGTGCGCCAGTCGCTGGACCGGATGCTCATGCTGCGCACCGGTACGTTGGACATCCCGCTGGGGACCTACCTGGTGATCGCGGCGCTGTGCGTGTTCGTGGTCTGGTTCAAGCGCACCAAGCTGGGACAGGACATGCGGGCGGTAGGCTACGACATGGCGGTGGCCCAGGCTTCGGGCATCGCCGTGGACCGCACACGCATCATCGCCACGATCATCTCGACGGTGCTCGCCTGTTACGGCCAGATCATATTCCTGCAGAACATGGGCAACGTCGCCACGTACAACGCCCACGACCAGACCAGCTTCTTCGCGGTGGCCGCCATCCTGGTGGGAGGTGCATCGGTGAAGAAGGCCACGCTGCCCAACGTGTTCATCGGCGTCATCCTCCTGCACCTCCTGTTCGTCGTCTCGCCGAGGGCGGGGCAGAACCTCTTTGGCTCGGCCATGATCGGGGAGTACTTCCGGCAGTTCATCGGCTACGGCGTGATCGCCCTGTCGCTGGTGCTCTACGCCTGGCGCTCTCGCCGGGAGGCGGCCCGGGCCCGCGAGGGCCTGCGGACCGGCGCCGGCCCGACCACCGCGGCGGGGGAGGCGGACAGGTGAGCACGCGGAGGCGCCGGCTTCTGGTCCGCTCGGCCCTGGTGGCTGCCTACCTCGGCGCGACCGCGGCCGTGTTCGTCGTCGGCAAGGGCCACACCATCCTGCTGGACAACAAGGACGCGGAGGGTGCGCGGGCCATCGACGGCCTCGTCATCTCGGTCAACGGCGGCGAGGAAATCGAGCTGTACCCCGGCGACAGAGACAAGGCCGTGGTGGCCGGCCAGAGGCACAGGATCGCCGTCGAGACGTTCGACGGCAAGAAGGTCGAGCGCACGATCCGGCTGCCCATCGCAGCCGAGATGATGCTGCTGTCGATTCCCATGCTCGTGGCCGGCAGGGAGCCGATCCTCACGCCCTTCGCGCCGCTGGACGCGGCCCCCCCTCCCGACGAGCCGATCGGCAACATCAACGAGTTCATCGCCCCGGGCGCACCGCTGCGGGAGCCCGAGGCGGCCGCCCCGGGCAGATAGCGGCCGCGCGGGCCTATCCCTTGATCGAGCCGAGCATCACGCCCCTGACGTAGTGCCTCTGCACGAACGGGTAGAGAATCAGGACGGGGACGCTCGCCACGATGATGATGCCGTACTTGATCGACTCGGCGAGCATCTGGTTCTTCATCTCGTTGCCTTCGTCCACCCACATCTCCTGGGCGAGCTGATAGGAGAGGAGGATGCCCCGCAGGATCAGCTGCAGCGGGAAGCGCCTCTCGCTCTTGAGGAAGACCAGCCCGCCGAAGAAGGCGTTCCAGTGGCTGACCGCGTAGAACACCGTAAGCACCGCGATGATCGCGCCGGAGATCGGAATGACGACGCTCGTCAGGAACCGGATGTCGCTGCACCCGTCGATCTCCGCCGCGTCGAGCAGCTCCTGGGGCACGTTGCTGGCAAAGAAGGTCCGGGCGACGATGAGGTTGAAGACGCTCACGGCGTTGGGCATCACCAGGATCATGACCAGGAACGTGTCGTAGAGGCGGAGCGTGCGGATCAGGAGGAACAGGGGGATCAGGCCTCCGGAAAAAAACAGGGTGAAGACGAGGAGCCCCATGATCAGGTTGCGGCCGACGAGATCGCGCCGCGACAGGGCGTAGGCCGCCGTGACGGTGAGGGCCAGGTTCAGCGCGGTCCCCGCCGCCGTGTAGAGAACGCTGTTCCTGTAGCCACGCAGGATGTTCTGGTCGGCGAGGATCGTCCGGTAGCCTGTGAGGGTCAGTCCGCGCGGAAGCAACCAGATCTCGCCGGTGTTCGTCAGCAGCGGATCGCTCACAGAGGCGATGAGCACGAAGTACAGCGGATAGAGCACGAGCAGGAGCGCAAGGAGCAGCCCGGCGTACAGAAAACCCTGAAACACCCTGTCCGGCAGCGAAGATCTTGCCATTCCGCCGCTCCTACCAGAGCCCCGTCTGGCCCATCGCCTTGGCCACCCTGTTCACGGAAAGGAGCAGGACGAAGTCGATGACCGCGTTGAACAGGCCCACCGCGGCCGCAAAGCTGTACTGCGCGTTCAGCAGGCCCATCTTGTACACGTAGGTGGCGATGATCTCCGACTTGTCGAGGTTCAGGGCGTTCTGCATCAGGTACGCCTTCTCGAATCCGACGTCCATGATGCGGCCGGTGTTCAGGATCAGCATCACGACGATCGTAGGCAGAATCCCGGGGACGTCGATGTGAAGCACCCTCTGCCGCATCGTCGCGCCGTCCACGATGGCCGCCTCGTGCAGCTCGGGGTCGATGGCGCTGAGGGCCGCCAGGTAGATGATGCTGCCCCACCCTGCGTTCTGCCAGATGCCGGACCATACGTAGAGGGACTGGAAGTACTCGGCCTTTCCGAGAAAGAAGACGCGCTCCATCCCAAACGCTTCCAGAGCGTGATTGACGAGGCCAAAGTTCTTGGAGAGAAAGACCGAAAGCATGCCGACGAGTACGACCGTGGAGATGAAGTGCGGCGCGTACGTCACGATCTGCACGACCTTGACGAAGCGCTTGCCCCTCACGATGTTCATCGATAGGGCGAGAATGATAGGCAGGGGAAAACCGGCAGCCAACTGGTAGACGCTGAGGCTGACGGTGTTCCTGAGGATGGTCCAGAAGCTCGGGGCAGTGAAGAAGCGCTTGAAGTGCTTGAATCCGACCCACTGGCTGCCGAGAATCCCCTGGAACGGCTTGAAGTCCTTGAAGGCGATCACCTGGCCGTACATCGGCACGTACACGAAGAGCCCGACGAACAGGATCGTGGGCACCAGCAGCAGGTACAACTGGTAGCGCCGCAGCATCCGGCCGGCAACCGATGCACTCATGGTCCGCTCCCCCTCACCCCCTGCCGTGCACTCCGGCTGCCTCAGAGCCCGTCGTGGAAACCCTCGATTCGGTGAAAGGTGAGGTAGTTGGCGTCGTGGGCCCGGTGCGCCCCACCCTCCCCGTCGTCATAGGCCGTGCGGGAGGCGTAGACGATGTCCTCTCCGTCGAAGTCCCAATCCACGTACTGGAAGGCATGGTTGACCGCGTCATGATGGCGCAACAGCTCGCGCGCGATCCGCCAGCTGCGCAAATCCTCGGAAACAGAAAGGGCGAGGATGTTGCGGTAAAGGCCCGGTCCCTCCTGGGGATTCACCAGGGCCAGGTACTTCCCGGATCGGGGATCCCGCCGGATCGTGAACTTGGTGCCACCGCCGGGGAACGGCACCCGGTCCCTCTGCGGGTCGTGCGAGAGGCTGCGCCCGTCCTCCGAGACGTGCACGATGGCCGCGGGCTCGTCCCGCCCCCCCTCCCGCCTGTCCCGGTCGTTGGTGCGCAGCACGTCGAGCAGCTCGCCTTCGGGCGACACCACCACGTTGCCCTCGATCCACTGGGTGTTCGGCCAGCTCCCTATCTGCTCGCTGAACAGCCAGGCGGAGCGGTCCAGGAGATCGGCATCCTCGGGGGCCGACATCACGAAGACCCGCCAGGTCTTGCGGTCCGGCTGGGGGGCGAACTCGTAGGCCTTCCATACGCGGCCGCGGTGGAGCGCGACGGACACCGACGAGGTGTGGTAGCCGTCCTCGTCGGACAGCAGCCCGGTGCGCGCATCCCGAGGCTCACTCCACGTGCGGCCCTCGTCGTCCGAGCGGCGGATCACCATCTTGCCGTTGAGCCGCCCGCCGTAGCGGTCGCAGTGATCGGTGCCGATGATGTACAGCGCCCCCCGGTGAAGAAAGAGCTTCGACCAGATCTGGCCGTGGATCTCGGCGATCCGCTGCCAGCTCGCGCCGCGATCCGCGGAGCGGTAGACATAGCTGTCTGTGTTGCTCGCCCCCTCGCCGAAGTAGGAGTGAGAAGCCACGTAGTCGCCCGAAGGCAGCACGACGATCGAGGGACAGCCGACGTATCGACGCGTGGATGCAGGTGAGTGATGGATCACGGTCCCGGGAACGGAGCCCGCAGGATTCGCCACTGCCGCCGCCTCGGCAGTGAATATCACCGAGGAACAGCCCGAAGTCAAGGCGAAAAAGGGCGCGCGCGAGGCTTGATTTCCGCCCCGGCCTCAATTAAGATGCCTGTGTGTCGAGCGAAGACGGCGTTCGTAACTACGAACGAGAGGAGGAAGCATGAAGGCATCACGGCTTTCGCGGGCGGCATTGGCTCTGGCGCTGCTCGCCGCATCGACGGTCCTGTTTGCCTCGGGCCAGCCGCCGGCTGCGGCCGGGGCAGGGGCGGCCGACAGGCTCAAGAAAGTGGGCTTCCACGCCACCGGCTATCCGATCGTGGACACGCCGATCAACGTGGAGATATGGGCCGCGAAGGGCGTGCTGAACACGGTGCCCTACGATTCGATGACGCTCATCGCCGAGCTGCAGAAAAAGACGAACGTGGACCTCGTGTTCACGGAAATCCCCGACAACCAGGCGGCGGAGAAGGTCAACCTGATGTTCGCCAGCCGCGACTACCCCCACGCGAGCTTCATTTCGACTTCGGACATCAACATCTGGAACGCCGCCCAGGGCGGCGACCTGTGGCCCATGAACGATCTCATCAAGAAATACGCTCCCAACTGGCAGAAGGCCTTCGAAGAGCGGCCGGTCATCGCGAGGGCCCTGACCCGTCCCGATGGAAAAATCTACACTCTGCCCTACTACCGCGAGCTGCTGAGCGACTACGGCGTACGGGACATCCTGGCCATCAACGTCGACTGGATGAAGAAGGTCGGAAAGACGATGCCCACCACCACCGACGAGCTCTACGACGTGCTCAAGGCGTTCCGGAAAGGCATCGACTCCGGCGTCCTGCCCAAGAACGGAGTGCCCTGGCTGATGCTGTACCACGCGTGGGCCAACGGCGGCGAGTGGGAGATCTACAACGCCTTCGGTCTGTGGATGAAGGGGCAGGGGTCCGGGGCCGACAGGTACCTCTCGGTGAACAACGGCAAGGTCGAGTTCGGGGCTACGGACCCGAAGCTCAAAGATGCGGCCAAGTACCTCCACAAGCTCTTTGCCGAGAACCTCATCACCGAAGAGATGTTCACCATGACCAGCGGGCAGTACGGCGCCGCGAATCGCACCAAGCCGCCTTTCGTCGGCATCTACGGCGCTTACTTCCTGTATGAGAATCTTGACGACGTGATGGATCCCCTGCCTCCGCCCAAGGGTCCGACGGGCGTGCAGAGGTTCCGTTCGCAGCCGGTCCGCATGGAGATGCACAAGTTCATGATGTTCAGGCCCCTGGAGTACCCCGAGGCCATGATCAGGTTCATCGACCACTGGGCAGACGACGACTTCGCCCTGGGCGCCTCCTACGGCGGATCGACCATCAAGACCAACCCCGACGGGACCAAGACCGTGGTAGGGGCCGACGAGGAGTGGCGCAGGCACGGTCCGCACAACTCGGCCCTGACCTACATCTCCAAGCGTGTCGACGAGAAGACCCGCTTCATGGGCGACCAGGGGCTGCGCGACAAGATCATCCGCGAGGTGTACCTGCCCCACATCTGGCCGCAGGAGCGCCACTACACCTACATCACCTACACCGACAAGGAGACGGAGGAGCTGGCGGTGCTCAACACGGAGATCGGCAACTTGGTCAAGAGCTCGATCGCCAAGTGGATCAAGGAAGGCAACGTCGACGCTGCGTGGGACGCCTACATTGCCCAGCTCGACAAGCTCGGCCTCAAGAGGGCGATGGAGATCTTCCAGACCGCCTACGACCGGTTCCACGGCAAGAAGTAGCGCCCGGTCCCGCCCGTCCGCCGACGCCGTCCTTACGGGCGGCGCTCGGCGGACGGATCCTCCCACACGGCCGTCGAGAACCGGCGGAACGCCGGCAGGCGGTGGAACGTGATGAAGTTGGCGTCGTGGTAGTTCCTGGCGCCTCCCACTCCGTCGTCGAAGGCGGTGCGGGACACGTAGACGATGTCGTCGCGGTCGAACACCCAGTCGACATACTGGAAGGCATGGCTGCCCTCGTCCGGGTGGAACAGCAGCCGGTCGGCGACCTGCCAGGAACGCAGATCGGCCGAGCGACTGAGGTACAGGGCGTTGCGGTTCGCCCGCGGGTTCTTCTGCTTGTTGACCAGGGCCCAGTAGAGACCGCTCGCCGGATCCCGCCGGATCGTGAACTTGGTGCCCCCTCCCGGGAAATCGATCAGGTCGCGCTCACGGGCGTGGGAGAGGAGGCGCCCATCCGGGCTCACGTGGAGCAGGCATGCGCGGTCGATGTGCGACTGCGCGGCTGCGGGATCGGTGCCGCGGTAGTTGGTTCTCAGGATGTCGACCACCTGGCCGTCGGGCGCGGCCACCGTGTTGCCCTCGATCCACTGGGAGGCTGACCACGGATGGGCGTACCGCTCGCTGAAGGTCCAGCTGTCCCGGCGCAGCAGGTCGGCGTCGAGCGCAGCAGACATCACCAAGGGCGTCCACGTCGCCCGCTCCTCTTCGGGCGCATACTCCATGCTGCGCCAGACGCGGCCGCCGTGAACGAGTACGGGCACGGCCCCGGTGTGGTAGCCGTCCTCGTCGGCCAGGAGCCCCGAAGCCGCATCGCGGGGCACGGTCCATGAGCTGCCGCCGTCGCTCGAGTTGCGGATCACGATCCTCCCATTGAGCCTGCCGCCCCAGGAGTCGGCATGGTCGGTGCCCAGCAGGAACAGCCGGCCCTGATGCTGGAACAGGGTCGACCAGATCTGCCCCTGGATTTCGGCGACGAGCTGCCAGGTCACGCCCCGGTCCCGGGAGCGGAACAGGTAGGTGTCGGTGTTGCGCGCCGCTCGCCCGAGATACCCGAGCGAGACGAGGTACTCGCCCGAAGGGCAGACGACGATGCTGGGACAGCTGAGGTAGCGTCCGGTGCTCGCCGGCATGTGGGCGACCACGACGCCGGGGACCGATGCGGATGACATCACGGCCTCCTGAGGCGGGGCAGGTGGAGCGGCCCTGTCCCTATGAGCGCTCGCTCTTTCTGTAGGCCGCCTTGTCGAGCCACTCCTTGCGGATGCGCACGCCCCAGCCGGGCCCCTGCGGCACCGCCACCTTCCCGTCGACGACTTTCGGGGCCGGGTCATAGAGATTGTCGGTCCAGGGGGTGTCCTCGATGCTGTACTCGAGAAAGGCGAAGCCGTTCGGGATCGCCCTCATGGCGTGCAGCCCGAAGACCGTGAGCAGCGACCGGTTGGCCGTGTGGGGCGTGCAGCGCACGCCGCGCGCCGCCGTCATCTCGGCGACCTGCAGCATCCGGCTCAGCCCTCCGATGTAGCCGATGTCGGGCTGGGCAATGTCCACGGCGCCGAGGGCCAGGAGCCTCCGCCACTGCGCCAGGTTGTTGTCCTGCTCGCCGCCGGCCACGGGCATGTCGAGGGCGGCGGCCACCTGGGCCGTCTGTTCGATCTCCCAGAACGGACAGGGCTCCTCGAGCAAGGCGACGCCCTCGTCACTGAACACCTTGGCCGCCTCGATGGCCCGTTCGGGGCTGTAGCCGCCGTTGGGGTCCATGTAGATCTCGGCGTCGCCCACCGCCTTGCGCACGAGGCGCAGCACCTCCTCGGTGCGGCCCGGGTACACGTCGACGTTGTTGCCGTTGGGCTGCATCACGTGCAGCTTGAACGCTCCGAAGCCCTGCTCCTCGCGCAGGCGCTTCATCCGCGCGGCCTCGTCGGCCGGCGTGATGTCGCGCGCCATGCTCGAGCCGTAGACCGGCACAGGGCCAGGGGTCCCGCCGAGCAGCTCGCACACCCCCTTGCCTTCGCGCCTGCCCCGCAGATCCCACAGGGCCGTGTCGATGCCGCAGGCGGCCCGGCACACATAGGACCATGGAAACTTGTACTCATGCAGGATGCAGCGCTCGACGAGCGCGCCGATGTCGCTGCAGTCGGCCCCGAGCGCTGTCGGGGCGACCTGCCGGTGCAGGACCTCGGCCGTGATGTCCGCGTTGAAGGGAGCGGTCTGACCCCAGCCCTCAGCCCCGTCGTCGGTGCGCACGCGCACCAGGCACAACTGCCGCGTGGCAAAGGTCTCGATGCTGCTGATCCTAGCCATAGGTTGCCCAGTATAGGCGGGATCGGCGGCCGAGGGCAAACAAGCTGCGGATGGACAAAGGAGCACGGTTCGGTTTGACAAGCCTGCGCCCCATCGGTAGCATCCGTGCGCGCCTGCGCTCCCGCTCGGACCGGGAGCGCCGCTTCCGGAGGCAGCCGTGAGCAGAGACAATACGGGGCCGTGGTACGGGCGGATCACCCGCTGGGGCCAGACCAACATCACCGAGATCGACCCCACCCGATACGACATCGAGTTCTGGCGTGAGCACTGGCGCCGGACGCAGACGCAGGGCGTCATTCTCAACGCCGGCGGCATCGTGGCCTACTACCACCCGAGCCGTTTTCCGCTCACCTGGTATGCCGAGCACCTGGGCGGCCGCGATCTCTTCGGCGAACTCGTCGAGGCCGCGCGCAGCGAAGGCCTGGCGGTGTTCGCGCGCATGGACTCCAACCGCGTGCACGAGCCGTTCTTCGTCGAGCACCCGGACTGGATCGCCGTCGACGCCGCAGGCAAGCCCTACATGGTTGGCGGGCTCTACGTGACCTGCATCGACAGCCCCTACTACGGCGAGTACCTGCCCGCCGTGCTCAAGGAGATCGCCGGGCGCTACCATCCGGACGGCTTCACCGACAACAGCTGGACCGGCCTCGACCGCAGGCACATCTCCTACAGCGTTCACGCGCGCAGGCGTTTTCGCGAGGCGACGGGCCTCGAACTGCCGCGCAAGCCCGACTGGAGCGACCCGGCCTACCGCAAGTGGATCAAGTGGAGCTACGCGCGCCGCCTCGAGGTGTGGGACATCAACAACCGGGCCACCCGCGAGGCCGGCGGCAAGGACTGCATCTGGGTCGGCATGACGGGCGGCGACATGGCCCACGAGGCCGAGCGGTTCCGCGACTACAGGGGCATCTGCGAGCGCACGCCGCTGCTCATGCTCGACTCGCAGTCTCGGCAGCACGCCGGCGGCTTCGCCCAGAACGGCGAAACCGGAAAGCTCGTCCACGGCCTGCTCGGTTGGGACAAGCTCGCTGCGGAAAGCATGGCGATGTACGAACACTCCCACCTGCCCTTCCGCGTGGCCAGCAAGTCGGCGCCCGAAGCGCGCCTCTGGGCTCTCGAGGGCTTTGCCGGAGGCATCCAGCCGTGGTGGCACCACATCGGCGCCTATCACGAGGACCGGCGGCAGTACAGGACCGCGGAGCCGCTGTTCCGCTGGCACGCCGCCCACGACCGGTACCTGCTCGACCGGAGGCCTGTGGCGAGCGTCGGCGTGGTCTGGAGCCAGGAGAACATCGACTTCTACGGCCGCGATGACGCCCAGGCGCTCTGGCGCGAGCCGTGGCTGGGCGCGACCCGCGCCATGATCAGGGCGCGCATCCCCTACCTGCCCGTGCACGCCGACCACGTCGGCCGCGACTCGGGCAGCTTCAAGGTGCTGGTCCTCCCGAACGTCGGCGGACTGTCGGATGCCCAGTGCGCCGAGGTCCGGCGCTTCGTCGAGGGCGGCGGCTCGCTGGTGGCCACGGGCGAAAGCAGCCTCTACGACGACGAAGGCAGCCGCAGGAGCGACTTCGCCCTCGCCGATCTGCTCGGCGTCCGGCACCTGGGCGCCTTTCACGGCCACCACCATCGCCTGCAGGCGAGCTGGGACGACTGGGTGCAGCACAGCTACCTGCGCCTCACGCCGGAGTTGCGCGCCGGCGTCTACGGGCCCCGCACCGGCTCTGAGCCCGCGCCCTCGGGCGCGCGTCACCCCGTGCTCGCGGGCCTCGAGGAGACCGACCTGGCGCCCTTCGGCGGCAGGCTCGAAGTCGTGGAGGCGGCCGCGGGTGTTCAGGTCGCGGCGACCTACGTGCCGCCCTTCCCGATCTTTCCGCCCGAGCTGTCGTGGATGCGCAGTCCGTCGAGCAGCCTCCCCGCGATCGTCGTGCGCGAGCACCCCGCGGGCGGCAGGATCGTCTACTTTGCCGCAGACCTGGACCGCTGCTTCGGCCGCGACACGCTGCCCGACCACGCTCTCCTGCTCGCCAACGGGATCCGCTGGGCTGCCGGGGACAGCATCCCGCTGAGGGTCGAGGGACGCGGTCTTCTCGACTGCCACCTCTACAGCCAAGGCGCGCGGCTCGTCCTGCACATTGTGAACCTGACGGCCACAGAGACCAAGCCGGTCTACGAGACGATTCCGGTCGGACCGGTCAAGGTCTTTCTGCGGTGGTCGGCCGGGAACGCCCCGATCGCGCACCTGCTGGTGCCAGGCGAGACGGCCGTTGCCGCGGTCCTCGAGAGCGGATGGGCCGGGATTACGATCGACAGCATAGATGACCACCAGGTCGTGGTCGTGGAGGGCAAGTGACGAGCAAGCAGAGCCACTGGTACACGCGCCCGCTGCGCATCACCCAGACCGTGCTTCGCGAGATCGACGCCGTCGGCTACGACGCCGAGGACGTGGTCCGCTACCTCAGGGACTCGCGCAGCAACTGCCTCGTGGTGAACGCGGGCGGGATCTTCGACTTCTTCCAGAGCCCCCTGCCCTTCGCGTCCCCGGTGCCGTTTCTCGGCAAGCGGGACATCGTCGCGGAGATCACGAGCGCCTGCCATGCCGAGGGCATCAAGGTGATCACCCGGGTTGACTTCCGCGGCGTGCAGAAGCACCTCTGGGAGCAGCACCCGGACTGGTTCGCCAAGGGCCAGGACGGCGGTCCGATGATCAGGACCGACACCAGCCTTCCCCTGTACATCCCCTGCTACGAGAGCCGCTACCGCAACGAGCACGCCGAGGCTTTTCTGCGCCACCTCTTCGAGCAGTACGGCGTCGACGGCATCTGGCACAACGCCGTGCTCTGCCACGGCGTCTGCCACTGCGACCGCTGCCGCGAGCGCTACGAGGAGGAGATCGGCGGCGGCATCCCGCACGCCGGCGAGGACATGGAGCCCTACTGGGCGTTCAAGGCGCGCAGCGCCCGCCGCAACCTCGAACGCCTGCGCGCCGTCTGCAAGTCCTACGGCGACGACAAGGTCTACACCGCCGAGGTCTTCTCCATGTTCGACGTGGGCCTCCCCAAGGAGACCGGCATCGACCTGTATGACGCCCGGGACACCTTCGACTTCCTGGTGAGCGTCGCCTTTCTGACCAAGAACACCGACTACCCCCGCTGGTTCGACCTGCGGTATGCCGGCAGCATCGTGCGCTTTCTACGCTCGCTGGACCCGGCCAAGGAGCCGGTGATCCTCTTCGGCGGCAACGGGACGTCGCACCGCTACGTGATGGACCCGCCCATCGACACGCGGGTCTGGTTGTGGGAGGGAGTGGCCAACGGCGGCGGCTTCTGGAACTGCGTGTTCAACGGCCACCATCCCGGCGCCACCCACGACCGGCGCAACGCCTTTGTGGCTCGGGACGTCTACAAGTTCATGGAGGAGAACGAAGAGACCCTCAACGGGCAGGTGCCTGTCCGCGACCTGGCGGTCTTCTACTCCAAGCCCACCAAGGACCGCTTCGGCTCCGACGACGAGCGCAAGGACGCCTACACGACGGCTGTGCAGGGGCTGGAAACCGTGCTCGTCGACGAGCACATCCCCTACGGGTTCCTGTCGGACCAGGACCTGTCGCCTGCGGCGTTGGAGACGATCCGTGTGCTCGCGCTGCCGAACGCGGCCTGTCTGAGCGACCAGCAGTGCAGTTGGATCCGCGAGTGGGTGCGCAGTGGCGGGCGGCTGTTGGCCACCTTCGAGACATCGCTCTACGACCTGCATGGAACGCGGCGGGCGGACTTCGGCCTCGCCGATCTCTTTGGCTGCCGGTACTCCGACTCGACGATCGACACGCACAAGGACTGCTACCAGTCGATCGAGATCCGCAACCACCCGATCCTGGCGGGCATCACGGACACGGAGATGCTCATCAACGCCGGCCTCACAGCGATGACCCGCGCCGACGGCGCCCAGGTCGTCTGCCGCTTCGTGCCGATCATCCGCAACCAGCCCCCGGAGCGGGCCTGGCGAGAGACGATTCCCGGTGACGAGCCGACCATCTGCGTCCACAGCTTCGGCAAGGGCACCGTGGTCTACTTTGCCAACCAGCCGGACCGCATGAGCCTGCTGCATGGCCACCCGGACTTCAGGCTGACGCTGGCCAACGCGGCGCGCCTGCTGCTCGGCGACGGCCTGCTGCTGCGCACCAACGCGCCCGAAAGCGTGCACGTCGCCCTCACGCGCGCGCCCGGCAAGGAGGGCGCCTGGGTGCTTTCGCTGGTCAACCACACCTCGGCGCCCCAGAGGCCGCTGCGCTCGCTCGTGCCGGTGCGGGACCTGCGCGTCGAGCTGCGCATCGGGCCCTGCAAGCACCGCGTACTGAGGGCCGAGAGTAAAGCCGATGTGCAGAGCGAACGCGGGCGCACGGTCGTGGAGATCGAACGCCTGGAGGAGTTCTGCTCGGTGGCGCTGCAGGAGACCTGAGCGCGCGCGGTCCTATCCCTTGATGCCCGTGAGGCTGATGCCCTGCACGAAGTACTGCTGGGCCACGATAAAGATGATGAGCATCGGCATCACCGCGATCGAAGAGCCTGCCATCAGCAGCGCCCAGTCGACGTCGAACTCGTAGCGGAACAGGGTGATCCCCACGGTGATCAGCTGCTTGGCCGGGCTGTTGACGAAGATCAGCGGCGGCAGGAATGCGTTCCACGCCGTGCGGAAGGTGAACAGCCCCAGCGTGGCCAGGGCCGGCTTGGAGAGCGGCATCAGGATCTGCCCGTAGACCCGAAAACTGCTCGCCCCGTCCACCCAGGCCGCCTCGTCGAGCTCCACGGGCAGGGTCATGAAGAACTGCCTCAGGAGGAAGATGCCGAAGACGTTGGTCATCATCGGCGGCACGATCAGGGGTAAATGGGTGTTGATCCAGTCCAGATTTCGGAACAGCGCATAGAGCGGCACAACCCGCACCGTGTAGGGGATCATGAGCGTCGCCAGCAGGGCGCTGAAGGCGATGCCCTTGCCGGGAAAGCGCAGCCGTGCAAAGGCGTAAGCAGCCAGCGAGCAGAAGAAGAGGCTGCCCAGCGTGTCGATCGCCGCCACCTTGAGCGTGTTCAGCAGCCACGTGCCCATGGTCACCCGCTTGATGGTGCGGACTTCCCAGGCCTCGACGTAGTTCTCCCACACAAAAGGCTTCGGTATCCACTGCGGCGGGTAGGCCGCCACCTGCTCGGGGGTCTTGAGGGAGGTCGAGATCATGAAGATCA
>CAZKGO010000034.1:33639-43306 GCA_964552235.1 uncultured Spirochaetales bacterium | reverse complement strand
CAGCGGGCCCGGCCGGCTTCGGCGCTGGAGGCGCTGCGGGCCTCGGCTGCGGCGCGGCTGCGGCTGGCGCCTGCGGGACCCGGGCCACCGATTCGCCCTGCCGCTGACTGCGGGCGCGGGAAACGATCTTCTGCAGCGCCACGTCGTAGGCCGCGTCGGAGCCTTCTCTTGGCGTCACCTCGACGGTGCCGTTCTGAAAGCCTTCGCGGCCCACGACGAACCGCAGGCGCTCTCCCGCGGGGAACAGACCGGAGTAGCTGCCGCGTGCGACCCGCACGCCGCCGAGCGCGATCTCGGCATCCGACGGATCGGCGAAGATCGAGACCTTGACCAGGCGCGGCCGGGCGCTCGCCGCGGCCGGCTCCTGTGCGCCCGGCGCGGCCTGGGGCGCGACCGTCAGTTCGACCAGCCTGACCTGCTCGACAACCTGCAGCTGCCTCTGCGTGTCCGCAGCGACCGCGGTGGGGGGCTCCACGGAGCGGCCGATCGCGGCGACGACGGCGCTGACCTGCGCCTCGACCGCGGCCACGGAAGCGGCGGCGGGCGCCCGGCCGCTCTCGGCATCCTGGATCGACTGCGAGAGCGCGGCCACGGCTGCCGAGGCGGCTTCGACAGCCCGCTCCTCGACGACCATCTGTTCGTTGGCCCGTACGACCGGCGCGGAGGCTTCGATGCGGGCCAGCAGCGCGCGGATCTCGGGCGTGGAGGCCTGTTCGCGGAGGGCGGCCAGGTCGACGCCGGCGGGCAGCACGCTCACCTCGCCTTCGCGCACGGCCACCACGGCAGGCGCGTTCTGCCCGTCGCGCACTAGGAACTCCGTGCCCCGCGCACCGCAGACGGCGCTGCGGGTGGTCACGACAAAGCGGTCCTGGCCGCCCAGCTTGTGCACCTTGCACAGCACGGCGCCCGCCGTGAGGCCGACGCCGACCTGGCTCTTGTTCGCTTGGAGCGAGACCGCGGCGAGGGCGACCTCCGTGTTCGCATCGACGCGCACGGCAGCCATCTCGCCGAACTGCAGCTCACAGAACGAAGCTTCGCCGACCCGCAGGCTCTGCCGCTCGTCGATGAGATCGCCGATCTCCACCGGCGCCCATGCGTCCGCGCGGCTCGCGAGCACCTCACCGGAGAGGAAGGTCACCAGGGCCTGTCGGGGCTGCGGAGCGGCGACGGGCGCGAGAGCCTTTTCCGTTACCGTGAGCGGAGGAGCCGCGGGCTCGGGGCGCTGACAACCGCAGACGAGCGCCACGAACGCAAGCGCGACTGCCCAACGGACGTCGCGGCGTTTCATCGATCTGAGGATAACCCCGCCTGAGGGCGATTTCAACGCTGCGTCCGCCCTCCGGCTCGTTCAGCGAGCCTCGGCGCCGCCCGCGTACGTGTCTCGCAGGCTCCGCACCACGAGCCGCCGGCCGAAGTCGCCTTCGCTTGTCTCTTTCTCAGGCGTGATGGTGAGTTCCGCGCTCTCGCCGGCTGCCAGGTGGAAGAAGCGATCCGAGTAGCGCGCCGGCATTCCGGCCAGGTCGGGCCAGACCCAGAGGGCCGGCCGCCTCGCCGACACGGTGACAGCGAACGAGCCGTCCTTGAGGCGCCGCGCCTTGCAGCGCAGTCCCGGATCGGGCAGCTCGAGGTGCTTGGGCCGGGCAAAGGTGACCAGGTTGGTCGACACAGACTTGCCTCCCTGGGAAAGGTCGATCCATAGAAGAAGGCTGCGCGCGCCTCTCGACCTGATCTCCTCGGGGAACCGCAGCGTCGTCACGCGCCGGCTCTTTTCCGCGGCGATGGCCACGTCCTCGCGGCCGCTGCGCACCGTCCTGCCCGCCAGGTCGGTGAGGTCCCAGCGGATCCGCCCTTCCGTGGCGGCAGGCAGATCCGACGTGACCCAGATCTCGCAGGAGCCCTTGTCCGCGTCCTCGACCGCCGAGACCAGCAGCGGCGCGAAGAACCGGCGCGCCATGTAGTGCAGCGCCTTCCACCTGTGGAAGTAGTCGATCGAGGACCAGCTCGCCACCGGCCAGCAGTCGTTGAGCTGCCAGTAGAGGGTGCCCATGCCCCGCGGCCTGGTGCGCCGCCAGTGCTCGACGGCGTACTTGATCGCCATCCCTTGCAGGATCTGCGAGAGCCACAGGGTGCTCTCGAAGCCCGTCGGCAGCCGGAACCAGGACAGCATGTACTGGATGATCGCCTCGTTGCCGATGCGGCTCCTCTGATGCGCCTCCATGATGAACGAGGTGATGTTGCGGTCCTCGGCCGCGGTGTAGGCGTCGACCGTCAGGGGCTCGGGGAACGACTGGAAGCCGAACTCGCTGGCGAAGCGATGCTCGCAGGTGCGGTACCACTCGAAGGGCTTGCGGCCGTGCCAGACCTCCCACAGGTGCGCATCGCCCCAACGCGGGTTCTGCACGTCGCGGCGGTCGCCCTGCGGCGAGTGCGGGCTCGAGGGCCAGTAGTCGCGCTCCGGGTCGAGCTTCGCCACGACGCCCGGGATCAGGCGGTCGAACAGCTTTCTGTACTCCGGCCACGTCATCTGGCCGGCGGCGACGTCGGGCCCGACCAGCCCCTTGATCTGCTCGATCTCGTTGTTGCCGCACCACAGGGCGAGGCAGGCATGGTGGCGCAGTCTCCGCACCGTGTCGGAGACCTCGGCCCGGACGCTGGCCATCCACTCCTCGTCGTAGGCCGGATAGGCGCTGCAGGCGAACATGAAGTCCTGCCAGACGCAGATGCCCTTGCGGTCGCAGAGGTCGTAGAAGAGGTCGTCCTCGTAGACCCCGCCGCCCCACACGCGCAGCATGTTCATGTGGGCGTCGGCTGCGGCCTGCACCAGGTCCTCGTACTGCGCCGCCGTGATGCGGGTCACGAACGAGTCGGCGGGGATCCAGTTGGCCCCCTTGGCGAAGAAGGGCCTGCCGTTGGCCGCGAACTGGAAGCTCTCGCCCCACGCGTCGCTGTTGCGCTCCAGCCGCAGGGTGCGCAGGCCCACGGTGCGCCGGCTGTCGTCGACCACGGCGCCATCGCCGTCGAGCAGCCGGGCGGCGACGTCGTACAGCGGCTGATCTCCCATCCCGTTGGGCCACCACAGCTTCGGGTCGTCGATGCGCAGCCGGGCGGTCGCCGCTCCCCTCCGGGTCCGGACCTCCTGGCGGGCCACCGGCGCGCCGCCGAAGCTCGCCGTCACCTCGACGCGCGTCGGCGCCCCGGACCACGCCTCGACCGCCACCGCCACCTCGAGGTCGACGCGGCCGCGGCTGTGCACCTGGGCGATGCGCAGGTCGGAGATCCGAGCCCGCGAGCAGGCCGCCAGCCGGATCGGCCTCCAGATGCCGGCGGTGACCAGCATCGGGCCCCAGTCCCACCCGTAGTGGCACTGGCACTTGCGGATGCGGTTGCCGCCTTCGATGCGGTGGCTGCCGATGCCGGTGTGGTGCAGGTAGCGCACCGCCTGGTGCGCGCGCATCAGCGGGTAGGTCGATTCCAGCCGGATGCTGATCCGGTTCTCGCCCTCGACCAGGCGCGAGCGCACGTCGAACTCCCAGCGGCGGAACATGTTGTCCGTCCGGCCGACGGGCCTGTCGTTGATCCTGATCTCGGCCAGCGTGTCAAGCCCCTCGGCCTGCAGCAGGACCGCGTCGGCGGCCAGCAGGCCGGAGTCGACCTCGAACGACCGGCAGTACAGCCAGTCGGTCTCGCCGATTCCCTGGAGCCGGCTCTCGTTGTCGCGGTAGAAGGGGTCTTCGATGACGCCCGCGGCCAGCAGGTCGGTGTGCACGCAGCCCGGTACGATCGCCGGGATCGGCTTTCCGCCGCCGTCAGCCCGGGAGAGGGTCCAGTCGCCGCACAGGTCTAGGATGCGCATCGCGGGATTCTACCGGCGCCTGCCGATTGGGGCAAGGTACGGATGTGCCGGGCCCCCGCAGGCCCGAGCCCGCGAAGTGGGGTCGGGGTGGCGCGACATGGCGCTTTGGTCCCGACCGAAGGTCGGGAATGTCATGGCGCCCGGGCAAGCCTCGCAGACTGCCCCAGCGAAGACGCTGCGCCTCCGGGAGCGCGCGAAGCGCGATCGGGGTGACGCTCGCCCGCAAGACCGGGCTGCGCGTTCGGCCGAGGGTACAGGAGGCACCGGCTCTACCGCGCGCGGAACTGGGGCAGCCAGTCGCGGTTGCGCTCGAACAGGGCGTCCACCATGCGGCTGATCTCCTCGAGGCTGAGCACGGCGCTGGTCAGGGGATCCATGCAGATCGCGTGGAACACCTTGCGCCGGTTGCCCTCGAACGAAGCCTGCACAGCCAGCTCCTCGCACTGCGCGTTGACGGAGGTGAGCACGGCCAGGTGGGCGGGCAGCGGGCCGGTGTGCACGGACTGCAGCCCGCCGCGCGAGGCCACGACCGGCACCTCGACGCAGCAGTCGGGCGGCAGATTCTCGATGAGGCCGCTGTTGCGCACGTTGCCGTTGAACTCGAACAGCGTCCCGTCGCCGATCACGGCGTTGAGGATGGCTGCCGCGTACTCGCGCGATGGAGCGAGGTCGACGGTCTTCTCGGCAAGCCACCTGGTGATCTCGTCCTTCCACGTGGCCTCGCGCTTGCGGTAGGTATCCAGGATGTAGGCGTGGCGGCCCGGGTTCCATCCCGTGCCGTGGGTGCAGTACCTCTCGATCAGGTCGGGCCTCTTGCGGAACCACGCGCTGTACTCCGAGGCGTGCCCGCTACTCTCGGTGACGTAGTAGTCGAGGTGCAGGAACATCTCATTGCGCACCTGCTCCTCGTTGTAGACCTCGGGCCGCTTGACCGCGTCGCGCAGCAGCGGGTAGGCATCCTTTCCCTTCCAGCGGTACTCCAGGTACCAGGCCTGATGGTTGATGCCGGCGCAGGTGTAGGTGATCTCGCTCATCGGCGCCCCGATCCAGCGCGCCAGCATCTCGGCCGTGCCCTGCACGCTGTGGCAGAGACCCACGTACTCCAGACGGGTGGCGGCCTGCACGGCGCGGCTGACCATGGCCATGGGGTTGGTGTAGTTCAGCACGATGGCCTGCGGGGCGCGCCGCTCGATGTCCCGGGCGATGTCCAGCATCACCGGAATCGTGCGCAGGGCGCGGAAGATCCCCGCGGGGCCGCGGGTGTCGCCGATGTTGATGTCCACGCCGAACTGCTTGGGCACCTCGATGTCGTGGCGCCACACGTTCACCCCGCCGACCAGGATCGTGATCACCACGGCGTCGGCCCCGTCGAGGGCCCGCCCCCGGTCAGTCGTGGCCTCGACCCGCGCGGGATAGCCTCCCGCAGCCACGATCTTGTCCACCGCCTGCCGGATGAGGGCCAGGCGCTCCTCGTTGAGGTCCATCAGGGCGAGCGTGGCCCCCGCCAGAGCGGGAAAGCTGAGGATGTCCGTCACCACCTTGCGGGTGAACCCGAAGCTGCCGGCGCCGATGAGGGCGATCTTCATCTTTTTTCTCCTCGCGGGGCGGCGTCCATGATAAGATGTGCCCGCCGTCGGGCGCAAGACGACTGCGAACAGGCTTGCGGCGCAAGCGGTGCACAGGAGGTCCTGCCGTGGACCACCCGCAGAACCTGGTGTTCGTCATGACCGACCACCAGCGGCACGACAGCCTCGGCATGTCGCAGTGCGGCCGGGAGGTGACGCCTTTCCTCAATCGCCTGGCGGCCCGCAGCGCGCGGTTCGAGCGCGCCTACACCGCCTGCCCGCTGTGCGTACCTGCGTGCACGGCCCTCGCCACGGGTCTCGCCCCGACGCGCAACGGCGTGGTATGCAACGACTGGAAGGGCTCGTCAGCCGGCAATCACCGGCCGCTGCACCAGCATCTGGCCGAAGCCGGCTACCAGGTGGCCCACGTCGGCGTCCATCACGTGCGCGTCCGTCCCGAGCTGCGGGAGCGCGTCTCCTTTGTCGAGTGGGTCGACGAGACCGCGCACCGGGCCTTTCTCGGCAAGCAGGGGCTCGCCTCCTCGCCGATCGACGATGCCGTCTACCGCAGCACGGTGAGCGAGCGCGAGGGAGCGGTCAGGGTCGAACGGAGATACTCCAATACCCGGGTCGGCGTGTGGGAGGAGCCCGATTCCTGGTTCAAGGACCTGTACTTCGGCGACCGCGCCGAGGAGTACCTGCGCGGCGCCCGCCGGCCGTTCGCGCTCTTCGTGGCGTTCTGGGCGCCTCACCCTCCGCTGGTCGCGCCGGAGAGCTTTCTGCACCTCTTTCCTCAGGACAGGGTGACGCTGCCGTCCAACGTCGGCGCCATCGCGGCGGGAGAGCCTGCGGGCCGCAGAAAGGGCGTGGCCGCTCAGCTGGCCGAGGGGGTGAGCCTCCAGGAGTGGCGCGCGGCGTGGGCGGCCCACCTCGCGCTCGTCAGCCTCGCCGACCGCCAGATCGGCCGCATCCTGGAGGCGCTGCGCGAGACCGGACTCGCGGAGTCGACGCTGGTGCTCTTTACCTCCGACCACGGCGAACACCTGGGCCAGCACCGCATGTACCAGAAGATGGAGATGTACGAGCAGGCGATCCGCGTTCCCCTGCTGCTGCGCGTCCCCGGCCTGGCGCCGCGCTTGTTCCAGACGCCGGTTTCGCACCTCGATGTCGCGCCCACGCTCCTCGACCTGCTCGGGCTGCCCGCGCCCCAGGACTGCGACGGCCGAAGCCTCGCCGCCGCCATCCGCCTGGCGCGGGAGCCCGAGGAGCAGCCCCTGTTCTGCCAGTACTCGGGCAATCACGCCGTGGGCGACATCCGCCGCGCGGTCATCACCCGCACGCACAAGTACGTCCACGATCCGGAGGATGAGCCCGAGCTGTACGACCTGGTCTCCGATGCCCTGGAGATGCGGAACGCGGCCCGCGATCCGGCCTGCAGCGAACTGCTGCGATCGCTGCACGAGCTGGGCCGCCGCTGGGCCGAGGAGCATGACGACTTTGCCGACTGGACCCATGGAGGAAGATGAGATGCCAGGAGCCGTCCCCGTTCGCGAGCTGATCTGCGACCCGGCCGGACCGATGCCGTTCCGCAGCTGCCATGCCTCCACGGTGCTGCCGCTCGCCGACGGAGACGTGCTCGCAGCGTGGTTCGCGGGGCCCTACGAGAGCCACCCGGACGTGGGCATATGGCTTGCCCGGCGTTCGGCCTCGGGCTGGTCGGCTCCCGAAAGGGTGGCCGCCGCCGAGGGACTGCCGCACTGGAACCCCGTGCTCGCGACGTCGCCCGGCGGGCGGCTGCACCTGTTCTACAAGGTGGGGATCGACGTGCCGCGCTGGAGGACGCGCGTCATGACGTCCGTCGACGCCGGCCGCACGTGGAGCGCGCCGCGCGAGCTCGCCTCGATCGGCGGATTCCCGCCTGGTCCCGTCAAGGACAAGCCGATCGTGCTCGCGGACGGCACGTGGCTCGCCCCGACTTCGCGGGAAACGGCCGGCGAGTGGGACGCGGCCGTGACCCTCAGCGGCGATGACGGAACGAGTTGGCGCCTCGGTGGGCCCGTGCCCCTCGACCACGCGAGCTTCGCCGGAAAGGGGATCATCCAGCCGACGCTCTGGGAGTCGCGGCCGGGCGCCGTGCACATGCTGCTGCGCAGCACCTGCGGCCGCATCTGCCGCAGCGACTCCCGAGACGGCGGCAGGACATGGAGCCCGGCGAGGCCGACCGACCTGCCGAACAACAACAGCGGCATCGACGTCGAGCGCCTGCCTGACGGCACCCTCGCGCTCTGCTGCAATCCGGTGGGGGCCGACTGGGGCAAGCGGACCCCCCTCGTGCTCATGTTCTCGAACGACAACGGGGCGAGCTGGGGCGAAAGGCTGGTTCTCGAGGACGAGGACCCGCCTTTCGACGAGGCCGCGGTCAGGCTCGACCGCGCCTTCAGGCCGAACGAGTTCTCCTATCCGGCAGTCGTCTGGGGAGGCCGCGGAGGCGAGGCCGCGCTGCACGTGACCTACACCTGGAAGCGCAGGAGCATCGCCTACCGGCGGGTGGCGCAGCTGCCGCGGGGCTGACCAGGGCCCTCACTCACCCGCGCGGAGGCTCGCAGACCCGATCGCCCCGTAGCTCGCGCTTCCCGGACTCCCCGTGCGCCTCTGCGAGCCCCGCCCGAATGCCGCGCCGGGAGCGGAGGGCGCCGGCCGGTCAGTCGAATCGGCCGGCCTTCTGGAGCTTGAGGAACTCCATGATGAAGGCGTCACGCCGCGCCTTGACCTGCTCGGCCTTTCCCGGCGGCCAATCCAGGAAGCCCTTGCCGGTCCTGGCGCCCAGCTCTCCGCGGGCGACCTTCTCGTTGTGGATCGGCGAGGCTCCCTGCACCGTGCTCAGGTCGGGTACCACGTAGTCCTGGATCAGCTTGACCGCGTCGAGGCCCACGAGGTCGTGGTGCTCGAAGAGGCCGTAGACGGGAGTGCGCAGCCCCACCCCGGCCTTGATCGCGAGGTCCACGTCCTCGGGGCTGGCGATGCCCTCGGCCACGATGTGCATGCACTCGCGCACCATCGCGTGCTGGATGCGGTTGCCGAGCTGGCCTCGCACGTCCTTGCGCACGAGCACCGCCACCTTGCCGCAGCCGCGCAGCAGCTCGACCACGCCCTGCGCCAGCGCGAGGTCCGTGCTCTGCCCCATCACCACCTCGACCAGCGGCATCAGGTGCGGCGGGTTCCAGAAATGGGTGGTCATCACCCGCTCGGGTCTGCGGCAGCGGGCCGCGATCTGCGTGATGCTGATGCCCGAGGTGTTGGAGCACAGCAGGGCGTCGGCCGACGCCCGGTCGAGGCGCTCGAAGAGCTCCTGCTTGAGCTCGAGGCGCTCGGGGATCGACTCGACGAACAGCTGGGCCTCCCTGACCGCCGCTTCGGGATCCGTCGAGGCCGAGATGCGGGCTGCCGCGGCAGCCGCCGAGCCGGCGTCGACCAGGTCGTTCGCCCGCAGCGTCTCGATGCAGGCGCGCGCCGAGGCGACGCCGCGCTCGGCTGTCTCCCTCGTGCGGCCGACGACCACGGCCCTGCGGCCTGCCAGCGCGAACACCGCCGCGATCCCCGGCCCCATCTGGCCGGTCCCGGCCACCGCAACGCTCCTGACGTCCATACATGTTCCCCCGCAAGCGGGCATCGTAGCACCGGCGCCGGGGCCGCGGCAACCGAAGGCTGCGGCGCCCCTTAGGGCGCAGCCTCGGGCCTTGCTCCCCAGCCGGCGCGCCGGCTACATTGCGCCCATGGTGCGAGGCCGACCTGCAGCTCGCTTCGCTTTCGCCAGGGGAGGCGCGCCCTCGTGAGGCGGCCGCAGGCACGCTCCGAGGTCGCGCGGCGGGACCCGGCGGCCGTCGTCGATCTGATCGCGGCTCGCGCCGACGCGAAGGGCTCCTGGAAGGTGAGCGCGACCGAGGTGCGCGACGCCCTCGGAGTCGAGCCGCTGGAGTTCTACCGCCTGATGTACGCCGCGGCCACGACCGACCGCTCGGTGCTCGGCCTGGGCGACATCACCGGCTCCTGGTCCGAGGAGAACCCCGAATCGCTGCTGACTGCTCTGGAGGTCTTCTGCGGACCCGACGCCGAGCAGCAGCTCGCCGCCTCAGGCGTCTTCTTTCCCCACGCGAGCCGGCTCGACATCATCGAGACGTTCCTCTCGACTACGGCCGCGGCCCTGGCTGCCCACAGCTACGACCGCGGCGAGGTCTCGGCGATGCTGCGC